>CAWHFH010000020.1:0-87831 GCA_963828455.1 uncultured Acidimicrobiaceae bacterium | reverse complement strand
CCCGGGCCGCCGGCGCCGCTGCGCCCGCCCCGGACAGAGCCGGGGTGAGCACGTCGGCGATCGTGGCGGCCAGGTGGAACGTCATGACCTCGAGGACCTCCTCGGGGACGTCCTCGAGGTCAGGACCATTGCGCTCGGGCAGGACGACCTCGGTCAGCCCGGCCCGGTGCGCGGCGAGCACCTTCTGCTTGACGCCGCCGATAGCCAACACCCGTCCCTGCAGCGTGACCTCACCGGTCATGCCGACGGCCGAGCGCACCGGGACGTCACGCAACAGGCTCACGAGCGCCGTCGTCATGGTGACGCCGGCCGAAGGCCCGTCCTTGGGCACGGCCCCGGCGGGGACGTGCACGTGGAAGCGCTTGCCGGTGAAGGCACCGGCGTCGATCCCGAGTTCCTCAGCGTGCGAGCGCACGTAGGAGAGGGCGATCTCCGCCGATTCCTTCATGACGTCCCCCAGCTGGCCGGTCAACGTGAGACCCTCGGGCCCGTCGGAGACACTCGCCTCGACGAAGAGGACGTCGCCGCCGGCGCCGGTCACGGCCAGGCCTGTGACCACGCCGGGCACGCTGGTGCGGTCCGCCGCCTCGAAGAAGAAGTGCGGACGGCCCAACCAGCCCCGCACGTCGTCCTTGCCGACGACGACCGGCGCCGTGCGTTCACCGGAGGCGAGCTTCGTCGCCACCTTGCGCAACAGCTTGCCGATCTCGCGCTCGAGGTTCCGCACGCCCGCTTCCCGGGTGTAGTCGGCCACGATGGCGCGGAGCACCTCGTCGTCGAGCTCCACCTCGTCCTCACGCAATGCCGCCCGGGTGAGCTGGCGCCGGATGAGGTGGTGCTTGGCGATGGAGATCTTCTCGGACTCGGTGTACCCGTCGATGCGGATGACCTCCATGCGGTCGAGCAGTGGGCCGGGGATCGTCTCGCTTACGTTCGCCGTCGCGATGAACAACACCCGCGACAGGTCAAGGTCGACCTCGAGGTAGTGGTCACGGAACGTGTGGTTCTGGGCCGGGTCGAGCACCTCGAGCAACGCCGAGGAGGGGTCGCCCCGGTAGTCGGTCCCGATCTTGTCGACCTCGTCGAGCACGATGACCGGGTTCATGGTCCCGGCCTCACGTAGCGCGCGGACCAGGCGGCCCGCCTGTGCGCCGACGTAGGTGCGGCGGTGCCCACGGATCTCGGCCTCGTCGCGGATACCACCCAACGAGACACGCACGAACTTGCGTCCGAGTGCGCGGGCCACGGACTCACCGAGCGACGTCTTGCCGACACCCGGAGGGCCGACCAACGCCAGGATCGCACCGGAGCCGCGCCCGTCGACGGGCGCGAGCCCGCGCTCGGCCTGGAGCTTGCGAACGGCCAAGTGCTCGAGGATGCGCTCCTTGACGTCCTCCAACCCGTCGTGGTCGGCCTCGAGGATGTCCGAGGCCTCGGAGATCTCGAGACGGTCCTCGGACTCGACGCCCCAGGGGACCTCGAACACGGTGTCGAGCCACGTGCGGATCCAGCCCGTCTCCGGGCTCTGGTCGCTCGTGCGCTCGAGCTTGTCGACCTCGCGCTCGACGGCCTTGCGGACGTCCTCGGGGAGGTCGGCGGCCTCGAGCTTGGCCCGGTAATCGTCGGGGTCCTCGCCGTCCTTGTCGCCGCTGAGCTCGTTGAGCTCCTTGCGGATGGCATCGAGCTGGCGGCGCAAGAGGAACTCGCGCTGCGTCTTCTCCATGCCCTCTTCGACGTCGGTCTTGATCTTCTCGCGCAGGGCGAGGTCGGCCAGGGTGTCGCGTGCCCAGCCGAGGACGAGGCGCAGCCGCGCCTCGATGTCGATCGTCTCGAGCACTTCGACCTTCTGGCTCAACGAGAGGTCGGGTGAGTAGCCCGCCACGTCGGCGAGGTTGCTCGGCTCCGAGATGTCTCGCAACGAGGCCGCGATGCGGCCGGCGCCGCGGGTGTGGAGGATGTTCTCGAGCACGGCGCGGTACTCCCGGGCCAGCTCCTGCGCGGCCGGCGTGGCCTCGGGCTCGGCGATGGGCTCGGCCTCCACCCAGAGGGCGTTGCCGGTCCCGGGCACCCCGGTCCCGATGGTGGCGCGGTGGTCGCCCCGGATGGCGACGGCGTTCAGCCCGCCGGGCAGCTCACCCTCCTCCATGACCTCGGCGACGACCCCGACGCTGGCAAAACGGCCGTCGATGTGGGGTACGAGCAGCAGGCGTCCGCCGGCCGAGCGGGCGGACTCCACGGCGGCACGGGCCTCGTCGGACTCGAGCGCCATGGTGAACACCATCCCCGGCAGCACCACCCCGGACGTGAGGGGGAGCAATGGGAGTGTCACATTCTCGTTCGTCATGGCTCTTTCTTTCTGGTCGGTCCGTCCTCACGTAATGGCGTAAGCACGAATTCCTTTGACTGGTCAACCATTTCCGGGGGAGGGTTGTTCCCGGGCCGGAAGACCAGGTGAGGGCCCCCCTTTTGGGAGTCCGGTGGCACGGCGGGGCGTTGCCCGGAGCCTCAAAAGAGAAGGGATCTAGCCTAGGGACATGGTCCGGACCTTCAGCGCGCCAAAGGCATCGATGTCCCCCGAGGGTGAGGGCGGGACCACGCTGGCGCCGTCGCGGCCCCGGCCCGACCTGGACGACGGCGACCACGACCGGATGTCCCACATCGTGCTGGAGGGCTACACCCCGAAAGAGGGCGAGAAGGCCGGGGGGTTCGTCTCGGCGGGGCCGAGCGTCGTCGAGGGGATCGTGAACGCCGTTCCGGTCCGGGCCCTGTGCGGCAAGGAGTGGGTGCCCGGGCGCGACCCGAAGCGCTACGGCCTGTGCCCGACCTGCAAGGAGATCGCCGAGTCGATGGGGTGGAGGATCCCGGCGAACTGAGGGTCGCTTGCTGTCCGGTCCGGGGAGTTCTGAGGGGTTTGGCGAGCCTGCTGAGGCGGCGGCGGTCAGTTTGAAACTGCTTACGCGGATTTCTGCTCGAGCGGAGCGAAGTGAGCAGGACGCTTTGCGCAGCAGCGCGATCTGAGCAAGGCGTGCTGCGCACCTCCGGTGAAGCGAGCAGGTTTTCGCGTAGGTGCTGATGAAACTGCTTCGCCGGTCCTGCTCGGAGGGGGCATGTCCGTACCGATGACAACCGGAGTTGGGAAGAGGCGAGGCCGTGCCGGCGCCGGTCGGCCCAACTACCGTGCGGCAGACGGTTGAGCAGTCCGAAGTGGCGCCGCAGCGCGAAGGAGCACGTTGGCACAGGTCAACTTCGAGGGGGTCACCAAGCGCTTCGGCGAGACGGTCGCGGTCGACGACCTGACCCTGTCGGTGCCCGACGGCGAACTGCTCGTGCTCCTCGGGCCGTCGGGGTGCGGCAAGACGACGGCGTTGCGGCTCGTGGCCGGCCTCGAGGAGCTCACCGGGGGCATGGTGAGCATCGGCGAGCGCGTCGTCAACGACGTCGACCCCAAGGACCGCGACGTCGCCATGGTCTTCCAGAGCTACGCGCTGTACCCGCACCTGACGGTGGCGAAGAACATCGAGTTCCCGCTCCGCCAGCGCGGCGCGGGCAAGGAGGAGCGCGCCGCCAAGGTGAAGCGGGCGGCGGACACGCTCGGCCTCAGTGCACTGCTCGGGCGCAAGCCGGCGCAGCTCTCGGGCGGCCAGCGCCAGCGGGTGGCGCTCGCACGGGCCATCGTGCGAGAGCCGCTCGTCTTCTTGATGGACGAGCCGCTCTCGAACCTCGACGCCGCGCTGCGCGTCCAGACGCGGGCCGACATCGTCGAGCTGCAGTCGCGGCTCTCGACGACGACGCTCTACGTGACGCACGACCAGGTCGAGGCGATGACGATGGGCCACCGCATCGCCGTCATGAGCGAAGGGACGCTGCAGCAGGTCGCATCGCCCGAGTCGCTGTACAACCGGCCGGCGAACACGTTCGTGGCGGCGTTCCTCGGGAGCCCCGGCATGAACCTGATCGAGGGGATGCTGGTGGAGAGCGGCCCGTCGGGGACGGGGCCCGACGTCAGTGGCACGGGGCGGGGCACGCTGTGCGTGGCGTTCCCCGGCGCCTCGGTCCCGCTGCCCGCCGAGGTGGCCGACGTGGTGCGGGGCGCCGGCCCCGACGTCGTGCTCGGCCTGCGGCCCGAGGCCGTGCATCTCAGCCCCGACGGATCGATCGGGGCGAGCGTCGTCATCGTCGAGCTGCTCGGCGCCGAGACCCACGTGATCTGCACGACCGAGACTGGCACGCGGCTCATCGTGCGCCAGGGTGCCGCGGCACCGAAGCCGGCGATCGGTGAGTCCGTACGCATCGCCGTGGCGGCGGACCCCCAGGCGTACCACCTCTTCGACGCGGCGAGCGGGGAACGGTTGGGGCCGCCGTGACGACGATGGCCGCCGGCGTCGGCGGGGTGGCAGGGCCGGCCGGAGGTGGGGCGGACGGCGCGGCAGCGCCGGAGCCGCGGCACGGGCTGCGCACACGACGCCGCAAGGAGGCGCTGCTCGCGTACGGGCTGCTCGTGCCCGCGCTCGTGCTGTTCGGCGTCTTCGCCTTCTATCCCTTCTTCCGCAACTTCAAGCTGATGCTGTACGAGACGCCGCCGGTCCCCGGCCTCCCGCAGCACTACGTCGGGCTGCACCAGATCGGCCAGACGCTGACGTCGACGCAGTTCACCCAGAGCCTCGTCACCACGCTGATCTTCGTGGTGCTCGTGATCCCGATCAGCCTGATCCTCGGGCTGGCCCTGGCCGTCGCAGCCCACCGCAGGCTGCGGGGCATGGCGATCTACCGGCTGATCTTCTCCTCGACGGTGGTCTCGTCGGTGGCGGTGGCGTCGGTGGTCTTCGGCACGCTGCTCAATCCGGTCGTCGGCCTGCTCCCCTGGCTCGGCATCAACCCGAACCCTCCCGCGCTCGAGAGCACGACGTGGGCGCTGCCTGCGGTCGCGATCATCACGATCTGGCAGTTCCTCGGGCTGGCGTTCATCATCATGCTGGCCGGGCTGCAGTCGGTGCCGGACGAGTTGCTGGAGGCGGCGCGCATCGACGGCGCCAACGCGTGGACGCGGTTCTGGCGCATGACGGTGCCGCTCCTCTCCCCCACCATCTTCTTCGCCGTCGTCGTCAGCACGATCTACGCCATGCAGGCCTTCGGGGCGATCGACATCCTCATCGGGCCCATGAACGCGGTCCGCCTGCACACGAACGTACTCATCTACAACATCGTCAACACGAATTCGCCGGCACTCGGAAACAACACCGGCGCGGCCGCCGTGATGGCGACGGTGCTCTTCCTCATCACGCTCGGCATGACGCTGCTGCAGATGCGGTTCCTGGAGCGAAGGGTGAGCTATGCCCGCTGAGCGGAATCGCGGGGCGTTCGTCGTGACGGACCTGGAGCCGCCGCACGAGGCGTCACCGCCGGAGCCACCGGAGGCGGTCGCATCCGACCCCGGGCCGCCGCGCCGGGCACGCCGCCGGCTGCGCACCTTGGGGAGCTATGCGCTGCTGACGGCGTTCGCCATCATCATCCTGTTCCCGATCTACGTCACGATCGTCAACTCGCTGCTCGCGCCCGACCAGCTGGTGCACCAGCCGCCCCCGCTCTTCCCCACCAATCCGCAGTGGGGTCACTACGTCACGGCGTGGACGTCGGGCTCGATGTCCAAGTACATGGCCACCTCGGCCATCATGACGGCGATCATCGTGGTCGGGCAGCTGGTGACGTCGATCCTCGCCGCCTATGCCTTCGCCTTCCTTCGCTTCCCGTTGAAGCGCACGCTCTTCGTCGTCTGCCTGGCCACGCTGATGATCCCGCTCGAGGTGACGTTCATCACGAATCTCGACACGGTCACGTCATTGCACTGGTTCAACACCTACGAAGGCCTGTCCGTCCCATTCCTGGCCACGGGCTTCGGCATCTTCCTGATGCGGCAGGCGTTCCTTCAGATCCCGCGCGACCTGCAGGAGGCGGCCCAGCTCGACGGCTACGGCCACCTGCGCTTCATGACCCGGGTCGCCGTGCCGCTCGCCCGTCCCTCGCTGGCCGCGCTGGCCGTCTTCTCCTTCCTCGGCGCGTGGAACCAGTACCTCTGGCCCCTCGTGTCGACGGGCGGGTCGACACCCCTCTACACCGTGCAGCTCGGGCTGAAACAGCTCCTGGGTTCCCAGGTGTCGCAGATCCCGGTGTCGCTGGCCGGCGCCGTCATCGCGTTCGTGCCGCTCGTGATTCTGCTCCTGGTCTTCCAGAAACAGTTGGTGCGCAGCCTCACCGCAGGAGCGGTCAAGTAGGCGCGAGGCGCCGGCGAGCGCGGGCCGTGTGCCCAGGGCCGCCCGCGCCCGGGTGCTACGAAAGGGGCATGCGCACCCATCGCCCGCTCCGCCTCCGCTTCCGCCTCGGCTTCCGCCTCCGCTTCCGCCTCGCCGCCGCCGCACTGTTCGTCACCTCGGGCATCGCGGCGACCACGGTCGCCACCGCGGCCGTGGCCGAGCCGGCCGGCGCCGCCACCAAGCTTCCGAGCTGCAACCTGGCGGCGCTGGCCAAGCACCAGGGCACCGTCAACATCACGTTCTGGGAGTCCGCCTCGTCGGCCAACCTCACAGTGCTGCAGGGGATCGCCAGCGCCTTCAACTCGTCGCAGTCCAAGGTCCACGTGACGCTCGTCACGCAGAACGGCTACGACGACACCTGGACGAAATACACCGCCGGCCTGAGCAACGGGCAGCTGCCCGACGTCGTGCAGCTCGAGGACGACCGTACCCAGGAGGCGATCGACACCGGCTCGTTCCTCCCGGTGCAGTCGTGCATGAACGTGGCCAAATACGCGACGAGCGACTTCCTGGCCCGCCCACTCGCCTACTGGAAGGTGAACGGGGTGCAGTGGGCGATGCCCTTCTCAGTCTCGGCGCCCATCGTGTACTACAACCTGAACTCGTTCACCAAGGCGGGCCTCAACCCGAACAACCCGCCGCTCACACTGCCGCAGCTACTCAGCGACGCCAAGGCACTCAAGGCCGCGGGCAGCGGCATGGGCCTGGTGCTCGATCCGTGGCACCTCGAGACCTGGCTGGCCTCGGCGAACCAGCTCTTCGTGAACAACCAGAATGGCCGGAGCGCCCGGGCCACCAAGGCGGTGTTCAATACCAAGGCGGCCGACTCCATCTTCGGCCAGCTGCGCCAGCTGGTGCGCTCGGGTGATGCCACGACGAACCCATCGACCGGGCCCGACGCGTTCGACAACCTCTTCGGCATGGGGAGCGGGAAGTACGGCATGACGATCGAGACCTCGGCCGCGCTGGGCACGGTCACCCAGCTGCTCGGCCAAGGGAAGTACTCCAACGTGAAGCTCGGCATCGGGCCCTTCCCGGTGTACAGCGCGTCGGTCAAGGGCGGGATCGAGCCCGGCGGCGGGGGCGTGTACATCTCGAACAAGGTGCCCGCCCTCGAGCAGGCGGCGGCCTGGACGTTCGTCTCCTACCTCATGAACACCCAGAGCGTGGCCACCTGGGCCGCCGGCACCGGCTACATCCCCGTGCGCAAGTCGTCGACGCAGACGGCGGCCGTCCAACACGTGTGGACCACCTATCCCGGTTACAAGGTCGCGTACAACGAGATCAACAACGGAGTGGACTCGCCGGCCACCTCGGGTTCGGTGATCGGACCCTACGCCGACGTCCGCACCGACGTGCTCAACGCCGAGATCTCCATGTTCACGCAGGGCGTGCCCGCGAACAAGGCGGTGAATTCCGCGCAGTCGAACGTCGACCAGACGATCGCGGCCTGGAACGCCCGGCTCTGACGCCGGCCGCCCGTCCGGCGCGTCGCACCCGACCTGCGGAACGCGGCGGGTCATCCTGACCTAGATTCGGCTTCATACGAGGACGGGAGGCCGGTGGCGATCGAAGTGGTCCGTGGCTACGAGCAGATCAGCCCGAAGGCCTACGAGCACCCGGCCGACAAGGCGGCAACCTCGGCGCTGCACTCGGTGCCCCTGCTCGACACCGTGATCAAGCGGTTGACGGACCTCGGCCACGAGCGCCGCTTGCGTCAGATCGTCATGGGCAACGCCATCCGCCTCGGGCCGGGCCAGGTGCCCGAGGTCTTCCAGACGTACGTGCGGTGCTCGCGGGTCATCGACCTCGAGACGACGCCGGACCTCTACGTCGTCAACGACCCGGAGATCAACGCCATGACGATCGGCGCCAAGACCCCGCTCGTCGTCGTGAACTCCTCGATGCTGCGCTCCTTCGACCACAAGGAGGTCGAGACCGTCCTCGGCCACGAGCTCGCGCACGTGCTGTCGGAGCACTACTACTACACGACCGCCCTCGTCCTGCTGAGCCAGTTCATGAAGGGCGCGCTGCCGCGCTCGCTGCTGCTGGGCCTGCCGGTGCGCGCCATGTACCTGGCACTTCTCGAGTGGCACCGCGCCGCCGAGCTCTCGGCCGACCGTGCCGCCGCGCTGATCATGGCCGACCCGCTGCAACCCTGCCGCGTGCTGATGGCGCTTGCGGGCGGGTCGGTGCCCGGCATGGACTTCGACGCCTTCCTCCAGCAGTGCGCGGACTACGACAGTGAGGACGATCTCTTCTCGCGCCACACCCGCTTCTGGTCCGAGCTCAACCTGACCCATCCGGTCGCGGTCAAGCGGGTGAAGGAGCTGATGGAGTGGGTGCAGACCGGCGCCTACGACCGCATCCGCGACGGCGACTACCCGCGGCGGGGGGAGGAGCCGCCGCCGTCCAAGGAGTTCGAAGACGCCGTGGCGCACTACCGGGAGCGCTTCTCGCGCATCCTCGAGCGGGCGGCGGGCGGCGTCCAGGAGCTGGGGCGCCGGCTCGGCGGCTGGATCGAGCGGATGCAGAACTCACCGCCGGGGGGCGATGACGAGGACTTCGGCGACCCCGACTGACCCCGTCGGTCACCGAGGAATCCCTTCACGCCCCCAGGGGAAATCGACACCGGAAGGTCCAAGCCGGATTGCTTGGTGCGGGATTCCTGACTAATCCACTTGTATTTAGGAACCCGCGTGTATTAGATTGCTTTAATGCACACGAGACCCACGCATCCCTCAACGCCCGGAGCCCGCTCGGGACCCTCCCGCCGCGCCCCGGGCTGGGGCCTCGGCCTCGCCTGCCTCGCTTCTCTGGCCGCCGCGCCCCTCGCGCTGTTGGCCCTCCCCACCGCCGCCGGCGCCCAGACCGGGGGCACCGTCAACCTCGTCGCCTACTCGACGCCCAAGCCCGCCTACACCGTCCTCGCGCAGGACTTCGCGAAGACCAAGGGGGGCGCCGGCGTGACGGTGTCGCCCTCCTTCGGGCCTTCGGGCACCCAGGCCACCTCGGTGGTCGACGGCCTGCCGGCCGACGTCGTCAACTTCTCGCTCGAGCCGGACCTGGCCAAGCTCGTCAAAGCCGGCCTGGTATCGAGCTCGTGGGACAAGAACGCCACCAAGGGCATGGTGACCGACTCCATCGTGAGCTTCATCGTGCGGCCGGGGAACCCCAAGCACATCAAGACTTGGGCCGACCTCGTAAAGCCGGGCGTCGGTGTCGTCACGCCGAACGTCTTCAGCTCGGGCAGCGCGAAGTGGAACATCATGGCGGCGTACGGCGCCGAGATCCATCAGGGCAAGACGCCCGCGCAGGCGCAGTCGTACCTCTCGCAGCTGCTGCACAACGCGGTGGCCCAGCCCTCGAGCGCCAGCGCCGCGCTACAGACGTTCCTCTCGGGCCAGGGTGACGTCCTCCTCGACTACGAGGACGACGCGCTCTACGCCAAGAGCAAGGGCGAGGCGGTGGACATCATCACGCCGCCGCAGACGATCCTCATCGAGAACCCGATCGCGTTGACCAAGACGGCGGCCTCTGCGGCCAAGGCGTTCGTGAGCTACCTGCTCTCCCCCGCCGGCCAGAAGGTCTGGGGTCAGCAGGGCTACCGCCCGGTGCTCCCCTCGGTGGCCTCGCAGTTCCACTTCCCCAAGCCCGAGACGCTGTTCACCATCGACAGCCTCGGCGGTTGGACGTCGGTCAACTCGAAATTCTTCGACCCGCAGACCGGCATCGTTGCCCACGTCGAGCAGTCCCTGGGCGTCTCGACCGCCATCGGATAGCCGGGCCGGGCAGCCGAGCCAACTGACCGGAAGGGAGCCGGACAGTCGATGACAAACCTGGAGACCACCGTCGCGGACCTCGGACTCCCCCCTCTCCGTGATCGGCGGCCCGGCGAGCGTGGGCCAGGGCGGAGGAGATCGCGTCGCTACTCCCTGGTGGCGCCCTCTTCCGCCCTGGCCCACGCCGGCAGGTTCGGCGCGAAGGCCGCCGGGCCCGCGCTCGCGGTGACCTACCTGTCGCTCCTGGTGCTCCTCCCCGTCGCCGCGCTCATCACCAACGCCTTCAGCGGCGGCTGGCACACGTTCTGGGCCGCCGTCACCCAGCCCGAGGCCGTCGCCGCCCTCGAGCTCACCCTCGCCGCCTCCGCCATCGTCGCCGTCATCAACTCGGTCGCCGGCCTCGCCATCGCGTTCGTCCTCGTGCGCGACGACTTCAAGGGCAAGGCGGTCGTCAGCGCCGTCATCGACCTGCCCTTCGCGCTCCCCACGATCGTGGCCGGCCTGACCCTCCTCGCGCTGTACGGCGCCAGCTCCCCGTTCCACCTCGACCTCGCCGGCACGCGCCTGGGCATCGGCGCCGCGCTGCTGTTCGTGACCCTGCCCTTCTGCGTGCGCAGCGTCCAACCGGTCCTCGCCGAACTCGATGCGGAGGTGGAGGACGCCGCGTCCTCCCTCGGCGCCACCCGGCGCCAGGTGCTCCTCCGCATCCTCCTGCCGAGCGTCCTACCGGCCGTGCTCGCCGGCGCGGGCCTGGCCTTCGCCCGCGCCGTCGGCGAGTTCGGTTCGGTCGTCCTCATCTCGGGCAACCTCCCGTTCAAGACCGAGGTGGCGTCGTCGTGGATCTTCAGCCTCTCGCAGAGCGACGCCCTCCCCGCGGCCAGCGCCGTCTCGATCGTGCTCGTCGTGATCTCGCTGCTCGTCCTCCTCGGCATCGGCTGGGCCCGCCGGCGCTTCGACGTCCCGGAGACGGTGTGAGGGACACCCGCTGGCGCCTGCCGCTGCGCTTCGGCGTCCTCGGCTACCTCGCCCTGCTCGTCGTCCTGCCCGTCGGCACGGTGTTCTACCGGGCCTTCCAGCACGGGCTCGGCGCGGCGTGGCATGCCCTGACCGCGCCGGACGCGCTGCACGCGCTGTGGCTCACGCTGCTCGTCGCCGCCATCGCCGTGCCACTCAACACGGTCTTCGGAGTGGGCGTCTCGCTCATCCTGGCCCGCCACCGCTTCCCGGGCGCCTGGCTGCTCGACGCGCTCGTCGACATCCCGCTCGCGCTCTCCCCCGTCGTCATCGGCCTCGCGCTCGTGCTCGTGTACGGCCACACGGGCTGGTTCGGCAACTGGCTCGCCGCCCGCGGCATCACCGTCATCTTCTCGGTGCCCGGCATCGTCATGGCTTCGGCGGCCGTCTCGCTCCCCTACGTCGTGCGCGAGGTCCTGCCCGTCCTCCAGGAGATCGGTACCGAGCAGGAACAGGCGGCCCGCACCCTCGGCGCTCGGCCGCTCACCGTGTTCCGCAGGATCACGCTGCCCAACATCCGCCGTGGCCTGGCCTACGGCGTCACACTCACCACCGCACGGGTACTGGGCGAGTTCGGCGCGGTCGCCATCGTCTCGGGGGCCATCGCCGGCAAGACGCAGACCTTGACCCTCTTCATCTCCACCAGCATCGACAACCTCGACCCGCAGAGCGCGTACGTGGGAGCCGTGGCGTTGTGCCTCGCCGCGCTGATCGTCCTGCTCCTGCTTACACTGACGGACCGCAATCGCGATGCGTGGCACGGAAAGGCAGCCGCATGAGCATCCACGTCGAGTCCATCTCCAAGCGTTTCGGCGACGCCGTCGCGCTCGACGAGGTCTCCCTCGAGGTGCCGACGGGCTCGCTCACCGCACTGCTCGGGCCGAGCGGCGGCGGCAAGTCGACGCTGCTGCGCATCATCGCCGGCCTCGACACCGCCGACACCGGCACCGTGCACATCGATGGCGAGGACCTGACCAAAACGCCGGCGCGCAGCCGGGGCGTGGGCTTCTGCTTCCAGCACTACGCGCCGTTCCGCCACCTGACCGTGCGGCGCAACGTCGCCTTCGGCCTCGAGATCCGCCGGCGCCCCAAGGCCGAGATCAAGACCCGGGTCGACGAGCTGCTCGATCTCGTGGGCCTGGCGCACCTCGGCGAGCGCTACCCCTCCCAGCTCTCGGGCGGCCAGCGCCAGCGCATGGCGCTGGCCCGCGCGCTCGCCATCGAGCCCAAGGTGCTCCTGCTCGACGAGCCCTTTGGCGCCCTGGACGCGCAGGTGCGTACCCAGCTGCGCCAGTGGCTGCGCGACCTGCACGACACGCTGCACGTCACCACCGTCCTGGTCACCCATGACCAGGAAGAGGCCATGGAGGTGGCCGACCGCCTGGCCATCATCAATCACGGGCGCCTCGAGCAGGTGGGCACACCGTCGGACATGTACGACCACCCGGCCAACGAGTTCGTGCTGACGTTCCTGGGCCCGGCCACCCGCCTCAACGGCGAGTGGGTGCGGCCCCACGACCTCGCCATCCACCGTAACCCCGACACCCCACCGCCTGACGGGGCGGTCGCGGGCACCATCACCCGGGTCACGCACCTCGGCTTCGAGGTCAAGGTCGACGTCGCGCTGGCCGACGGGAGCAGCGAGGACTGTTGGGTCCAGCTCAGCCGGGGCACCGCGGCCGACCTCGGCCTCGAACCGGGCCAACGAGTGTGGGTGGCGCAGTTCGACTCGGGACCGGAAGCGACGAAATCCCGCTCGTCGGCGGTCCCCAGCCTCAGCGCTTGAGAGATGACCACGAACGTGGCCTACGCCACGTCAGCCCCGGATTCCTTCTCCGCGGCCGGCGTCAGCCGCGTTACGTCGACCACGCTGCCCGGGCTCGGAGCACGGACGGACACTCGTACGCCGTAACCGCTGAAGGCCGTGGTCGTGACGCCCACGCCGGCGCCCGGCGGGGACACGCTCATGAGGACGACCCGGCCGTCGCGCACCCAGACCTTCTCCGATATCTGGGGAAGGCTCCGACCGGCACCGCTGCCGGACGTGCCGAGGCTGTTGATCTCGGTCTTTATGGCCAGGCCGAGCGGGGCGTTGAAAAACGTGGCCGTGTCCTCGGCCTTCTGCAGGTCGACGCGCACTTCGTAGCCCGAGGCCCTCGCCCCGTCCAGGTCACGGGCCTTGATGGCTTTCACGGACACCGCGCCCCAGATGAGCTGTTGCAGCTCGAGGAGGGGGCTCAGCCCCTCTTCCTGCAGGACGAACTGGGGGAAGTTTGCAGACGTCGACTCGATTTTGTCGAGCTCGGCGACGATCCAGTTCTTGCCAGCAGGGAGCGACGCCGTGTGCGCCGAAGGAGGTTTCACGTAGACCAGCGACGGGAGAAACAGTGTGCGGTGCACCGCGGTGACGCCACCGGGCGCGGCGACATTCAGGTCGATCAGCCCCCGTGCCGCACGAAAGTTGAACATTCCCGACCCCGTGATCGCGGGCGGCGCGATGCCTCCGACGGACGCCCCCTGCAACGTGATCTCCACGTCCGAGGAGGTCTGCATCGTCCGAGTGGCTGCGTGCACGGCGTCCGCGCCCGACACCGACGGCGCCGCCGCCCGGGCCGTAGCCGTAGCCGTAGCCGTAGCCGTCGCCGTAGCCGTCGCGAGAGTGCTCGCCAGAACGAACAGAGCAGCCAGGAGAGCGCCCGAGGTGCGCAGTATGCCGATTCGTACCATCGCTACTCCGCGGCGCGTGCTCCGGCTGTGTAGACCCGCACCTCGCCGAGCACTTGCAGGGCGACCGTCTCACCAACGGCAGGAGCCCCCAGGCTGCGTGTCCGGGCCGTCAAGGCCGTCGTCACACCGTTCTCAGAATCGCCGAGCACCATGAACACGGTGACGTCGGGACCCGAGAACCGACGACGCGTGACTACTGCCCTCGGCAGGAGGGTCCCACCCGATCCGGTGCTCTCACCATCGAGGGCGATACGGATTTGTTCGGGTCGGATCATCACGTCCACGCGTCCGGGCCGCACTCGATTCTCGATCGAGAGCACGCCGAGCGCGCACGTCACGGCGGCGCCGTCGGCATCACCGGGCACGACGACCGCTTCTCCCACGAATTGCGCAAGGGGCAGGTCGACAGGTCGTCGATAGATCGTTTCCGGCTCGGCCAATTGCGCCAGTTTGCCGTCCCGGAGCACGCCGACGTGGTCGCCCGTCGACAGCGCCTCCGCCTGGTCATGGGTCACGAGCAGCGCGGTCGCTGCTTCTTCGGCCAAGGCCCCGAGCACGGCCTCGCGGGTGTCCAGGCGAAGCGCGGCATCGAGTCCCGTGAACGGCTCGTCGAGGAGGATCACGATCGGTCGTGGCGCCAGGGCACGGGCCAACGCAACTCGTCGCTGCTCGCCTCCCGAGAGCTCGGCCGGATTACGGGAAAGGAACTGCTGGCTCAGGCCGACGAGCTCCAGGACCTCATGGACCCGTTTGCTGGACTTTCGCTCCCCACGAGGCAGCCCGAAGGCGATGTTGTCGCTGACGGTCAACTGAGGGAACAGCGCGCCCTCCTGGGAGACATAGCCCACCCGCCTCCGTTCGGTCGCCACGTGGACGCCCGCGTCGGCCACGACGTTCGCGCCGATGGCAATGCGGCCGGTATCGAGCCGGTCGAGACCCATGACGACGCGGAGCAACGTCGTCTTCCCCGCTCCCGAGGCGCCGAGTATCGCGGTGACGGTCCCAGCGGGTACTTCCAGATCCAGGCCCTCGAGGACTCGTCCCTGTCCATACGACTTGTTCACGCCAAGGCACCAGAGTCCAGGCGGTCGGTTCTCCGTCATGGCCGGAAACGACCCGCAACTCTCACCCGGCCATAGCCATGAATGACGAAGGCCGCCGCGACCAGCGCGATCAGGACCAGCGCGACGGCGTAGGGTGCCGCCGCCGCGAGCGCGACGGTCGAGGCGTTGGCGGAGAACTGCGTCATGAGGGTATACATGCTGGGTGGGAGCAGCACCTGCGCCGTGGTCAGGTCGCCGACGACGAATGCAAAGACCAAGAACCCTGCTGCCGCGAGTCCGGGGCGTGCCAAGGGCACGGTGACGCGCCAGAACGCACTCCATGCACTGGCGCCGAGAGACCGAGCGTTGTCCTCGAGACGAACCTCGATCTGCCCGAGTGATGCCCTGATCGCCACGATGGCCAGAGGCACGAACAGAATCGCGTAGGCCAAAATCAGCAACGGCACGCTTTCATAGAGGAAGCGGGCGTAGTGCACGGCTGCATAGGCCAAGGCGAGCGCCCCGACGAGGTCCGGAAGGGCGAAGGAGAGGTACGAGCCCCGCTCGAGCAGCGAGGCGAATCGGCTTCCGGAGCGGGTGGCGAGGTAGGCGAGGGGCACGGCCAGCACCAAGGCGAGTGCCGCCGCGCCGAGCCCGAGACCGACGGAGGTCAACGTCGCGACGGGCAGGTACGACAGCCCGGCGTTGGCGGCAGTCAATCCAGCCGAGCTGCTCTGGCTGAGCCAGTTGACGAGCATGCCGAGCGGGACCCCCAGAGAAAGCCCCACCAGGACGCTCAGCCCGAGCAAGACGGGGACCGTTGCCCGGCCGAGGTCCCGGCAACTGGCCGCCCGGCGGGATCCGGAGGACACACGGACGTATTCGGCCCCTCCGCGCGCCCGCATCTCGACGAGGAGGAACCCGATGCAGAGGACCGTGGTGATGCACGAGAGCACCGCGGCCCCTGTCGTCGAACCGGCTTGGTACTGGGCGTAGATCGAGGTGCTGAACGTCTGGATGTGCAGACCGGCGTACGCGTCGTATTCAACGAGGAGGTCGAGCAACACGAGCAGCAGGCCACCGAGAATGGCAGGACGCAACTGTGGCAACGCGACACGCCGGAAGCTTTGGGCGGAACTGCAGCCGAGACTTCGTGCACTCTCCTCGAGGGCCGGATCGAGACCGCGCAGTGCCACGGTCACCAACAGAAACACGAGGGGCGAGTAGGTCAACGTCGTGATCACGACGGCTCCGAGATATCCCTGCATGACAGAGGACAACGAGACCCAGGCCGTGCTCACGACGAGGGGCGGCACGGTCAGCGGTAGCACCACCAGCACGATCCAGATTGGGCGCCCCGGTACTCGTGTCCGTTCCAGGAACCAGGCCGTCGTCACGCCCACGACACCGCAGAGCGGCGTCACGATGGCGGCGATGAGCAGCGTGTGACCGAGGAGCGACCAGGCCGCCTCGTCGTGCAGGACCTGGCGGGCATTGCTCCAACCACCAGAGACGGATTGACCGACGGTGACCATGATGGGAATCACGATGACGACGACCGCGAGCATGCCGATCACGAACAGCGATCGCGGTGCAGTCCATGTCTTGCCCGGCGCGGCGCCTCTTCGGACGGGTCCGGCGCCACCCACCGTGGGATTGGATCCGGTCACGTCCGCCACCTCACGCGAGGCCGGCCTGCTGGAGCAGAGCCACGGCCGCCCGATCGTCGCCGAGGCTCGCCACTCCGAGAGACGTGGGATTGAAATGCGACAGGGGCGGTAGCGCCGAATTCGGCGCGACGCCGGGACGTATCGGGTACTCGAAGTCGTCTCCCTGCGCCAGGATCCTCTGGCCCTGTCGGCTGACGAGGAAAGCCACGAAACGATCCGCTGCCGCATGGTTGCCGCTGGACGCCAGTACGGCCGCACCGGAGATGTTGGCGGCGGAGCCGGCGTCGTGAGCGGGAAAGGAGTGCAGCACGCTGTGCATGTTGCCCGCTCCGACCTCGAGGCGCAGGCGGTACCAGTAGTACTCGTTGACGATCCCAGCGGGCACAGAACCTCGGTTGACTGCTGCGACCACGGCCTCGGAGGTTTGGTACAGCGTCGCGTTGCGCTTGAGTCCCTCCAGCCAGCTGAGCGCCTTCGCATGCCCGTAGGTCGCCGCCACCGCACTCACAAGGGGCAGGAAGTCCGAGTCCGTCGGTGCAATGGCTATCCGTCCGGCCCAGTTCGGGTTGGCCAGATCGAGAATGGATGTGGGCAATGCGCTGGCCGGGAGCCTGGCTGGGTCGAAGGCCAACGTGTTGACGCGTTCGGCGACACCCACCCAGTCTCCTTGTGGGGACGAGTCCACGGCGGGAACCTGGGAGAGGATCGCCGGGCTCAACTTCGCCAACAGTTGATGTTCCTGCAGCAGCATCAACTCGGGGGTGTTTTCCGTGATGTACACGTCTGCGGGGGAAGCCGACCCTTCCTGCAGCATTTGGTCGGCCAGAACGACGCCGTCGTTGGAAAGGACACGGACGGCGATGCCTGTCTTCTGCTCGAAGGCCGAGACGAGCGCGGCGGTCAGTTGGGTGTGCTGACCGTTGTACAGCGTGATCGAAGGACCCGAGCTTCCACCGCACGCGCTGAAGTACAACCGAAGCGAGTGCAACGAGGAGCGCGATCCGACCGGTCAGCCGATGTGTCATCGACCCGACAATGGCATGCGGACGCGTTGCGGCAAGCCGGTCGGATTCCATCTCGTGGACATCTTCACGCAGCCAGCGTGAGCGCAGACGTCAGCCCGCCGCAGGGTGCAACGGCAAAACCCCGTTGCCCATGACAAGGTCGAAGCCGTCCGGCGTGTTCAGGAAGCCCGGACCGGTCCCCGGCGTGTCGGTGACTCCGTACTGCCAGACCAGCGCTTGCGTCGTCGGGTCGACAGCGACCATGCGGTCCCTGTAGTCGTCGTTCGTCATGAACACCCCGGAGGGCAGCATCTCCGTCAGCGAAGGCTGGTTCATCTCGCCCTGCCCGGACGGAGGTTGGTAACGATAGGTCACGTGTCCCTGGCGGGTGAACTCGATGAAACCGCCCGGGTGTGAGTAGTCGGACAGGAGGTAGAGATTTGGGCCGAGCTGTTGGGGATCGGACGGGTAACCGACGGGGAGCTTGACCGTCCAGACCAATTGCTCCCTGGGGTGTGTACTCGCTGACCCAGGAACCGTTGATCTCCGAGATCAGGAAGTTCCCATCGGCCAAGGGAGTGTCGCCGTTGGGAGAACCCAACGACGACGGAGGGTTGTGCACACAGTTGCCGGTCGTGCCGATCTGCGATGCGGTCGTACCGTTCGGGTTGAGCACGAGCACCCGGCAGTTGTACGCGTCGGCCACGGTAATCTGGCCGTTCTTGAGCAGGTACGCGTCGTCCGGTGTGTGGAGATAGCCCGGGCTCGAACCTTTGACCCGGGGGTGCCCGTAGCTCCACAGGAGCTGGCCGGAAGGAAACCCGATGATGACGAGCGTCTCGTTGTCCTCCTGGTTCGAGATGATCTCCGTGCCCTTCTTCGCGAAGAACGCATCGTCGGGGAAGTAGAAGCCCCCAGGCGGTGGCGACGCGTAGACCGACGGGTAGGTCCAGGCAACTTGGTTCTGGTCGTCGATCAGCAGAATCCGGTCGTTCCCCCGGTCCGCAACCAGCAGCTTCCCCCCGAAGTACGGCGAGCCGGCGCCCTCGGCACCCGCGGTGCCGAACTTGAAGTTGGGCTTCATCATCTGCACGGTGGTCGTGGGCGTCGTCCCGCCCTCTCCTCCGACGAGCCACGCCGTGCCGGCGACGGTCGCGACAGCGGCGTTGGCCAGCGGCGTGACGAGGTGTCCCGCCACGAGCACACGACCCTTCGCGGGATCAAAGGCGTAGATGACCCCCGAGTCGGAAGCCCCGGTCGTTCCCCCGGCAACGTAGACAACACCGCCCAGCGTCACCGCGGACGCCCCGAACAGAGCCTGCGGCAGATGGCCGACGACCTGGATCTTTCCCGACGCGGTGTCGATGCGCTGGACGGCATTCACCGGGGCGGCCGCCCCGCCGATCTGCTGGCCACCGAACACATAGATCATTCGCCCCAGAGCGGCTACTGCCGGATATCGGACGGGGACGGGCAATGAGCCCACCACATGAAAGGAACTTCCGTCCGTCGTCGACAACACCTCCGGATCCGCGACCGTGCCGTCGTAGCCGCCCACGACATAGGCGGTGTGCCCGATCGTCACGGCATCGTCGTCCGAACGCGGTTGCGGCAGCTGACCGACGACGACACCGGTGGCCGACGCACCCACCGCCGTCAACGGATAGGCCTGGACGGTCGTGAAGGAGTTCAGAGCGCCGCCACCGAAGACGAGGACCCTGCTCCCGAGGGTCGTCGCGCCCGCGTCGTGAGCCGCAGTCGCCAGCGCGCCGGCGGGCGTCTGGGTGCCTGCCGGCACCGCGAGGTTCACCACGTTCCCCGTCGTCGCGTTGCCTGCCGTGAGACCGCCGAGCACGCTGATGCTGCCGGCCGCCGCGCCGGGCACCGCGACCTCCCGGCTCAGCGGTGCCGCGAGCTGCCACGGCAGCACACCCGATTCGATCGCGGGGATCCCTGTCGCTCCCGCACCATCGCTGCCGCCCGATGCGCGTTGGCCCGAACCGGGCGTCGTCCTAACCCGGTGGTGGGCCGAGGTGGTCGGTGGCGGCGACGCTGCCTTGTTCCCGCCCGAGGAACCCATCGCGTATACCAGGACGACGATCAAGATCACGACGAGGAGCGCCCCCACCGCGAACGTGCGCCGTCGGCGCGCCATGGTCCTGGCGCGGCGAGCAGGAACGTACTGGCCCGCCGGGCGTAGGTTTGTCACAGCAGCCGTATCTTGACCGCCCCCGTAGGGCGGGACAAGGACCGCTGGTCGCAGCGCAGATGATCCGCTATCCCCGGTCCTGTAGCGGCAACTCGGGGTGGCGCGCCTCGATCATGCGCCGGAATCCGTCGCGCCAATGGACCTTGGTCCGGCCCAGCACCTCGTGCATGTGAGTGACGTCCGGCCACAAGGCGGTGTGGACGGCCGGGTCGTACACGATCGTCGGCTCGATCCCGACGAGCTCGCCCATGTAGGTGCAGTACTCCTCCGCGCTCACCGTCTCGCTGCCGGCCCAATTGACGACCACCGGTGGCACGTCCGCCACCTCGAGGGCACGGACGCCGTGCGCGACATAGTCGTCCTCGTAGATGGGGTTGAAGTTGTTCGGCGCGTCGGGATGGAGCCGGATCGGCTTGCCGGCCAGCATCCGGTCGAAGCGGTCGGCCGGCGCGCCCCCTCGGGCCCATAGGTCGAGCAGATGCGGATGATGGTGAGCGGCACCCCGAACTGCCGGGACACCCACGTGCAGACGGCCTCCCCGGCCACCTTCGAGAAGCTGTAGTTGCCGTAGCTGTCGAGTCGGGGAACGCCGGGGGGATCGCTCTCCTTCAGCGCCCGGCGTCCTTGGTACTGGTAGATCGAACCGGTTGAGCAGAACACGAAGCCCTTCGCGGCTCGGCAGTGGTGGAGCAGCGCGCCCGGCGCCTGCGAGTTCATCTCGAACGCCGACGCCCAACCGTCCGCCCCCGACGCCATGGCGGCGTGGAACACGTGGGAGAAGTCGTCGGGCAGCGTCGAGAAGTCCGCGGTCGAGACGTCGAGGGCCACCGGCCGCACCCCTGCCGTCTCGAGTCGGGACGGCGAGCCGGGGTCGGTGAACCGGGCCACTCCCCAGACCTCATTGTCTTTGGCAAGCGCCCGGGCGATCGGGAACGCGACCCGACCGGTTGCTCCTGTAACGAGGATCTTCTGGCCTTCGAGCATTAGTCCCCCACGACCCCGTCACGTCAGACGGATTGCGGGCACGTTCTACTCTTCCGGCATGCCGCATACAACGAGCAGGCGTCCGCAAGGACGGATCGTCGAGGCGACACTTGCGGCCAGCCTCCTCGGAGCGGCTCCATCGCTGCTCTACAGCATGCGTCGCGACGGCGTCCTTGGTGCGACGCAGTACGCCTTACGCGGCACGCGGGCGATCGCCACGCTTGTTCTACCCGGACGCCCCAATGCGATCGTCGGGGCCACGATCCATTTCGGAATCTCGGCCGTATTCGGGCAGGCCCTTGGACGCTTCCTCCCACTCCGGCGGTCGCCACTTTGGGGAGCAACCGGCGGCGCCGCGATGGGGATCGTCGGCGCAGGCGTCATTGGCCGTCGGTTCGCCGCAATCCGAGATTTGCCGCTCGGCCCTCAGCTCGCCGACAACATTGCGTTCGGGATCACTTTCGCCCTCGTTGCGGATCGGCCGAGCAGAAGACCCGAACACCCAAGCGCTGACTGCCCCGCGAGTCCGACTCCGATGGGCTGACGGCTGCCCAGCGCAATGGTCGCACGCCGACCATTGCGGTCACCCTGATGGGCAGAATCTCTACGCGCGGTTTCGGACTTTCGAGGGCACGTCCTGCGTTCCGTTCCTGATCCGTTTCGACGTCTCGTCGATCGCCGTGGTGGCGGCGTCCGAGACGTCATCGATCGTTTCCGTTGTTGCGTCGAGGGCGGAATCCCGGACGGATTTTGCTCTGTCAGCCGCCGAATGCAACGTATTCTGGACCTTCGGCTGGTTGATTGCTTGTCGCACCGAGGTTTCGAGCCGCTCGTAGGGGCCGCGCCCGATCCTCGAACCAACGACGAATCCAGTGGCCATGCCGATAAGGAAGGTGAACTTCTTCATGCCGTTTCGTCTCCTCTATTTGCTCTCCTCTAGAACTACCCAAACGAAGGCGTTCGACAACCATCCGGCGCTATTCCAGATCAAACGGCCGCAGCACTGTTCTGCGGCCACGAATCAGAGAGATGAATGGGCTGCGGCTGGACGTTGCGATCACCTAGCGGCTTGACGAACCTTCGGAGAAGGCGTCCGGTAGCTGGAGATGCCGCCGTCGAAGCCACGAGCCAATACCCCCCACCTATCAAGTGTCGCGGCCATGCCTAAAATCGGCGCGTTGAGGTGGAGTGCGCCCGCCGAACCGTGGAAGCCCGCGTCGCCGTAGCTAAAGATGCCGCCCAGTCCGGTGTCGAAGCCATGCCGACAACCGGCGCGTTAAGACGGAGTGCGCCCGCCGAGCCCTCAGCGACCAGAAGAGTCAGCTGGGACGCGTGCCCCCACGAACATGGGCATGATCCAACCCGGATTGGGTTCGAGAGAAGTAGTCCGTTTGACTCATGGATCTTGGCGTCTCCTCGTCGTACTCTCCATTCATCGACAGCGTTTCGTGAACGCAACGGCCATTGGGGGAATGGTGCGGAAGCGACAGTGGACGCAGCTGGATCAAGGGCGGGCGGTCGCGGCGGCAAGAGCGTGGGTCGTGGAACGCCCAGCCCCGATCGTGGCGACCATTGCGATGCTCGTCCCAGTCATGGGTTACAGCGTTCTGGGCCACGGAATCCCTCATGGGGGACACCTCGAGCTCATTACGCCCGGAGACCTCTGGGGCATGAGCGCGAGTTCGTGGTTCCTTGCCCACGGTCAGTTCGCTCACATCTACGCCTCTCCGGGCGCGCTGACGTCGCCTCCGGCTCTCGAGATCGTGCTGGCCCCGATCCTGCTGTTCGCCCAGATGGTTGGCCTCGCCGCCCACTTCCCGAGCAGCAGCCCGCTAGGCCTCTGGCTGCTGCTCGGACCGACAGTGCTCCTCATCGCGTCAACCGCGCTCTTCGCTATCGATGCCGTTGCCCGGTCCTGGAGCCTCACCGACCGCACCCGACTTGCGCTGGCGCTGGTGAGCGCGCTCGGGGTCAGCAACGTCGCCGGAGTCTGGGGGCATCCCGAAGATTGCGTTGCCGTGGCAATGGTGCTCTGGGCCGCCCTGGCCATCCAGCGACGTCCGGACATCGGCGGGCGGCGTGCGGCGTGGCTCTTGGGCCTCGGCATCGCGTTCCAACCGCTCGCCATACTGGGCGTGGCCCCCGTGCTCGCCTGTTTGGGCTGGCGGTCATTCGCGAAGGTCTCGTGCCGACTAGTCCTGCCGAGCCTGCTTGCGCTCGTCCCCCCGCTGATCGGCCAGCCCGGCCTCACCCGTTTCGTGCTCGTGAATCAGCCGTTCCTTCCCAAGGCCGTATCGTTCACGCCGCTGACCTACCTCGCCCCCGTCATCGGTCCCGGTACGGACGGAGGTGGCCCGACGCGATTGCTCGCACTGCTGCTGTCAGCCTGCCTCGCCATCGCCGTCTGTCGTCGCCGGCATGACCTGACGACGGTGCTCACGATGACGGCGATCGCCTTCTTCTTGCGGGTGCTCTTCGAGACCGAACTCATCTGGTACTACATGTGGCCAGTCGCCGCTGTCTGCCTCCTTCTCTCTGCACGGCGCGGCGTCTGGCACCTGGGCGTCTGTAGTGCGGCGCTCGTTGCCACAATCGTGATCGGAAACCATAACGCCGTGCACAACATCGCGCTGTGGTGGCCGGGGCTAATGGCGTCCTTGGCGGTCATGTTGGGCTCGACTGCGGGGAGGGTAGGCCAGCACCAAGCCTCACGGATCAGCGCAGTGGAACACCGTGCCCGCGGAATGGGAATCCGGCAAATCTGGCCTGCTGGGTCGCCTGACTGTAGGACGAGCGACATTTGAACTGCACACAGCCGTGTATCGAGACGTCACCAGATACCTGCGACCCGAGGTTTCGCTCGCATGGAACCATCTCAGTGATACGAACGACAAAATCAGAGGGTGTTACAACCGCGACGCGCTGCCGGCGCAGGCGCCGAATCCTTACACGCTCTCCGAGAACGTGATGCCGATTTCCGCCACGGCCGACTTCGTTGAGCACGTGGCGCGCTCGACGACCCTGAGGTGGAAGGTGGGGTGCTGCAGGTGCTGGAGCTACCGGCGCTAACAAGCGGAAACGAAATCAAATGCTCCGGGGGTGAGACTCGAACTCACAACCTAGCGGGCGCCCCCGACGAACATCCTGAACAGCACCAACTTGAACCGATTGCGGTGGGAGGCTGCCCCGTACGCCTGGGATCACACTTAGATCCGCCAGTGAAGATGACGACGGATGTTCGGAGAATGAGACCCGGTGCCTTCCGTTTCTTGTTGGCAGCCGGTCTGTCAGCCCGCTCAAGAGGTGGTGGCCTAACTGCGGACGCGTTAGGCCCGAGCTCTCCAGGGACACCTTCGACTGTCTGGTGCATGCCGCACACTGGAGATGTCACAGTCGCAGGAGCGTTCACTGGGGGACGGTCAAGCGAACGAGGACGTGAAGCGTCGCAGAGTTCTGCAGTGACCCTTGACGTGCAGAAAAGCGATCCAAAAGCCATCATGAAATATCCGGACCGCCAGGGCCGGCCTTTCTGCTCTTGGGTCTGCCAAATCGGCGACTGAAGCTCATCTTTGGCAAGCGGTGAGATCCGCCGATGTTGCGCAGGAGATGTTGCCAAAGGGGCCCGCCGGCCGCGTCCTGGCGGATGAGCCGTCAGCTGACCGTTGGATCGCCTCCGGTGAGCATCTCGATGGCTGCTTCAACAACTATGAAGGGCTCGGGCTCGCGGTAGGTGCCCCGTGTCAGCTCGCTCATGAGCGGCGACTTGTCGGGTCCCAGCGCCCGTGCCGCCCGTCGAAGGTCCTCGATGCTCGAGTGGCCCGCCTCATCGGCGGCTCGAATTGCGATCTCCGACGCTGCGGCTCCGATGATCGTTGCGTTTAGCAACCTGTACGCGTCGTAAGCCTCTTGCAGTGACCGTCCGTGATCCGACAGCACTTGGAGGAAGCGTTCCAAGTGCTGCGCCATACGCACCGTGTTGACCGTCCCGACGATGATCTGTCCGATCACCTCGGGCTGGGCAACGAGGGCGTCGAACACGAAGCGCGCGGTAATTGGTCAGCCACTCATCGAGATCCAAACCCTCATGTGGGGGGAGTTCCGCAGCGCCGAGGCTGTGGGCGGCGGCGATCGCCAATAGGTCCTCGCGAGTCCGAACGTGGTGGTACAGGCCGGGCACGCTCATACCCAGGCGTTCGGCCACGTTGCGGATGGTGGCGTTTTCTAGGCCCAGGTCGAGCGCCGCTTCGGCGATCTCGATCGTCGTGACGCGTGCTGGCCTGCCTGGCCTCTTGCGGAGCATCGATTTATCAGACATAGTTATCATATTCTAACATGAGAAGTGGGCAGGTTGGGTGACTTCGGAGGTTCGGATGCGGGAGTTCGCAAACAAGACGGCGGTCGTAACGGGCGCAGCCAGCGGGATCGGTCGGGCCATCGTCGAGCGGTTCGTCGCAGAAGGCATGCAGGTCGCGCTCGCCGATATCGAATCGGAGGCGCTTCAGGCCGTAACAAAGGAACTGAGCGATGGGGGCGCCCAAGTGCTTGGCGTCCCCACTGACGTCACGGACGTGTCGTCGGTCGAAAGCCTGCGGGATCGAGCGATCGAACGGTTCGGGAACGTCCACGTGCTGTGCAATAACGCCGGCGTGGGTCCGCCCGCCGAGCCGCAGCTGTGGCTGAACACGCCGAACGACTGGCGCTGGACATTCTCCGTCAATGTCTTCGGCGTCGCCAACGGGGTCCACGCCTTTCTCCCGCACATGGTCGAGCATGGGGAGGACGGTCACGTCGTGAACACGTCCTCGCCCGACGGTGGCCTCGTCGCCATGGTGAGCGCCGGTGTCTACGCGTCGTCCAAAGCAGCGGTGGTGACGCTCACCGAGTGCCTTCACCGTCAGCTGAGGATCCTCGGATCAAACATCAGCGCCTCGGTTCTCCTGCCGGCTGGAGGCTTGCTTCTGACCGGCCTGTGGACGGCCGACCGCAATCGGCCACCCCAACTGGAGCGAGAGCGGCCGCGCAGCCGGCCAGGAATGACGGCGGAAGCCTTCAAGGAGATGATGGCCCAGCAGGGACAGGAGACCCCCGTGATGCCACTGGCCGAGGTGGCCTCCTGGGTGGCGGAAGGAATTCGAGCTGACCGCTTTTGGCTGCTCCCCGACGGGTTCATGGACGACGAAGTCCGCGCGCGGGCCGAGGCGATCATCGCCCGGCAGGAGCCCTATCTACACCAAGCCGGAATCTGAAAGGAATAGACCACCATGGTTGACAACTATCTCGTCATCTCGTCCGACACCCATGCCGGACCGCCCAGCGAGGCCTATCGCGACTACGTCGATCCGCGTCACCGTGCAGCCTTCGACAAAGACCTCGAGGCATCCCTGGCGCAACGGTCCCTGATCCTCGAATCGGCCTCGGCCGAGCAGGAGAAGTTCCGGACGGAGTGGGAAGAGGAGAGCGGCGATGGCGGAGCACTTGCTTCCTATGACCCGGCGACACGCAACGCCGAGCTGGACAGGGAGGGGATCACCGGCGAGATCATCTTCCCCGACGCCGACGTCCTCGGAGGTGGGGCGTCGGCACCGTTCAGCTCCGGCCTGCAGAGCTCCGGTGAGCTCGACGGAGAGCTGGTGATGGCAGGGGCCCGCGCTCACAATCGGTGGTTGGCCGAGCTGTGCAGTCACAGCCCCGAGCGCCGTTGTGGTGTGGCCGTTGTCCCGATCCTCCACGATATCCCCGAGGCCGTTTCCGAGATGGGTCGGGTTGCGGCCGCTGGGCTGCGCGCCGTGATGATCCCAACCTTGTGGGGCCACAAGCCCGCTTACCACGACCCGATCTACGAGCCGGTGTGGACGGCGGCCGAAGATCTGGACCTGGTAGTGACAATCCATTCGGGGGGCTCGTCTAGAGACATTCTGCCGGGACCGGGCTTGGTGCCAATCTTTGCAACCGAGGCCTGGTGGTGGGCCGCTCGTCCACTGTGGATCCTGATCTGGGCTGGGGTATTCGACCGACACCCGAGGCTGCGCTTCGCCGTCACCGAGAACGGGGCTTGGTGGCTACCAGACCTCATTGAGCGGATGGACGAGAAATGGATCGGTGGGCACAACACCCGCAAGTTCGGCAATCTGTTCCGCGAGTCCACCGAGCGCAAGCCGAGCGAGTACCTCGGGACCAATGTGTTCCTCGGCGCCTCGACGCCGTCGCGCTACGAGATCACCACCCGGGGCCGGGTTGGAGTGCGCACCCTCCTCTGGGGAAACGACTTCCCACATCCCGAAGGCACCTGGCCACAAACGCGTGCCTCCATCCACGACGTGTTCCACGATGTGCCGCAGGAAGAGACGGCTCAGATCCTCGGGCTCACGGCCGCCGAGGTCTACCGCTTCGACGTCGACAAGCTGGCCGACACCGTGTCCCGGATCGGTCCCACCGTGGAGGAGGTGCACGAAGCGTGAGCGACCTGAAGAGTCATCTCATAGACTACAAGGCCCCGCGCATCGATGGTGGGTGGGACGGTGTCGGTCTCCCTATGCCGCGCGACCGGTCGCTGCTCGATCCATCGACGCCGCGGGTGAGGGTGCGCACCGTCACCGACCGCTTTCCCTTCCCGATACCGAACGGCTGGTTCGTAGTGGCGCGGAGTTCGGAGTTGGACGCCCGGTCGACGTCCGCCCTGCACTACTTCAGCCGGGATCTAGTGCTGTACAGGGGCGACAACGGGGTTCCGTTTCTCTTGGACGCCTACTGCCCCCACCTGGGCGCTCACTTGGCGGTGGGCGGCAAGGTCGAGGGCGATTGCATCCGCTGCCCGTTCCACGGCTGGCGCTTCGAAGGATCCGGAGGTCGCTGCGATGAGATCCCCTACAGCGCGAGCGAGCGCATTCCGACCAAGGCCAAGCTGCGGACCTACCCGTGTGTCGAGCGAGGCGGGGCAATCTGGGCGTGGCACCACTTTCAGGCTCGTGATCCCTTCTACGAGTTGCCAGTGGTTCCGGAGATGGACGACCCGACCTGGACCGTGCCTACGGTACGCGAGATCCAGATCTCGACCTCGTGCCAGGAGATGGCCGAGAACAACCATGACTTCGCCCACTTCCAGTACGTGCACGGGACCCCGACCGTTCCCGAGGGCGAAGAAGTCATAAAGGGCACCTACAAGTCGGTGAAGAATCCCGGACTCGAGCGCGAGACCTTCGGACTCGGCCTGGGGGTGGTCCGGATTCCCGGTGTTCTCACCTTTGTCTCGTCGGTCACTCCGATCAACAACGAAAACGTGCATGTGCGCTGGTTCTTCTCGGTGCCAGCTGACGCCCCGCCGGAGAGCGTGGATTTCTTCGCCGACGAGTTCACCGCCGGCCTCACCCAAGACATTCCCATCTGGGAGAACAAGATCTACCGGCCACTTCCAGTGCTCACGCGAAGCGAGGCCGGGATCATCGCCCATCGCAAGTGGTCCAAGCAGTTCTATAGCGAGGAGGTAGAGCTCTGATGCAGTCTGCAGCTCAGAACCGTTGGGTCGTCGAGCCGACCGACCCGCACCCGGGCGGCGTCGAGCTGCCGCCGATCGCCTCATTGGAGGTGGTCTATCGCAGCGCGCCGGACCGGGTCCGGGCGGTGGTGCCCCCGCCGTTGGTCGCCGCCGATGACGCCAAGGTGCATCTCCGCTTCACAGACATCGACCTCGATTTCGGCGGTGGGATCTCCTGGCGGGAGCACGTCGGCTGGTTCGGCGTCGACGTGACCCACCAGGGCCAAGCCGGCGAGTATCCGCTCCTCATCCCGATCGACCTCGAAAAGGCCATCGCCATCTCGAGGGAGCGCCACGGCGAGCCGAAAAAGCTGGCACAGGTCACCATCGAGCGGACCGAAAACGAGGTGAGGGCTTCGATGACGAGGCTGGGTGTCACCTTCGCCGAAGTATCAGGCGTGGTGACCGGACCGGCCGCTGTGCCCAAGCCCTACGAGACCCGTCAATTCTGGTTCAAGTTCATGCCCGCAGTGACCGGCCGTGGTTTCGACGGTGACGTGCTCCTCGTGCAGTGCGATCAAATCCGGACGCCGGTCACCGTCGAGGAGGTCGACGCCGAAGTCGTGCTGCGAGACCTTGCTTCGGCCCCGTTGGCAGACCTGTCGGTCGAGGAGCTGGTATCCGTCATCTGGACCACCCGCCGGGCCAGCACCAGCCCTCGGATCATCGGCCCCGTTGACCCGACCGCATTCGAGCCTTTCGCCGCGGCCCGCTACGACTGATCGGTCACCACGATGTGGTCGCGACTTGGTGACGCACGAGGGCATCCATCTTGAGTACACAATCCGAAGCAGCAATCCGTTGTGCGACCTGGACAAAGGCCCAAGATGCCGATCCCGTCGGAACGATTGGGAGCTATCGCTCGTTTCTCTTGGTCGAATGGCCGCTCCCCTGGCCCAAGGACTTGGCGGAGATACTTCCGCTGGATCTGACGTCCGACCTGGGAGCCAGCAAATGCCGCATCCAAGGCGTGGTTCCTCGGGACACCGATACTCGTCGCACAGTCGTCTTCTATCAAGGCGGGTGCGATGGTCTGTTCGCTAACTTCCTGCGCAGCGAGGTGACCGTCGATGCGACGGATGTGGTCGACGCCGTGCGGCAGCTCATCGCCGGCGGCGGCCCCCAACCTGCAGTGGCGGCGAGCGCAGACGTGTTGGTGTGCACGCATGGACGTCGAGACCGGTGTTGTGGGACGCTCGGTACACGATTGGCGATCGATCTCTTCTCCGATCCGACCGTCCTAGGAACGACCACACGGATATGGCGAACCAGTCATACGGGCGGACACCGATTCGCACCCACGGTTCTCGTCTTCCCGAAAGGAACCGGGTGGGCATTTGCCGACATAGCGCTGCTTCGCAACGTCGTGACGGGACACGGAGAGATTGGCAACGTCCTCGGTCGGTATCGGGGCTGTGTTGGTCTGAATTCGCCGCGGATACAAGCAGTCGAGCGCGCCATTCTCGGTGAAATGGGTTGGGGCCTGTTCGATATGCGCCGACGCGGATGGGAAAAGTCGGACGGCGGCGTTCGTCTGGACGTTGAACTACCGACAGCAAAGATCGTGACCTGGGAGGCTGTGGTACGGGACGGGCGGGTCATCGATCTGCCCGAATGTGGCGAACCGTTCGGTGAGTACGGAAGGACCGCTACTGAGCTGGTCGTTGAATCGGTCCGTCTGTCCATTTAGGCAGCGGTCTGTTCGGATTCGACGTGGGCGTCGCCATAATGAATCGTGATTCGAAGAGTCGTCTTCTCAGGACGCCGACGAACGAGGTAAGGACATGGACCTAATCGGACCGAGTCGAGAGCTAGATGACGATCTGTACTGGGATCCATTTGACAAGTCCTTGCGGGTCAATCCACATCCAGTGTGGAAGCGTCTGCGCGACGAAGCTCCCGTCTACTTCAACGATCGTCACGGCTTCTTCGCCTTGAGCCGCTACGAAGACGTTGACCGAGCCAATCGCAGCCCAGGGATCTTCAGCTCGGCGCACACCACCGTCCTCGAGATGATGAGCTCCGACATCGTCGTCATGCCGGGCATGATGATCTTCACTGACCCACCAGAGCACACCCGGCTCCGGCGACTGGTCAACAAAGCCTTCACACCGCGTCGCATCGCTGAGATGGAGAAGGACATCCGGGCGCTATGCAACCGCCTTCTCGACGCAACCCGCGACCGGCCGTCGTTTGACTACGTCCAGGACTTCGGAGCGCTGCTGCCGGCCAACGTCATCGCCACATTCCTAGGCGTCGCGGAATCCGATCGCGAGGAGGTGCGACACACCATTGACCAGATGTTCTTCCTCGACGAACAGACAGGATGAACAACGACGTGTCAGCCGCCGCCGGGGCGGATCTGTACGCGTATGTCAGCCAGCAGCTCGATGAGCGCCGATCGCACCCTAGGGACGACCTGATGACCGATCTGGTGGAAGCCGAGATCCTGGAAGTGAACGGATCCGGCCGTCGCCTGACCCCTGAGGAAGCGGTCAACTTCGCCGTCCTACTGGTAGCGGCTGGCACGGAGACGGTCGCTCGCCTCATCGGGTGGGCAGGCGTCGAACTGGCTGCCTATCCTGACCAACGGTCGCAGTTGGTCGCGGACCGCTCGCTCATCCCCAATACGGTGGAAGAACTGCTGCGCTACGAGGCACCCTCCCCCGTCAACGGGCGGTGGACCACAGCGGACGTCGAGCTTCATGACATCGTCATACCCGCCAATTCCAAAGTGTTACTGCTCACTGGCTCGGCCGGCCGAGACGAGCGTGCCTACCCCGATCCCGACCGCTTCGACATCCACCGGCGGTTGGATCGCCATATGTCGTTCGGGTACGGCGTCCATCTTTGCATCGGCGCCACACTGGCCCGCATGGAGGGGAAGATAGCAATCGAGGAGACTCTCCAGCGCTATCCCAACTGGGAGGTCGACCTCGACAATGCTGTCATGCTCTTTACAAGCACCGTACGCGGATACAGCAAGCTTCCCATCACCGTCGCCTGACACCACCCAATGAGGTCAACGGCAGCGAGAGCGGAGGACGGGATTCGAACCCGGAACCTCCTCCATGGCAAGGTGGGGCGATCGATCTATCTAGCGTTCGCAGTTCTCTGACGTGCCACTCCGCGACCCACTGACTTTTGTGGGGCCGGTCGTAATGGGATCCAGGGATACCCGTTATGCGGGCAAGCTTTGAGCCGCTCCCGCGGAGGGCGAGGAGTGGGAATATCTGTTAGACAGACGACGTGAGATGCTCGAGTGCCGACGGCGTGCAGTCCTCCTCTGACTCCGGCGGCACGTGAAGCACGCTGTCATGAAACACGAGCTGATCGCGTCCACGGCGCTATTCTCGAGGAGCCAAGCGTCGCGAGCGCGTTCGTACGGTTCCGGCGATGGCTCACCTTCATGATTTGGCACGGTTGGATTGTCGCACCCGCGAGATATGACCCGAACGGCGCTTAGGAAAGCTGCCGCTTTCGCATCCGAGCGCCCAACAGTCCAATCACTGCCAGGACGAGATCGCCCGCCAACATCGGCCAGAAGACCACGTTGAACACGACCCTCGTAGTGGCAGCGTCACTTGTGTCCCCGAGAGCGATGTAGAGCAGGAGCCCAATACCGACGGCGTTCCAGATGATGAGGGCGCTCAAGAACAGGATCCTCAGAACATCGCGTTTCTGAACCCACTCCCGCCGACGATTACGAGCCTCGAGTCGACCCGCAGGTTCCTGAACGGCCCAACCTACGGGTGGTGGCTGCTCATGCACGCTTCAAGCCTAAATCCGACGAGGACGACCAGCGAGCAATGATTCGGCCAAGAGTGCCCCACTTCGCCGGAAGGTGGGCACTGGCGCGATGCAAAACTAGAGCCGTGATCAAGGGCATTCTCATCGCCGAAAGCCTCCGACTCAACGAGCCTCTCGATCGAGTCGCGTTGACGACTACCAAGATCACCCGAGTTGCGGCGATGGGCGATCTATCGGTCGGTCAACCGTCAACGTGGACATTCATTGAGTTCACTGCAGAAGAATCGTTCGCAGTCGAACTTGCCGAGTCTCTCGCAGCTGCCCTCGACCCGGTGCTCGGCTGGTATTGCGATTTCCGCACTGACGATGAGACCTTCGTCGTGTTCTCTGAAAGGGTCTTCAGGTACAAGAGACGAAACCCTCAAGGCCGTGCAGAAGCGGCGGCCTACGCTCGGCAGGTGGGAGTTCCCGACTCGCAGATCGACTGGTCTGAGTCACTTCGGTGTTCCGGCCACGGCAGAGGGCTTGACGAACTGTCCCACTTCGCCGGCCTGGTGACAACCAAATAGGGACCAGATCCTCGATCACAAACACCAAGAGCGATTCTCGCGGCTAAGAATGGAAGCCATGCTTGACGGCTCGTCTATCGGGATGATCCTCGAGGTCTATCGACCAGAACGATCAACTTTGACCGAACTTTTGCGGGGGCTCGGTCGAGATGAGTGGGAGCTTTCAACGGAGTGCCCCGCCTACTCGTTGAAGGGTGTGGCAACGCATATCTTGGGCGATGATCTATCGCTGCTGAGTCGCCAGCGTGATCAAGCAGAGAACGGGCTCTCTTTTCTCATTGAGGAGTTTCCGGGCTCCGACTTCCGCACGCAGCTCGACACTTTCAATGACCGGTGGGTTACCGCGGCACGGTTCCTCAGTCCCAACCTGCTCGTTGAGTTGCTCGGTCTCACAGGTGAGTGGACCGCGCAGTATTACGAGAGCGTTGACCCGCTCACCGACGGCGAATCTGTAGGACTGTTCGGTGCTCGTCAAGACAAGAGTTCGCCGTTCTGGCAGGTCATCGCCCGGGAATATTTTGAGCGGTGGATCCACAATTCGCAGATTCGCCGCGCCCTTGCTCTGTCCTCGCTCTCGGATCGCAGTTTCCTCGTGCCGGGTATCGAGGTCGTTGGTGCTATCGCTCGGTTGGAACCCATGATCCCCGCCACTCCGGATGGCACCTGGGCGATCGGTCCGATCACACTCGGCCACGCGGAACAGGCGGCCGCGATTCTGACTCGTGCTCACACACCCGAAGAGGTGTGCGAACTCTCTTCAGGTCCATCCGAAGTCGTGCAGGTGTTCGCAGCAGCAATCGGGCGCCCATAACGGTCCGATGTCGCCGGGTGACCCAGTACATTGGCACCGGCCGTGGTGGCCGTGCGATCTGTCCATCGTTCCTCACCCCCGTCAAAATGGTGGGTATGGAGAACGCGTCAACGCTGCCTCTCATTGACCAGCATGAGATTTCGGTAGAGGTCGCTGCGCCAGTGGCGTGGGCCCGTGTCGTCAGTGTTTTCGTACGGATCACCACCAAGCCGACGTGGCAGTTGTTCGCGCGGGCTGTTCGATGCAAACCCGATCGCGCGAGCGGCACCGCTGACGCAGTGGGCGCAACACTCCCCGGATTTCTTGTCGCCAGATGCGAAGCCCCCGACGAATGGGCGCTTGAGGGCGAGCATCTGTTTTCTCGCTACGCGCTCACATTCCGAATCGCGACTCTCAATGGCGACCAATGCAGCATCAGCGCGTACTCGTCCGCTGAGTTTCCAGGCCTTCACGGCAAGATCTACCGAGCTCTGGTGATCGGTACCCATGGCCACATGATGGGTGTGCGCAACATTCTGCGATCCATCAAAGCCGAGGCCGAGCGCAGCTGAGACTGAACGGAGCCAATCGACGCGGGGACACCGTACTATCCGGCAATGCCGCCGAAGCTTTGTATGTGTATCGAGAGTGCCCCGTCCCGCCGGATACGCGGCCTCCTCCGCCTGAAGCCGAGCGTTCGTCTGCGATGATTTCAAGATGTTCCGTCACCCAGAAGGTGGCTACCAAGGATTCTCTCTAGGTTCGGCTCAGTCGAAAACGGAACGGGAGGTGGACCCTTTCCGCCAGCAGCGATTGCGCGAATTCGGGATGCTGCGAACCTCGTCATGCAGGACGTCGAGGCCGAACTCGGCAACGGCGCTGTTGAAGTGGTGGTCGGATCAATAGAGCAGCTCGATGAAGCGCGGGCTGCCCGTGGCCTGTTCCTCTTCCCAGCTGAGGTCTACGGATGGGTCTTCAAAGGGGACGGAAGCGCCATCGGCATCTGGCACCAAGGAGACCTGTCGTGGCCGGATCTCGTGGTCTGGGTCGCCGACATCATTCAGGAGGGCGTGATCGAGGGTGCTGAGCATTGGGGCGTTGCTTTTCCGATGTGTCCAATCCACCCGAACCACCCGATGGACGCTCAGGTAGTGGGTGATACCGCCTGCTGGGTTTGTCCGAAGGCAGATGGAGACCCGATTCCGATCAGCAGCCTCACGCCGAACAAACCCGCGTGAGCGACAACTAGCGACTGACTGGCGCAGGTCTGCGGAGGTCCCACAGGGGGGTCAAGTAGCCGCTTCCGAATGAATCGAACACCCGATCAAAATGTGGTGGTGGGCGAACTGATCGAGGTCGAACGCTGGGAGTTGGATCGGTGGTGTCGGAATCATCTCGATTCCGGGATTGATGCGGAACTGTTTCGCCATGGCCATCTGTCCGCAGTCATTGGGATCAGGCTGAACTCGGGTTCACCGGTTGTAGTCAAGGCCCGTCGAGCGTCGGATCGTCTCATGGCATGTGCATCAGCACACCGTGTTCTGTTTGAACGAGGATTCCCGTGCCCCGAACCTCTCGTCGATTTGGCGCCCTTCAGTGCGGGGGTTGCGAGCGTCGAGGAGATGACCGTTGGCGGTGACCTCTTTCCCGTCTCGGGGCGGTCTCCGGAACCCTTTGCTCAGGCACTGGCCCACCTGGTTGCTCTGGCTCCGAAGCCGGAGGAGTTGGGCACGCTCGACCCCGCACCTCCATGGACATCGCCCCCGTTCGGCACAGACCTGTGGCCATGGCCCGATGATCGAGACATTGATCTGAATGAGGTGAAAGGACCCCCGGCCTGGATCGACGAATCGGGTAGGGCCGCGCGTGATCGACTCCAAGCCCATGGGGGACCACCAATCATTGGACACGGGGACTGGTACACGGCCAACCTCCGCTGGGCGGATAGCGGCTTGCTTGCTGCATTCGACTGGGACAGCGTCATTGCAGCTCCGGAGTCGGTCATCGTCGGCCTCGCAGCAGCGGTGTATCCAACCACCTTCGCTGGAACCGAGGCGAGCATCGACGAGACCCAGGACTTTCTCGATGCCTATATGTCCGCTCGGGCGAGGCGCTTCAGCGATGAGGAATTGGAGCAGGCATGGGCAGCTGGACTGTGGAACCGAAGCTTCGACGCTAAGAAGCAGTTCTCCACCGAAGGAAAGGTCGAATCATTGACAGAGAGCGAATCGCTTGAGCGGCAACGTCGGGCCGGACTAGGCCGAGTTTGAGTGCGACACGAGGTGCCTCAAACCAGTGGAACGGATGGACCTTCGGCGTAGATCTGAGGCGAGACTTAACCTCACCGCTTGCGCCCGACACTTACTACGAATGGCCGGCGGCCACAACGCTCAGTTAGAGAGCCTGATCGGGGACGATGCCGGTTCCTGCAACTTCCCCCAACTCGTACGCCCCGCCCCTGCGCCCAACGGAGCTCGGCCCCTATCAACCCTCTCTTTTTGGAGCGGGCACCAAGGTCCCGAGCTTGGCGATGTACACAAGCAGATGTGGGTGCCCTTGGGGATAGGGCTGATTTGGTCCGAACGACACTGGTGCACTCGACCCTGGAAGGGTGATGTTGCGGAGCCCATAACCCGCCTTGGTGAAACTGGCCACTGTCAGATCTCTTCCAGCGTGATCTGCGATGGCAGCAACGATGGCCAAGGTTGCGCATACCGACACCACCGCTGCATACGTGGCATTCGAACTATCAGCTGCAGCGGCAGGGGTACCGGGGCTGGGGGGCGGGGAAATCGGGTCGGACGGGTACGCCTTGTGAACGATCTTGTAGCACTTTTGGATCGCAGGATCTTGCCACGCCTGGTAGATCGGAGGACTGGGATCGGAAGTCATCACGTTGTCGTAGTAGGGATTTCCTCCCTTGGCCGCTGCAATGTCGGAACTGATCGACGTGTAATTCGTCGCGATCCATGGAGGCTTGTACGTACTCTCAATGCCATTGAGCGCTCGGGGCCAATCTGTGGCACCGGAACCACCGACAGCAACCACTTCGTTGACACCTTCGCTCTTGAAGCGGAGGGCAATCGTTTGCGTGTCCTGATCGACGGCGGCGGTATCCGTTGCCGGCGCGTCGTCCCCTGCAAGCTGCACCACGTTCACGCCCAGTTTCTTGAGATCCGACTGGACCGACCTTGCTTCGGGACCGTCAACTCCCGAACCGTAGTAGATGCCAACTTTCTTACCTTTGAATATTCCGGCCTTCTTGAAGGCAGCGAACTGAATCGGGTCGTATGCCTCGTCCGGTGGAGTCAGGGTGAAGTCAACTGCCGCGTTCGCTGGCAGCGTGCCCGGCAGCGTGCCATTGATGACAGGCGTGTCGTGGATCGCTTGGTAGCAGTCCGGATAGACCGGAGCGATCGCGACGAAGACGTGGTCGTCTTCGGTGAGTTGGGTGCAAACCGTTTGACTCGATGCAGTAATTGCCGGATCGTCGAGGGCGATATACGGCACGATCCTTCGCCCGTCGATGCCCCCGTGCGCATTCATGTAGGCCGTGAGCGCTTCGATTGCGTCCGGAAAATTTCCATCATTCAAATGGACCCCGACGGCGGCCAGTGCAGGGAAATTGATAACCGGAAATCCGATCCGGATGGTCGTCGATGTGACGCCCTGGTCGGCTGGACTCGACGCCCCGGCGCCCGCGGGATCGAGGGCAAGTGTCGCACCTAGAACCAAGGCAACGCTTGCGATGAACGTGAGACCATGTTGAACCACCACACCACGGCGCCTCCGGGTATTTAGATCCATCTGTGATCTGCCGGTCATTCGATCAGTGGTGCTGAACTTGGTACCTCGGGAGGTGATCACTTGGCGATATCTGAGTTTGTGGTCTCGTCTCGTACTTCTGAGCGTCGAAAAAATGGATGAAACCTCGGCGCTCGTGGGCTCTTTCGGTATGTTATATACAAAATCAACGACGGGGACGAGGTCCGCCTACTTCAACCCGGCATGCCCGTGCGAGTGGCCCGGTGCAAACGAGCCGCGAAGATGTATACGGTGACCAAGCTGGATGACGAGTTCATCTATCTGGCACCAATAAGGTCATAGAGGCGCCTGCGCCCGTCCTCGTGATTCCACCTGCCCAGTACATTGCCGGGACCGGGACGCAGTAACTCGGCCGTAAGGGTCGGACCGCTTGCTATTGTGAGCACTGCTGTCGCGGTCGATCACTGGCGGTTGAGCGAGCGCGTGGACCCCGGGCAGAACTGAACTTGTTGGCTCCCTGAGGCGGGTTCACGCCAGAAAGTTTCGTTTCCGGCTCCTGCAACGAGACATGGTTTACTGAATGCGCTCCACCCTCCGGCCCCAGGGGATAGCGGCAGAGGATGGCGGCAGAGGACCCAAGATTCTGGCACCATGCTTCATCCCTCAAAGGCTCCGGCCTTCGCGAAAGTTGCGTACGCCCACTGCGGCAACTGGGGCATGGGCCCCTATTCAGATTGCCATCTACGATAGAGGTCGATCAGATCCTGCGTGGCGTCGGCGGTCAGCTCCCCTACGTCGACAGCACCAGTTAACGCAATGGTCACCCTGATCTGCTCCAGATAGGCCGCACAATTTGGACAAGCTCGAAGGTGCGCCTCGAATCGACGGCGGTCTCGGCGAGAGAGGGTTCCCTCGAGGTAGTCAGTGACCAGTTCAACGGCTTGCTGACACACCAAATCTTTCCGTCGCAGCGTCAGCATCACTCAGCTCTTCTCAACTTTGGAGTCGAGGATCTCTCGCAAGCGAGCACGTCCTCGGTGCAGAAGGATTCGCTGATTTCCGCTTGTAATGCCCAATGCCCCACACACCTCATCGTTGGAGAGACCCTCGACATCTCGCAGGATGACAACTTGACGTTGACGAGGGGCCAGGTCGTCGAGAGCCGATGAAAGCAAAGGGGCCAAAGTAGCCGCGTCGAGACGGCTCTCACTGTCGTCTCGCCATCGGTCGAGGGGATCGGCCCACTGTCCTTGAGCGTCAAACCGTGCGGGATCAACCGAATGAAGTGACTCGATCGACGTTGTCAAATGTTCTTTGGCACCAGCCGATCGTGCACGATTGACGAGGATGCTGTAGAGCCACGTCTTGAATGACGACCGCGCCTCAAATCGGTCCATCCCACGCACGACGCCCATCCATGTGTCCTGGACGATTTCCTCCGCCACCGCCTCGCTCGAGACCATGGTGCGAGCAAGGCGAAGCAGCGGCTGGTGATAGCGCGCTACCAGCATGACAAAGGCTTTCTCATCGCCATCGCGAAGGCGTCCGAGCTGTTCGACGTCGGGCTCCACGCCTCGCAGCATAAGTCCCTGATCCCAAGAGGGCGTCGCGCCCCCCAGTCACCCCGGCCCGACCGAGAGATTAGCCAGAAGCAGAACAGTCGCAACGACCTGTAGTCCTCAACGACGCCAGTTCGTTACGGCGAGGCGCAGCTTCACCCTTTCTTGTGGCGCCGCGTAACGCTTCGTGCCAACTCGGGACTGTATGGAGTAAGCCTTACTCACTTCCAAAGGAGACGCAATGAAGAGACGTACTCGTCTAGCCGCCGGGGCCAGTCTCGCTCTGGGGTTGTCGGCCTTCGCCGCACCCATCGCGGCCGGCGCCTTAGGCCCCGCCCCAGGACCGGACTTCGGCGGAAGACTTCAACATCCCGTCTTCGTCCAGACCGACAACGTTGCAGGAAACCAAGTGGTCGCCTATGACCGCGCTGCCGACGGCACCCTCACGCTGGCCAACACCTACGTCACGGGCGGACTGGGCGGCGTGCTGAACGGCTCACACGTCGACCACCTCGGCTCCCAAGGATCCTTGACCTATGACCCAGCTCGTTCCTTGCTCTACGCCGTCAATGCCGGAAGTAACACCGTTTCAGTTTTCTCGGTTCGCGGCGACCAGCTGAGCCTCCGCCAGGTGGTTGGTTCTGGTGGGACCTTCCCGGTCAGCGTTGCCGTGCATGGTGATCTCGTCTCGGTGCTGAACGCTCAAAATGGAGGGTCAGTGGATGAGTTCTACTCCTTCTTTGGTCACCTCTTTCCGGTGCCTGGATCGAATCGGAACCTCGGTCTGACCATCCCGACCGACACCACGCAGTTCACCCACACACCGGGTCAGGTGCTCTACTCGCCCGACGGTTCCAAGCTGATCGTGACGACGAAGGCGACAACCAACGCGATTGAGGTCTTCAACGTCGGTTTCTTTGGGTTTTTGTCACCCTCACCGGTCATCACCACGGAGCCAGGTACGGTCCCCTTTGCCCTTGCCTTCGACCCTGCCGGACACTTGGTGGTGGGAGAAGCAGGGCCGAGTGCGCTAGCCACGTTTGGTCTCAATCACGACGGCACCCTCACGCCGATCAGCGCGTTGGCCAGCGGACAAAGCGGACTCTGTTGGGTCACTGCAAATGGGTTCTTGCTGTACACGGGCAACACAGGAGCAAACTCAACCAGCGGTTACGTAAGTAGCGCCAATGGACAGCTCAGCCTGCTGGGCGCCACCGCCACCGATCCGGGAACCGTGGACGGATCAGTCTCATCGAACGGTCACTACCTCTACGTGCAGACCGGCGGGAACGGGATTGTCGATGAGTTCCAAATCAACGCCAATGGGTCTCTGAGCGAGATCGGATCCGTGCTTGTCTCCGGCGCAGCGGGTGGTCAAGGAATCGCTGCCAGCTAGCCATCGCCCCTGATGCGAGCGGCGGCGTCCTCAATCAGAATGGGCGCCGCCGCTTGTGGCGTGGTGCCAGCGGATCGAGGTGACGACAGGGGTCCGTTCGGGTCGGATCCGAAACCAGATCCGGCGAGACGGTGGTTCGGCGACGCGCCGTTTGAACATTCCGGCCACCAATTCGATCTCTCGGACTCACTCGGCGGGGCAGGGTGCCCCATAACGCGCCAGTGCCACGACTGTTGAGACTGCCCCCGTCCGCCGTGGCAGTTTCCGATCCGATTGGACAGTCTTGAGCGAATTCTTGAGACTGCGACTAATTCGATTGTTAGACCGTCCACACGTACAGACACACCTTCGTTGCGTCAATCATCACCTGGCACCTGCCCAACCCTCCTGCGCCGGGCTGCGAGCACTAGCGCGCCTCCGAGTGCCAACAACCCCATGCCGATCCCCGCAGTGGCTTCTGTGTTCGCCCCCGTGAATGCGATTGTGGGCGTTGGTGTCGTTGTGGGCGTTGGTGTCGTTGTGGCCGCGGACGTGGTCGGCTGAGCGGTCCCAGCACCTGAGCTACCGGACGTCGGCTGTGTCACCGGCTGCGCTGGGCTACCGGACGTCGGCTGTGTCACCGGCTGCGCTGGGCCACCGGACGTCGGCTGTGTCACCGGCTGCTGCGTTGTGGTTGTGGTCGTTGTCGTGGTAGGTGGCGGTGGCGGTGGCGGTGGCGGTGGCGGTGGCGGTGAAGGACATGTGCTCAGGTCGACCGAACCCGGCACGTCGGGACCGTAGATCTCGAAGATGTCCACTGAAGCGTTGAGGCCCGCTGTGCCGCACGTCACGCCCGTCTGGACGAGCTGCGTTCCACCGGGACCGACCGGGATCGGCGTCGGATGCGACGAGTTGAGCGTGACAACCACCGGGCTACCGTTGTAGGTGAGCGTGCTCGTCCCGTAGGGGTTGTAGCCGTAGACCCACATCGTGATCGGCGTCGGTGAGGTGAGCGCCCACGTCACCGTGGCGGCAGAGTTCCCGTTGCTGGTTACCACTCCCGTTACAGTCGGCGTGGCCGCCCCGGCCGGCGTGGCGAACCATACGCCGGTCACAGCCAGCGCCACGGCTGCCGCGAGCCCGTGCCACGCCAATCTTCCTGATACTAACCCCATTGAGTCCTCCCTTTGTCTTTCCCCTACCTGTTTCAACCGGTACGTGGATCGACCTTCCCCGCCGCGCCGTACCGCCATACCCACTCTTCGCTGATTCTCGTTCCGACATCCCCCATTCGGGTCCCCCTTTGGGGGCAAAGCCGACCGGCGCCAAAATGCCAGTTCATGGAAGCTCAAAGTTAGGAGCCAGCCCCGCGAAATGCGCGGATGGCCTCAGCTCTCGTCACTCCCGGTCGTCCAGCCCACCCACTTGAGCGGACGAAACGGTCGGCACCCCTTTCGATTGCATATGGTCGTCGTACCACCACACGTCTTATCCGGTCAGAATGGCTCGGGGACGGACCTCTCGCTTCAGTGAACGATAGGCATCCCAGTTCACCGGAACATTTGCCATTAATACCAGTTAGGGCAGAGAGTGAATTCGAGCGGGCAGCTACTCGCTTTTCGGTTCCTCATCCAAATGGCGACGTCCATGACCCGGAGCAGTCGAACACGCTCGTCGAGGCCCGCCTTGTCTCGCATCTGCCCCAGACGGTGAACTAAGGAATCGTCCTGGAGTTCCAGTCTCAAGGGCACCCGAAAGCGGAGATGTTGGGTTGGAGCGCAGCTTTGACAACGGTGTCGTAGGCGGGCAACAGGCGGGGACGCTTTCGGGCTAGCAACTTCCTCGTTGTGACCCAATCCATCTTTGGGAATGCCATGAGCAGCTCCCAAAGTCTCGCCGCCGCCGAGTCAGGTCCGATGACATCCTCGGATGCCTCCCACAAGTCAAGGTCTGCCCGAATGTCCGAGAGCAGGCGTTGAACTCGGATGCTTGTCGATGGAGGAGGGCCAGCGCCGCATCGCCGGGCACCGTCATTTCCAAGAGAGTTTAGTGCTACGAGATCCTCCGCTGTAAAGATGTCCCGGTGGATGCCGACGTCTCCGCCGCCGGCAAGGGTGTCGAACTCCGATCCAGAGAATCCTGAGCTCGAGTCGAATAGGTCCGAACTTGCTCTATCCCGACATCATCGAGGAACTTCCGAAGGTCGCCCTCAAGGCAGCATCTCTCTGAACTGGCACTCAGGAAGTGTCCCACGACCACACTGCCACAGTGCGGCGGTCTTGCGATAAGTCGAACCGATCCGATTGACCGCGCAAACGAGAACTGAATCCGTTAGCGTCGGAACGTCTCTTAGGAAGGTACGTGTGCCTATGAATGCCGTGGCCAAGGTTGAGCACGTTGACGCGCCGACCGCGGACCCCGACGCCGTCAACGCCATCATTGGGCGAGACGGAGCGGTGATCCTCGAGAGGCTGCTGAGCCCCGAAGTCGTCGCCCGAGTCAACGACGAAGTGGGAGCAGTTCTCGAAGCCGCCGATCCCGAAGCGAAGCTCTTCAATCCGATCATGAAGGCGTTCCACGGTCCTTGCACGAAACAAGTGTCGGGCGTCTGCGCCCTCTCACCTACGTTCGCAACCGAGGTGATGTGCCACTCGCTGCTCCTGGCCCTGTGCGACCGCATCCTGCTTCCTTCGTGCGCGCGCTACCAATTGAATCTCGGCCACCTTCTCCAACGGGGACCCGGAGCAGAGGAGCAGTTGCTCCATCGTGACGAAGTTGTCTGGAGTGACGTGCCGAAGCCGGCGCCTGACCTGCAGCTGGCCACCGTCATCGCCTTTGTCGATTTCACCCGGGCGAACGGCGGCACCCGCATTGTGCCCGGCAGCCATCGCTGGCCGGACCGCAGCTTGTCGCCGGCACAACAATTCACCCAGCCCCCTCCGGCGGTTGAGCAGATTGCCTACGCGGAGATGCCCGCCGGCTCTGCGGTGGTCTACACGGGCGGGACCATCCACGCGGGAGGGTCCAACACCACCGACGTCCCTCGGCGTGGTGCGCACCTCAGCTACTGCTTGGGGTGGCTTCGCACAGAAGAGAACAACTACCTGGCCGTTCCACCGACCATCGCCGCCGAGCTCCCAAGGCAAGCCCAAGAACTGCTCGGTTACGCGGTGCACGACAGCATCGCTCGGGGCGGCGGCTACCTCGGCACGGTGCACATGCACGACCCCCTTGAGCTCCTCAGCCGGCACGAGCTCTAACACGGAACTGGAAAAGTGACCCATACGCCGGGATTGGGCGCACGTCCGACGTGTGTCCATCTGCCGTCATTGGGGTAGCAATAGTGGATGGCGACTCCGGGTAATCGACCTCCCCTTAGCCCGTTTGGCGTCGTTGTTTCGCTATTTCGCAAACTGTTGCGGCAGGGCGGTGCCACCCGCGTTGGAGCGGTGGCTTGGCTGCTCGCGTTCCCTCTCGCGGTCACAGTCGGCATGTTGATCGGAGTGGCGAACAACCGGCACGCAAGCGGTCGGCACGTCGCCGGAGCGGTGGCCCTGGGCTTGGCGCTGGCCGCCCTTGGCCTCATCGTTCTTGGCGGGTTCTCACCTATTACGGTACGGGCCGTTTTCCGAAATGTTGGCTGGACGATGAAGCTGAGTGAGGCATGAGACCGTCCCTGATCGATCCTCGCTGCCGGTGTGGGGGTGCGCCTCTGCGGTAGGTCGGAGGCTACTCTCGGAAGCCAAGGCCTCGACTAATCAGAGGAGGCATTGAGGAGCATCAGATGGCAAGGGTACTAATGGTTGTGCAGCATCCCGTCAAGGATTATGCCGCTTGGCGGATCGAATATGACAAGGCGCAACCGATACGCGACAAGCACGGAGTCAACGACGCCAGTGTCTTTCGGAACGCTGATGATCCGAACGAGATTACGGGCCTGCACTGGTTCGCTTCGGTTGACGAAGCTCACGCCTTCGCCGACGATCCCGATCTGAAAGACGCCATGGCTAGAGCGGGCGTGAGCGGACCACCCCGCATCGAAATCAGCGTCGAGGTCTAATACCGACCGGCGTTCGAACTGTCGAGGAAGACTCGTCGAAATCAGCCGTTTGTAGCGGGGGTTCACCCGTAGGCCCCTGCCCCCCAAACGCCGTACTGTGACTCATGTTCACCTTCCCACGGTCGTCCAGCTTTCCGTTTCCGCAGTGACGGAAAAAATCAGGGCTGGAGGTCCTTGACGTCGGATCGGCATGGTTCAGAGTGGGCATTGGGCAAGGTCGCTCCATCGCACCTCTCGTTGGTCGATGAAACCCGAAGAGTCCACGGCCATCCCGGTGCGCGGCGAGACACTCCACAGCATCCAGGCCGGATCGGTGAGGCGCTCTGGGAACGACAATGGCCAGGTAGCTACGTCCTCTCCGAGATACCGGTCATAGATGCGAGCAACCCGCTCGGCGTCGTGGGGTTCGATGCTCCCTTCACCGCGTACTCGGACCTGCATTATCCGATTAGGCGGGTCGAAATCGTCAACGAGGACCGCAATCGGTTTGCTATCCGAGGCAGCCCTCAACAGCGGCGATCCTCGGAGGCTGTGGAACCAGAAACGGCGGTCTTCAAACAAGAACCACAAGCTGCCCAGCAGTGGAAGGCCCGACGGACTAACCGCCGAGACTTGGGCGGGACGTAATGGCTCATCCAGATATGCGCGGAACACGAAGCCATTCTTGCTTTACGTCCTTCTTCTGGCACGTCTGAGCACCGCCGAAAGCGCCCAGTACGGAGCGGCGTCGGCGAGGAACCAACTAGCCCAGATCGCCGGGAGGGAGGTCGCTACTCGCCGAGCCTTTGCAGGCGATCCACAGCTTGTTGGCGCTCTCGGCGCAGCTCATCCATGCCTTCCTTGGTCTGTCGGCTGACGGACAGGTCGAGAATGTGAGTAGCGACTCTCTCTGAGTAACGAAAGGGCTCCTCTCGGAGCGCTCGCCGAGCCTCGACCCTGTCCGAGCTTGAGCGAACGGTCCGATTGATTTCGTCCATTCGCTCAAGAGCATTCAGGACACCGCTGAGAATCTCGATTCGATCCCGGAGCGCCAGAATCTCGTCCTGCACGTCCACGACATAGATTCTCGCAGCGGACGGCGAGACATGCTCCGAGGAATCAACGGGATGTCCCAGCTCGCTGCCGGATCAGGGGCGGTTATGTCCCGTCCGGCGTGGCTAGTTCGCGCCATTGCGGCCCGACGCGCACGCCCGCCGGGTGGCCCGTGCCTGCAAAGAGGTGCGGCGATAAGGTCGCGCTTCTAAAGGACAGGTCGGATGGCGTCTAGGGCTTGCTCTTGGCAGCAAAGGAGGACCGCGGTGAGACGACGGGACCGCTCCAGGAAACTGCTCGGTGTGGCCGCGGTCGCAATCGCCGCTGTGGTCTTTAGTAGCTGCGATTGGACGATGTACGGCTTCGATGCAGGGCACACGGGATGGTCGTTCGACAAGGCCATGAACGATGCGAATGTCTCGACGGTCCAGCCGCTCTTCTCCGTACCCGGCCAGTCCGATCCGATTGATCCAGGCGAGTTCGGACCGCCGGTGGAGAGTGACGGGGTCGTCTACGTCGGTAGTACAAGCGCCGGTGGTCATACGGGCAGCCTGGAGGCCTTCGACGCCAACGGCGTCACCAACTGCTCGGGGACGCCCAACCAGTGCAGCCCCTTGTGGACCGCCTCCACCGGTCCCAACGCCAATGCACCGGGCAACGGGACCGCCCCTGCAGAGGCCAATGGTGTCGTCTATGTCGTATCGGCCATGGCGACTCCCCCGAACCTCCCCATGCTCTTTGCCTTCGACGCCAACGGGTCCGCCAACTGTTCGGGCACGCCCAAGGTGTGCCAGCCGCTCTGGACCGCCCCCGTAAGCACCCAGGACGCCATCGTCGAATCACCGAATGTGAGCAATGGCATGGTCTACGTCTCGGGCTACGAGGCGCCGGGGGGGATTCCGCCCCAGGGACCAATCGGTTTAATCCAGGCCTTCGACGCCAACGGGGTCACCAACTGCTCGGGGACGCCCAAGGTCTGCAAGCCCATCTGGAGCACCGCTTCGGACATCGGTTACTCCCCACCCGCCGTGGCCAACAGCGTCCTCTATGCCATCGGTGCAGACACGCTCGATGCCTTTTCGGCCGACGGCAGCACCAACTGTTCTGGCACGCCCAAGGTGTGCCAGCCGCTGTGGATGGCCCCCCTGGACACGACTCCCCCCTACATCAGTACCGCCTCACCCGTGGTGTCGGGCGGCGTCGTCTACGCCGAATCTGCGAGCGGCCACCTCGAGGCCTTTTCCGCCAATGGCAGCACCAACTGCTCGGGCACGCCGACGACCTGCACGCCGTTGTGGACCGCCACCGGAGGACTCGATGCTGTGGCGAACGGCATCGTCTACGGAGCAACCGCGAGCAACAACGCCCTGTCCGCCTTCGACGCCACGGGAAATACCAACTGTTCGGGCACGCCCACGGTGTGCCAGCCACTCTGGAGTTACAGCCTCGCGGGCCCCGTCGGCCCGGTCTCGGTGGCCAACGGGTTGGTGTTCTACGGCTCTCATTCCTGCGCAGCTGCCTGTGACACCAACCCTGGGTTCGACTTCGAGGCGTTCGATGCCAGCGGGGTCACCAACTGTTCGGGCACGCCCAAGGTGTGCCAGCCGCTCTGGACCGCTGTGACACCGAGTGCTCCGGAGGGGTCTCCCGCCATCGCCACCGGCAAGCTCTATCTGGGCGAAGCCGCCTGGCCTATGTATCAGGGCCCATATGCGCCGGGAGAGCTTCAGGCCTGGGTGCTGCCGCCCCCTTCCACCAATGTTTTCACACCGGCGGACAACGTCACGGTCTCGGGCACCCAGCAGTTGCTCGGCGCCTTTGCGTCGTCGGGGGTGACCCATGTCCAGTTCGAGATCAGCGGCGGACCCTCGAACCTGGACCACTCTATGATCGGCACCGCCAACCGCACCGAGTACGGCTGGTTGGACAAATGGGACACCACAACCGTTCGCAATGGCACCTACACCCTCCAGAGCGTTGCCTCCTATGGCGGCGAGGTGAACGGAACCAGCTCGGGTATCACCATCACGGTCAGCAACTAGACCAAGGACGTATACCCGACCGCCGGGAAGGTGAGGCTGCTCCCGGTTGACGTCGTTGACTGTTCCCGTAATAGTCGTCTTGATGCGGAACTTTGACGAGGAGCGCGATGAGCGCCGCCGATTGGACACGGTGGCTGGATCGTCCGATGAGCCGTTGAGCGCGGCGGAGCGCACCGAGCTGTTGCGGTTGCGCCGCCAGGTCGCCGAGCAGGACAAGGACCTGGCCTTCTTGGGAAAAGCTGCCGCGTACTTCGCTTCGAATCCACCAAAGCAGAGAGATTTGCGTTGATGGCCGCCTGAGTGCGCGAACTTCGAGATCACCCGCATGGCCCGGCTGCTTGGAGGTCTCGACCGCCGGCTACTACCGCTGGAGAGCGGCCCAGGTCGCCCCCCGCTGCCGAGCGAGGTTCGCCGGGCCGATCTCGACGCCAAGATCATCACCTTCCACAAGAGCTCGGACGGCACCTACGGCGCTCCTCGGATCACCCTGGACCTGCACGAGGCCGGAGAGCAGGTGAGCCACAACACCGTGGCGGCCCGCATGGCCAGCCTCGGGATCGTGGGGGTCAGCCCACGCCTGTTCAAGGTCACCACCACCCCCGATCCAGCGGCCACGTTCCCCGACGACCTGGTGAAGCGAGGCTTCCATCCCGAGGGCATCGACGAGCTGTGGACCTCGGATATCACCTACCTCAGTGTCGGAAGCGGCGAGGCCTACCTGTGCGCCATCCGCGACGAGGGATCGTCTCGGGTGCTCGGGTTCTCCGTCGCCGATCACATGCGCACCGAGATCGTCCTCGAGGCGTTGGAGCAATCGGCGGCCACCCGTTTCGGCCCATCGAGGACACGGTGTTCCATACCGACCGCGGCAGTCAGTTCTCGGATCGCAAGGTCGTCGAGTTCTGCGAGTCCGTCGGTCTGGTTCGCTCCATGGGAGCGCCGGGCAGCTGCTTCGACCACGCCAGCGCGGAGAGCTTCTGGTCGATCTTCAAACACGAGCTACTTCTACCGGCACACCTTCGCCACCATCGACGAACTCCGAGCCGGCATCGTCCGCTACATCAACTTCTACAACCACCAACGTCGCTGCGCCAAGGCCGACAACCTCAGCCCGATCCGCTACGAGTTAACGTTGGCCCACAAGCAACAAGCCGCTTAAAACCGTGTCCACAATTTCTGGGCAACCTCATTCGTCGTCGTCACCTGCACAGCATCGTGGGGTGCACTCGCCCTTGTCGTGCCTTCGGCGAACGAACCCCTCGGATCTACCTATTTCAGGGACAGGCTGCACTGACCGGTAGCGCCCATCGAGGTGGGTGGCTCACTTCGCCGGGTAGGTGAGATGACCGAACCGGGGCATCGCATCGTTCGCCCGCGATTCGGTCAGAGGGAGTACTGCGACTCGTAGGCCCCCGCAAGGTCATAGAGGGCCTTCTTGCCCTCTCCCCTGAACGAGGAACCATGCATGAGGCCGAGCGTCGCCGGTGCCAGATCCCCGAGTGTCCTCATGACGACAGCCGTGTCAGGTGTCAGTGAGCTGTAGCGAAAGAGTCCTTCCGCTTCCATCGCTGGCCCGACGATGTCGTCGTCCGTGATGGGTGGACCATCGCCAAGTCGCGTGAAGAGATCGCCGCACAAGAGCGTCCTCGTTGTCTCCTCGTAGAGGACCCTTGCCTCCCATCCGTGGGGGACATGCGGAGTATCGATGTGGCGAAGCCGCTTGGCCCCGATCTCGATGACTTCGCCGTTCGCCAATGCTCTCGGCGGCCGATCAGCCATCTCAGCGATAGAAACCATGCACCCCAAGGCTCCGTGGGCGACCTGGGCACTCGGCGCCACAGTCAAGAACTCGTTCATTGCTCCGCATTCGTCAGACTCCACGTGTCCGAAGGTGATCCACCGCAGGCTGCTCACGGGAAGAACTTTCTCAATCGCTCCACAGATGAAAGGGAACATGGACCGGTGCCCGGTGTGGAAGAGCAAGGGCTCGTCATCGTCAATCAAGAACTGATTGAACGTGAACCCCGTCGGACCGATCTCGGAGACAAAGGTGGACACCCGGTAGATGTCGGGGGCGATTTCATCCACTGTTGAAGTCATGGACGTACTCCTTGTTCGGCGGGCGCTGTCAACAAGGAGAGGGGCAACGAGCTTTGACCGTTGATCAACGCCTCATCAATCAGGACTATTTGACGGTAGCACCGAAGAATCCCCGACTGCCCCTAAACGCTGCCGGGCCGGGGTGCGGCACTTCGGAATCATGGGAATAGCTCTCTGCGGTATGCAAGACACGCGCTGGACCAACGGGTCACGGATTCACCCCACGTACCCCCGATCGCCTGGCATGGGCCGCACTCTGATCCCGGCTGCGGTGAGGAACTGGCGGATCTGGGCGGCATGTTCAAGGACATGCAGCGGGATGCTGCCGACAATCACTCCGTACAGCGTGCCGTGGTATCGATGGGCGCTAGGCAGCGGCCGGGCCGCCGCGTCCTCAGTGAGCGCATCGAGCGTTCGGCGCACTCGCCCGCGGCAGTAGTCGATGTAACTGAGAAGTTCGGCCTTGATGAACACCCGGTCGGGAAAGGCATAGGTGTTCTCGTCAAAGGGTTGTGGTGGTTCCCACGGCTCGAACTCGGAGGTGAGGTCGTAGTCGAGGGTGAGCAGGGCGTGGTAAGCCAGGAACCAGGGGGCTGAGCCGTGCAAGCCACCGTTCGGTGTCGGCCCCGTGGGTGCCTCGTCCGGCCACAAGTCCGTCTCCCACAGGTCGTCGGGACAATCCGTCAGTGCCGCCTCCATCAGCCGCAGCGCTTCCCCGAAATTGCTGGCCATGCTCTGCACAAACGGGTTTGCCATGCCCTACGTGATAGCGCACATCAATGGATCTGGGGGCGTGGCGGCTGTCCCATTAATGCGCGTCAGTCATTCGTGCCGGGAGCGCCCCCGTCCGCCGGAATGGCTGGACAATTCTCAACTCGGTTTCTGACTAACGAACCGAAAATGGAACCCAAGCATGTCGGTCCTGGTTTCGCCAAACCCAACGGCGGCAAGGCGATCTCCTAACGCTTCCGGATCAACCGGTGTAAAGGTGTCGTCGGCATGGCCCAAACGAATCATTTCCAAGTCCAAGGAGTCCTGGCCGACAAAGATACCTCCTGGCCGCAGGACCCGGTGCAATTCTGCGAACAGACGGTCCTGCTGATCAGCAGATGGCATGTGGTGAAGTACAGAGAAACACGCCGCCGCCGAAAATTGATCTCCTGGTAATCCAGTCTGTGTCGCGTCGCCAACGATGACTTCGACATTGGTTCCGGTGAGGCGGTGACGTAAGTGTTCGCCAAGGGAGGGATCGAGTTCAATCGCAGTCATGCTGCGTACACGTCTTCTTAAGAGATCGGTGGTGATTCCCGGGCCGGGCCCGATTTCGAGGACGTTGTCACCTAAGTCACCGGCTGCCTCAACCCAAGGCAATAGTTCATCTTGTACGGTTTGCGCCCACTCGGGGCTGGCTAGATAGTTGAGGTGGCCTTCGTTCATCTGTTCCGTTTCCCGGGGCCTTCACGCTAATGGGGGCACTCTGACGGAGCGAGTATTCGGGATTTTGTGAAGGGCCGCCGTACCATGTCGGCATGGCACTCGGACTGTTCTTGGGGGTCTTTGCTCTCCTGATCGTCGGTGGCGTGGTTCTGATCGTGAGCAGACACCGCAAAAGGAAGCCCTACGGGCTGTCAGCGTCGGAGCTAGCCACTGCGGTTCGGATCGATGGTGGTCGGCTCGGAGCAGGCAGTGCAACTCGCCAGGCAGGCGATCAGCCAAGTGGGCGGGTCCGGAGTCTCTGTGGGTGAAGGTCCGATGGTCGTCGGTTGGATTGGCAATACGTTGACGAACATTCCGAAGCGGCAGGAGTACGAGCTGATGGTGCAGGTTGTAGCGCCCGTGGAACCTCAGGCGAGTATCGATGCCTCGCCAGGCCACGCTTCTCATCCTCGCTTGGCGGTGCGTCCCGGTCAGCCGAGTTGAGTGAACAACTGGCTCATGAGATCCGCTCATTGAGTCGGACGGCACCGCCTTCTCCGACCTGAATCTCCCCCGCCCAGGGGTGCCATCGAAGTGCGTACGGGGACGATCTCATGGCGACTCGGGACACCGACGGCCTGGGGCTTGATTCAGTAGAGAAGAATTGTGACAAATCGGAGGGATCACGCATCGGAGGGATCCGGAGGGATCTGGAGGGATCTCCCACCGGAACTGGGCTGATCTGCGGATCGAGCCATGGTGGTGCGCTACGAGCACGCATCCGAGGAACGCGACGCGCTACTCGCCCAGGCACTCGATCAGCTCGCAGACAGCTCGAATGTGATCCCGATCGCAACCGCCTCACTAGACGATCGCGCGCGTGGCGTGCGCGGCGAGAGTGAAGTCCAAGATGAGGTGTTGGACCTACTGCGCTGACCAGCGAAAACGAAGCGCAATGAATGCTCCGGGGGTGAGACTCGAACTCACAACCTAGCGGCAGCCCTGGACAAGGATTCTGAACAGCACGAATTGGAATAACTCCAGCTAGACCGCCCTGCGGCCTATCCGCCAATGACCGCTCATGACCCCTATTTTCCGCTCACTCGCGCACGGATCGCGCACGAAACTGAGTCGCTTGCACTCAACGTCGGTTTTCAAACCCCTCGTTGGTCCGAGGAGAGAAGTCAAGGGGCGCCGAAGGCGAATGAGGACACGGAGCGCAGCGGAGTCCCGCAGTGACCCTTGACGTGTCGGACCGTACCGAACACCAAACTGAAGAAGGCCGGCCGTCACGGCCGACCTTGTTGCGCCTAGGTCTGCCCTGGCCGCGGTGGGACCACCTTGAGCGACGGATCGGAGTTCGGGATGAAAACGCGTCAGAGGTGTCACACATGGGTACTCCTGGCGTTCGTAGGCGAAAGAGAGTTGCTGGGGTGCTCGTTTAGTCAGGCGGCTTCGCAGAAGGCCCAATGGGACTGGGACGGTCAAATGCTGAGTAGCTCATCCGCTCTTTGCTCGCTGGCGCCTCTTCTTCTCCGCGGGTCGCTTCGGTTCGGCGACATCGAGGAACTGCTCGAACGCCGCAACTGCCTCGGCATGCGTGGTCGACACACCGACTGCTTCCTCGAGCCGGATGAGCTTCGGCGCCCCGGTCAGGAGAAACAGAAACGCCTCGGGCGACAGCCGCCCCATGTCGATGCCCTCGTTGCCGAATCGATTGCGGAGGGCGTCGAGCTGGAGCGCGCGCACTTCCTCGGTCACTTCTGCGATCTCCGAGCGGATCTGAGGGCGGTGGTTCCCCAACGCCAGGAATTCTGTGGTGAGCGCTGAGTTCGACTCCTCCTGGCTGTACTCCCACAAGACACGCAGCGGCTTGTCGCCGGCGGCGTGAAGGGCTTCTGCGATGCGATCGGCGTTCTGCCGTGACCGTCTGCGGATGACTGCCAGAAAGAGATCGTCCTGCGTGGGAAAGTAGTACTGCACCAGACCGGCCGTGACCTCCGCTATCTCGGCCACGGCGCGGTAGGTCACGCCTGCGTAGCCTCGACGCACCATCAGACGCTCGATGCAGTCGAGTAGGTGGTCCCGGGTCTTGGACGTCTCAGCTCCAGTACGTCGTGGCGTCGTTCCCCCGCCGCTCCGACTTGCCTTGGTCACCTTCGGCGTCATTGCTCTTCCGTCCGCCCGGCGGCGCCAGGCCGCCCGCCTCGCTCGTAAATCGACCCGATCATGTGCCCCATTCTCGTTGTGCCGGGCCAAGCGGGATGCAATTGACTCCTTTCCGATGCTATACAATTGTATAGTACAACGACCGCGTAGGAGCGCCATGTCCGTCACCCGCACCCCGCTGACCGAGCACGTTGGGCTCGAACTTGTCGGCATGACCGGCCCCGAACTCCTCCGACCGGAGGTGTCGGCGAACTGCCTCACTGCCCTCGAACGCTACGGCGTCGTCGTGTATCGGGAGATAAACGTCACCGACGACGAGTTGGTTGTGTTCAGCCGCCTGCTGGGTGATGTGGTGCCGAACCCCACGGGCGAGCACGAACTCCCCGAGATCGCCACGATCACCCTCGACCCGACCAAGACCGACGCTCTGTTGGCGTGGTTCCGTCAGGGCAACTTCCTCTGGCACATCGACGGCGCAACCGATGTCCTGCCCCAGCGGGCCACTCTCCTGTCGGCCCAGGTCGTGGCTCAATCGGGCGGTGAGACCGAGTTCGCCAGCACCTATGCCGCCTACGCCGCTCTCGGCGAGGCCGACAAGGCTGAGATCGAGGAACTCCGGGTCGTGCACAGCTTTGCGGCGGCGCAGCGGCAGGCCCACCCGGACGCCACCGAGCAGGAGCAGGCGCGGTGGGAGCGTGTGCCCGCGCGCATCCACCCGCTCGTCTGGAAGCGGGCAAACGGCCGGCGTTCGCTGCTACTGGGTGCGACCGCCGATGAGATCGTGGGATGGCCTCCCGAGAAAGGCAAGGCGCTGCTGGAGCGGCTCTTGACGTGGTCGACACAACCGGAATTCGTGTTGCAGCACCATTGGCGAACAGGCGACCTTGTCATTTGGGACAACACCGGAATGTTGCACCGAGCGCTCCCGTTCGAGCCCACCTCACCTCGCCTGATGCACCGCACGACGCTGGTTGGGACGGAGCAGGTGGCGTGAGCGCGCCCGCTGCGCAAACAACGCGTTTGGCCCGCGCGGGGAGTCAGGCATGACGCCCGACAGGCTGTGGGATATCGTTGCCGAAGGGCGGAACGGGATTTTGGCCACCATCGACGAGGACGGTACGCCGCAGCTCTCGAACATCTACTACCTCAGCGACCGGTCGACGCAGCGCATCCGCTTCTCGACAATGACCACCCGCACAAAGGGCCGCAACCTTCTCCGAGACCCACGAGCCACCCTCCACGTTCCCGGGCACGACTTCTTCAATTTCGCCGTAGTAGCGGGCATGGCCTCAGTGAGGGTCGCCAGAGAAGAGGACGCCGACGCCCTTGACGAGCTCTACGGCGTCCACTCAGGCCTGGGTGCCGTCTCGACCCGAGACGGCTTCGACGAGAAGATGGTGGCCGACCACCGGATGGCCGTCGAGTTGGCCGTGACGCGCATCTACGGGCAGATCCTGGACCGATGAGCCCTGCCTCGCCTTCCATACCGGGGCAAACCAAACGGAGCCATGCATGACCGACGAAGCCAGTCTCGCCGATCTACGGCGTGACGTGCAGTACCTACTGGACCGCACCGCGATCCTCGACCGGATCATGTCGCACAGCCGTGGACATGATCGGCACGACTCAGACCTGTTGACAGCGGCCTACCACGCCGACGGGGTCGATCAACATGGCACCGCGGTGAACCCAGGCCCCGAGTACGCCGCCTGGATGAACCCGGTCCACGCCGCCGGCTCGCAGGTCCACAGCCACAACATCACGACCCACCTCTGCGAGATAGAGGCGGACACAGCTCATTGCGAGAGCTACGTCCTCGTGTGCCTTCTGAACCACGACGGGGTCACCGCTCGTGTGATCAGCGGTCGCTACATCGACCGGCTCGAGAAGCGCGACGGCGTTTGGAGGATTGCCGTGCGTCGCTCGACGGTGGAGCTGATGTTCACGGCTGACGCGGCCGTTGTGCAGTCCGACGCATTCAGAGTCCAAGGTTACCCCCGGGGCACACGCGATCGGAACGATCTCTCTTACCTTCGACCGCTGACGCTCGAGGCAGACGCACAGCAATGATCCGTCATCGTCGAGCCGACCGACTGACACCCTCTGACAGAACCGTCGGACGCGGCTCCGAGCTTGCCGTCGCCCCTTATCCCCTACCGACAAAGGACGTGTGACGCAAGCGATTCGCGGGCACGAAGGGAAGCCGAAACTCGTTGAGATCGACGAGGCGCCCGGTCGAGGAGAAACCATCACCATGCGCGCCGCCGGCATCTGTGGGTCTGACCTGAACTACCTGGCTCTGGGCACAAAGCGCGCATCCTCGGTCATGAACTGGCCGGCATTCGCAGCGACGGCACCCCGGTCTCCGTCGAGGGACTCTTCGGGTGTGGCGAGTGCGAATTCTGTCTGGACGGCCGCAACAACCTGTGTGCGCAAGCACCGGGGATGGCGCTGGGCATCAACCAGGACGGGGGCATGGTCGAGCAGTTCCGGGTGCCGTCGCACAAGCTCCTTCCCCTCCCCGATGGCCTGTCCATTGAGAACGCGTCCCTCATCGAGCCGGCGTCGGTGTCCTGGCACGGCGTACGGCTCGGCGGGACCTCGCCCCAGACGCGGGTCGCCGTGGTCGGAGCCGGATCGATCGGCCAGCTCGCCGCCGCCGGGGCCCAAGCCCAAGGAGCGGGTGAAGTCGCACTGGAAGCCCGCTACCCCTTCCAGCACGAGGTCCGAGAACGCCTCGGCGTCGGCGAACCGGCCGGCCTGTACGACATCGTGATCGAGGCGGGAACATCAACGCCGACATCTGGCCGTTGGAATAGACCGAAGAGCTAGATAGACCGAAGAGAGGAACGCCGATGCTCTACCACGATTCGTCTGCATCGCCTGCTGCGCGAGCACAGGACCTTCTAGAGCGAATGACTCAAGAGGAAAAGGTTGCGCAGCTCGTTGGGATGTTCCCGTCGTCGCTTTTCGGTCGGCAAGGCATCGATCCTGCTCTTATGAACGAACGGATCAGCGATGGACTCGGGCACATCTCAGGGGTCGCCTTGATGGCGGTTAGCGACGTAGAACTCCTTGTCGCGATGGTGAATGGTATTCAGCGTTATCTGGTAGAGGAGACCAGACTCGGGATCCCCGCTCTCGCTCACAGCGAAGCTCTGAATGGCCTCCTCCAAGCTCAAGCGTCAAACTTTCCGACTGCGATTGCTCTGGCATCCACTTGGGCGCCCGAACTTGTGCAGGAAATGAATGATGTCGTCAGGCGCGAAGCGCGGACCCTCGGGATCTACCACGCATTATCTCCGGTTCTTGACATCGCCCGGGATGCCCGCTGGGGCCGGGTTCACGAAACCTATGGCGAGGATCCCTACCTCAGCTCGGCGATGGGCGTGGCATTTGTGAGGGGTTTGCAGGGCTCCGACCTCCGAGAGGGTGTCATAGCGACCGCAAAGCATTTCGTGGCGTACGGATGTTCCGAGGGTGGCCGCAACATCGGCGCGGTACTCATCTCGGACCGGGAACTCTACGAGATCTACTGCCGACCCTTTGATGCCGTCATTGAGAAGGCAAAGCTTGAGTCGGTAATGAATTCATATTCAGAAGTCAATGGCGAGGTTCCAGCGGCTACGCGCACCTTCCTGCGCGACCTTCTTCGGGATCGGCTCGGATTCGATGGAGTTGTCGTGGCAGATTACGGGTCGATCGCCATGACTCATGTGCTCCATGAAATTGCCGCCGATCGAGCTGAAGCGGGCATCATGGGCATTGAGGCCGGAATCGACATAGAACTCCCAGAGGCCGATTGTTATCGAGACCTCGCGAGTGAAGTGGCGGGGGGCAGGTTGGATGGGGCGACTCTCGATCAGAGCGTTCTGCGTGTCCTGATGGCAAAATTTCGGGTTGGGCTATTCGAAAACCCCTATGCCGACCTAGACGAATTCGAAGCCCTGGATCGAAGTGTCGGCCCGATGGTGGCGGAGAAGCTCGCATCGCGATCTGCTGTCCTACTCAAGAACGATGGTGATCTCCTGCCTCTATCAAAGGATCTTTCGACAATTGCAGTTGTCGGTCCTCATGCTGATTCGGTACGACTTCTCTTCTCGAACTATACGGCGCCTGCGATCATGGAATTATTCCTGTTTCGCGGTGCGCCAGCTGAAGATAGAGCCGTCGACCTCGAAGGATCCCGATTGAACCTTCAGCGAATCACGGAGGAGCCTGCGGAAGGGATCGAAGAAGCCACTCGTAAGCAGTATCCCAATACGCTTACCTTGTTGGAGGCGATCAGATCTTCGGTCTCAGCGACAACGACCATCGTCCATTCTCGAGGATGTTCAGTAAACGGTGCCTCAGCGGACGACATCCCCACAGCGGTAGCCGCGGCGAGGAACTCCGATGTTGCCATCGTCGCGATCGGTGACAAGACGGGATTGGTAGCGGATGCGACGAGTGGAGAAGGTCGGGATCGCTCGACCCTCGATCTGCCGGGCCGACAGCAGGAGCTCCTCGACGCGGTGGTCCGCACGGGCACACCAACCGTAGTCGTGCTTATAAACGGTCGACCGGCACCGATTGGCTCGGGGCCAGATGGACCACAAGCAGTACTTGAGGCGTGGCAACCCGGCAGCGTGGGGATGGGACACGTCGCGAAGATCCTCTTTGGCGAGAGCAACCCAAGCGGAAAGCTTCCGATCACCGTTCCGAGAACGGCGGGACAATGTCCGATCTATTACGGTCAAAAATTCGCGAGTAGCTACGCGGCAAATGGGCTTGAGCGATATACAGATGTCCCAACGGCACCCGCCTATCCCTTTGGTCACGGACTCAGTTACACCTCTTTCGCGTATCGGTCCATCGAAGTCACACCGGAGACAATCTCGCCTGACGAGTCCGTCTCCATCGCGGTGACGGTTGTGAACACGGGTCATAACCCAGGCGAGGAAGTGGTGCAGCTTTATGCCTACGCCCCTATTCGGGGAGCGACGCGGCCGGCTCGAGAGCTGATCGGGTTCCAGCGGGTCGACCTGGAACCAGGGGAGCAATGCATCGTACGGTTCGACGTATCAGCAAGGCTCTTCGCCTGCATCGGCACAGATGGTCAGCTCGCAGTGCATCCCGGTCGGGTCTCAATCCACGCTGGCGCCTCGTCTGCCGATACTCCCCTATCAGGCCACTTCACCATTACCGGGGACCGAGTCGCCCTCAAGCGGAGAGTGGAGTTCTCGTCCAGGGCCACGGTGATAGCTGGTTGACTTCGGTGTGGCGTCATCTGCTTCTCTGTTCGCTCGACTCAATACTCGGATGAGGACGGCCGATCACATTCCATTTTCGTTGTCTGGACAACACTTCTCGGCTGAGTTAGTGAGCGACGACGGTCAAGTCGACCTCACTACTGCGCGAGCATCCGATGAGCGTTGAGGTTTGCTTTCGGCTTGGCCGTTCCGAGCATGGGAACGCTCCTGGTTGAGATTGAGTAGGGCATATATATGGGGCATGCTCCGCGCAGCGCCACGCGCACGCACCTCGACCAGAGGATCATGTTCGAAATCGCAGTGTGAGAGCCGCTCGCGCACCGCCACCCTGCGCAGAGCTGCATAGAGCGACGATGACTAGGTCGGGAGAAAAAGTCCCGAGAGACATCGGTCTCGCAACTGAGCCAAATCGCGAAACTGCTCGTCCGGCGCCAGTGCCCGATGCACAAGACTCGCCGACCGACGTTTCAATAGTGGCGGTGGCGAAGTCTGAACCCACGACCACTGGATTGCGGGCCCATGGCCCCGACCGCCCGGCCGAGGCGGCGGCGGAGCCGCCGTCCGAGGGGAAGGGCGGCTTGAATCAGTACAGAAGAACGCGGACATCTAGGGCTTGATCTGGATGAATGGCTCAATCTTCATTTCGCCTTTACTGCCCATCGTTTCGTCTTCGTACTCGTTGGTGCTCATTCGTTGCCTATCTCTCTGACCACAATTTCTTCGACTCTGACTCACCTAGGGACTCAGTCTTGGCTGTCTTGCTCGCAGTTGAAACAACTGGCATTTCGGTCGTGCAAGGTGGCAATTTCCTGGTGCGCTGACCTGCATGTTGTTCGGTTTCGCTATTTCCAGCGGCTCTTACTAGTAGGGAATCAATTTCAAACCGAGGAGGAGCCAGCGGTGACCACGACAACATCGGACACAGGATCTCGATCAGTTCATATAACGAACACTCGAGACGCACTGCTGGATGTCGATGGCGTCGCGCAGGCTCTGGGGGTGACGAACCGGCATGTGCGACGCCTCGTGGCCGAACGGCGGATCCCGTTCTTCAAAGTTGGCAAGTTTGTAAGGTTCGATCCAGGCGAGCTCGATGTGTGGCTCGACCAGCAGCCGGTGGAGATGAGACGGTCCCCCTCGAGAAACCGCGCAGCCGGCAGATAGCCTTGCCTTCATCGCAAGGTGGCCTGGGATTCTGCAGCATGGGGATTCCGTCGGCGTTCGCCTCCCAGCTCGAGCAGTCCCGACGTAGGGAGATGCAACAGTGACACAAAGCAGACGTCACTTCGGCAACGTGCGACGATTGCCTAGCGGTTACTTTCAAGCCAGCTATTGGCACGAAGGCCGGCGCCATATAGCGGCTCAGACCTTCAGTCAGAAGGCAGATGCTCACGCCTTTCTCGACGCCGTATCGGCCGCCATCGGACGCAGCGACTGGGTCGACCCGGAACTCGGGCGGATCTCATTCGGTCACTACGCCGATCTTTGGCTGGCCCAGCGCACCGACATCCGGCCTCGCACCCGAGAGCAGTACGAACTACTGATCAGGAACAAGCTCAGGCCAGCCTTCGGCCATCGGGAGCTCGCCAAGGTCACGCCACTCCACGTCCGCTCCTGGTACGCCGACATCGCCGCCAAGACTCCCGGCACGGCTCGCTCCGCCTACCTACTGCTCAAAGCGATCTTCAACACCGCCATCCTCGACGATCTCATCGTGAAGAACCCGTGCCGAGTGAAGGGCGGTGGCACCGACCGGGTCACGGAACGCAGGATCCCCAACCTCGACCAGATGGCAACGCTTACCCAGTCCATGCCAGAGCAGTATCGGGCCGCGGTCACGCTTGCCGCGTGGGGCACGTTGCGCCGGGGTGAGGTGCTGGGGCTCAACCGCGAAGACATCGACCTGCGAGCCGGCACCGTCCGAGTCGAGCGTTCACTCCACGAGTTCTACGACGGCCGCCTCCTGCTTGGCCCGACGAAGAACGGTGACCCTCGCAAGGTGTACATGCCGAGCTCGGTCATGCCGGCACTCGAGGACCACTTGCGCCGCTTCGTCGGCCCGGACAGCGACTCTCCCCTCTTCCTCGGTGCTGCCGGGCGCCGACTGCGTCCGAGCAACTTCGGGGTCATCTGGGAGACCGCACGGCGGCGGGTGGATCTCAGGTGGGTGCGCTTCCACGACCTGCGACACTTCGCGGCAACCATCTTTGCCTCCACTGGAGCCAGCACGAAGGAGATCATGAGCCGTGGCGGGTGGAAGTCAGTCGCCATGGTGGTGCGCTACGAGCATGCATCAGAAGAACGTGACGCATTCCTCGCGCAAGCGTTGAACCAGTTCGCAGAGCCCTCGAATGTGGTCTCGATCTCGAATGCTTCACCTGGAGATCGCGCACGTAGCGCGCACGACGACCCTGAAACGGAAGGAGGCGAGGGAGAGGTCTTCGATTTACCCGTTCTGACCAGCGAGAACGAAGATGAGTGCTCCGGGGGTGAGACTCGAACTCACAACCTAGCGGTTAACAGCCGCTTGCTCTGCCATTGAGCTACCCCGGAAGGTGGAGCACAGGGCTCCGAAACAGCCCCCGCACGATATCAGTGGGCCGACGGGTCGCCCGCACCCGAAGGAGCTCCGAACAGGTGCGGAGCAGGCCTCCCAGCTGGGACTGCGGCCGAATGATTTCTCGACGTCACGCGCTCGTGGACGTTCGCGTAAGTTCTGCCACATCCATATTGAGAAGGCAGGAGTGCCAACGATGACGATCGAGAAGACAGCCGTACCAATCCGCCACGACGATCGCTTCTTCATCGGCGGCAAGTGGGTGGAGCCTTCTTCCTCTGACGTCATCGAGGTCATCGATTCGTCGACCGAGGAGCGGTATTTCTCCGTCCCCGAAGCACGGGCAGCCGACATGGCCCGAGCAGTGGACGCCGCCCGCGAGGCGTTCGACCGGGGCCCCTGGCCCCGCCTGACGCACAAGGACCGGGCGGATTACCTGCGGGCGATGGGCGAGGGACTACGCGGGAAGACGGACGCGGCCGGGCAGATCTGGCCGCGCGAATCCGGTGCGCTCTTTGCGATCGCCCAGTACACGGCCGGGGGCATGGCCGGCGTCTTCGATTTCTATGCCGGCCTGGCCGACACCTATCCCTTCGAGGAGCGAGCACAGCCGACCGGGGGCGGCAATTTCGGATTGTTGGTGCGCGAGCCGGTCGGTGTAGTCGGGGCGATCATCCCGTGGAACGCGCCACTGGCCTTGATCTCCTACAAGATCGCCCCCGCGCTCCTCGCCGGGTGCACGGTGGTCCTCAAGTCCTCACCGGAGGCACCGGGGGCCGCCTACCTTTTCGGCGAGATTGCCGAAGACATCGGACTCCCCCCTGGCGTTCTCAACATCGTCACCGCGGACCGCGAGGTCTCGGAGCTTTTGGTTCGCAACCCAGGGGTCGACAAGATCACGTTCACCGGATCGACCGCAGCTGGTAGGCGCATCGCGTCACTTTGCGGGGAGCGGATTGCGCGCTGCACCCTCGAGCTTGGGGGCAAGTCGGCTGCCGTCATCCTCGACGACATGGACCTCGAGGCCGCGGCCAAGGCGATCTCCGGCGCGGAGTGCTTCCTCGCCGGGCAGGTGTGCTCGTCTCTCACGAGACTCATCGTCGGGCGCTCCCGGCACGACGAGTTCCTCGAGACTCTCGCCGGCACGTTCTCGAAGGTCAAGGTGGGCGATCCCTTCGATCCGCAGACGCAGATGGGCCCGTTGGCGATGAGCCGCCAGCGCGACCGGGTTGAGGGCTACATCGCCAAGGGCGTTGCCGAAGGTGCGACCTTGGTGACGGGCGGTGGCCGTCCCAAGGACCTCAACCGTGGTTACTACATCGAGCCCACGGTCTTCGGCAACGTCGACAACGGATCGACGATCGCGCGCGAGGAGATATTCGGGCCGGTGCTCAGCGTGGTCCCGGCCGACAACGAGGACCACGCCGTCGCCTTGGCGAACGACACGATCTACGGCCTGAATGCCTCCGTCTTCACCAACGATGTCGACCGGGCCCGTGCCGTCGCCGGCCAGCTTCGTTCGGGCACCGTGGGGCACAACGCCTTCCGCACGGACTTCGGTATCGCCTTCGGGGGCTTCAAGCAGTCGGGCATCGGCCGCGAAGGTGGCGTCGAGGGTCTTCTGCCGTTCCTCGAGACCAAAACGGTGATCCTCAACGGCGAGCCCAGCGGGACCTCGTAGAAGCCGGCGGATACTGGCCCGCCCCGAGGCCGTACGTCAGGACTCTTCGAGATAGTCCCGGAGCAGGTGGGCTGCGTCCGGCCGGCGGAGCTTGGCCAGGGTCTTCGATTCGATCTGGCGCACCCGCTCACGGGTCACCCCGAACTCCTTGCCGACCTCTTCGAGTGTCCGGATCTTTCCGTCGTCGAGACCGAAGCGCAGGCGCACGACGTCCTGCTCGCGCTCGGACAGGTGCCCGAGAGCCTCGCGCACGGCCGCGTCCAGCAGTGAACGCGTCGCCGCGTCGTCGGGCACGACCGCTCCCCTGTCTTCGATCAAATCCGACAGGTTGAAGTCGTCCTCGTCTCCGACCGGCTGTTCGAGTGACACCGTGTCCTGGTTGATGCGGAGGATCTCTCGCACCCGCTCCATCGGCAGCTCGACGCGTTGCGCGACTTCTTCGATGGTCGGTTCCCGTCCGAGCTCCTGCAGCAGTTGGCGTTGCGCCCAGACGACCTTGTTGATCGTCTCGACCATGTGCACCGGGATCCGGATCGTCCGGGCTTGGTCGGCGATCGCACGCGTGATGGCCTGACGGATCCACCAGGTTGCGTACGTCGAGAACTTGAAGCCCTTCGTGTGGTCGAACTTGTCGACCGCGCGCATGAGCCCGAGATTGCCCTCCTGGATCAGGTCGAGAAAGGCGAGACCCCGGTTGCGGTAGCGCTTGGCGATCGACACCACGAGCCGCAGGTTGGCCTCGATCAGCTCGTCCTTCGCCTTGAGGCCCTTGCGCATCAGGCGCCGGTTCCTCGACAGCTCGCTTGCGTCGAGCAGGTCGGCCTCGTTGCCGTCAGCGGAGAGGGCCAACTCATGCGCCGCTAGCCTGGCTGCGGCCGCGTTCCCCTCCTCGATCGTCTGTGCGATCTCCACCTCGAGTTCGGCGTTGAGCAGCGGGACCCGCCCGATCTCCTTCAGGTAGGTGTGCACCGGGTCTTCCGCGCTGCCACCGGAGTCCCCGGATCCGGCACGCTTGCCGTTCGCCGCGCGACGGGTTTCGGTCTTCGCACCCTCTGCCTTAACCGCTCTCGGCTCCTTGCGAGTCTTGACCTCGACGGTCAACTCCGCCACTTCGACGTCGACCACTTCCACCACTTCTTCGACGATAAGGGTGACGCCCTCCGCGGTGACGCGGTCGATCAACGCGGTGAGCACCTCGGGTGTGAGCTCGACAGTGCGGAGCGCCTCGACCAATTCGCCCTGTGTCAGCTGACCCTTCTCGCGTCCGATCGCCAGCACGGCTTCGAAGTCGGCCTTCGGCACTCCCTCCGGCAACGCAACGTACGAGATGGATGCGAGCGAATCGGAGGAATCGCCAGACGACGCGGCGTCGGATCCGCCGTTTTCGATCGCGATCGCCGAGTCTTCGCTCACCCTGCTCCTGCCACGCTCAAGCCCCCCTGTCCGCCAACCAAGCTACCAACCGGTCGGCGGCATCGCGTCCCGACTCCGATTCATCCAGTTGGTTGAGCCAAAGACCCACCTGAGCGGACTCGGCCGCAGGTGCCTGCCACGCGTCACCCCCGGTGCGCGACTCGATCTCCATCTCGGCGAGCGCCCGGCGCGTCGCGCCGCGCACAAGCACGAGGACCACGGAATCCACGGGATCTCCCAGTTCCGGATCACCCGCCATCGGCTCTTCGACGATCACCCGCCGCAACACGATGCCGACTTCGGGAGTCGCTGATTCAACTGCGTCTTGCACGCTGTCGTGCTCGAGCAGTGCGGTGAAGGCCGCACGCTGCACCGGGTCGGCGAAGAGCACCGCGTGCACGCGGTCCGCGACATCCTCGGGACGGTGCACTGCAAGTTTCAACGCCTCGAGCCCGGGCCCCGGACGCAGTGCCGCTCCCGCCGCGACCTCTGCGCCGTCGCCGGCTTCGAAGTCGCCGTCGTCATCGGGATAGTCCATCGGGGGCGGCTCGTCGCGTCGCGACTTGCCGCGGCGGCCTGTGGGCTCCGCTGGCGGGTGTGCGCGCAGATGGTCGAGGCGTTCGCGCAGTCGCGCCGCATCGACGCGACAGCGGTCAGCCAGCTGCATGATGTACTGATCCCGCACCAGGTCGTCTGGGTGCTCCGCTACCGCCGTCAACGCCGCTTCCGCGGCGCGGGCGCGACCCTCCGCTGTCGTCAGATCCCCTGCTCCCAGCATCCGGTCGACGCGGAACTGGAGGAACGGCCGCGCCTCCTTGACGGCGCGGGCAAGCGAGTCGGGGGCGGTGCGCGCCAGGTCGCCCGGGTCGCTGCCTCCGGGAAGGTCCGCCACCACGACGTCGACCTCGTGCTTGCGCTCCCACTCGTAGACGCGCGACGTCGCGCTCTGTCCGGCGGTGTCCGCGTCGTAGGCGAGCACGATGCGCTTGGCGAAATTGCGCAAGAGAGTGAAGTGCTCCTCGGCCAGCGCGGTCCCGCACGTGGCGACCGCCCATGGGACACCCGCTTGGAAGCACCCGATGACATCGGTGTACCCCTCGCACACCACGACCTCTCCGTGGGCAATGATGCCCTGCTTGGCCCAGTTGAACGCGTAGAGCGTCCGTCGCTTCGTGTAGATCGGCGACTCCTGCGAGTTCTTGTACTTCGGCTCGGGCCGCTCCGGCGGACCCTGGCCGGGACGCCGCGGGAGGATGCGGCCCCCGAGCGCGATCGGCCGGCCGGAGGGGTCGCAGATCGGGAACAAGATGCGGGAGCGGAAGAAGTCCTGCGCGCGCCCGCGGCGGTTGATGAAGCCGAGTCCCGAGTCGGACAGCGCCTTGGTGGAGAGTTTGAGCGACTTGGCGAGGGCGTCCCAGTCGTCGGGCGCCCAGCCGAGCCGGAACTGGCGCACGATGTCGCCGTCGTAGCCTCGTGACCGCAAATAGTCCCGCGCGGGCCCGGCGTCAGGCGACCGCAGCAGGCGTTCGTGGTACCACGCGACGGCCCGCTCCATCGCGTCGAGCAGCTCGGAACGCCGCTGGTGGTCCCGTCCCATTTCCTGGTCCTCGTGCAGCGTGATTCCGGACCGGTCGGCCAGGAAGCGTACGGCGTCGACGAAGTCGAGGTGGTCCATGGCGCGCACGAAGGTGATGGCGTCGCCCGAGGCGTGACAGCCGAAGCAATAATAGAAGCCCTCCTCTGCGTTCACGCTGAACGAAGGAGTCTTCTCGGCGTGGAACGGACAGAGCCCGCTCCAGCGTCGTCCGACCTTCTTCAACAAGGCGTGCTCGCTGATCAGGGCCACGATGTCGGTGGCCGCCCGGACCTGGGCCACTTCCTCGTCGGGGATCCCCACGGCCCCGACGGTACCGCGGACCTGTTGTACGTCATACAGGATCGTGAGGATCCAAGACGTAGCGTCGTCGGATGGTCGTCACCATCTACGGCGTCTGTGTCCTGACGCTCATGATGCTCATGTACGCACTCGAGCGACGCGGCCGGTCGTTCGTCCTGGCCTTCGCCCTCGGCTGTGCGCTTTCGAGCTCCTACGGCTTCCTCTCGGGAGCCTGGCCCTTCGGGATCGTCGAGGCGATCTGGGCGGTGATCGCGCTGCGCCGCTACCTCAGTGCCGGCCGTCCCGCCGAATCGGCCGGCTGATCAGCCCTTGGTCTTCTTCGAACCTTCGTCGTTGGCGCCGTGGTCGGCCGGTGTGTTCGCCAGCACCGCCTGGGCCGCCGCGAGCCGGGCCACCGGGACCCGGAAGGGCGAGCAGCTCACGTAGTCGAGTCCGGCCCGATAGAAGAGGTCGATCGAGGCCGGGTCGCCGCCGTGCTCGCCGCAGACACCGATCTTGAGCGACGGGCGCGTCGCCCGCCCGCGCTCGGTCCCGAGCCGCACCAATTCGCCCACGCCGCCCGCATCGACCACCTCGAAGGGGTTGCGCGGCAGGAGGCCAAGCTCCAGGTAGGCATCCATCATCCGCCCCTCGACGTCGTCTCGGGAGAAGCCGAACGTCATCTGGGTGAGGTCGTTGGTGCCGAACGAGAAGAAGTCGGCCACCTCGGCGATCTGGTCGGCCCGCAGCGCGGCCCGCGGCGTCTCGATCATGGTGCCGATGGTCACGTCGATCCCGCCCTTGCCGGGCCCGCCACCGCTGCCCGCCTTCGCGCCCTTCGAGGGGCGAGGCGCCCGCTCCTTGTTGACCTCGGCCACCGCGTCTTCGACCCAGCCCCGCGCCAACGCCAGCTCTTCGCCGCGTCACCGTCAGCGGGATCATGATCTCGACGACCGGGTGTCCCCCGTCGGCGACCCGCTGGCGGGCCGCCTCCATCAGCGCGCGCACCTGCATCGCGTACAGCCCGGGCTTGATCACCCCGAGCCGCACGCCGCGCGTCCCGAGCATCGGGTTCGCCTCGCGCCAGGCCAGCGCGGCCTCGTACAGCCGGCGCTCCTCGGGGTTGAGGCCCACGGTTGCGTCCTTGTGGGCCAGCTCCTCGGTCGAGGGCAGGAACTCGTGCAACGGAGGGTCCAGCAACCGCACCGTGACCGGCAACCCGTCCATCGCCGCCAGAATGCCGATGAAGTCCTCGCGCTGCACCAAACGCAGCTCCTCGAGCGCGTCGGCCTCTTCTTCCGGCGACTGCGCCAGGATCATCCGCCGCACAACCGGCAGGCGGTCCTCGCCGAGGAACATGTGCTCGGTACGGCACAGCCCGATGCCCTCGGCGCCGAGCTCGCGCGCGTTGGCCGCGTCGTCGCCCGTGTCGGCGTTGGCACGGACCTTCAGGTGGCCCTTGCGGATGTCGTCGGCCCACGACAGCACGGTGGCGAAGGCGGCCGGCGGTGAGGCCGACGTCAACGGCACCTGGCCCGCGACCACGATGCCGGCGCCCCCGTCGAGCGAGACCCAGTCGCCCTCGTAGAGCACCAGGTCGCCCACCGTGACCGAGTGGGGCCCCAGCCTCAGCGCCTCGGCGCCGACGACCGCCGGCTTGCCCCAACCGCGCGCCACGACGGCGGCGTGGCTGACGAGGCCGCCCCGCGCCGTCAGGATGCCCTCGGACGCCAGCATCCCGTGCACGTCCTCGGGCGACGTCTCGTTGCGCACGAGCACCACCTGCTCGCCGCGCTCGGCTGCCGCGGCCGCGTCGTCGGCGGTGAAGTAGATGCGGCCGACCGCCGCTCCCGGGCTCGCCCCGAGCCCCTTGGCCCACACCGTGTACCCCGAACCGGCGAACTGCGGGTGCAGCACCGAGTCGAGATGGTCCTCGGTGATCCGCGACACCGCCTCGGCCTTGGTGATCCCGAGGTCGCTCGGGCGCACCATGTCGACCGCCATCTTCAGCGCGGCGGCCCCGGTGCGCTTGCCGACCCGGGTCTGGAGCATCCAGAGCTTGCCTTGCTCGATCGTGAACTCGGTGTCGCACATGTCCGAGTAGTGCGATTCCAACCGGGTGAAGATCTTCAACAGTTCCGCGTGGACCTTCGGGAACTGCTTCTTCAGCTCCGCAATCGGCTCGGTGTTGCGGATGCCGGCCACGACGTCCTCGCCCTGGGCGTTGACCAGGAAGTCCCCGTAGGCGCCCTTGGCGCCGGTCGCCGGGTCGCGGGTGAAGCCGACGCCGGTGCCCGAGTTGTCGTCGCGGTTGCCGAAGACCATGGCCTGGACGTTCACCGCGGTGCCAAGGTCGTGCGCGATGTGCTCACGATCACGGTACACGATGGCGCGCGGCCCGTTCCAGCTGCGGAACACGGCCTCGATGGCGCCCCGCAGCTGGTCGGCCGGCTTCTGGGGGAACGGCTTGCCCGTGTGGCGCTCGACGATCTGCTGGTACGAGTCGACGAGATACCGCAACAGCTCGACCGGCACCTTGGCGTCCGACTCCGTGCCCGCCAGCTCCTTGGCCGCGTCGAACAAAGAATCGAACTCCTCGCCCGGCAGCTCCAACACGATACGTGAGTACATGGCGATGAAGCGGCGGTAGGAATCGAACGCGAACCGCTCGTCGCCCGTCTGTTTGGCCAGCCCCTCCACCGAATCGTCGTTCAGCCCGAGGTTGAGGACGGTGTCCATCATCCCGGGCATCGAGAACTTGGCCCCCGAGCGCACGGAGACCAGCAGCGGGTCCGCCGCGTCGCCGATCTCCTTGCCCATCGACTTCTCCAGGCGGGCCCTGGCCGCTGCGACCTCGGCGTCAAGACCCTTCGGCCAGCCACCGGTCATGTAGGCGCGGCAGGCGTCGGTCGAAATCGTGAAGCCGGGGGGCACGGGGAGCTTCAGTACCGACGTCATCTCGGCCAGGTTGGCGCCCTTGCCACCCAGGAGGTCCTTGAGCTCCATGGGGGGGCGGGGGTGCGAGCGGTCGAAGTCGTAGACGTACGGCATCGGGTCTCCTTGCCCTGGTCAGGCGGACCCCGTCGCGAGCGGCGAAGGCGAACGGGTCGCTGTCCCTCCCGATCTGGGACGGAACAGCCAGCCTACTTCCAGCGCTCGACCCCTTTCGATGCGTCAGGTGTACACCCCGCCATCGCGCCGGACTCCTCTTCGGGCGGGTCACCAGGACTCCGGGCCGCCTTCCCGTCCCGCCTCTCTTGCCCGACGTGCCGCGTCCCTGGCTTCGTGCGCCGCGTCCCTGGCCAGCCGCGCCGCATCGCGGGCGGCCTCATAGGCCTCGCGTTGTGCCTCCTCGCCCGCGTTCTTTGCATCGTGGGCTGCAGCCGCGGACCTGGCGCTGGAAGACTTCCTTGGCCTGACGCATGTAATCGCGCACGACGGCGAGCTCGTCGGCCTTGAAATGCTGCGTGACCTCGCGCATCTGCTCCGCCACGGGTTGCTGCATCTCCTGCAGCCGCTTCTGTGCGTCAGGCTCGATCTCGACCCATACCCGGCGGCGGTCTTCGGTGTCGCGCCGGCGGGTGACCATGCCTGCCTGCTCGAGGCGGTCGAGGATGAAAGTGACCGCCCCGGTCGTCAATCCGCTCTCCTCGGCGAGCTGGCCCGCGGTCAACGGACCGAGACGACCAATAAGTTCCAAACAGCGCATGTCGGTCCGGCTCAGCTTCAGCTTCTTGGCGACGCTCTCGTTGAAGTCGCTGGCCGCGCCGAAGTACCCCATGATCTCGCTACGAAGCTGCTGCCCGAGCTCGAATTTCGACCATTGTCTTGACATGTAAATAACTTTACCACTAAGTTTCTTTGTCGATGGCTAATTCTTACAACTCTTCGATCGCCGTGAAAGCCACGGACCTCGTCAAGGTCTTCCCCCGGGGCAACGTTCGGGCCCTCGACGGCGTGTCGCTGCAGATCGAGACCGGCACCGTCCTGGGCCTGCTCGGGCCGAACGGCGCCGGCAAGACCACGGCCGTGCGGATCCTCTCGACCATCCTCGAGCCCGACGCAGGATCGGCATCGGTGTTGGGCCACGACGTCGTCCGTGAGCCGGACGTCGTGCGGCACATCATCGGGTTGGCCGGCCAGTACGCCACGGTCGACGAGAACTTGACCGGCCGGGAGAACCTCCGCATGATCGGGCGGCTCTCCCATCTGAGCCGGAAAGTTGCGTCCGAGCGGGCAACGCAGCTGCTCGATTCCTTCCGTTTGGAGGACGCAGCCAACCGGCCCCTCAAGACCTACTCCGGCGGCATGCGCAGGCGTCTCGACTTGGCTGCCGCCCTCGTGGCCAGCCCGCCGGTCCTCTTCCTCGACGAGCCCACCACGGGCCTGGACCCCTCGGGTCGCCAAGACTTGTGGGAGGTCATCGAAGACCTCACCGCCGAGGGAACGACGGTGCTCCTCACCACGCAGTACCTCGAGGAGGCCGACCGGCTGGCTCGCGACATCGTGGTCGTGGACCACGGCATGGTCATCGCACAGGGCACGCCCGCCGAAGCTCAAGGCGGGTCTCGGGACCTCCGTGGTCGCCGTCACGCTGCCCGGCGCCGAGGAGGTACGGCGCGCCGTGCCGCTACTCGCTCCGCTCACCGACCGCGAGCCCGTCATCGACGGCAGCATCGTCGAGCTCACCGTGGAGAACGGCCCAGCCGTCGGTGCCGACGTCCTGCGCTCGCTCGACGGCGCGCAAGATCCCCGTACAGGGTCTCGCCCTGCGGGAACCCAGCCTCGACGACGTGTTCTTGAGCCTCACCGGTCACAAAACCGAAGCAGAGACGGAAGAGGAACGCCAAGCTCGCCTGAGTGGGGGCCGCCGCCGCGGCGGCGGCGCCACGGACGACGGAAAGGACGCGGCATGACGACCATCGCACTCCCCCGTGCCATCGAACAGCCGGTCGAGCAGAAAGGCAGCCGGCTGGGTTGGGCCATCCAGGACACGCTGACCGTGACCTGGCGCAACCTCATCGCGCTGTCGCGTAACCCGCAGACGGTCATGTTCTCAGCCATCCAGCCGATCATGTTCGTGATCCTGTTCGTCTACGTCTTCGGCGGCGCCATCCACACCGGCGGGCCCTACGTCAACTTCCTCATGCCCGGGGTCTACGTCCAAACCGTCACTTTCGGTGCCGTCGCCACCGCGGTCGGGCTGTCCGAGGACCTCCACAAGGGCTTGATCGAGCGGTTCCGCGCCTTGCCGATGTCCCGGTGGGCCGTGTTGGCCGGTCGCACGACGGCCGACCTCGTGCGCAACGTGTTCGTGGTGGTGTTGATCACCGTCGTCGGGTTCGCCGTGGGCTTCCGCATCGGCACCAACTTCGGGTTGTTCCTCTGCGGCGCCCTGCTCGTCCTGCTCTTCTCCTACACCTTGTGCTGGGGTTTCGCCACGGTCGGCCTTTCGGCCCCGAACGCGGAGGCGGCGCAGACGATGGTGTTCCCCATCCTCTTCCCGCTGATCTTCGCGTCGTCCGCCTTCGTCCCGGTCACGCGCGATGCCCGGGTGGCTGCAGGCGTTCGCCAAGTACCAACCGGTCACGCAGGTCGTCAACGGTTGCCGCTCGCTGATGACCGGCGGCTATCTCCACGATCCGGGCGCCGTCTGGGCGTCGCTCGCCTGGTGCGCCGGGATCCTGATCGTGCTGGCGCCGCTGGCCGTGCGCAAGTACCGCCGGGTCACCTGAGCGAGAGGCGCAGCTACTCCTCGCCGGCGCGCCGGCGCAGTTCGCCGAGGAGGTCGGCGAGCGGGACACGGACCTGTTCGGTGGTGTCCCGATCGCGCACGGTCACCGCGTCGTCCTCGAGCGAGTCGAAGTCGACCGTGACGCACCACGGCGTGCCGATCTCGTCCTGGCGCCGGTAGCGCCGGCCGATGCTCTGCGTTACGTCGTAATCGACCATGAAGTGCGGCTGCAGGCGCGAGAGCACCTGTCGGGCGAGTGGCTCGAGGGTATCCTTCTTGGACAACGGCAGGACGGCCACCTGGTACGGGGCCAGGCGCCAGTGCAAGCGCAGCACCGTGCGCGCTTCGCCACCGACCTCGTCCTCCGAGTACGCGTCGAGCAGGAACGCCATCATCGTGCGCGTGGCGCCGGCCGCCGGCTCGATCACGTAGGGCGTGTAGCGCTCGTTCGTCTGGGGGTCGAAGTAGTCGAGCGTCTCCCCTGACTTGGCTGCGTGGGCCGAGAGGTCGTAGTCGCCGCGGTTGGCGATGCCTTCGAGCTCGTCGAAGCCCCAGGGGAAGAGGAACTCCACGTCCGCCGTGCCTCGTGAGTAGTGCGACAACTCCTCGGAGTCGTGGTGGCGGAGACGGAGCTTCTCCGGCGCGATGCCGAGATCGAGGTACCACCGCATGCGCTCTTCGAGCCAGTACTCGAACCACTTCTGCGCCTGGTCGGGCGGGACGAAGTACTCCATCTCCATCTGCTCGAACTCGCGGGTGCGGAAGACGAAGTTCTGCGGCGTGATCTCGTTGCGGAACGACTTGCCGACCTGGGCGATACCGAAGGGCGGTTTCTTGCGGGTCGTGTTGAGGACGTTTGCGAAGTTGGTGAACATCCCCTGGGCGGTTTCCGGGCGCAGGTAGGCGACGTGGCCCTCGTCCTCGACGGGGCCCGCGTGGGTCTTGAACATGAGGTTGAAGGCCCGCGCCTCGGTGAGGTCGTGCGAGCCGCAGTTGGGACAGACGCCTTCGATGTTGTCGGCCCGCCACCGCTCGCGGCAGTTCTTGCAGTCGACGAGGGGATCGGTGAACGTGGCCAGATGGCCCGAGGCATCCCAGACGGCGGGCGGCCCGAGGATGGCGGCGTCGAGACCGACGACGTCGTCGCGCAGCTGCACCATGGAGCGCCACCACGCGTTCTTGACGTTGCGCAGCATGTTGACGCCCAGCGGGCCGTAGTCGTAGGTGGACCGGAAGCCGCCGTAGATCTCCGCCGAAGGGAAGATGAAGCCACGCTGGCGGCACAGGCGCACGACCTTCTCCATGAGGTCGTCGGTCTGGGCTGGCTCGGTCATCGGTGCAGGATACCGGAGCCGATTCGGGCGCTGACCTCGTTGGCGAGGAGGCGACCCCGCACCGTGAGCACGGCGCGGTCGTCGATACGGGCGATCAGACCGTCGAGCTCGTCGGGCCGCTCGAGGCATGCCCACGGCACCCCGCGGGGCGTGCGCAGCGACAGCGAGAGCGCCTCGAACTCGCGTTGGCCCGCGCTCAGCTCCTCTCTCGCTGCCTCAGGCGAACCGCCTGCCTCGATCGTGGCGATGAAGCGATCGGGGGTACGCACGTTCCACCAGCGGGTGCCCGCTCGGTGCGAGTGGGCCGCCGAGCCGATGCCGACGTAGTCGCCCTGATTCCAATACACGTGGTTGTGCCGGCACTCGTGTCCGGGCCGGTACCAGTTGGAGATCTCCTCCCAGCGGTAGCCGGCCGCGCTGAGCATTGCGTCGGCGCGCTCGTAGCGACGGGCCAGCGCGTCCTCGTTGGGATGACGCAACGGGTCCTTGGCGAGGGGGGTGCCCGGCTCGACGGTGAGGGCGTAGGCGGAGAGGTGCGGCGGCGGATGGTCGAGGGTGAGGACGTGTTCGAGGGTGCGCGCCCAGTCGTCGTCGCTCTCGGCCGGCGCGCCGAGGATGAAGTCGAGGTTCCAAGTGGTGAAGCCGGCGTCGGCGACCGCGGCGGAGATGGTCTCGGCCGCCTGCGGGACGTGACGGCGTCCGAGGCCGGCGAGGACGTGCGCATGCGTCGACTGGAGGCCGAACGAGACTCGGGTGACGCCGGCGCGGCGGTAGGCGACGAGGTGCGCCTCGTCCGCGTCCTCCGGATTGCACTCGACGGTGACCTCGGCTCCGGGCAGCGCGGGGTGTGGCGTCGAGCACGCGGCCCAGGGTCTGGGGACGGAGGCGGGACGGAGTCCCCCCTCCGAAGAAGACGGAGGTCGGGACGGGGAGGTCGCCCTCGGCGAAGATGCGTCGGATGTCGACGATGCACGCGTCGGCGTAGCGCTCCATCAGGTGGTCGCGGTCGGTGTAGGTGGCGAACGCGCAGTAGTCACAGCGCTCCCGGCAGAACGGGACGTGGACGTAGACGCCGAACGCGGTCAAAGGCCGACTGTCGAGCGCACCGAGCGGATGCGGCGGTCGAGGTGCGCCTCCATGGCCTCGGTGGCGAGCTCCGCCACCTCGTCGGCGCCGGGTGGCGGCGGGCCGTTGAGGACGGAGGCGAGGTCCCCGCCGAGGATGCGGCGCAGGAGCGCGAGCGCGTTGACGCTCATGGGGCGGCCGCTCCGGTGCACACGGCAGAGGGCGCCGCCGGCGACGAGGTCGAAGGCGACGAGCTCGGTGACGGGGTCGGGGTCAGTGCAAGCCGCGCACTCATCGAGGACCGGGCCGGCGCCCTCGAGGACGAGCACTTTCAGGAAGAAGCACGGCGCGAGGAGCGTGGGGTCGTGGGTCGGGTCGGCGAGGGCGCGCAGGGCGCCGGTCAGCATCGTGTAGAGGGCGGGGTCGGGGTGGCGTTCCTGCGCGAGTTGATCGGTGACCTCGAGGAGGGCCAGGCCCCGGGGGACGCGCGCGAGGTCTTCCCGTACGGGCCGGTAGGCGTCGAGGACCTCGACCTGATTGACGATGTCGAGGTCGCTGCGCCCTTGCCAAAGGAGAAGGTCGACGTGGGTGAGCGGCTCGAGCCGGGCGCCGAACTTGGAGTTGGTCTTGCGGACGCCCTTGGCGACGGCCCTCACCTTGCCGTGCCTCTCGGTCAGGAACACGACGATGCGGTCGGCCTCGCCGAGACGGTAGCTGCGCAGGACCACGCCTTTGTCGCGAAAGAGGCTCACGTGGGCGGCATTGGAGTCAGTTCGCCGGAGGCGGTGCGGGGTGGCTGGCCGGGGCGTGGCCGTTGCTGATCCCATGGTCGGATCGGACGGCGGGGTCGAGCGGGCAGTAGCGCTCGCCCCGCTTGGCTGCCTCGGCCGTGGCCCGGCGCGCCTCGGCGGCAAGGTCGGCGGCGCGGTCGTGCGCCTCCTGGGCCGGGCGCTTGCGCGCCGCGATGTCGGCGTAGCGGGACTGCCCTCCGTAGAGCCTGCTGCCGCCTGCGACGAGCAGGATCAGGACGACGGCGACGATGACCCAGCTGCCCGCGCCGAATTGGCCGTAGGCGACCACGATCACGAAGAACGCGGCCAGCAGAAAGACTCCGAAACCGGTGGCGATCCGCGTCAAGGACATCACCCTCATTCTCGCAGCACGAGGTGACCGGCCGGGTCGGGGTCGCCTCTGGAAAGCGAACATGTGTTCGACTACCGTGGCGGGCGTGGAACCTCCGCCGGCCCGGCGGGCGACGATCCTGCATGCCGATCTCGATGCCTTCTATGCATCGGTCGAGCAGCTGCTGGAGCCGACGCTCCGGAACCGCCCCATCGCCGTCGGCGGCAGTGTGGTGCTGGCGGCGTCGTACGAAGCGAGGAGTTACGGCGTCCGCGGCGGGATGTCCGGGTGGCGCGCCCGCCAGCTCTGCGGTGACCTCGTGTTCGTCCGCGGTCACTTCGAGCGTTACCAACAGTTCGGCGACGACGTCGTGGCCGTCTTTCACGACTTCACACCATGGGTCGAGCGGGTGTCGATCGACGAGGCGTTCCTGGATGTCGCCGGGACCGTCCATCTCTTCGGAGCGCCGACTGAGATTGCGGCGGCCATCCGCCGGCGCGTGCGCGACGAGATCGGCCTCCCATTGTCGGTCGGTGTGGCCAGCACCAAACATCTCGCCAAAGTGGCGTCACAGGTGGCAAAGCCTGACGGCCTGGTCGCCGTGGCCCCGGGTGACGAGACGGACTTTCTCGATCCCCTTCCTATCGGGCTGATCTGGGGCGTGGGCGCGGCGACTGAACGGCGCCTCCACGAGGTCGGGATCTTCACGATCGGACAGCTGGCCAAGGCCGGCAGCCCGATCCTGGCCAACCTGTTGGGCCAGGGAGCCGGGACGAAGCTGGCCGCGCTCTCGGCCAACGTCGACGAACGTGCGGTCGAGGCTGTGGCCGGGCCGAAGTCCATGGGTGCGCAGGCGGCCCTCGGTCGACGGGAGCCGACGCCAAAGCTCGTCCGCGACACGCTCGGCTACCTGGCCGACAGAGTTGCCGGCCGCCTGCGCAAGGCGACTCTGGCGGGCCGGACGGTCACGGTGCGGGTTCGCTTCGCGCCGCTGCGCTCGGTGACGCGTTCGGTCACGCTGCCCACTGCGATCTCGACCACGCTGACGCTCACCGAGGTTGCCGAGGGGCTCGCCTGCGCCGCCCTCCGAGAAAACGAAAGGGAAGGCGAGATCTCGCTGCTCGCCGTGTCGGTCTCCAACCTGCACCCCGAGAATTCTTTCCAGCTCGAACTGCCTGTCGATGCACCCGCGTGGCGGCGCAATGCGGCGCCACGGCCGCGATCGGTCGTCGAGGCCGGCCGATGGGGAGTGGATCGGTCCGTGGACGCGATCCGGGACAAGTTCGGCCGGGCCGCCGTCGGTTACGCCGCGGTCGCCCTTTCCGACGCCGAACGGGTTCCCGAGGAGTTCCGCGAACTGGCCGAGCGGGGTCCGGGCGGGAGTCGGGGCGGAGATTGAGGGCCGCCGGCATGGGCCCGGCGGGAGCGCCCGGCGTTCGTCAAGAAACGGCGCCGAAGCGGCGGACCCGGCGCTGGAAGTCGATCACCGCCTCGTAGAGATGGCGACGGCGCATGTCGGGCCAGAGGGTCTCGGGGAAGACGAGCTCGCTGTACGCGATCTCCCAGAGGAGGAAGTTCGAGATCCGGGTCTCGCCCGAGGTCCTGATGACCAGGTCGGGATCGGGCATGTCGGGGAAGTACAGGCGGCGACGGATGGCCTTCTCGTCGATCTTGTTGGCGGAAACGCCCTCGGCGACGAGCGCGCGGACGGCGTCGACGATCTCGGCGCGGCCGCCGTAGTTGAACGCCATCGTCATCACCATGCGCTTGTTGTGCTTTGTGAGCTCGATCGACTCGTCCATGCGCTTGAGCACGCGCCGGGGGACGCGCCAGTCGCGGCGGCCGGCGAAGCGGATCTGCACGCCCTTCTCGTTGAGCTCCTCGGCGCGTCGCATCAGGAGCGACTGGTTGAAGTTCATGAGATAGCGCACCTCGTCGGGCGGGCGTCGCCAGTTCTCGGTCGAGAACGCGTAGAGGGTGATCCACTTGATGCCTATCTCGAGGGCGCCGTTGACCACATCGAGGAGTGCTGTTTCGCCGGCGGCGTGGCCCTCGGTGCGGGGCAGGCCCCGGGCGCTGGCCCAGCGGCCGTTCCCGTCCATCACGCAGGCCACGTGGGTGGGGACCCGTGAGAGATCGAGCTCGGGCGGTATCGGGTCGGGTTGCTCGACGTCGCGGTTATCGGGACCCTGGTCGTGCCCCTCGAAGCCCCCCTGCTCCCGGACGGTGGCGGTCACCCGCTGAACCTACCGCGGCACCGGTGGGCGGCCGTGTCGAGGGCGCGAGCAGCACCCCTGCGGGCAGGGTGAACTGTGCCTCCCCGGCGGTGGCGCTCCCGGGGGTTGGCGAAACAGCACGGCGGAGGCTCCCTATGGCAGATCCGGCAGGTATCCCGCGTCCCGACGTGACCGAGATGCACGCCGTGCACGAGATGCACGCCGTGCACGGCGTGTTCCGCCACACCCTCGGCGCGGCGCCGTTGGCTGATCCGCGACATCGCCCCGGGCGATGCGGCGAAAGTGGACCAGATCGCGAACTACTACGACAACATCCTGTGTTTCTTGGAGGCGCACCACGACGGTGAAGACGTGATCGTCTTCCCTCGCTAGCGCGAGCGCTGTCCCGACGATGCGGCGTTGCTCGACAGCCTCGAGGAAGAGCACAAGCAGGCTCTGATCCTTGTGGAGGATGCCCGGAGGTCGCTGGCCGGGTGGCCCGGTGCTGACGGCGACCCGGCTGGGGCGGGGAAGACCGGCGGGTTGATCCTCGCGCCCATCCGCCAACGCATGACGCAGGAGCCGCCCGCGCGATGTTGGAGCACATGCCGCCCTCGCCCCGCGACATGTGGATCAGCTTCGGCGAGAACGCCTTCAACAGCTCTCGGCGCAGGTCGTGGTGAGGTCGTGGTGGAGGTCGGCAACAACTGACCGGGTCGACGCGGTGTGTCCCCACCGGCGGGCATGATCGGTGGGTGGCAGAGGACTGGGCCGACGAGCCCGGAGACGACGGCTCGGAGGTTGCCGCCCTCGAGGTCGACGAGGACGTCGCCCCCGCCGTGGGCGCCGGCCGGGGGATCGACGCTCGGCAGGCGGGTGACGAGGGTGTCGAGGGACTCGACAAGATCACGGCGCAGATGGCGGGCGGCGAACACCGTCCCGAACAGCAGGAAATGTGCCGCGCCGTGGCCGAGGCGCTCGCCACGGGGACCCACCTGGTCGTCCAGGCCGGCACGGGGACCGGTAAGTCACTCGCCTACCTGGTACCGGCCGCACTGAGCGGCCAGAAGGTAGTCGTGGCCACCGCGACGAAGGCGTTGCAGGACCAGCTCCGGGACAAGGACCTGCCGCTGGTCGAGTCTGGCCTGGGCCTGCCGGTTCCGCTCGACTACGCGGTCCTGAAGGGCCGCAGCAACTACATCTGCCGCCAGCGGGTGGCCGAGGTGGGGACGGGCGGGATCCAGGCCGAGCTCGGCGACCAGGCCCCGGGGCGGGCCGACGAGCCGGACTGGGAGGCGCCGGAGGCCGGTGCGACGGCACGGCCGGCCGAGCGGGCCGAGCGGGCCGAGCGGGCGATGCGAGCGGGCCGCGCAGGATACGGCATCGCCGGAGGGGGTCGTCGAGCAGGTGCGCGAGCTGGTCGCGTGGTCGCAGACGTCGCGCTCCGGGGACCGGGCCGACCTCAGCTTCGAACCGTCCGACCGCGCCTGGAACATGCTGAGCGTGGGGCCGCGGGAGTGCCCGGGCGCGTTCAACTGCCCCTCGGGAGGGAGTTGCTTCGCCGAGGCGGCCCGCGACCGGGCGGCGGCGGCGGACATCGTCGTCGTCAACACCCACCTCTACGGCGCTCACTTGGCCAGCGGCGGCGTCGTCCTGCCCGAGCACGAGGTCGTCGTGTTCGACGAGGCGCACGAGCTCGAGGAGGTCATGACGTCGAGCCTCGGCGTCGAGCTCACCCCGGGGCGCTTCCGCACCCTGGTCACCGCGGCCCGCCCCCTCGTCGAGGCGCGGGAGGCGGACCTGCTCGACTCACTCGCCGCGGCCGGAGACCTTCTGGGCACCCTGCTCTCGGACCGGGTCGGGGAGCGGGTACTGCAGGAGGGGCGTCGAGGCCCCGGCGTCGACGCCGGCGCCGGCGTCGACGAAGACCTCTCCGACCTGTTGGCCCGCACGGCCGACGTGAGCCGCAGAGTGATCGACGCGTTGCGACGGAGCGGTGCACAGCGCAGTTTCGTCTCGGGCGACACCGACGACCCCGACAAAGCGAGCCGCAAGACCCGAACGCTGCAGGCCGCGGCGCACCTGGCCGACGACTTGCACCGTCTCGTCAACCGCAGGGACAGCGAAGTGGCGTGGGTCGACGGCACCCGGCGCAACGCGCGCCTCCGGCTCTCCCCCATCGATGTCGGGCCTGCGTTGTCGGGGATGCTCTGGGGCAGCATCACCTCGGTCCTCACCAGCGCGACCATCCCGCCGCGCTGGTCGAGCGAGTGGGGCTGGACGACTTCCCGAACGAGGAGCTGAACGTCGGCAGCCCGTTCGACTACCGGGCGCACTCGCTGCTCTACGTGGCGCGTCACCTCCCGGACCGGCGAGCCGAGGGTGCGGAGGACGCCCTCTTCGAGGAGTTGGGCCTCCTGATCGAGGCGGCGGGCGGCCGCACGCTCGCGCTGTTCACCAGCCGGCGCGCCACCGAGGCGGCGGCCGAGGCGCTTGCCCCCGAGCTGTCGTACTCGCTCCTGCTGCAGGGCGACCAGCCGAAGGGCCGGCTGCTCGAGGAGTTCGCCGCCGACGAGACGTCGTGCCTCTTCGCCACGCTCGGCTTCTGGCAGGGGGTCGACATCCCCGGCCGCGCGCTCTCCCTCGTGACGATCGACCGGCTGCCGTTCCCGCGACCCGATGACCCGCTGCTGCAGGCCCGGCGCGACCGGGCCGGCCCCCGGGCCTTCTCGCTCGTCGACCTGCCGCGAGCCGCCACTCTGCTGGCCCAGGGCGCCGGGCGGCTCATTCGCACGACGGATGACAAGGGTGTGGTCGCGGTGCTCGACCCGCGGCTGGCGACGGCGTCCTACCGCGGCGTGCTGCTCGACCGGCTGCCCCCGATGCGGCGCTCGGTGGACCGGTCCGAGGTCGAGTCGTTCCTGCGCCGGGCGCTCGAGGGCGACACCGGCGGGGCTCAATAACCGAGCCGGTCCAGCATCTCCTCTCGGTTCTGCCAGCGGCGCTCGACCTTCACGTGCAGGTCGAGGTAGCTGCCCTCGGGCAGTTGCTCGCGCACCGCCATGCCGACCTGCTTGAGGACTTCGCCGCCCTTCCCGATGACGATGGCCTTCTGGGAATCGCGCTCGACGATGATCTCCACGCGGATGAATGGCCCCTCCCATTCGGTGACCCGGCAGGTGATGGCATGCGGCAGCTCGTCGCGGGTCTTGGCCAGGAGCTGCTCGCGGACGAGCTCGGCGATCCACAGCGCCTCGGGCGTGTCGGTCACGACGTCGGGCGGGAAGAATGGCGGGCCCTCGGGGAGCCGCCCGATGAGGTAGCCGGTGAGCTCCTTGACGCCCTGTCCGGTGCGCGCCGAGACCGGGAAGTACTCGACGTCGGGCAGATCGCCGAGCGCGTCGAGGGCCTCCTGGGCCTCCGCCAGCCGCTCGAGCACCCGCGCGGTCGTGGTGCGGTCGGTCTTGTTCACGACGACGACCAGGCCGGGCTCGTCGCCGGTCGTCGCCGCGGGGCGCAGGTGACGGACCGAGCGCTCGAGCACGGTGCGGTCACCGGGCCCGACTGCCGCGGTGGCGTCGACGACCGCCATGATCACGTCAACCTCGGCCAGCGCATCGGTCGCGGTCTCGTTCAGCCGTATCCCCAGCGCGCTGCGGGGGCGGTGGATCCCCGGCGTGTCCACGAAGACGACCTGCGCGTCGGACGGCTCCTCGTGGAGGACGCCGAGGATGCGGTGGCGCGTCGTGTTCGGCCGGGGCGAGGTGATCGCCACCTTGGTGCCGACGATCTTGTTGACCAGCGTCGACTTGCCCACGTTGGGCCGGCCCACGACGGCGACGAAGCCCGAGCGCAACGCGCTCAGCTGCCGCTGTGCGAGGCGTCGCCGGCGCGCCCGGCGTCCACCACAGCCCCGCCATTTGAACCCGGCCCGTCGCCATCGTCTTCGTCGGGACTGCCGGTCGGCTCGATCCGCACGCGGCCGATCCGCCGGCCCCGCACGTCGAGCGCCGTCAGGCGGAAGCCGTCCGCCTCGACGGAGTCGCCGGCCGCGGGCACCCGTCCGACGATGTCGAGCATGAGGCCACCCACGGTGTCCCACGGCCCATGGGGCAGGTCCGCCCCGAGCAGCTCTCCGGCGTCGTCGACCGAGCACCCGGCCGGCACGGTCACGGAGCCGTCACCGAGGCGCTCGATCGTCGGCTCCTCGGTGTCGAACTCGTCCACGATGTCACCCACCAGCTCCTCGAGCAGGTCCTCCAGCGTGATGAGGCCGGCGGTGCCGCCGTACTCGTCGACCACGATGGCCATGTGGAACTTCTCCTCCTGCATCTCGCGCAGGAGATCGGATGCGTCCTTGGACTCGGGCACGAACTTGGCCGGCCGCATGCTGGCCCGCACGTCCTGGCCGGACTTGCCGGCGCGCTCGTCGCGCACCATGTCCTTGGCGTACGCGATGCCGATGATGTCGTCGATCCCGTCCGCCTCGACCGGGATACGGCTGTACCCGGCCGCCAGCGCGGTCTCGAGCGCGTTGCGGACCGTGGCGTCCGCCTCGACTGTCACCATGTCGGGACGCGGCGTCATCACCTCGCGCGCCACCGTGTCGCCGAAGTCGATGATGGAGTGGATGAACGTGCGCTCGTCCTTCTCGATCACGTTCTCCTCGTGCGCCACGTCGGCCATGGCCTTGAGCTCGGAATCAGTGATGAACGAGTGCGGTCTGTCCTCGTCGTGGTCGGTGGCGCCGATGATCCGGTTGGCCAGCCCGATGAGCAGCATTGAGAGCCACCGGATCGGCGGGAAGCGGGTCAGGGCACTCACGATCGGGGCGCTCAGGAGCGCGGCGCGGTCCGCGTGCAGCACGGCCCAGTTCTTCGGCACGGCCTCGAAGAACACGAAGATCACGACGACTTCGAAGACGATGCCGAGCAGCACCCCCCACGGGCCGAAGAGGTGCTCGGCCACGATGCCGACCAGGGTGGCCGAGACCAGTTGGCAGATCAGGACCAGGAGGAGGATCGGGTTGAGGAAGTTGGCCGGGTTCTCCACCAGCCGGGCCAGCTGGCGCGCCCCGCGGCGCTTCTCGTCGATCAATGCCTTGGCCTTGATCTTGCTCATCCGCACGAGGCTGGTCTCCGCCATCGCCAGCACACCCGAGCCCGCGAGCAGCACGGCGATGACGACCACGAGGATGGCGTCCTCGGCCCCGAAGGTCGTCGCCAGCAGCGGGGCCATGCTCACGCCCCCGGACTGACCCGGTAGTACCGCTGCAGCAGCCGTCGCTCGAGCTTCTCCATCCGTTCGGCCTCGGCGTCCTCCTCATGGTCCATGCCGAGGAGGTGGAGCAGCCCGTGCACGACCAACAGCGCGACCTCGTCGTCGAGCGGCACCCCGTGATCCTCGGCGTTCCTCGCCGCCACGACGGGGCAGATCACGACGTCGCCCAGCAGCGTGAGCGCGCCCGCCTCGGCGGACGTGCCCGGCCCGGTGCCGCCGAAGTCCGGCGATCGCCCGGTCGGGCCGGGCTCCTCTTCCATCGGGAACGACAGCACGTCCGTCGGCCCCTTCTTGCCGAGGAACTGCTCGTTGAGCTTGGCCATGGCGTCCTCGTCGACGAAGAGCAGTGACACCTCGGTCTCACCCTTGACGTTGCGGTCCGTGAGCACCTGTCGCGCCAGCTCGGCCCAGCGGGCCACGTCCATTGGATGGGCCTGTTGCTCGTCGGCGGCGAAGACGTCGATGGTCACTTGGTGTGACCAGTCCGCCCTTCCGCCGTGTCGTAGGCGTCGACGATGTCGGCCACGATCTTGTGCCGGATCACGTCGCGCCGGGTCAGGTGAACGAACGCGATGTCGTCGATCCCGCCCAGCACGGGTTCGAGGCCGACCAACCCCGATCGACCTCCGGGGACGTCGATCTGTGTGACGTCGCCGGTCACGACGCATTTGGACCCGAAGCCGATGCGGGTCAGGAACATCTTCATCTGCTCGGGTGTCGTGTTCTGCGCCTCGTCGAGGATGATGAACGAGCTGTTCAGCGTCCGGCCGCGCATGAAGGCCAGCGGCGCCACCTCGATGGTGCCGCGGTCGAGCAGGCGTTGCGCACCCTCGGGCTCGAGCAGGTCGTAGAGCGCGTCATAGAGCGGGCGCAGGTAGGGGTCGACCTTCGCCATGAGGTCGCCGGGGAGGAAGCCGAGCCGCTCCCCCGCCTCGACCGCGGGCCGCGTGAGGATGATGCGCGAGACCAGGCGCGACTGCAGGGCGTGCACGGCCTGGGCGACGGCCAGGTAGGACTTGCCGGTCCCGGCCGGGCCGATGCCGAACGTGATGACGTTCTGCGAGATGGCGTCGACGTAGCGCTTCTGCCCAGCCGTGTTGGGGCGCACCGTCTTGCCGCCGGCGGCGCGCACGACCTCGGAGCGCAGGACTTCACTCGGGCGGATGTCCTCGCGCACCATGTCGATCGTGCGGGCCAGGGTGGGCGAGTCGATGTCCCGGCCCGCCTGCACCATCAGGATGAGCTCCTCGAACAGGCGCACCACGACCTCGGCCGCCGGCCCCTCTACCGATATCCGGTTGCCCTGGACGACGAGCTGCTCGCCGGGGAAGGCCTCCTCGATCTGGCGCAGGTGTTCGTCGCGCGTCCCCAGCAGCCCGGCCATGAGGTGATTGCCGGGGACGAAGCACTCGGCCCGCAGGGTCGTGGTCACGCGGCGGTCATTCCTTTGCGAAGTGTCCCTTCAACGGTTCGCCCCCGAGGACGTGGAGATGGAGGTGCGGCACCGAGTTCATGGCGTCGGGGCCGATGTTGAACACGAGGCGGTAGCCCCGGTCGGGGGTTGCCACCCCCGCCTTGTCGGCGACAACGTGCGCCGTCATGAGCATGTCGGCCAGCACGGGGCCGTCCTCTGCGGTGACCACGGACGCGTCGTCGATGTGTCGCCGCGGCACGACCAGCACGTGCAGGGGTGCGGCCGGGTTGATGTCCTTGAAGGCGACCGTCGTCTCGGTCTCGTAGACCGTCTCGGAAGGGATCTCGCCCGCCACGATCTTGCAGAAGAGGCAGTCGGTCATGCGCCGGCGACGCGCTCCCTCTCCTCTGGCTCGATCACTCGCGCGAACATACCGGGCGCCGGGTCGCACCCGTGACCACGTGGCTCCATCAGGGCCGCCCCAGCGCCTCGTCCGCGGCCGCCACCGTGCCCGTCCGCAGTGAGGCCAACAGCGCGCCGGCCGTGACGGCGGCCGTCTCGGCCCGCAGGACGCTGAGGCCGAAGCCGACGGTGGGCAGGCCGGACGCCAGCTCGTCGGTGCTCCAGCCGCCTTCGGGCCCCACCGCCACGACGTGCTGGCGCACGCTCGGCCGGTCGCCGCTCAGCTGGGCGAGGACGACCTCACCTACGCCGCCGAGGCTCGCCAAGTCCCCGAAGCGCATGGTGTCGGTGACCTCCGGCAACCACACGCGCCGGCACTGGGCCGCCGCTTCGCGCGCGACTCGCCGCAACTTCTCGACCGTTGTCTTGCCCCGCGGCCCGCTCCAGCGCACCACGCTGCGCTCGCTGAGAAGCGGCGCGATGCGGTCGATGCCGAGCTCGGTAAGTTTCTGGACGACCCACTCGGGGCGCTCGCCCTTGACCGGCGCGAAGGCAACGGTGAGCGTCGGCACGGCGGCCGGTTCCGACTGGATCGAGCCGTCGCCGCCCACGCCCGCCCCGTCTCGCACGGGCTCGAGCGAACCACCGTCCTGCCACGTCGTGCGGGCCCAGTGCCCGCGGCCGTCGGACGCGACGACCTCTTCGCCCGCTCGCAGCCGGAGCACACGGCCGAGATGGTGTGCATCGACCTCCGCCAGCACCGGTGCGGCGGGATCGTCCACGAACACCTGGGCCGCCGCCGACGCCCGCACGGTGATCGCGGCGTACGCGGGGCCGGTGGGACCGCCGTCAGCCAAAAGCGGACCGCAGGCGCGAGAACACGCCCTCTCCACCGGCACCAGGCGCGGCGACGTCCTCGCCGCGCGAGGCGGCGTACCGGCGCAGGAGCTCGTCCTGTTCGGGCGTCAGGTTCGTCGGCGTCGCGACCAGCACGTGGACGAAGAGATCGCCGCGGCCGCGGCCGCGCAGGTGCGGCACGCCCAGGCCGCGGATGCGCTCGACGTGCCCGTTCTGGGTGCCGGGCGCCACGGTCACGCGTTGGGGGCCGTCGAGCGACTCGACCTCGGTCTCGACACCGAGCGCGGCCTGCGCCAGGCTCACGGTCAGGATCGTGTTGAGATGCTCGCCTTGGCGTTCGAAGCGCGGGTCGGGGTGCACGGCCAAGTGGACGAACAGGGAGCCGTTCGGTGCGCCGCGCTGCCCCGCGGCGCCCCGTTCGGCCAGCCGGAGCGTCGAGCCGTGCTCGACGCCTGCGGGCACCTCGACCGTGAACGTGTTCTCCTCCATCCGGCGTCCCTCGCCGCGGCAGTCCGGGCACGGGTGCGGGATCATGTCGCCGGTGCCCGCGCACCGCGAGCAGGCGACGCTCGTCACGACCTGCCCCAGCAGTGACTGGCGCACGCGCCGGAGCTCTCCTGTGCCCTGGCAGTCGGTGCAGCTCTCGGGCTCGGTGCCCGGCGCCGTGCCCCGCCCGGCGCACGCGGTGCACATCGACGGCAGGCGCACCGAGATGTCCTTCTTGGAGCCGAACACGGCCTCCGCGAACTGCAGGTCCAGCCTGACCTCCGCGTCGGCGCCGGGAGCCGGGCCCCGCCGCCGGTTGGGTTGCCCCGGCATCTGGCCGAAGAAGGCCTCGAAGATGTCGCCGAGGCCGCCCTCGAAATTGAAGCCGCCCATGCCGCCGGCCTGCGTCCCGAAGACGCCCTCGGGCCCGTAGCGGTCGTAGCTGGCACGGCGCTCCGGGTCGCGCAGCACCTCGTACGCGACGGTCACTTGCTTGAAGCGCGCCTCGGCCTCGGGGTCGCCGTGGTTGGTGTCCGGGTGCAGCTCGCGGGCCCGCGCCCGATAGGCACGCTTGATCTCTTCGTCGCTCGCGTCGGGCCGGACGCCGAGCAACGCGTAGAGGTCGCCCAGCCCGTCAGTGACGGCCATCGTGGCCCCCCGCCAGCCGCTCGCCCAACCGCTCGCCCACGACGTGGGCGGCCGCCATGGTGCGCGGGTAGTCCATGCGGGTCGGGCCGAGCAGGCCGACCGCGCCGAGGTCCTGGCCGTCGACCGTCACCGGCGCCACGACGACGGCGCACGAGGACAGCGGCTCGAAGCCGTGCTCGGTGCCGATGGCCACCGACAGCCCGCGGTCGAGGACGTCGCGCAGCAGCGACACCACCACCAACTGCTGCTCCAAGATGCTCAGCACCGAGCGCACCGTCTCGACCGCCTCGAAGGACTCGGCCAGGCGGGCGGGGCCGCCCACGAACACCTGGTCGGACTCGATGTCGCCGCCCATGGAGTCGAGGGCGCGCAGCGCCTCGGTCACGAGACCGTCGACCGCCCGCGTCCCACTGGCGGGCGCCGTCCAGGGCCCCGCCATGGTGCGCCCCACCAAGTGGGCGGAGAGGAAGGCGCCCGTGGCCGCCAGCACCTCCTCGGCGACCTCGCCCTCGAGGTCGATCGTACGCTTCTCGACGGCGCCGTCGGAGAGCACGACGACCAGCAGCGCGTGCAGCGGCGCGAGTCCCACCAGCTGGATCGAGCGGATCGTCGAGGTCTCGTGCGAGGGGCCGACCACGACCGCGGCGTAGGACGTGAGCTCGGAGAGCAGGCCGGTGGCCCGCTCGAGCACGGTCTCGATCTCGCCGTGCACCTGGTCGAAGAACCGCGACACCTGGCGGCGTTGCACCGGACCGAGCACACCGGGCGTCGTCAGATGGTCGACGAAGAACCGGTAACCCTTGTCGGTCGGGATGCGGCCGGCGCTGGTGTGAGGCTGGACGAGAAAGCCCTCCCGCTCCAACGCCACCATCTCGGAGCGCACCGTGGCCGAGGAGACCTGCACCCCCGGTGCACTGGCGACGTGCGAGGAGCCGACCGGCTCAGCGGTGCCGATGTACTCGCTGACCACCGCCTCCAAAATGGCGGCGCGCCGGACGTTGAGCTCGGAGTCCCCGAGGTCTTCGAGAGGCGAGGTGGAGTCGGTGTTGGGAGTCATCTGTGGGCCTGGCACTCAAGTTTACCGAGTGCCAGGCGCATGCCCCGGGCGCGCCGCCCCACCAGGGCACCGGCGATCTGGTCCTCGACGGCACGGCTCGAGCGTGGTCGACGGGCGACCGGTGAATCGGACTGCCCTTGCCTCCGGTTCCGGCCCTACGCCAAATCCGGCTCGTTTCTGCCCGAACGAGCAGGACGGTGTGCTCGACCCAACATATCGAGCAGCCAGGTCTGCGCGGTTCGTCAAAATCGAGCAGCAATCGGGGTATGCCCGAGCACCAAAGAATGTCCGACGACGTCGGGGCCGACGTCCAAAGCAGCGAAGACCCCGAAGGGGGCCCCCGCCCGGCCCGGCCCCGGACGCCCTAATCGTCCCCCAACCGCAACGCCGAGATGAACGCCTCCTGCGGCACCTCGACCCGCCCGATGTTCTTCATGCGCTTCTTGCCCTCTTTCTGCTTCTCGAGGAGCTTGCGCTTGCGCGTGATGTCGCCGCCGTAACACTTGGCCAACACGTCCTTGCGCTTCGCCTTCACCG
>CAWHFH010000019.1:0-25517 GCA_963828455.1 uncultured Acidimicrobiaceae bacterium | reverse complement strand
GGGGACTGAGCGACATCATGCCCAACGGCCGCCGGCCCTGACTGCCCCGCCGACCGGGCCTCGCTCCGCACTTCGACGCATCCTTACCCGCCTATAAGGGCGTTCGGGGGCGGGACTAGAGCGCGACCCGCTCACGTCATACTTCACCGGCGCCCCTGCGCACCGTTCACAATCGGCAGCGCGGGATGCTGCGCCAGGTCCCTGGTGGCGGGGGCGATGAGCCTCCTCGCGCTGTTACTGGCGCTGCCTTCGGTGGTCGGCGCCGCCGCCGGAGCGAGCACGGCGTCGAGCGGGAAGAGGGTCGCCTGGGTCGACCAGAACGTCACCTTCATAGCGGGCGGCCTCACCGTCTACGCCACGTTCCGCCGTCCCACGTCGGGGCCGTCCGTGCCGGGCGTCCTCCTCATCGCGGGCAGCGGGCCAACGGATCGCAACGGCAACAACGCCAACTATCCCGGCAAGATCGACACGTACAAGACCCTGGCCGATTGGCTCTCAGCGGACGGGGTGGCCTCGCTTCGCTACGACAAGCTCGGCAGTGGGAAGACGGGACTGGGCCCGTACGCGTCCAACAGCCCACCATCGGTATCGCGCCCTACGAGCAGGAGGCCGCGGCTGCCCTGGACTTCCTCGCGGCACAGGAGGGCGTCACCGAGAGTCGCCTCCGGCGTCTTCGGTCACCGCGAAGGCGCGCTCTTCGCGCTCCTCCTGGCCACCGGCAACGCCGGCGCCGTGCCCCCCATCCATGCCCTCGGCCTGCTTGAGCCGCTGCCCGAGCCCTACCTCACCCTCACCGCGCAGCAGTTCGACGCGCAGATCGCCGCCGAGAAGTCGAGCCACGCTATCAGCGCAGCCAAGGCGAGCCAGCCCGAGACCCTGCTGGACAACACCATCACGCAGTTGCGCGCCGCCGGCACCGTGGACGGCTACCCGCCCGACGGCGTCGGTGACGTCCTCAACCCGATCACGGCCGCCTTCATGAGCCAGACGGATCGCTTCGACCCCGCCATCCTGGCGGCCAAACTGCCTCGCAAGACGCCGGTGCTGGTCAGCTGCAGCGACGCCGACACCATCATCAGCTGTGCCCAGGTGGCCCATCTGCGGCAGGGGTTGGCCCAGGCGCAGGCCGCTGTCGACAACATCCGCCTGCACAACGTCGACCACCTGCTGAAGGTCGACTCCTCGCGGTCCGGGAACTACTTCGCGCAGCCGCTGCCGTTCTCGCCTCAGCTCAAGACCGCGCTGGCTGCGTTCGTCCGCCGCCACCTCTAGGACGGCGGTACGGGCGGCAGTGCGTGGACGGTGTCGTGGATGAGCATGAGCCGCAGCGACCACCACCCGGGTCGCGGCTCGGGCAGCTCGCCATGGGCCCAGAAGACCCCGGTCAAGGTGACCGCGGCGGCGGCAAGCCAGGTGACAACCCCGGCGGCCAGGACCCAGGCCGTGGATCCCGCCGACAGCACGATGACGCCCACGATGACCACGACCAGCCCGGCGAAGCCCACCCGGAGGGCCCAGACCGCCATCCTCCAATGTCCGAGGTGCTGGAGCTCCGGGGGCTCGTCCATGTCATGAATTGTGCAGCGGCAAACGCTGCGATTTCAGATGGGGAACCACCGTCGGGTGGCCAAGGTCACTCGAACTCCACCTGGTCCGGTTCCACCTACGGCTCCAAGCTGAATGGCGGGTATTCGTCGTTCAGCAGCAGGAAGTACGAGGACACACGAAGCTGCCAGCGGAACACGCCGATGCAGAATTTCTTCAGCCCCGGGTTCCATTGACCCGTGAACAGCGCGATGAACCACGAGATGATGAGGCAGACGCCGCTGGCGATGTTGACGAAGTACAGCACGATGAACTGCGGGATGCACATGATGATCCGCACCAGGACCGTGACGCGGTTGCGTTCCCCGCTCACGGGCGTCACATTGACGCCTGCCGGATAGCCACCCGGGTCGGCGAATCCCTGCGGGATCGGACTGAAGGGTGGATACGGCTCGGCCCACTCGTAGAGACCCGTGATCACCCGCCACTGATAGCGGAGCACTCCGGCGATGAAGACGCTCAGGCTCTCCGAGGCCGCCCCGGTGAACACGATGGAGAACCAGCACACAACCGCGGCGAAGAACGCCACGATGCTGAGCAGGTACAGCCATATGAACTGGGGGATATAGATCAGCCAGTTCGTGAGGACCTTGACTGGCGGGATCTTCTCGGGCCCCGGCGGGACATCGATCGTCAACGGATAGGTGCCCTGCATGAGGGACCCCCTTCGCTCGCCTAATGACGTGGGAACGATAGCCCGCCCGACGGCGATATTGATGGATGTCCTTGTTGCCGCTAGCTCGCTGACAACCCTCGTCAGACCCCGATGTCTGCCGGCCTCACGAGCACCCGCTGGTCGTCCCGCAGCTCGCGCACACGTAGCAGGACCCCGCCCGCTGCATGTGGTTGCCGCAGTTGTAACAGAACGGCGCGTCCGCGCTGTTCGGCCCGCGCAATGGGCTCGTTGGCGTCGCGCACCCCCGCCGGGCCGCCGGCACCTGACGAAGGCACACCCGCCGGCTCGCTGAGCCGGTCGTCCACCAATCCCGGCGACGGCGTCGCCATCTCCTCGACGCCCGGCAGTGTCGGCTGCGTGCGCTCCTGGGTCGAGAAGATCCCGAGCTCCGTGCGCTCGTTCAGCGTCAAGTAGTCGAGGGCGAGGCGGCGGAAGATGTAGTCGAGCAGGCTCGTGACCAGGCGGAGGTCCGGGTCGTCGGTGATGCCCGCCGGCTCGAACTTCATGTTGGCGTACTTGCGCACGAACGTGGACAGCGGCACCTGGTGCTGCAGCCCGAGGCTGATGGCGATGGAGAAGGCGTCCATGATCCCGGCCAGAGTCGAGCCCTGCTTCGAGACCTTGATGAACACCTCCCCCGGACGCCCGTCCTCGTACTCGCCCACGGTCACGTAGCCCTCGCAGTCGGCTACCCGGAACGAGAACGTCTTGGAGTTGCGCTTGCGCGGCAGACGCTCGCGCACCGCCCCGATCACCACCGGCGCCGTCGCCCGCGCCTGTTCGCTGGCCAGTGCCGCCTCGAGCTCCGCGATGCGGGCCGCGATCTCGCGGTCGTGCGCCTCGGCGTCCGAGCCGGGCGGCGCCACGTCGCCGCCCTCGGCCGACACCGACTCCTTCTTCGTCGTCGACAACGGCTGCGCCACCTTGCAGTTGTCCCGGTAGATGGCCACCGCCTTCAGGCCCAACCGCCAGGCGTCGATGTGCAGCTGCTCGACGTCCTCGACGCTCACGTCCTCGGGAGTGTTGACCGTCTTGGAGATCGCGCCACTGATGAAGGGCTGCACCGCCCCCATCATGCGGATGTGGCCGAGATAGTGGATCGTGTTGTCGCCCATGGAGCAAGCGAACACGGCCAGGTGCTCGGGCGTCAGGTGTGGCGCGCCCACGATCGACATGTGCTCGTTGACGTACGCCGCGATGTCGTCGATCTGCTCGTCGCCGTAACCCAGCTTCGCCAACGCGCGGGGCACCGTCTGGTTGACGATCGACATCGTGCCGCCGCCTACCAGCTTCTTGGTCTTGACCAGCCCGAGATCGGGCTCGACGCCCGTGGTGTCACAATCCATCAGCAAACCTATGGTCCCAGTCGGCGCCAGAACGCTGGCTTGCGAATTGCGCACGCCGTAGACCTCGGCGAGGTCGACGGCGCGGTCCCACGACTCCTGCGCCGCCGAGAGCAGCTCGGGCGGCACGACGTCCTCGTCGATGCGGGCCGCCTCCGCCTGGTGCATCCGCAACACGTTGAGCATCGGCTCTGCGTTCTCGTGGTAGCCGGCGAAGGGCCCCATCCGGGCCGCGATGCGGGCCGACGTGGCGTACGCATGCCCCGTCAACAGCGCGGTGATGGCGGCGGCCCAGGCCCGGCCGGCGTCGGAGTCGTAGGGCAGGCCCTCGGCCATCAGCAGCGCACCGAGGTTGGCGTAGCCGATGCCGAGCTGGCGGAAGGCGCGGGTCGTCTCGGCGATCTTCTCCGTCGGGTAGTCGCCGTTGCCGACGATGATCTCCATCCCGGTGAAGAGCACCGACACCGCCGCCTTGAAGCCCTCGACGTCGAAGACGTCGTTTCCGTCGAGGAACGTGAGAAGGTTCAGCGAGGCCAGATTGCAGGCCGAGTTGTCGAGGTGCATGTACTCGCTACATGGGTTGCTTCCGTTGATCCGGTCCGTGTTCGGCGCGGTGTGCCAGCGGTTGATTGTCGTGTCGTATTGCAGACCGGGGTCGGCGCACTCCCAGGCGGAGTGGGCGATCTGGCGGAACAGGTCCCGGGCGGGCACGGTGCGGACGACCGAGCCGTCGGTCCGCGCCGTCAGGTTCCAGTCGCGACCGTCGAGCACGGCCTCCATGAACTCGTCGGTCACCCGTACCGAGTTGTTGGCGTTCTGGTACTGCGTGGAGTGGCTGTCGGACCCGTCGAGGTCCATGTCGAAGCCCGCGTCGCGCAGCACGCGCGCCTTGCGCTCCTCGATGGCCTTGCACCAGATGAAGTCCTCCACGTCGGGGTGGTCGGCGTCGAGGATCACCATCTTGGCGGCGCGCCGGGTCTTGCCCCCCGACTTGATCGTGCCGGCCGACGCGTCGGCGCCCCGCATGAAGCTCACCGGGCCCGAGGCGGTGCCGCCGCCCTTGAGCAGTTCCTGCGACGAGCGGATGCGCGAGAGGTTGACGCCGGCACCCGACCCGCCCTTGAAGATGATGCCCTCCTCCACGTACCAGTTGAGGATGGAGTCCATCGTGTCGTCGACGGCGAGGATGAAGCACGCCGAGCCCTGCTGCGGCACCCCCTGCACGCCGATGTTGAACCACACCGGCGAGTTGAACGCGGCCTTCTGATGGATGATCAGGAACTTGAGCTCGTGGTTGAAGATGTGCGCCTCTTCGTCGTCGACGAAGTAGCCGTCCTTGATGCCCCACGCCGTCAGCGTGTCGGCCACCCGGTCCGCCACCTGCTTGAGCGACGACTCGCGCTCGGGGGTGCCGAGCGTCCCGCGGAAGTACTTTTGCGCCAGGATGTTGGTCGCGTTCACGCTCCAGCCCTCGGGCACCTCGACGCCGAGCTGCTCGAAGGCCACCGTGCCGTCGCGGAAGTTCGTGATGCGCGGCGTCGCGCCGCTCCCACTTCACCTGGTCGTAGGGGTGGACGCCCTCGGTCGTGAAGTGGCGGCGGATGCCGATCTCGGATCGCTGGGGGGCGATGGCCATGGCGCTGAGGTCCTCCTGGGGGCTAGGTCCTTGGGGGCTCGCCGGCCCCCTTTCTGACTGCGTATTCGCCTGCATTTCCACTGCGTTTCGACTCGATCCTGCCTGCGGTTTCGGGCGATCCGCCGGGCCACCCATTCCAGCCGGGCGGTGTTCGCAGGATCCCTGAAGCCGTTCCTCCCCATCAGGCGCCCGAGCGGGACCAGACTCGCCTAACCACAATATATAGTGGTCGGCCCACCCCCGAGGCACGAGATGCTGTGGTCATTACAGCACTGTAGTTACGCCCTTGTCAACCAATGTCCCGCCGCGTCCCCGCAGGTCACGGACTGTTCGCGATGGTTTGCGCGCGCGGTCCCCGCCGGCAGCCGTTGACACGGGGTTAGCGTCGGCCCTCCATGGCCAAGCTGGTCGCCATCGATGCGGGCACGACCGGTGTCCGCGCCCTGGTCGTCGACGAGCACGCCCGCGTCGTCGACGTCGCCTACCGCGAGCTGACCCAGCACTTTCCAAAACCGGGCTGGGTGGAGCACGAACCCGACGAGATCTGGGCCGCCGTCCGCGCCACCCTCGCCGAGGTCGCCTCCCGCCTGGCCGACGCGCAACCCACCCCCGAGGCCGTCGCCGCCATCGGCATCACCAACCAGCGCGAGACGCTCGTCGCCTTCGACCGCCGCACCGGCCGGCCGCTGCACCGGGCCATCGTGTGGCAGGACCGGCGCACCGCATCGCGCTGCGCACAGCTCGTCGCCGACGGCCACCTCCCATTCGTCCGAGCCACGACCGGCCTTGTCCTCGATCCCTACTTCAGCGCCACCAAGGCGGCCTGGCTCCTCGAGCACGGCGACCTCGCGGTGACCGCCGACGATCCGACCCTCTCCTTCTGCACCGTCGACGCCTGGGTCCTGTGGCACCTCACCGGCGGGACCCACGGGGGTACCTACGCCACCGACCCTTCCAACGCGAGCCGCACACTCCTCCTCGACACGCAGTCACTCGCGTGGTCCCAAGAGCTCTGCGACCTCTTCGGCGTGCCCCCACACACGCTCCCCGAGGTGCGCCCGTCCGCCGGCCGCTTCGGCACCGCCGTTCTCGATGACCTCGGTCCGGACGCCCACATCCTCGACGGCGTCCCGGTCTCGGCCATCCTCGGCGACCAGCAGGCTGCGCTCTTCGGCCAGGCCTGCTTCGAGCCGGGCATGGTCAAGGTCACCTACGGCACCGGCAGCTTCGCGCTGGCCAACGCCGGCCCCGACCGTCCTCCCCCGCCCGACGGCCTCGTCGTCAGCGTCGCGTGGGACCTCGGCGAGCACGCGGACGCGACCCACGGTCCCGTCGCCTACGCGCTCGAGGGTTCCGCGTTCGTCTCCGGCGCCGCCATCCAGTGGCTGCGCGACGGACTCGGCATCATCTCGAACGCGGCCGAAGCCGGTCCCCTCGCCACGTCAGTGCCCGACAGTGGCGGCGTGACGTTCGTCCCCGCGCTCACCGGACTCGGCAGCCCGCAGTGGGATCCCGATGCCCGCGGCATCATCACCGGCCTCACCCGCGGTGCCGGCCGCGCCGAGCTGGTCGCGCGCCTGCGTCGAGGCGATGGCGTTCCAGGTGCGTGACATGACCGATGCCATGGCCGCCGCGTCGTCCTACCCGCTCGCCGTGCTGCGGGCGGACGGGGGCGCCGCCGCCATGGACCTCCTCCTCGAGCTGCAAGCCGAACAGAGCCGCATGCCCGTGGCGCGTCCACGCTCCCTGGAGTCGACGGCGCTCGGCGCGGCCACCCTCGCCGGTCTCGCCGAGGGCGTGTGGTCCTCGCTCGAACAGTTGGCCGCATTGTGGGAGGCGGACGCGGTCTTCGAACCCCAGCTCCCCTTCGAGCTGGCCGACGCCGCCTACGCCGTGTGGGGCCGCGCCGTCGAGAAGGCCAAGGGTTGGGTGGCCACGCAACCGACCTAGCTGCGCTTCTGAGCCGTGTTGTCTCGGGAGCTGGCGGCTCGCGGACGAGCGGGCCGCCGCACAGACCGTGGGACGCACAAATGCTGCGCGACGGGCCTCAGTTTCGCCCTACCGGTCGGCAGCTCGAAGGAGCAGACTGAAAGAACAGGGAACGGTGTGCGGCGCCGTCGAATGGTGGGCGCGGCATGCCGCACGCACCCGGGGAGGGCAACGTGGGGTCTCGCCATCCAGCCCTAGGGGTCCAAGGCCGCGGGGCTCGCCGCCGCGCCGTTCGGCGGCTCGCCGCGACCGTGGCCGGCCTTGGCGTCGTCGCCGGAGGCCTGGCCATCTCTGGTGCCGCTGGCATCGGCGTCGCGCCCGCAGCCGACACCGTGCTCAGTTGTACGGACACGTGGACGGGCGGCGCCGGCACCACCGACTGGAGCTCCGCTGGCAACTGGAGCGCCGGCGTCCCCGACGCCACCGGCGTCCCCGACGCCACCGGCGTCGACGCATGCATCCCCGGCGGTGCCACGGTCGTCGACCGGAACGCCACCGTCATCGTGGGGGAGCTGACCGTTGCGAAGGGAAGCTCGCTGACTGTCGGCACAGCGGATGCCCCCAACATGGGGCCCTCCGGCGCAACCCTGTCGGTCACTTCGGGGTTGGACAACAACGGGACGCTGACCGTCGGGCTGCCGGGCCCCGGCAAGGCCACCCTCACTGTCGACGGCCCCGTTACCAACACCGGAACGTTCCAGGTGTTCGGCACGCTCGCCGTCGGCACTGCCGCTGCGTCGAACGTTGACAATGCCGGCACCGTCGGGATCGCGCCGGGTGGCGTGATCGATCTCGAAACAGCATCCACGCTCACGAATGCGTCGAACGGATTGCTCGCGTTCGGAATCGGTGGTCCGCCCACCTCCGTGTCGGACTACGGCAGGATCCTGAACGGATCGCTCTCGCTCGACGGCAGTGTTGCGCCGGTATTCGAGGGTGGGTTCTCCCCCTCCTCGGGTGTCGAGTATGTCGTGGCGACCGGCTCGATCAACGGAACGTTCGCCACCGTGCGCAACGACGCAACGGTCGATTATTCGCACCCGGACGCCCTGGGACTCGTCGGCGGCGTCCCGGCTACGGCCACGACCGTGGGCATCACGAGCGGCATCCCGACATCTGTATCCGGGCAGGACGTTCGCTTTACGGCCACAGTGACGCCGGAGTCGGGATCCGCGCCGACGGGCTCAGTGTCGTTCACCGCCGGAGGCGTCCTGCTCGGCAGCACTCCGGTGGCCACCACGGCCGGGGTGACGGCTGCCAGCATCGACACTGCGGACCTCCCGGTCGGATCGCAGCCGGTCACGGCGACGTACAGCGGCGACGTCCTCTTCGGCCCGAGCACCTCCCCGGTTGATGCGATGAGCGTGCGCCCGGACAACGCGAACGTCACGATCGCAGCCGCGCCCGTCAACGCCGTCCCGGGCCAGCCGGTCATCTACACCGTGTCGGTGTCGGCCGCCGCACCCGGAACCGGCCAAGCCGGCGGCACCGTGTCGCTGAGTGACGACGGGAACCCCGTCGCGGGCTGCCAATCGCGCCCGCTCTCGTCGACCGACCCGCCACAGATCAGCTGCAGTGAGACCTATGCCGCTGACGCAACCCATTCCGTTGTCGCCACGTACAGCGGGAGCGCCGACTTCCTGTTCTCGACGGCGACCCTCACCGAGACCGTCGCGCCGCGACCCACCACCACATCGGTCACGGTGTCGTCCAGCTCTGCGACCACCGGCGAGCCGATCTCCTTCACGGCCACCGTGGTCGTGAGCTCGGGAACCGCGAAGCCCAGCGGGAACGTCACTTTCACCGACAATGGCATGACGCTCGGCACCTCGACGCTGACGACGACCGACGGGGTGACCTCCACCAGCATGCTCGTCACCACTCTCCCATTGGGCGCTAATTCCATCGGAGCGTCGTTCGGCGGCGACCGCGACTTCGGGGCCAGCACCTCCGATGCAGCCGCGATGGTCACGGTGAGCCAGGCGACGACAGTCTTGAGCCTCGGCGGCTCGGACGACCCGTCGACCTCGGGACAGCCGGTCACCTTCACCGCAAGCGTGTTCCCGTCAACGGGCTCGGGAGAGACCGGCACGGTCACGTTCTCCTACGACGGCACCGTCATCGGAAGCGCCAGCGTGTCGAACGGCCAGGCGACCCTCACAACCGCGACGCTGCCGATCGGCACCGGCTCGGTCGGCGCCACCTACGGCGGCGACGCCAATTTCGTCGGAAGCGCCACCACCTCCCCTTGGTCCCAAGAGGTCGACCCCGCACCCGGCTTGAGCTGAGGAAATAAAACAAGGGAAACCTTGTTATATTTTTCCAGAGGAGCGGAGCCTCCGCTCGGAAGGGTGGGATCAGCCATGAGCGTGGCGATCGTCACAGGGGCATCCCGGGGACTCGGGGAAGCGCTGGCGAGCGGACTGGCCACATCCGGCTGGTCGGTGGTGATCGACGGCCGGGACCGCACGACGCTCGATGCCGCGGCCGACCACATCCGCGCCGACGCCGCTGACGGCTCCCGCGTCGTGGCGGTCGCGGGCGACATCACCGACGCCGGTCATCGCCGCGCCTTGACCGATGCGGCGATCGAACTCGGCGGACTCGATCTGGTCGTGAACAACGCCGGTACGTTGGGGGCGTCGCCGCTTCCTTCTCTGGCGCGACTACCCGCTCGACGAACTCCGCGTCGCGTTCGAGGTGAACGTGGTCGCACCGCTCGGCCTGGTGCAGGACGCGCTGCCGTTCCTGCTCGACTCTCCACGCCCGCGCCTCGTCGATATCACCTCCGACGCCGGCGTCGAGGCGTACGAAGGCTGGGGTGGCTACGGCGCGGGCAAGGCGGCGCTCGAGCATCTCGGCGCGGTGCTCGCCGTCGAGTTCCCCTCGCTCACCGTGTGGTCGGTGGACCCCGGCGATCTGCGCACGGTGATGCACCAAGCGGCGTTCCCGGGCGAAGACATCTCGGACCGGCCCGAACCGTCCACCGTCGTGCCCGCCTTCCTCGAGTTGATCGACAGCGACCGCCCGAGCGGCCGTTACCGGGCGGCCGAACTCGTATCGAGCGGAGCGGTGGCATGAGCGCCGTGACGGCGACCGTGGCGGCCGCCCCGCTGCCCGCGCCGGCGTCACTGATCGATAACGGCGTTGCGGTGCAGCGCCTGCCCGAGCTGCACCCGCTGTCCTTCTCCCTGCCACCCGAACTCGAGGCGCCGTCGCCACCCGAGTACCGAGGCATGACCCGCGACTCGGTGCGCATGCTGGTCGCCACCAAATCGGACGGCGCTCTGGTGCACTCGAACTTCTCGGAGCTGCCCCGCTTCGTGAACGAAGGCGACCTCGTGGTGATCAACACTTCAGGGACCCTCGCCGCCGAGCTCGACGGCACGTCGCCCGACGGATCCCCCGTCCAGGTCCACCTCTCGACGCAGCTGCCGGCCGGGCTCTGGACGGTCGAGGTGCGACGCGACGGCCGGGCCTTTCTCGGGGCATCGTCGGGTGACGTCATTCAGCTGCCAGGCGGCGGGCGGGTCGCCCTGCTGGCGCCCTACTCCCCCGGACCCGGCGGGGACGGTGTGCGGTTGTGGGTCACCCGCATCGAGACGCCGGACCGGCTCTACAGCTATCTGGCCCTCCACGGTCGGCCCATTCGCTACGGCTACGTGCGCGGTAGTTACCCCATTACGGCCTACCAGAACGTCTACGCCACGGAGCCCGGTTCGGCCGAGATGCCGAGCGCCGGCCGCCCCTTCACCCCCGAGGTCCTGACCCGCCTGGTGGCCAAGGGCGTCGGCATCGCGCCGGTCCTCCTCCACACCGGGGTGGCCTCGCTCGAGGCAAGTGAGCCGCCGTATGCCGAGTACTTCAGGGTTTCGCTGTCCACGGCCCACCGCGTCAACGACACGCGGCGATCGGGTGGGCGCGTCATCGCCGTCGGCACGACCGTGGTACGCGCGCTCGAGTCGGTGGTGGACGAACACGGGCACGTGCACCCGAGCGAAGGCTGGACCGAGACCGTCGTGTCACCCGAGCGACCGGTGCGCTCCATCGACGGCTTCCTCACAGGCTGGCACGAGCCACAGGCGTCGCACCTCGCCATGCTCGAGGCGATCGCCGGACGGCCGCTGCTCGAAGTGTCGTACGAGGCGGCCCTCGCCGATGGCTATCTGTGGCACGAGTTCGGCGACGTGCACCTGATCTTGCCGTGACGACGCAGCCTGTGTCGCACGAAGCAGTGGTGGACGCCGCCACGCCCGGCTCTCCGATCGCAGCGGACGGCGACGAGTCACCCATCGAGCAACTGCCGACGACACGTCGGGCCATCCTCAACTTCATCAAGCGCCAAGGACCGTTGGACGCGCTCGCCGTGGCGAAGGCGCTGGCGCTCACGCCGGCGGCCATACGCCTGCAGCTGGCGCGGCTCGAGGAGGACGGCCTGCTCGTCCACCGCGACGAGGTACCCGAGGGCGCAGGGCGCGGTCGGCCTCGCCATGTCTACGAGCTCACGTCGGCCGCGGAGGCGCTCTACCCAAAGCGCTACGGGGACCTCACGACCGAGCTACTGGGGTACCTCGGTGGGCCGGACGCCAGCCAGGTGGACGAGCTCTTCGAGCGGCGCCGGCTGCGCCGCGTCGCCGGCGCGCTCCCGCGCACCGCCAACCTCCCGTTCGACGAGCAGGTCGCTGCGCTCACGGCCATCCTCGATGAGGACGGCTATCTCGCCGAGGCGGAGAAGTTGCCCGACGGCAGCTGGCGCATCACTGAGCACAATTGCGCCATCCTCACCGTCGCCCACGGGTTTTCCCAGGCCTGCACGAGCGAGCTTGCCTTCATTAGAGACGCGCTCCCCGGAGCTTCCGTTCGGCGGGTGGCGCATCTGATGGACGGCGCGCACGTGTGCGCTTACGTCGTCAGCCCGCCGGCGTCGTAGTGTCTGCGACGCGGATCTCGAGGATCGAGACGCCGTCGACCTCGTGGATCTCGCTCTGAAGCAAGTCGATCAACTCCTGATCGACTTCGACGACGAACTCGTCGACCGCGCGTCCGTCCTCGCGCTCCAAGATGTTGATGGCGACGATGTCACCCCCGACCGCACCGATGCGGCTGGCGACGAGCCCCAGGGCTCCGGGCCGATCGGGAAGGGCGATCCGGACGACGTAGCCGGCCATGCCGGCCACGTTAGGCGGTGAATGTGAACTGCCTGTTTCGAAGTGCTGACGAATCTGCTGGGCTGCCAAGACGTTCAGGACGCCGCAGCGCTCGATCGTGAGGGCACGTACTCGTCGACGTACTCACGCTCGGAGAGACGGGCGATCTCCTTCATAAGTTCGTCGGTGAAGGACCGGCACTTCGTGTGATCGTGGTCGAGCGGGTCGTCGGGGTTCTCGGGCGGGTCCATCTGCATCGGCGCGCCGAAGCGGATCCGCACCGTCTTGAACGGACGCATGAAATTGGAGTTGACCGGCTGGACGTCGACGGTGCCGATGACACCCACCGGGATCACCGGAACGCCGCACTCGCGTGACAGCCGTGTCACACCGGTCCGCCCCTTGTGGACGTACTGGTCCAGGGTGCGGGTGCCTTCGGGGTAGAGCCCGAGAATCCGGCCCTTGCCGAGGACATCGGCCCTCGCCGTCTCGAGGGCCCGGTCCGACGCCTTGCCCCCACCTCGCCGGATCGGGATCTGCCCCGCCGCCCGGAAGAACCAGGCCGTCTTCCAGGTGTCGAAGTACTCCGCCTTGGCCAAGAACGTCACCTTGCGCGTCACGACGAGTGGGATGAAGAACGAGTCGCAGAACGACTGGTGGTTCGCCGCCAGCACGGCCGGACCGTGTTTCGGGATGTTCTCCCGCCCCTCCACCTTGACCCGGAACAACACGAAGAAGATCGGGGTCAACACCGCCTTGAGCAGCCAGTAAGTCACGCGTCAAACGTACCGCCGATGGGACGCCACCGCACCAGGCAAATCGAGTGTGCTGAACTGCGGGCCGACCCGCACGGGAGGTGCCCACGTGACCGAGACCCTTACCGCCGAGCCGTTCCTCTCCGGCCTCTTCTTCGGCGAGTGCCCTCGCTGGCACGAAGGGCGGCTGTGGTACTCGGACTTCTTCGACCACGGGGTGTACTCGGCGTCACCCGACGGCGAGTGCCGGCTCGAGGTGCCCTTCGACGGCGAGACCGGCGGCCTGGGCTGGATGCCCGACGGGCGGCTCCTCGTCATTTCGCGCCTCGACCGCGTGGTCCTCCGCCGGGAGCCGGACGGCGTGCTCGTGCCGCACGGGGATCTCCGTCCCTGGGCCACTTGGCACGCCAACGACATGGTGGTGGCGACGAACGGGCAGGCCTACGCGGGCAACTTCGGCTTCGACCTCGACGGCCTCTACGACGGGAGGGTCGACGCGAGCGAGATCGCCCCCACGTCCATCATCCGTGTCGACCCCGACGGCACCAGCTGCGAGGCGGCCGATGGCATCAACTTCCCCAACGGGACGGTCATCACGGAGGACGGCTGCACGCTGATCATCGCCGAGAGCTTGGGCGGTCGGCTCGCCGCGTTCGATCGCGACGCGGATGGCAACCTGACTAACCGGCGCGAGTGGGCCCCGCTCCCGCGCGTGGCGCCGGACGGTATCTGCCTGTGCGAGGACAACACGATCTGGGTTGCGAACGCGCTCGCGTCCGAGTGCATCCGCGTCGCCGAGGGCGGCGAGATCCTCGAACGGGTGTCGACATCGATGAACTGCTTCGCCTGCATGCTGGGTGACGACGACCGCCGCACGCTCTATCTGGTCACCGCGCCCACCAGCCACGACGTCAAGGCGAAGGAAGCGCGTCACGGCGCCATCGAGAAGGTGCGTACCACCGTGCCCGGGGCCGGCCGGCCCTAGCCGGCTCGTACCGCTCAGCCGAGCTTGGTCAGCGCGCTGCGGAGGTTGCGCACGGCCTGCCCGATGCGCTGCTCGTTCTCGATGAGCGCGAAACGGACGTGCCCGTCGCCGCCCGGCCCGAAGCCGACACCGGGTGAGGTGGCGACGTCGGCCTCGTTCACCAGGTACTTGGAGAACTCCAGCGAGCCCATCTCGCGGTAGGGCTCGGGGATGGGGGCCCACACGAACATGGTCCCCTTCGGCGGGACGAGGTGCCAGCCGATGCGGTTCAGGCCGTCGCAGAGCGCGTCGCGGCGCGACCGGTAGATCTGGTTGATCTCCTTGGGGTACTCCGGCGCCTCGTTCATGGCAACGATCGCCGCGATCTGGATCGGCTGGAACGTCCCGTAGTCGAGATAGGTCTTGAGCTTGGTCAGGGCCTGGACGATCTCGCGGTTGCCGACGACGAATCCGACCCGCCAGCCCGCCATGGAGAACGACTTGGTCATCGTGTAGATCTCGACCGCCACGTCGACGGCGCCCGGCACCTGCAGGATCGAAGGGGGCTCGTAGTCGTCGAAGCCGAGGTCGGCGTAGGCGAAGTCGTGGACGAGCACGACGTCGTGCTCGCGGGCGAAGGCGACCAGGCGCTCCATGAAGGAGAGGTCGACACACGCGGTCGTGGGGTTGTGGGGAAACGACAGCACGATGACCCGCGGCTTGGGCCACGACTCCTCGAACGCGCTGATGAGCCCGTCGAAGAACGCTTCTCCGGGATCCGGTGCGCCCTCGTCGGCGACGTCAGGCCCGCGCAGCGGCACCTGGCGCACGTCCGCCCCGGAGAAGAGCGGACCCCAGATGTGGATCGGGTACGACGGTGACGGCACCAGCGCCGTGTCGCCCGGGCCGACCAGCACCCACATGAGATGCGAGAAGCCTTCCTTGGCGCCGATCGTCGTGACGACCTCGGACTCGGGGTCGAGCTCGACGTTGAACTTGCGCAGGTACAAGTCGGTGATGGCGCTCCGCAGCTTGGGGATGCCCCGCGAGGCCGAGTAGCGGTGGTTCCGTGGATTGTGCACGGCCTCGGCGAGCTTGTTCACTGCGACGTCGGGTGAGGGCAGGTCAGGGTTGCCGAAGCCAAGGTCGATGACATCCCGGCCGGCTCGCCGCGACAACGCCTTGAGGTCGTTGATGGTCGCGAACACATAGGGCGGCAGCCCGTTAATCCGGCGGAACTCCATCGGGCGATTCTACGACCCGCTCGCGCTCCCCTCTGAACTCGGTCTCAGGCGTCGCGAGCCGCTTCGACGAGTTCGTCGAGATCGACGGGCCAGCCGAAGATCACCCAGCTGGCTCCGGCCTCGTGCAACGCGCGGACGCGCTCGCCCAACGGTGGCATGGCCGCAGGCGGCGGCCCGGCCCAGGTCACCTCCATCCCGTCGGCGTCGCCGCAGCGTTCGGCCACGACCGCCGCCTCGGCATCCCAGAGGTTCAGGGCGGCGCCTGCGGCGCGTGCCTCGTCCGTACGCCCGGCCGTCCCGCCGGCGATCCACACCGTGAGGCCGGCGTCGATGAGCTCGCGGCCCAGACTGACCATGTCGGCACGTCGCTCGGCTGCGGTCGGGTACGGGATGCCGTAGGCGTGATTCTCCTGCTCGCTCATCTTGTCACCGGTCCCGAGCCCGGCGATGACGCGTCCGGGCGCGAGGTGGTTGAGCGCGACGAACTGCGCGGACAGGACATCGTTGGGCGCGAGGCCGACACGTGCGACCAGCGTACCCAGGAAGGGGCCGTCCTCGCCGCCCGCACTCGCCGGCAGCCGGGCCGCCAAGGCGCCGAGGACGGGAAAGGGCGCGAGCGCGGGTCGCTCGGGTTGGCCGAGCGGCCAGATGTGGTCGTAACAGAACACCCCGTCGATGCCGGTCTCGACCGCCTCGGCAGCGGCGGCGAACGCCTCGTCGGGCGTGTCGCGAAACGTTGGCAGCACGATACCGGTGCGGATCACCAGAGTCCCCCCTGGCGCGCGGCCAACGCAGCGCCGATCGCACCAGCCCGCTCGCCGAAAGCAGCGGGAACGACCACGGCGAGCGGCCGGCGCTCGCGTCCCTCGACCAGACCTTCGAACGCGGCGCGTGCCGAGTCGATGAGCAGGCTGCCGGCCTCGACGACCCCGCCACCGAGCACGAAACATTCGGGGTCGACGACACAGGTCAAGTTGGCGAGACCGAAGCCGATCCACCATCCGACTTCCGCGATGACGCGGCGAGCCGCCGGGTCGCCGGCGGCGGCCGCAACGGAGACGTCCTCGCCGCGCACGCTCTCGGCGTCGCCGCCTGCCACGCGCACGACCTCGCCGAGCCGGCCGGCCAACGCAGCTTCGCGGGCCCGCACGCCCAGCCCGGCGCCCGAAGCGAAGCGCTCCCAGCAGCCTTTTCGGCCGCACGGACAGGGTGGGCCGTTGGGGTCGACGACCATGTGCCCGATCTCGCCGGCGAAGCCCGCCGCGCCCACCTGCACGCGGTCGTCCACGACGACGCCGCCGCCGATGCCCGTGCCGAGCGTGACCATCACGACGAGATGGAAGCCGCGGGCCGCACCGAGGCGATGCTCGGCCAGGACGGCGAGGTTGGCGTCGTTTTCGATGACGACCGCTCTCCCGGGGAGGCGATCGCCGATCAGGGCCGTCCAGTCGACGCCGTGCGCCTGGGGCAGGTTGGGCGCGAAACACAGCCGGCCCTTTCGGTCGACCATGCCGGGCGCACCGACGCCGATCGGTGCCGAGCCCGCGCCGGATCCCAAGCTGTGGTCGAGTACGGCGGTGACCTGTGCAACGGCCTCGGCGACATGGCTGCCGACGATCTCCCTCGTGCCGGTCGGGGTCGGCACGCGCGCCTCCGTCACCACCTCGTTGTCCAGACCGAGCGCGACGCCGAGCACCTTGGTGCCGCCGATGTCGATCCCGTAGGTCACGCCGGCACCGCTGTGCCGGGGCGTGCCGGAGCTCACGAGGTGGACTCGACCCGCGCCTTCAGCTCTCGCATGGCCGTCGCCATGATGCGACTGGTGGCCCGCATCTTGATGAACCCCGGGATCGGAACACGCAGTTCCGCCTCGAGGTGGTACGTCACGTCCGTGGTGCCTCCCTCGCCCGCGTCGAAGACGTAGCTGCCATCGAGTTTGGTGGTGATGTCCCCCTGGGTCAGCTTCCAGGCCAACGTGTGCGGCGCGTCGGCGTAGTCGTAGGCAAGGGTGTAGGTCGTGCTGCGCCCGAAAGCGGCGGCGCGGAAGGTCACGAGCTGCGGACGGCCCTCGGCGTCTCGTTCCTTGATCTCGACTTCCTTGACGTCGTTCGCCCACTCCGGGTAGCGCTCGAGATTGGCCGCGACGGCGAAGCAGCGCTCGGGCGGCGCTGCAACCGAGATGTGCTCGGTGGCTTGATCGGCCACGGTTCCTGTTCCTTCCTCTCCAGCCGTTCCCGTTCGGCGAGCGTCAGATTGCCACTCCGGCCAACGCCTCGGCCAGCCTAGAAGCGAGAACGTCGATGTCGAAGGATTCCTTGACCCTCGTTCGTGTGGCTCGGCCCATCCGGCGCCGGAGCGGAGGATCCGCCAGCAACGTCCGTATCGCCTCGGCCACAGACCCCGGATCGGACGGGTCGTCGACCACCAGGCCGGTCTCGCCGTCCAGGACCGCCTCGGGGGCCCCCCCGCTGTCGCCTGCAATCTGGGGCACGCCGAAGGCCGCCGCCTCGAGGAAGACGATCCCGAAGCCCTCCTGCTCGAGGCCCGCCCATCGGTTGCGGCAGGCCAGGACGAAGACGTCGGCCGCCCCGAGTAGTGCGGCACGTTCGTCGTCGCTCACGCGACCGAGTACCCGCACGTCGACGAGGCTGTCCGCAGCCATGCGCTCGAGGTGGTGTCGTTCCCGTCCGTCGCCGCCGATCACAACGACGAGATCTGGATACGACGGGGCCAGCCGGTTGGCCGCCTCGATCAGTACGTCCATTCCCTTGCGCGGCACGAGACGACTCACGCTGGCGACGAAAGGCAGGGACGCCGGCAGTCCCAGCTTGGCCCGAGCGGCTCGACGTTCGGGCGCCTTCAATGGAGCCACCGCGGCGGTGTCGACCCCAGGTGGGATCTCGACGAACGGGGCCGCGAGATCGGGGGCGACGCGGCGTCCCTCCGCGGCCGGGTAGCGGCCGGCGGAAACGACGATCGACGCGTCGCGCAGAACACGCGCGAGAGCAGCGCGTGCGCCGGGCAGGCGGCCAGGCACCGTGACCTCGGCGCCGTGAAGGACGACGCCGTAGGGGACGCCGAGGCGCGGGCCGAGCAGCCCGAGCGGCAGGGCGGGATCGAGGAGCACGAGGTCGATCCCATGGGTGCGCACGCAGTCCTCGATGTCTCGCCGCGTCTGCGGCGACGGGAAGAAGAGGACCGAACCCGGCACGCGTTCGATGCGCACCCCGCGGGCGGCCTGGGCGGCGTCGAACGTGGCCGCGTTCTCGTCGGACATGGCGGTCAGGACGACGAAGGACGCGGGGTCGAGCCGGCTCCAGAGGTTCCAGAGGTAATTCTGGATGCCGCCGACCTTGGGCGGGAAGTCGTTGGTGACGAGAAGGTGACGCTTCACGCGCCACCTGCCGAAGTGTCAGCCCGCCCGATCGCTGAACCGCAGCGTCGGCACGAGGCCCGCCCGGCCGAGCATGCGCATGGCGCGCGCCTCGTCGGCGTCGATGACGACCGCGTCGTCGGGCTCCCGGTCGAGGAGGAAGCTGACCACGCAGTCGTCACAGGCATCGGTCGCCTGCAGCGCACAATGGTCGCAATCGATGGTGAGCCCGCCTTCGGGCTCGATGTCGGTCTCCCTGGAGTGCAGCATTGTGTGGACCCTCTCTCTTCAGGGTCAGCATGGCCAGGGGCTGTGACAGGGCGTTGCACCAGCGCCATTTCGCTACCGGTCGGTCGACGGCTCGGTGAGCGCGGCATGGGCGGTGCGCAAGGTCTCGTCGACTCCCCACGCGACGCCCTCGACCAGGACGCCGGCGGACGAGGCGAGCGCGAGGAACGGGGCGGCGGCGCGGTAGTCGGTGAACGCCGTCTCGCTCATCACGACGGGCGCCCGCAAGTGGCCCTCGTCGTCGGCGGCCAAGCCGACGACGGCGGCCGGGTCCTCCGCAGACGGGGCCTGCGTGACGACGACGAGGCGGGCGTCACGGCCGAGTCCCGCCCGCAGCTCTATGAGGCCCGCCCACAGGTCCCGGCAACCGATGCAGTCCGCCGAGAGGAAGAGGAGCAGCACCGGGGCGGTGGCCTCCACCACGTCGATGCGCACGGCACGACCGTCGGGTGCGACGCCGACGACGTCGTGAGGGACCGTGGTGGGCGGACCGACGATGGTCGGGATGGGACGCAGCCGGCGCAGGATGTCGGCCGGCGGCTCGGTCACGAGACCTTGGACGGGGTGCCCGGCTCGGTCTCCTCGTCGGTGAGCTCGACCACGCTGCGCCCGTGCCCGCACCAGCGGCAGACGACCGCGTCGACGTGGCGGGACACGACCTCCTCGTCCTCGACGACCAGGTCGCCGCCGACCGAGAAATGGTGGAACGCCTTGGTCGTCTGCGAGATCGTGACGTCGAAGCGGGTGAGGTTGCCGCAGGCGTCGCATCGGTATCGAGGCAGGCTCACGGTGCCCACGGTAGTCCGCACAGTTGACCGTATTTTGGGGCGATGGCCCCGCGGCGGTGGAAAGGGGTCCGGGCCCGAGACGCGGCTCGTCGGCGGGGCGTGCCTCAGATGCGGTTCAGGAGATCGCTCTTCTTGGCGGCGAATTCCTCTTCGGAGATGATGCCGCGTTTGCGGAGATCGTCGAGCTCGATGAGGCGGTCGCGGATCTCGAAGGGGACGGCGCCGGGGGGCGGCACGCGCGGGGCGGCGGTCGACCCCGGATCGGTGCGGTCCAACGAGGAGGCCTGCGCCGAGGCGGTGCCGAAGGGCGGCGTGTCGTCTTGGTCGGCGTCGTCGTGGTCGTAGTCGTCGCGGCGGCGCCGGTCGCGCTGGTCTCGCTGGTCTCGGGGCAGCATGTCCTCGGGGATCGCCTCGCGCTGGCCGCCGCCGACGATCTCGTTGATCTGCGAGTTGATGACGCGCTGCACGACGGCAGGTTTGCGCATGTACTCGAGGGTCATCGAGTCGTCCTCGCCCTGCACTTCGATGACGAGGCTCCCCGTGTTGAGGAGCCGTTCGAAGAGCTCCTGACGGATGTTCACCTCGGTGATGCGCTGCAGTCGCAACTGCACGGTGTCGCGGCCGAGGATGCCCTGGCGCACGAGGATGCGGGTCGATGTCAGCGCCACGTCGTAGGAGCGCCACCTGACGTAGCGGCCCAGGAGCCACAGGCCCGGGATGAGGGCCAGGATCACGATGGGATAGTTGGTCCAGCCCGGCGGGTTCGCCCACACGATGAGGATGACGATGATGGCGGCCCACACGCCGATGGAGGTGAAGAGAGGGCCGAAGAGGAAGATCCAGTGCGGTTTCAGCTCGGCCAAGAGCTCCTCGTCCGCGTTGAGGAATTTCCGCGGTATGGCCATCGGGTCCAGCGTACCGGCGAGGCCTGCGGGCCAAAGGACACGACGGTGGGCGACGGCGCGTCGTGGGGCTCGTAGGGTGGGTGCAATGCCCTACGCCGAGGTGGATCCCGCGGAGGTCAAGGCGCGTATCGCCCGCGGCGAGAGCGTGTTCCTCCTCGATGTACGCGAGCCCTTCGAGGTGGACGAGTGGGCCTACCCGATCGGCGTGAACATCCCGCTCGGCGAGCTCGGCGACCGTCTCGACGAGGTGCCGTCCGACCAGACCATCGTGGTGGCGTGCCGCAGCGGCAACCGCTCCGCGTCCGCGGCCAAGGCGCTCAGCGACGCGGGGTGGAACGCCGAGAACCTCAGTGGCGGGGCGCTCGCGTGGGTGGAAGGCGACAGCGGGCAGTAAGCAGTTCAGCGCTGCATGAACATCCATCGGTACCCTTCGAGGTCCTCCGCCCTGTAGCGGAGTCCGGGAACGTCGCTTTCCCGAGCCGACAGGATGTGTGCGCCACGCTCGCGGGCGCGCTCGAAGTGCGCGTCGAGATTCCTCACGTAGACGAGCACGCCGTCGACGATCCACGGCACCGACAACCAGGCGCGGGCGGCATCGCAGTGCTCACCGTGACGGCGTGGCCCTTCATAGGCGTCGGACGGTGTCGCGAGCATCACCCTGCCGAAGTCGGTCTCCTTCTCACCGTGCGTCAGGCGGTCACCGTCCATCATCCTCATCCGCTCACGGAATCCGAATGCGTCGGCGAGCCAATCCATGGCGGCCGCGCCGTTGGTATAGGCAAGCATCGGCACGACCCCGGGGTCGTTCTCGGTCGTCATATGCACCCTCCTCAGACGGTCTCGACCGAGCTGACGACGGTCGCCGCCAGCGCGATCCGATGGTCCTTCGACCACGGCGGCCCCAATGCGGCACGCGGGCCGTGGAGCACCTGCTCGGCCCGGTCGCCCAGAACGCGCACCGCTTCGGCCTCGACGTCCCTGGCCTCGTAGAAGTGAATCGACCACCCGCGGGCGCGTCCCAGATCTGCGAGGACCTGGCGATACATGACGGAATCGGCGCGGCTCTCGTGGGGCACGCGGCGCTGGGGGGCGATTTCCGTCGGGAAGTCGGCCGGCCAGGCGCGCAGGGACATCGAGACGATCGGCTCGGGCAACACTCCTGCGAGCTCGTCGAGCGCCGTCCCGGTGGCATGGACGGCCGAGGCCCGGACTTCCGCGACCAGCACCGCGAGCGCATCGTCGTCGAGCGGATCCGCCCTGCGGTGCATGCGATGCGGCCCGCCCTCGTGATGGACCGGTGCCGGCGGCAGTCCAGGCTCGATCAATTCGATCCGACGGCGATCGACGACCTCGTGGTCGCAGGAAGCCGTGACGGCGACGGCCCAACCGAGATGGTGGGCGATGCCGAGGCGCATGGTGCCGATTATGCCTGTGCGGTCCGGGTAGGGCTGGTGGGGATCGAACCCACGACCCAAGGATTATGAGTCCTCTGCTCTGACCACTGAGCTACAGCCCCGCCGGGATGTTACCGACGCCCAACCCGTGCACCAGTGCCTGCTGGTCTGCACGAGGCCCGCCTGCTTGGAGGGTTTGGCAACATGACCCGGTGCCGACGCCGCGACCGAGGGCGACTCCTGCGCTCACGGCGATGTCGACCTCGTCGTGACGGCGACCCCGACGGCTGCGGGCACTCAGCACGTCACCTTGCCGGGGAGTAGGGACACACTCGATCCGCAGGAGCCGTGGTGGCTGCGCTTCGCTCCGTGGACGCTCGTCCTGGTCGCCATCGTCTGGGGGCTGGTGGAGCTGCGACCCGAGCTCACGGCGGTGCCGTACGTCGACGACAGCTCCATCCACCAGCAAATGGTGCGGTTCGCGTCGACCCGGATCAGCCAGGGGCATCTCCCACTGACCAGTTGGTACCCGTACCTGGGGCTCGGCTCGCCGCAGTTCCTCCACTACCAGAGCCTGCCGTCGATGATCACCGGGCTCTTCGGCACGTTCATGGATCCCGACACGGCGTTCCGCTGGTCGATGTACCTCCTCTTGGCGCTCTGGCCGCTGGCGATCTATTGGTCCGCCCGCCTGTTCGGGCTCGGTCGGTGGACCGCTGGTGCCGCCGCGCTGGTCTCTCCCCTACTCCAGTCGGCGGCCGGCATCGGCTACGAGGACATGGCCTACATCTGGCGCGGCTACGGCGTGTGGACCCAGCTGTGGGCGTCGTGGACGCTGCCGCTCGCATGGGCCTTCACATTCCGGGCTTGCGACGCGGGTCACTCGGTGCGCCGCTCGGTGTTGCCGGCCGTCGTCTTCATCATGTCGACGGTCGCACTGCACTTCGAGACCGGCTATCTCGCGTTCGTCGCGGTCATCGTCTTCCCCTTCCTGGTGCCGTCCGACCTCCGGCGCCGGTTGGTGCGGGCCGTGCTCGTCGGCGGCTCGGCGTTGCTGGCGTCCACCTGGGTCATCGTGCCGGTGCTGCAGCAATCCCATTGGGCCGCACGCAACCAGGTCCTCGAAGGGACCGGCCTGGAGAACGGCTACGGCGCGCCGCAACTGCTCGACTGGCTGGTGCGGGGCCAGTTGTTCGACCGCAACCACTGGATCGCGGTCATCACCATCTTCGGCGCGGTCGGGATCGTCGTCTGCATCGTCCGCTGGCGCACCTTCGTCGCCGGACGGGCCCTGATTGCCCTGTTCGTGGTCACCACGCTGATGACCTTCGGGCGCACGACGTGGAAAGGCCTGTACTCGATCCTTCCGGGAAGCAGCGACGTCTTCATCCGCCGCTTCGAGATGGGCATGCAGCTCTCGGGGATCCTGCTCGCGGGGATCGGGCTTGTGTTCGTCGGACGTCTGCTCGTGGCGTCGGCCACCGAGCTGTTGCCCGAGCGCCGGCAGCGCCTCCGGCGGCCCACCGGCCGCGTACTCGTGGACGCCCTCTGCATCGTCGGGGCGATCGTGGTCCTCATCCCGGCCTGGACCTCGATGGACACCTACAACAGCGGCAACGAAGTCAACGTGTCCTATCAGGCGAACGCCGACGCGTCCCAAGGACCTGCGCTCGACTCGTTGCTGGCCTACGTCGAGGCGAACCCACGGGGCAGGGTGTACGCGGGACAGCCCACCAACTGGGGCAACGATTTCTCTGTCGGTGAGGTCCCGGTCTTCAAGTATCTCGAGAGCAAGGACGTCGACGAGGTCGGCTACACGCTGCGCACCGCCTCGCTCATGACCGACCCCGAGTACCACTTCGACGACACCAACCCGGGCGACTACCCCCTCTTCGGCATCGGCTACCTGTTGACGCCGGCCACGACGCCCGATGGCGTGCCCTGGTCACCAGAGGTGCCCGCGACGCAGGTGCGATGTGCGGGCGACTACTGCCTGTGGGCGCTGCCCGACCCGGGTTACTTCCACGTCTACGACACGACGGGCGTGCTCGATGCGACGCGGGCGGACGTCGGGACCCAGAGCGTGCCGCTCTTGGACTCTGGGGCGCTGTCGCAGGATCAGGACAAGACGGTCGCGTTCAACGGCGGCGCCGCGTCGCCGCCGACCGCGGCCGAAGGGACGTCGCCGACCGGGTCGCCGGGTCATGTGGTGTTCGAACATGCGAGCCTCGCCCAGGGCAACGCGAGCGCGGTGGTCAAGACCAATCGCCGGGCCACCGTTGTCTTGAGCGCCTCGTACGACCCCGGCTGGACCGTCACGGTGAACGGGCGCCCGGAAGCGACTGTCATGGTGGCGCCCGCGCTGGTCGGCGTCGACGTCGGTCCCGGCACCCACGTCGTGAAGTTCTCCTACGGCGGTTACGGCCGTTACAACCTGCTGTTCCTGCTGGCCCTCCTGGTCTTCGCGGCGCTCGCCGCCGGGCCGTCCCTGTGGCGTCGCTACCGGCGCAGCACTACGGTCTGAACGCTCCAGAGGAAGGAGGGTGCCGTGCCCACTTCACCGCGACCCACCGCCGCTTCGGCCAGGGTTGCGCCGGCGGACGTCGTCGTCGAGTTCCTCGAGGCCGGATCCCGTTTCGACATCGATCGGGCCCTCGAACTGGTCACCGAGGACATCGAGTACATCAACGTGTCGTTGCCGGCGCTGCATGGCCGGGACCGGCTTGAGCGCCTGGCGCGGGCGTTCCTGCGCCCGACCGGCTCGGCTTCAACGTCTACTTCAACCACGTGGCAACCGAGGGCGATGTCGTGCTGACCGACCGCGTCGACGAGCTGACCTTCAAGAAGTGGGCGAGCCGCTTCTGGTGCTACGGCCGGTTCACCGTACGAGACGGGAAGATCGCGGTTTGGCGCGACTCGTTCGACTGGTTGGACGTGACGATCGGGAATCTACGCGGGCTCCTCGGGATCGTGATACCGGAGTTCAACCGGCGCTGGCCGGGAGAACGCTGATCCCATCGGGTCCGGGCCCGGCGCCCGGGCGGATGCCGCCCTACTGGAGATAGCCCTCGACGGTGTCGGCGGAGCGTTGCTGCGCCGCGTCGGGGTCCTGGCCGGCGCTGCGCTTGGCGCGTCGCTGTCGCAGGAGGTCCCACATCTCGTCGAGCGTGGTCTCGAGGTCGCGCTTGCGCTTGAGCTCGTCGTCGGAGAGGCCCTCGCCGATGTGCGCCTCCTCGAGCTCCTGTTCTTCGGCAGCGAGCTCGCTGATCCGCTTCACGATCTCCTTGTCGTCCATGCGCGCTCCGATCGAGGGTTCGTTCCCGTACCCGGCCAATCTGCCCGGCCGGGTACGGTCACAAACCTATGCGGCTCTGGCTCTAGGCGGCGTTGACGAGCTCGTTCTCGCGCTC
>CAWHFH010000018.1:0-91422 GCA_963828455.1 uncultured Acidimicrobiaceae bacterium | reverse complement strand
CACACCCCTTACTACCTTTATCTCTTCCATGTACCTTTCCCTCTCGAAATGACACGCAGGACCCGTTCCCGAAAGGACCGCCGTCCGTGAAGTTCAGATCCCAGCGCGAGGTACTCGTCGACATGCTGGCCAGCACGCCGGCCGTGCCGTGGGCGGGCGGGGCGGCTCCTCCCCGGTCCTGCTCGGCCTCTTGTTGTCGTGCTCGGGCAACACGCTCAGCGTCACCGGTACCGACCTCGACCTCACGATCCAGGTGACCGACGAGGTGATCGGGATCGACGACGGCAGTTGTGTCATTCCGGCCCGGTTGTCGACCGACATCGTGCGGCGGCTGGAGCCGGGCGCCGTGACGCTCGAGGACGAGGGCGACCAGGTCACAATTTCCACGGCCCGTTCCACGTTCCGGCTCCACACGTATCCCGTCGTGGAGTTCCCGCCCGTGGGCAAGACCGACGAGCCGACGACCCAGCTGGCGGAGCCGTCGCTCAGCGAGGCCGTGCGCCAGGTCGTGCGGGCCGCGTCCCACGACGACGGCAGGCCGCTGCTCACGGGCGTGCTGCTCGCGCACGTGGACGGGTTCATCCGGATGGTGGCGACGGACTCGTACCGCATGGCGATGCGCGACCTCCCCGGCACCGACACGATCCCGGGCGAGGAGGATCTGCTCGTTCCCGCCCGGCCCCTGTCAGAACTGCAGCGCCTGCCGACCGGGCAGATCACCGACGAGGGCGACACCAACCGTGTGGGCGTGGCGGCGAGCGCCAGCGAGATCACGTTCTGGCAGGGCAAGGTGCAGATCAGCACGCGCTTGCTCGAGGGCCGGTACCCGGACTACAAGCAGCTGATCCCCGACTCGTACCCGAACCGGCTGCACCTCGGCAAGGAGACGTTCCTTTCGGCCTTACGGCGCGTGCAGCTGCTCGTGCGCGACAACACCACACCGGTGCGTCTGTCCATGCGCCAGGGCGGCGTCGACCTGAGCGTGCAGAGCCAGGACGTCGGCGATGCGGCCGAGACGATCGACGGCGACTACAGCGGCGAGGACCTTGTCATCGCGTTCAACCCCTCCTACCTCATCGACGGCGTCGAGGCGGTCACCGGCGACGAGGTGATCGTCGAGTCGGCCGACGCGTCCGCGCCGCCACGGTGCGCGGGGCCGAGGACGAGGTGTTCCGTTATCTCCTCATGCCGGTGCGGGTGTCCTGAGGAAGCCACGGACCCTGGCGGGGGCCCCGGCGCGGTGAGCCTCCGGCATCTGGAACTGACCGATTTCCGGACGTTCGGCGCCGCACAGCTGTCACCCGAGCCCGAGGGCACGACGGCGATCACCGGTGACAACGGAACCGGCAAGACCAGCGTGCTCGAAGCGCTGGCGTATCTGGGACCCGGCGGTCGTTCCGCGGCGCACCGCCCGACGCGATGGTGCGCACCGGCGCGGAGAGCGCCATCGTCCGCGCCTCGTTCGAGACGCCCGAACGCAGCGTCCTGGTGGAGGCCCAGATACAACCGGCGGGACGGAACCGCACGCGGGTCAATCGTAAGGACGTAAAGCGGGCGGGCCGCGTTGGCATCGGCCGCGCCGTGCACGATCTTCTCGCCCGACGACCTCACGCTGATCAGCGGCGGGCCGCGGGGCCGGCGCGATCTGCTCGACGACACACTTTCGTTGCTGGACGCCGAAGGAGCGCGCGCGGCGGACGAAACCGACCGGGTCTTGCGGCAGCGCGCCGCCCTGCTGCGCCAGTCGGGTGGGCGCGCCACCGCGGACGTGACGACGACCCTCGAGGTGTGGGACCAGCGACTGGCGGACGCAGGCAAGGTGCTCGTCGCGGCGCGCGAGCGCCTGGCGGGCGAGCTCGAGGCTCTCGTCGGTGCCGCGTACGGCCGCCTGGCCGGGTCGGCCGGCACGGCGACGGTGGAACAGCGCTATCAGCGGAGCTGGGAGGGGGACCTGCTCGACGCACTGGCGGCCTCCCGGCACGACGACCTGCGGCGAGGTCTCAACACCGTCGGGCCGCACCGCGACGACCTCGTCATCGTGCTCGACGGGCGCGAGGCGCGGACCCACGCCTCCCAGGGCGAGCAGCGCTGCCTGGCGCTGGCCCTGCGTCTCGGGATCCACGAGCTCGTGCGGGCCGCGACCCCGGTGGCGCCGACGCTGCTGCTCGACGACGTCTTCTCCGAGCTCGACCCGGCGCGCAGCCGGGCGCTGGTCGCCGAGCTGCCCGCCGGCCAGGCGATCCTGACGACCGCGGTGCCGCTGCCCGAGGGCATCGCCGTGGCCCGCATCGTGCCGGTCGGAACACTGGGTCCGGCATGAGCGGGCGGCGCGGCGAGGGCCCGCGACGTGTCGGCGAGGCCATGCCGCGGCTCCTCAAACGGCTCGGCGTGGCGGCGTCGCCGGCCACCATGGAGGTCGTGTTCGCCCGCTGGGACGAGGTCGTCGACGGGGACCTGGAGGGCCACGCCCGGCCCCTGCGCATCGACGGCCACACTCTCGTCGTCGCGGTCGACCACCCGGCCTGGGCGACGCGGGCGAGGATGCAATCGGCGCGGATCCTGGCGCGCGTCCGCGCTCTCGGGGACACTCCGATCGAGCGCCTGGAGGTGCTGGTCGAGCGCCCTTGACCGACCGTTCTTGAACGCCGAATTGTCGCCCCCGTCGGGTAGAATGGTGCGTTCGCATCGAAAGGCCGGAGGTGCTCCATTCGGGGATTCGATACGCACCGCGAAGACCGAGGTTCTGAAAGGGCGCGCCTGTGGCAGTGAAGGTTGACGACGCACTGGGTGGAGCAAACGCTTCCTATGGCGAGGCCGATATCACCGTCCTCGAGGGGCTCGAGGCGGTGCGCAAGCGTCCGGGCATGTACATCGGCTCGACGGGCCCGACGGGTCTGCACCACCTCGTCTGGGAGGTCGTCGACAACTCGGTGGACGAGGCCATGGCGGGCCGGGCGACCCGGGTCGACGTCACCCTCCTGGCCGACGGAGGGTGCCGGGTCAGTGACGACGGGGCGGGCATCCCGGTCGGCCCGCACCCCAAGTTCCCCAAGCAGTCGACGGCCGAGATCGTCCTGACCACGCTGCACGCCGGCGGGAAGTTCGGCGGCAAGGGCTACCAGGTCTCGGGCGGCCTGCACGGCGTCGGCGTGTCGGTGGTCAACGCCCTCTCGTCGAAGCTCGTCCTCGAGATCGACCGGGACGGCCAGCACTGGGACGCCGAGTTCGGCAAGGGCGGCAAGCTCAAGCGCAAAATCGCCGCGACCGGGCCGGCCCCCAAGGACCGCAGCACGGGCCAGCCGCGCACGGGCACGACCGTCACCTTCTGGCCGGACGCCGACATCTTCGACGAGACCGAGTTCCGTGCGCAGACGGTCATCGAACGACTGCAGATCATGGCCTTCTTGAACAAAGGCCTCGAGATGCGCTTCTTCGACGAGCGCACGGACCCCGAGACAAAGACCACCTTCAAGTACAACGGTGGCATCGTCGACTTCGTCAAGCACCTCAACGCGTCGAAGGAGGCGCTGTTCCGCAAGGTCGCGTCCTTCGACCAGGCCGAGGAGGGCCAGGAGGTCGAGATCGCACTGCAGTGGAACACGGGTTACCACGAGTCGATCCACTCGTTCGCCAACGGCATCGCCACCATCGAGGGCGGCATGCACGTCGAGGGTTTCTCCAAGGCGCTGACGAACGTCGTCAACCGGTACGCGAGAAACCGCAACCTCCTCAAGGAGAAGGAGGAGAACCTCAAGGGAGAGGACATACGGGAGGGCCTGACAGCGATCATCTCGGTGCGGCTCCGCGACCCGCAGTTCGAGGGCCAGACGAAGGGGAAGCTGGGGAATGTGAGCATCCGCTCGCTGACCGAGCGGACCGTGAACAAGAAGCTGGCCGAGTGGCTCGAGGAGAACCCCGCGAAGGCAGCCAGATCGTGCAGAAGTCGACGCAGGCGGCGCGGGCGCGCCTCGCCGCACAGGGCGCACGCGACCTGACGCGGCGCAAGTCGGCGCTCGACGGTGCGGGCCTCCCGGGCAAGCTGGCCGACTGCTCGTCGCGGGACCCGCGCGAGTCCGAGATCTTCATCGTCGAGGGCAACTCGGCCGGAGGTTCCGCGAAGGACGCGCGGAACCCGGTGACCCAGGCGATCCTGCCGATCCGCGGCAAGATCCTCAACGTCGAACGCGCGCGCATCGACAAGATGCTGAAGAACGCGGAGATCCAGGCGCTGATCTCTGCCATCGGTGCGGGGCTGGCCGAGGAGTTCGACGTCGACAAGATCCGATATCACAAGGTGATCCTGCTGGCCGACGCCGACGTCGACGGCAGCCACATCCGCACGCTGTTGCTGACGTTCTTCTTCCGCCAGATGAAGCCGCTCGTCGAGGGAGGGTTCGTCTATGTCGCACAGCCGCCGCTGTACTCGACACTGGTCGGTAAGGAGAAGATCTATCTCAAGGACGACGCGGCCAAGGCGGCCTTCCTGGCCGAACATCCCGACCACAAGCACGACTTCAACCGGCTGAAGGGCCTGGGCGAAATGGACTTCGCCGAACTGCGCGACACGACCATGGACCCGGCGAAGCGCTCGCTGCTGCAGGTCAACGTGGAACAGGCCGCGACGGCCGACGAGGTCTGCTCCATCCTGATGGGGGACGACGTCGAGCTGCGCCGCCACTTCATCCAGACGAACGCCAAGGACGTTCGGTTCCTCGACATCTGAGGCGCCGGACCGGAAGCAGGTAGAGATGCCACGTCAGTCGACACGCGGGAAGGGCCGCGGGAGCGCGGGAAGCGGTGGGGGCAACGCAGCCCCGCCCGCACCGCCGGGTGGGGACGAGCCGCCCACGAGCGGATCGATCGAGCCCATCGAGATCCAGGAGGAGATGGAGCGCTCGTTCCTCGAGTACTCGATGTCGGTCATCGTCGCCCGGGCGCTGCCCGACGTGCGCGACGGGCTCAAGCCGGTGCACCGCCGGATCCTCTATTCCATGTTCGACAACGGGCTGCGACCCGACCGACCGCACAACAAGTGCGCCAAGGTCGTCGGCGAGGTCATGGGCGTCTACCACCCCCACGGCGACTCGGCGATCTACGAGGCGCTGGCCCGCATGGTGCAGGAATTCTCGCTGCGCTACCCGCTCATCGACGGCCACGGCAGCTTCGGCGGCCGAGGCCCCGACGACGGGGCCGCGGCGATGCGCTACACGGAGTGCCGGCTCGCGCCGCTCGCGCTCGAGCTCATGGCGGACATCGACGAAGAGACCGTCGACATGGTCGCCAACTACGACGGCTCGGCCTCCGAACCCGTCGTCCTGCCCTCGCGGTTCCCGAACCTGCTCGTCAACGGGTCACAGGGCATCGCGGTCGGCATGGCGACCAACGTCCCGCCCCACAACATGGGCGAGGTGATCGACGCCGCCATCCACGTGCTGCACCACCCCGAGGCGACGCCCGACGAGCTGATGGAGTTCGTCAAGGGACCCGACTTCCCAACGGGCGCGCTGATCCTCGGCCGCCAGGGCATCCTCGACGCGTACCGGACCGGGCGCGGCTCCATCAAGATGCGCGCCGTCGCGGAGATCGAAGAAGGCCGCGTCGGCGACCGCATCGTGGTGACCGAGCTGCCGTACCAGACATCGGTGGAGGTGATCGAGCAGAAGATCACCGAGCTGGTGCGGGCGGGCGACCTCGACGGCATCAGCGAGCTGCGCAACGCGTCGGCCAACCAGGAGCCCAAGCTCGTGATCGAGCTCAAACGCGACGCCAACGCCAACGTCGTCCTCAACAACCTGTTCAAGCAGACGCCGTTGCAGACGAGCTTCGGCGTAAACATGCTGGCGCTGGTCGACGGCGTGCCGCGGACGCTCAGCCTCGCGCAGGCGTTGTCGCACTACGTCGACCACCAGATCGAGGTCATCCGCCGCCGCTCGGAGTTCAGGCTCGAGAAGGCGCGCAACCGGGCGCACATCGTCGAAGGTCTCCTGAAGGCGATCGACATGCTCGACGCCGTCATCGCGACGATCCGCGGGTCGGACGACCGGCCGGCGGCCCGCGCCGCCCTGATGGCCGAGCCCTTCGAGTTCACCGAAGTGCAGGCGACGCACATCCTCGACATGACGCTCGGGCGCCTCACGCGGCTCGGCCGCACCGAGCTCGAGGAGGAGATGACGGAGCTGCGGGCCACGATCGCCGAGCTCGAGGGGATCCTCGCCGACGACGCCAAGCTGCGCGGCGTCATCGAGACGGAGATGACCGCGATCCGCGACAAGCACTCGAACCCGCGTCGCAGCATCGTCACCCACGATCCCGGCGAGATGGGCGTGGAGGACCTGATCCACGACGAGGAGATCGTCGTCACGATGACGCGGGCGGGCTACATCAAGTCCGTGGCCGCCGCCGCCTTCCGGACGCAGGGCCGCGGCGGCCGGGGCGTCCAGGGCGCCCGGCTGAAGGAGGAGGACCTCGTCAGCCAGGTGGTCCACACCTCCGCGCTGGACTACCTGCTGTTGTTCTCGAACAAGGGCAAGGTCTACCGCCTGCGCGGCCACGAGATCCCGATGAAGGACCGCACGGCGCGGGGCACCGCCGCGGTGAACCTGGTGCCGCTGGCACCGAGCGAGTCGATCACCGCGATCATCGCGACGCCGGAGTTCTCGCCCGACCAGTACCTCGTCTTCGCCACGGCCCAGGGACAGGTGAAGAAGACCGCGATGAGCGAATACGACAAGTCGCGGCGCGAGGGCTTCATCGCCATCAACCTGCGCGAGGGCGACGAGCTGGTCCGCGTCGTGAAGACGTCGGGGCACGACGACCTCTTCGAGGTCACCCGCTACGGCATGACGATCCGCTTCAACGAAGAGGACGTCCGGGCCATGGGTCGCGACGCCGCCGGCGTGCGCGGCATCCGCCTGCGCCAGGGCGACATCGTGGTGTCGTGCGACGTGGCCGACGACGACGAAACCGACATCCTGATCGTCACCGACGCCGGCTACGGGAAGCGGACCAAGCTCGAGCGCTTCAACCGGCAGACACGCGGCGGGCAGGGTGTGCGCGGCATCCGGCTCACCAGCGCGCGGGGACCGTGGTGGGCGCGTTCATGATCGGCCTCGACGAGGAGATCCTGCTGGTCTCCTCCGGCGGCATCGTGATCCGCACCACGGCCCGCGAGATCGCGTCGCAGGGCCGCGACGCCACCGGCGTCCGCGTGATGAACCTGGAGGACGGGCAGACGGTCGCCGCCGTGACGCGGGTGGCGGCGGAGACGGAGCCCGAGGGCTGACGCCGAGGGCCGCCGGTCACGCCGAGCGCCGCCGGTCCGACGGGCGTCGGTTAGAAGAAGCTGATCGACGAGAGGGGCCAGACCCGCATCTCGACCTTGCCGACGATGAGGGACCTGCTGATGGGCCCCCAGAACCGGCTGTCGCACGAATCCGTCCGGTTGTCCCCCATCACGAAATAGTCGTTCGCCGGCACCCGGTAGGCGTGCTGGAGGCTGTAGAGCGTGCCGCCCGGCCCGGGCCGTGTCGTCCCCTGCTCGGAGGCCGGGAGCCAGGACTCGCCGAGGCGCCGGCCGTCGACGTACACGTAACCGCCGGAGAGCGACAGCGTCTCGCCCGGCAGGCCGACGACGCGCTTGACGAGGTCGTTCACCTCGGGACCGCCGCAGTTCTCGGCGGGGGGCCGGGAGAACACCACGATGTCGCCGCGTCCCACGCTGTGCAGGTGGTAGCTCAGCTTGTTGACGAGGATGCGGTCGCCCACCTGGAGGGTCGGCTCCATGGAGCCCGACGGGATGAAGAACGTCTGGACGACGAAGGTCCGCAACAGGACGGCGACCAGGACCGCGATGACCACGACGACGATCGCCTCGCGCAGCCAGCGTGAGGTCCGGGGCGTGTCGGGTACCACGGCACCGTCGGAGCCGGGGACGTCCGGCGCGCCCGCTCCGTTTGCGCCATTCGCACCGCCGCCCGTCGCCGCGAGGGTGTCGGCCCGTGCGGCCGGCGGCTCGTCGACGACGAGCGCCGGGTCGTCGGGTTCGGGCGTCACCGAGGGCAGGCTAGACGGTGGGACGTGCGCCAGGGTTTCAGGCGGCGGGCGTGACCGACGCGGTGTCACGGCCGGACCGCAGCAGCGTCCCGGGCACCGCGCCGGTGGGGGCGCCCTCGCGCACGATCTCGACGCCGTTGACCAGGACCCGCACCACGCCGTGCGAGCCGGCGTAGAGCCGGGGCGTGTCACCGGGCAGGTCGTGTACCAGGCGGGCGGGCTCCGACGCGACGGTGACGGGGTCGAACACGAACAGGTCCGCCGCGTAGCCCTCGCGCACGAGGCCACGCTCGCGCAGGCCGAAGAGTGCGGCGGGCTGGCTCGTCATCATCTGTACGGCGCGCTCGACGGGGGCGAGGCGCCGGCCACGCAGGCAGTCGGCCAGAAAGGCCGTCGGGTAGTTGGAGCCGCACATGCGGTCGAGGTGCGCCCCGGCGTCGGAGCCGCCGACCATTGCCCGCGGATCGGCCCAGATGGCGGCGCGCATGGCCCAGGTCGCGTCGTCGCCGTCGTCGGTGTTGGGCCAGAGGACGGTCCGCATGTCGTCGGCGAGGACGATGTCGAGCAAGGTGTCGAACGGTGCGGTGCCGCGCTCGGCGGCGATGTCTTCGACCGTGCGGTTCGAGCAGCCCTCGTTGGCCGGCGCGTAGGTGTCACCGATGACGTAGGTGCCCCAGCGCGAGAGGCCCCGGAAGACGCCGGCCTCCTTGCTGCGGGCCCGTTCGTCGAGCAGGGCGCGCACGGCCGGGTCGGCCAGCTGCGCCATGCGCTCCTTCTCGGGCAGTCCCATCACCTCGCCCCAGCCGGGGATGAGGAAGAGCGCGCAGTGGGTGCGGAAGCTCATGTTCATGGGCACGAGCGTCGGCATGGTCAGTGCGACGATGCGACCTCCTTCTGCCGCCGCGGCGCTCGACGCCGAGAGCTGGTGCTCGACGCGCTCGGCCGAGCGCGCGTCGACCGTCAGGACGTTCCAGTTGAGCGGTCGCTGCGCGGTGACGCTCATGGCGGTCATCAGCTGGACCTCTTCGGGGCTGAAGGAGTCGAGGCAGCCGTTCGTGATGTACTCGAGTGTCGTGCCCTCGTGCGCCGCCACCTCTGCGCAGAACGCGAGTATCTCCCGCCGGTCCGCGTGGCGCGAGCTGATCGGACGGCCTTCGCCGTCGGAGTGGGTGCGCGACTGTGACGACGAGAACCCCAAGCCGCCGGCGGCGAGCGACTCGGCCAACAATTCCCGCATGACCGCGATCTCCTCGTCGGTGGCGACCTCTTCGCCGCGCGAAGCCCCCATCACCTTTCGGCGCAACGCGCAGTGTCCGACGAGGAACCCGGCGTTGACGCCGAGGTTGCCCTCGAGCGCGGCGAGGTACTCGGCGAAGCTGGACCAGTTCCACGGGACGCCGTTCTCCAGCGCTGCCAGCGGCATTCCCTCGACCTTGGCCATCATGCGACGGATGTAGTCCGCGTCCTCCGCGTTGAGGGGCGCCAGGGTGAAGCCGCAATTCCCGCCGATGACCGTGGTCACACCGTGGACATTGGACGGCGAGGCAGAGGGGTCCCAGAAGAGCTGGGCGTCGTAGTGCGTGTGCGGGTCGACGACGCCCGGCGCGACCATGAGGCCGGTTGCGTCCAGCTCGGCGGATGCCTGCTCGTCCACTTCACCCACGGCGACGATGCGGCCGTGGCGGATCGCGACATCGGCCGTGCGGGGCGCCTCGCCGGAACCGTCGACGAGCGTGCCGGATCGGATGACGTAGTCGAGCAATGGAACCTCCGCACGCGCCGCCCACCGGGGTCCGGCGCCAAATCTGACGACCCGTCAGCTTATCGTCCGGCCCCGGGGCAGCCCGGGGCGCGCAGCGGGCGTGTGGCCCCGCCTGCTACCCCTGTGGACAACCCGTTCGCTCCTGTGCAAACCCCCATTTCGCCATGATCTATCCCCAAGTCATCCACAGGCTGTGCCGGAGGCAATCCCCATATTCGGCCTTCCGTGCCGCCTTCGCGCGTGCTTTGCTCTGACCGTGCCGACGCCCCCCATGCTCAACCTGCAGTCGACCGCCGAGGGGGTCCTCCCCGGACAGATGCTCGAGGGCGCGATCAGGGCGGGGTACGTCGATGCCGGGCGCTTCAAGATCCCCGAGGCCAACGTGCAGCCGGCGAGCCTCGATCTTCGCCTCGGCGAGCGGGCGCTGCGCATCCGGTGCAGCTTCCTGCCCGGGACCGAATCGGTGGAGCGCAAGCTGAAGGACTACATCCTCGACGAGATCGATCTCCGGGGCGACGGCGCCATGCTCGAAGCGAAGTGCCCCTACCTCATCGAGCTGAAGGAGCGCCTGGACCTGCCGGTCGGTCTGCGTGGCAAAGCGAACCCCAAGAGCTCGACCGGGCGCATCGACGTGTTCACACGGGTCATCACCGACGGCAGTGATCGTTTCGACGAGATCGCCCCCGGCTACAGCGGCCCGCTCTACCTCGAGGTGGTGCCGCTCTCCTTCCCGGTCCGGGTCAAGGAGGACCTCACGCTCAACCAGCTCCGCCTCTCGATGGGCCGTCCGTGGCTGACCGACGACGAGGTGCGCGCCGCACATCTCGAGGAGCCGATGCTCTACCGCGGGGGGAGCCGGTGCCGGTCGGCGACCTCGTGCTCTCGAGCGGGCTGTTCCTCGGGTTGGACCTCGGGGGTGACGAGCGTGGACAAGTCGGCCACAGCGCGCGCGACAGCGCGCCGTTGCTCGACCTGACCACCGGGGGAGAGGTGGACCCGCGGCCCTTCTGGGATCCCGTGTACCGCGAAGCCGGTGACCGCCTCGTTCTCTCGCCCAAGCGGTTCTACCTCTTGATGTCGCACGAGGCGGTGTGCATTCCGCCCAACCTGGCGGCAGAGATGACGGCCTACGACCCGACCAGCGGCGAACTACGCACGCACTACGCCGGGTTCTTCGACCCCGGGTTCGGCTTCGATCCAACGGGCGGCTTCAAGGGTTCCCGGGCCGCGCTCGAAGTGCGTGCGCACGACGTGCCCTTCATGGTCGAGAACGGCCAGTCTGTTTGCAAGCTGACGTTCGAACGTATGTTGGAAGAGCCCGAGGCCCTCTACGGCTCCGGCATCGGGTCCTCGTACCAGCAGCAGGTCGAGACCCTGAGTCGTTACTTCCGTCGGACCCCTTAAGCCTAAGTAAGAGCGCGTCGACACGAGCGCCGATTACCGCCGGCGTGGACGAAATCGAGTCGGCTAGCGCGCCGTATGACGGAATGTCAGACATTCCGGCCCCTTTTCGTGCCGAAGATGATTGCGAGCAATGCCCGTGGCGATGGCAAAGTTGACGAAGAGTTTTGCGAGCCTCCGACAAGGTCACCGCGCTGTACTCGTTTCTTACGTTGGGTGTAGCCGCGAGATTCGCGGGCTCAGACCGGTCTGTGTAGCCCATACACAGAGGGAGCAGGACAGTGAGGCGGAGACTTCTGTCAGCAGCTGTAGCAACAGGCGGCCTTGTTCTGGCCGCAGCCACCGTGTTGGCGGGCATCGGCCCAGCGGGCGCGGCAACGACATCCACCACGGTCACGCTGCCGAGGATCACAGCGCCGCCCAGCATCCTGGCGCCGGCGCCAGCGCTGGCGCCGGCGCCAGCAGCCACGCCGGCGGCACCGGCACCGGTTTCCACGCCGAAGGTGTCGACTCCCGCCAAAGCGCCGACGCCGTCGTCGAGCGGGCTGCCCATCTCGATATCGGCGCCGATCACGGCGCTGGCTAACGAGATCGGGAGCACGTTGCTGCCGGGGCAGAACTCGCTCACCCACACGAACACGACCACGCAGGCATCGCCACTCCTGAACGCCAACGTTCCGATCAACGTGTGCTCGCTGTCGATCGGCCTGTTCGCCAGTGCTGCCAGTAGCTGCTCGACCACGTCGGTCGGTCTCACGCAGCTCGCTGCCATCGGGACCATCAACATCCCGATCACCGCGGAATACAACGCGATCGGTCTGCTCGGCGCCGCGGCGAAGTCGCTCGGCCTGACAACCGGGCAGGACCCGGGCAACACGACACAGACCGGTGCCATCAACGTCGACGCACCGATCAGCCTCTGCGCCATCAACGTCGGCCTCTTCGGCGACACCGCCAGTGACTGCAACCCCGCCGGCAGCAACGGCAAGGTCACGCAGACCGGTGTGATCGACGCAACCGTGCCCGTCACGGTGTGCGACATCATCGTGGAGATCGACGGCAACAGCACCTCGAACTGCCCCCAGTACCCCGACACCGTGACGCAGAAGGGTCAGCTGGCGGACGCCTATGCGCCCATCACGGCGTGTGGCGTGATCGCGGTGGTGGACGGCAAGGGCACGGGCATGTGCATGCCGGTCGCCGGTTTTCCGCTGGTCAACGACCTGCCGACGAACAACGTCGGCCAGAGCGCCCCGATCGACGGCGTGCTCCCGATCAACGCGTGCAGCATCGTCGTGGCCGTTGCCGGTTCGGCGAGCAACCAGTGCGAGCCTTCGCACCTGTCGACAAACCCGACCGGCAGTGTCCCGGTCAATGTCCCGGTCACGGTGTGCGCGGTGACGGCGGCACTCGACGGCAACGCGAGCGGCACGTGCACCGGTGCCGGCACGCAGGTCGGCCCGATCGGCACGCCGGGCAGCCCCGGCACGGGCGTCACGCTCCCGATCACCATCTGCGGCGTCGAGGTGGCGCTGGGCGGCACGTCCGTCGCCTCCTGCCCGCAGCCGACGGTGAGCACGTCGCCCAGCACGTCGCCCAGCACGACCCCGGCCACTTCGCCGCCGACCACGGCCCCGGCCCAGACGGCCGCCGCCGTCACGCCGACCGCGGCCGGCGCCGCTGCCGGGACCTCGGGACCGCTGGCCCTGACCGGTGCTCCGCTTCTGGTGGAGCTGTTCATCGGCGCTGCGGCCGTGATCCTGGGTCTGGCCATCAGCCGCCTCAGCCGCCGGCGGGGAGCGCACCAGGCGTGAGTGCAACCGGCTTCGACCGGTAGGAGGTAACGCCGAGGCGTTATCCAACAGGGGACGGGATCCGATGGAGGAAGGAGGGATCGATGTCCGACCCACAAGCAACGGGTATCGGTGTCGTCCTCGATCTCGAGGAGCTTTTCCTGTCGCGGGAATTCGGCCGTAGGTCGGCGCGGTCGCTCCCGACGGCGCCGGCCACCGTCGCATCGGAGCCGGCGCAGCTCGAGCAGGTGTTCCTCTCGGACGTCTTTGGACGTCCCGAGGTCGTCGCCGCGGCAGTCTGGGTGGTGGAGGAGTCCGCTCCGGCACCCTCCGGCCAGCCGACCCTCGTCCTGCTGAGGGGCGGAGGGGAGGGCGCCACTGCGCGCGTCATCACGCACCCGCATCACCCGGCCATCGCGGCGGTCAGCGGTGTCGCCGCGGCGGCCCTCGCCGTGGCCGCCCTGGCCTCGGGCACGGGTCAAGGGCCGGGCCGAGCTCCCGTCACCGAACAGGCGCAAGGCGCACCGAACCCCTCCCAAACCGGATCCGGTGGCGGGTCGCAGCCCGGTCCCGTGGGACCGATCGTGCTCCCGAACCCATCGAGCACCGGCACGCCGGCCATGTCCACCACGCCCGTGGTGCCCGGTGGCGGAGGCACAAACGCTGCGTTCACCTCGTACACCACGCCCGTCGCCGCCGGGAGTCCGCAGGGGACAGCCCGAGGGGGGGCCGCCACACCGCCTGCCCCTCCCGCACCGGGCGGAGGAGGTTCTTCGCCGTCCACGCCACCCGGTGGTGGGGGCGGGGCCAGCATGCTCACGCCGGCGCTCAACGTCGTCGGGACCGAAGTCTCCAGTGTCGGCTCGAGTGCCAGCTCGACGGCAGGCGACGTCAGCCAGGCGTTACCCGTTGCGTCGGCCATCCAGGCCGTGGGGTCCGTCGCCACATCGGCGGTCAACAACGTGGGCGGGGGAACCCAACCGAACATCGTTGGCGTGTTGAAGCGGTAGATGAGTCGGGGCGCAACCAGCGTGACGCACGGGACGGGATCCGGCGGAGGAAGGAGGGATCGATGTCCGACCTGCGGCGGACCGGTGCCGCCATCAACCTTGAGGAGATCTTCCGATCGCAGGAATTCGAGCGGCGGCCGGTGCGGTGGGACGGCGCCCCGGTACCGACGGGCGAGGCGGCTGATCGCGGCGCCACGGTGATAAGTCTGGGACGCTCTGTCACCGGCGCTTGAAGCGAACGTCGGTAACTATGAGCCAAGCTCCAGAACCTGCAGAATTCATGCGCAAAACCCTGGTGACACGCCTCGTTTTACCCGTGTGGAAACAAGCGTTCTCTTCAAATTGACACGAGGTTGTGTTGGAGATGTTCACTGTTCGGACGAAGAGATATAGGGTGACAACGAGGGGGCAACAGGACAATTCCCGGAGTGCTGGAGTGGCTCCGGAAAGCCCCTCGGATCGAGAGAGGTTCCCGCGGAGGGATGGGGAGGGGCAGTGTCCGACTGGTCTCGGGCTGACGACTTCAGGACCCTAGATGAGGTCTTCGCGTCACCCGACTTCGGGCGAGACCTGACGCCCGAGACGGTCGCGGCGGAGCCCGCGTTTCTTGCCGCTGCCGCGCCGGCCGCCGCCGCGGCTGTCGCAGCCGCCGCAGCAGAGACCGCGGCGAGGACAACGGCGCGCTTACCACTCGGGCGATCGGTGCGCGACCGTGCGATCGCGTCGCTGTGCGTCGCCGGCACCGCCGTGTCCGTCGTGGGCGCGCTCGTCGTCGGCAGTGGCCCGGTGGGCGTGCCGTTGGCGAGCTCACGTCCCGGCTCGCAAGGTGGCGGCCAGAGCGGGCAATCACCAGTCACGCACCAACCGCACGAATTCGGGTTGCCCGGAGGGAACGCTACTGGGGGCGCTGGAGCGGGCAGCGGGAACACCACCACGGGCTCAGGTTCCGCCGGTCCTCCGTTGCCGGCTGCGGCGGGTGCAGCCGCCGGAGCTGCGGCCGCCAGCGTTTCACAGCACACGAGCTTGGTGGCAGACACCTCCCCGGCGCCGACGCCCACGACGACCACGACCGTTCCTGCGCCGCCACCGACTCAGACGACGACGCCACCGACGACGCCACCGCCAACGACGACGCCTCCGACGACGCCACCGCCAACGACGACGCCTCCGACCACCGTGGTTGCCGGGTCCAACGGCGGCAGCGGCAACGGAAGCAGTGGCGGCAGCAGCAGTAGTGGTGGCAGCAACAGTGGCGGCAGCAGCAGTAGTGGTGGCAGCAGCAGCGACGACAACAGCGGAACCGGCAACGGGAACGGAAACTGCGGCGGGCAAGGCGATGACCACGGTGACAGCGGAGGTGGCGACCACGGGCAAGGTGGCGACCACGGGCAAGGTGGCGACCACGGGCAAGGTGGCGGCGACGGTGACGGCCACGGTGGGGTTCAACCCGGCGACGGCGACGGCGACGGCGACGGCGGAGGTCACGGCAATGGTGGCCACGAGGGCGACGACTGACACCGGCTGCCACGGACTGACCGGCCGGCGATCCCCGCGCAGCTGACCCTCTGCACCTGGTAAGCCTGCCGGGGTGCGAGCAGAGCGAGGTCGGCCATGAACTACACGAATCTGGGAACTGCGGGGTTGCGCGTCTCGAGGGTCTGCCTCGGCATGATGGGCTTCGGCAACGAGAGCGAACGCCCCTGGGTCATCGACGAGGATGCCGCCGAGCCCATCGTGCGGGCGGCCGTCGAGGGCGGGGTGACCTTCTTCGACACCGCCGACACCTACTCCGCCGGCGCGAGCGAGGTGGCGACGGGCCGCCTGGTACCGAAGTTCCTGAGCCGGGACGAGGCCGTCATCGCCACGAAGGTGTTCATGCCGGTCACGCCCGGGGAGAACGGCGGCGGGCTGGGGCGCAAGCACATCCTCTCGGGGATCGACGCGTCGCTGAAGCGGCTGAAGATGGACTACGTCGACCTGTACCAGATCCACCGCTGGGACCAGCGGACGCCGATCGAGGAGACGATGGAAGCGCTCAACGACGTCGTACGCGCCGGCAAGGCGCGCTACATCGGCGCCAGCAGCATGTTCGCCTGGCAGTTCGCCAAGGCGCAGTACACGGCCGAGCGCCACGGCTGGGCCAAGTTCGTCTCGATGCAGAACCACTACAACCTCGTGTACCGGGAGGAGGAGCGCGAGATGATCCCGCTCTGTCTCGATCAGGGCGTGGGGTGCATCCCGTGGAGCCCGCTGGCGCGAGGAATGTTGGCGGGCAACCGAACCCGCGACGGCGGCCGGCACACGACCCGTTCGAGCACCGACTCGTTCACGGACTACCTCTACGACCAGCCGACCGACTTCGACGTCGTCGACGCGGTGAACGACGTCGCCGCGGCGCGTGGCGTCCCCTCGGCGCAAGTCGCCTTGGCTTGGCTGCTGCAGAAGCCCGGCGTGGCGGCCCCCATCGTCGGGTCCACCAAGAAGAAACACCTGAAGGACGCCCTGGCCGCCGAAGAACTTGCACTGAGCGAGGACGAGGTCGGGCGCATCGAGAAGCCGTACGTGCCCCACCCGGTGCTCGGTCACTTCTAGGGAGGCGAACGGAGGCAGCCGCCGCCCTCGGAGGAGCGCCGAGCCGTTCCGGTATGGTCGGCGCCGCTGGGGCGCGCCCGATGGGCGCCGGGAGATTGGGGGTGGCATGCGGGTCGCACTCACGGTGGCTGACTTCATGGACCGGGCGGCGCACGTCTACGGGCACCGGACCGCCGTGGTCGACGAACCGGGGGTGGCCGGCTCGTTCGACACCCTGACCTACGGCCAACTCGGGGCGCGGGCGAGGGGCATGGCGCTGGCGCTCGACGACCTCGGTGTCGAGCACGGGGAGCGGGTGGCGATCGTGAGCCCCAACTCCGGAAGGTTCCTGGCGTCCTACTTCGGAGTCAGCGGTTATGGGCGCATCCTGGTGCCGATCAACTTCCGCCTCACGAGCGACGAGATCGCCTACGTCGTCGAGCACTCCGGGGCGTCCGTCCTCCTGTACGACCCGAACATGGACGACGAGGTGGACGCCATCAAGGTGGCCCACAAGTTCCGCTTGGACGGCACCGAGGACGCCGCGCTGTTCACGCCGGCGCCCGATGGTGCCGAGCCCAAGCGATGGGAGGCGGACGAGGACGCGACGTGCTCGGTGAACTACACGTCAGGGACGACGGCGCGGCCGAAGGGCGTGCAGCTGACGCAGCGCAACTGCTGGCTGAACGCCGCCGCCTTCGGGTGGCACACCGGCGTCAGCGATCGCGACGTCCTGTTGCACACGCTGCCGATGTTCCACTGCAACGGATGGGGGATGCCCTACGCCGTCACCGGCATGGGGGGCACGCACATCGTGCTGCGCCAGGTGGACGGCGAAGAGATCCTGTCGCGGATCGAGCGGCACGGGGTCACGCTGATGTGCGGCGCGCCCGCCGTCGTGGCGGCCGTCCTCGGCGCGGCCGAGGCGCGGGCTGCGGCCGGACGGGCGGTGCCCGGGCGCGGGACGGTGCGCATGGTGGTGGCGGGCGCGCCGCCGCCGTCCAAGGCGATCGAGCGGATCGAGACCGAGCTCGGGTGGGAGTTCATCCAGATCTACGGCCTCACCGAGACGGCGCCGTTGTTGACGATCAACCGGGCCCCCGCCGAGTGGGACGCGCTCGAGCCGGCAGTACGCTCGCAGTTGTTGAGCCGGGCCGGGGCGCCGGCGATCGGCGTGCGTATCGACGTCGACACCGACGGCGAGGTCCTGGCGCAGTCGAACCACGTGTTCGCCGGCTACTGGGAACAACCTGAGGAGACCGGCGAGGCCCTCGAGGGCGGGTGGTTCCACACCGGCGACGGCGGCTATCTCGACGGCGCCTACACGGTGATCTCGGATCGCAAGAAGGACGTGATCATCACCGGGGGCGAGAACGTCTCCTCCATCGAGGTGGAGGACTGCCTCTATCAGCACCCCGCGGTGGGCGAGGTGGCCGTGATCGGCGTGCCCGACGAGAAGTGGGGCGAAACGATCAAGGCGCTGGTGGTCGTGCGGCCGGGGGAGAGCACGTCGGAGGCCGACCTGATCACGCACTGCCGGGACCGACTGGCGCACTTCAAGGCGCCGACGAGCGTCGAGTTCCGCGACGCCCTCGAGCGCACCGCGACCGGCAAGCTGCAGAAGTACAAGCTGCGCCAGCCCTACTGGGCGGGACGGGAGAAGTCGGTCAACTGATGTGTCCGGCTGCGATCGCCGTGCGGCCCGGCGTTGAGACCTCCTGAGCCGGGCCTGTTGTCTTTTCGGGCTCCGCCGCCGACCCGCTCCCGCCTCCGGACCCCTCCCCGGGGTGTTTCATCGGTTCGTATACGCCGCGCGCCCCGGGCGCTTCCTCCGACCGCATACGCGCTGCTGTTGTAGAAGTCGCCTCTCTTCACAACCCCTGAGTTGTAGAGGCGCACTTTCACAACCTCTGGGTTGTCGAGATTGCCGGATCCACAACAGGGCCGCGTATTCAGCCGACGACAACGCGGCATCCTCACTCCATATACCGAGACGGCCGGGGCGCCGCCCTCTCGCGGAGTGTCCGGTCGTCCCTGCCGTCAGGCGCTGTCGCCCGGTCCCGGCACCGGGCGGTGTGAGCGCTCCTCGAGCACCAGGTGGCCCCGGCGGTCGAAGGCGGCCGCCACCTCGCCACCGATGAGGCGCCGCAGCGGGTCGCCGACGATGGTACGACGCCAGCCCGAGTCGAGTCGGCTCGCCTCGTTGCAGAGCAACTGGGAGATGTCGGTGCGCGTGGCCAGCAGCGTCTGATCGAAGTCGAGGTCGTCGGCGATCTGCCGCACCATGCCCGAGCACACCGCAACCGCACCGGCCGGCGCCTGCGCCTCGCGGCCCGCCGACGGCATGCGGAGGCGATCGGCAGGGAGGTCGAGGCCGCGGCGGATGGCCGCCAGGATCTCGGCCGCCCGCCCCTGCGCCAGATGACGACCGTCGACACCTCGCGCCCGACGGAGCTCGGCCTCGTTGTGCGGGGGTCGCTGCGAGATCGCGAGCAGCCCGAGGTCGGAGAGCACCTGGCGCCGGGGCCTGTTCGATACTGCGGCCGTGCGCTCGCGCCACGCGGCGACCTCCTGGGCCACCGCCCGGGAGCGTCGCGACATGCTCCGGATGTCGCCGAGTCGCCACCAGGCCTCCTCGGGCACCCGGGCCGGCGGGGTGCGGTCCGTCAGGACCTGGTCACACTCGCTCAGTGCCCATTCGAGCCGTCCCAGCCCCCGCAGCCGGTCGGTCAACGCCGCGCGGAGCTCGAGCAGGTGGGCGACATCACTCACCGCGTACGCGAGCTGGCGGTCGGACATGGGTCGCTCGAGCCAGTCGGACAAGCGGTCCGCCTTGGGAAGCGGCACGCCGAGCATGGCGTCGACCAGCCGGGAGAGCGAGGGCGTCGACATACCGATGAACCCGGCGGCGATCTGCGTGTCGAAGACGACCGCGGGGACCACGCCGCACGCCGCCATGAGCACATCGAGGTCCTGCGTCGCCGCGTGCGCCACGGCGACGCCCGGGCCGCCGAACACCACGGCCAGGGGGGCCGGGTCGACCGCGAGCGGATCGACCAGCGCCACCTTGTCCCCCCAGGCGATCTGGATCAGAGCCAGCTCGGGGACGTAGGTGCGCTCGGTGTGGAACTCGGTGTCGAACGCGTAGGCCTCTTCCTCGGCGACCTCCCCGACCAACGCCTCGAGACGGGCACCGTCGACGATCACAGCGGCAGGAGTAGTGGGAACACTCATCGGGCGCCACCGGCCGGTGGATTGCGCAGCGTGCGCTGGGTTCGTTGTGTCGGGTGCGTCGGGTGCGTCGGATCGAAGTTCGTGATGGTCGATGTCCGGATCGTGCGTGTACCCCAGTTGACGTTAGCGCGGCGCGGTCCGGCTTCCCGATGGCGTCTTCGGTGCAAGCAGGTGGCAGCCCGGTGGTTTCGACCAGTCCCCGCCCGGGCACGTGCGATTGTCTTTCAGCCCTCTGGCCTGGGAAAACGGGCGCCTGGCCCAACGCAATTCGGCGACAACATCGTGGTACCCCATGACCTTTTGCTCTGTACCGATACCCCCTGACGGGTAAGAGTGATTTCGGATGCGCAGTGGAGGGGGCGGAGGGTGAAGCGAGAGAAGAAGCGGCTCTTTGGGCGGGACGAGGTACACATGCGTTCCCGCGCGTCTGGCGAGGCGGGTCGTGGGCAGGGGGCGGAGTCGACCGCGGGCACGCCGGCGGGCGGCAGAAGCGGGAGCGTGGAGACGATGTTGCAGGAGTTCACTTCCGGCGACGCCAAGTCCGCCGGACGCACACCGCGGGCTGGGAAGTACGACCAGCTCTGGCAGTTGTCCATGTCCGACCCGCACACCGGGCTGGCCAACCAACTGTTGTTGCTCGACCGCCTCACCCAGGCGCTCGCGCGGATGCGGCGGCACGGCGGCGAGGTGGTCGTGTGCCACGTCAACCTCGACAACCTCGGGGAGATCAACACCGATCTCGGCTACACGATCGGGAACACCGTCCTCTGCGAGATGGCGGACCGCCTCACCTCGGTCCTGCGGACGGAGGACACGATCGGCCGGGTCGGGGGCAACGAGTTGGTCGTCGTGCTGGCCGTCACCGACGAGCTGTCGGTCGGACCCTTGACGTGCCGGCTGCAGAAGACGCTCGACGACCCGGTCGTCGTCGGCGGGCAGCGGATCCGGCTCCGCGCCACGCTGGGCGTCGCGCTGGCCGAGGACGCCGAGTCGGCCGAGGACGTGCTGGCCCGCGCCGATCGCTCCACTCACGCCGAGAGTCGCTGAGGACAACCGGACTCCCTGATCGGGAGGCGTCGGAACCCCCCCGCCAGCTGGACCGGCGTCCCCAACGACTGTTGGCCCTCGAGACCCGGCCGGCGCCGGTCCGGAATTAGGGCATTTAAGTCAGGAGTATCGGCTCTGGCGTCAGCGGGCAACGGGCATGCAGGCTGTCACCACAATGTCGATGTACAGCGAACTGCTCGGCGAGCTGTGCGCCGAGATGGACCCGGTGGAACTGCCGACGTCCCGCGACGAGCTCGTGGTGGTGTTGCTGCAGTGTCGGCGGCGACTTCGGGGCCATGGGTTGGATCCGAGCCACGTGATGGCGGAGGACCTGGCGCTCGAGCTCGACCACGACCGCATGCTGCTGCGGTTGTGCAGTGCCATGGGCATCCAGAACGATCCGAAGCGCTTCGCCAATCCGCTGGCAGAGCGGTCCCGCCTCGAGGCGCTCCTGCGTAGCGCCGGCGTCGACTTCCGGACGCTCGACGATCAGCGCCGGGTCACCGTTTCGCTGCGCTGAGCTGCCACGGGGCCGAGCACATCAGCTCCCGCGGAGCGCGGGCTCAGCGTGCCGGCGGAGCCCCTGACTTCCGCTCGGCCAGGACTGCGGCATAGACGGCGGCCTCGGTCCGGCGCCGCATGCCCAGCTTCGACAACAGGCTCGACACGTAGTTCTTGACCGTCGCCTCGGCCAGGAACAATGCCTCGGCGATCTGCCGGTTCGACTGCCCCTGCGCGATCAGCTCCAGGACGCGCCGCTCTTGGGGGGTGAGGACTGTCAGCCTCGACTCGGCCTCCTGGTCCTTGCGCAGACGGTCCCACAGCTCCTGGGTCAGGACGGGGTCGAGGAGCGACATGCCCCGGCTCACTTTCCGGATGTCCCCAAGGAGGTCGCCACCTCCGATCTCCTTCAGGACGTAGCCCGAGGCGCCCGCCATGATGGACGAGAACAGCGCGTCGTCGTCGGAGTACGACGTGAGCATCAGGCAGTGGACACCGGGCAGCTCCGACTGGATCTCCCGGCAGACCTCGATGCCGGACCCGTCCGGCAGGCGGACGTCGAGAACGGCGACGTCGGGCTGGAGCTGGCGGACGAGACGCAGCCCCTCCACCGCGGACCCCGATTCGCCGACGACCTCGAGGTCGTCTTCCGCTTCGAGCAATGTGCGCAACCCCGTCCGGACGAGCTCATGGTCGTCCAGCACGAACACCCGAATCCCCATCGGGCAATTGTGCCACGCCGCTCCGCACCACAGGAACGCAGAGGCCCTGTTCGGAGCGAGATTGTGCGTGCCGCGTGCGTGCCGTGTGCGTGGCGGACCCGGCACTACCCTGGTTCGGCGTGCAAGGCGTGCAATCCTTCGACCAGATCGACGATCCAGTCAGGCTGCGACGCCTGGTGCAGGCGATCCTGATCCTCGATGCCGAGCTGCACCTCCCGGTCGTGCTGCGCCGCATCATCGAAGAGGCCTGCGACCTCGTCGACGCGCAGTTCGGCGCGCTGGGCGTGCTGTCGGCCGACGGCCAAACGCTCGACCAATTCCTGACGGTCGGCCTCGACAGCGAGCAGGAGCACTCCATCGGCCCGCGCCCGACCGGCCGCGGTGTCCTGGGCACGCTGATCGCGGACGACAAGCCGCTCCGGCTCGCCAACCTCTCGGACAGCCCGGACAGTTATGGCACACCGGAGTTGCATCCGGAAATGACCTCGTTCCTCGGGGTGCCGGTGCGGGTGCACGGGGAGGTCTACGGGAACCTGTATCTCACCAACAAACGCCACGCCAAGGAGTTCTCCGCCGACGACGAAGAGCTCGTGCTCGCTCTCGCCAGGGCGGCCGGCATCGCCATCGAGAACGCGCGGCTGCATTCATTGGTGCGCGACCACGCGCTGACCGAAGACCGCGACCGCATCGCGCGGGACCTGCACGACTCGGTGATCCAGCGCCTCTTTGCCATCGGCCTCTCGCTCCAGGGCACGGCGCGGTTGGTGGAGCGCCCCGAGGCGGTCTTGCGCATAGCGGAGGCGATCGACAAGCTCGACGAGACGATCCGGCAGTTGCGCAAGGCCATCTTCGATATCGAGCTGACCATCAACAAGGAAGGCCTCCAACCCAAGGTGCTCGATCTGGTCCACGAGCTGCGGCCCGTCCTCAACCTCCATCCGCAGGTTTCGATCATCGGTCCGGTGGATCATGCCGTTACCGGCCCGCTGGCCGAGGAGGTGCTCGCCGTCCTGCGCGAGGCGCTCACCAACGTGGGCAAGCACGCGCAGGCGACGAAGGTGGTCGTCACGGTCACCGCGGGCGACGAGTTGCGGGTCGTCGTGGCGGACGACGGCGTCGGCGTCGGCACCGCGGGCCAGCGCTCGGGCGCCCTGGGCCTAAAGAACATGCGCCAGCGGGCGGACCGTCTCGACGGCGGCATGGAGATCGGCACTTCGCGGGAGGGTGGCACCCGCCTCACCTGGCACGTGCCCCTGCCACCGCTCGACGAAGCCATCGCGGCCGAGATGGGCACGGGCTCCGACTGACGCCGCCGGCATGCCGCCCAGCGCTCCCGGCAGGCCCCGCCACGAACAAACAAAGTCCCCCTCTCCCCGTCGCCCGGGTCGCCCTAGCATCGGGTGCACGCACCATCGCCCGGACAAAGGGGGACGAGGATGAGCACCACCACGGCGACGACCGAACCCGCTCCCGACGAGCGCTGGTGGGTCAAGGCGTTCGTGACCCGGCAGCTCGATCGCTACCCCGACACCCTGCCGCGCATCGGCTATCTCTCGATCGTCGTGCTCACGACGATCATGCTCTATTACCTCTATTACGTGGAGGGCACCGTCACGCCGCGGATGCTGCCCTACTACCACATGTCGTTCGCGTTCTTCCTGTACCTGCTCGTCGTGTCGAACGCGATCGGCGCGTTCAGCGCGTTCATCGGGGGCCTGTCCGACAAGATCGGGCGCGCCAATCTCACGATCTTCGGCACGTTGCTGGTCGCGATCATCCAGCTGTTCGCCATCCCGCACATCACGGACAAGTGGGGCTTCGCGGCGTCGTACTGCGTGATCGGCTTCGTCGAGGGCGTCATCCTCGTCTCGACGCCGGCGCTCATGCGCGACTTCTCACCGCAGATGGGCCGGGGTGTGGCGATGGGCTTCTGGGCGCTCGGGCCCACGATGGGAGCGCTCTGCGCCAGCGTGGTGGCGACGAACACCCTCGACCACCTCTATCCCTGGCAGGACCAGTTCATCATCTCGGGCCTCGTCTGCATGGGCGTGGTGATCATCTCGTTCCTGTTCCTGCGCGAGCTGTCGCCGCAGCTGCGCGACCAGCTCATGGTGTCCGAGCGCGAGCGCGCGCTGGTCGAGGCGAAGGCGATGGGCGTCGACGTCGAGACGGCCACCGCGCACCCGATCCGCTCGATGTTCAAGCTCGACCTGGTGTCATCGTCGATCGCCATCTCGGTGTTCCTGCTGTTCTATTACGCATCGGTCAGCGTGCTCACCATCTACTGGGTCGTGACCTTCAACCGGACCGCCGCGCAGGCAAACGGCATCAACGTCTGGCTGGCCGCGGCGCTCTCCATCGGCCTCGTCGTGGCCGGCGCCTTGTCCGACCTGGCCCGGGTGCGCAAGCCCTTCATGCTCGCCGGCGCGGGCTGCGCCATCGTCATGATGCTGTTCCTCATCCATCAGACGGGGCAGCCGCACACGGGCTACTACTCCAATGTCCTCGTGATCGTGTTGCTGGCGGCCTCGATCTCGCTCGCCTACGCGCCCTGGATGGCGAACTACACCGAGCAGGTGGAGCACCACAACCCGGCGCTCACCGCGTCGGGGCTCGCCATCTGGGGGTGGATCCTGCGCATCACCGTGGCGCTGTCGTTCCTCGTCCTTCCCTACGTCATCACCACCTCGACGGTGCTCGTCGACAACCAGAATGCCGGTGCCACGCTGCAGTCGATTCAGGCCGCGCAGCCGTACGCACCGAACACGTCAACGCTGTCGTGCAGCACCTCGCCCGCGCCCGCGAGCGTCATCGCTCGACTGAGGAACCCGCAGACCACCCCCGTGGCGCGGCCGGAGATGGAGACCCTGGCCACCATCCTCCAGACCTGCAACAGCACCCACAGCCTGACCAAGGCGCTCACCGCCGTCGGCGGTCTCACCAACCCGCGTGTGCTGGGTCTGAACGCCTTCAACCCGGTCGCCACCGGCATCCAGAACGGCAAACCGGCGACGACGACGCAGATCGCCGGCGTAGCCAAGTATTCGCCGAACCTGGCCAGCTTGCTCGTGGCGGCCGAGAAGCTGGTCCCGGCGCAGAAGACCTCGCCCGGCGAGTGGAAACGTTGGTGGACCGTGTGTCTGATCGGCATGGCGGTCTTCGCGGTGCTCGTGTTCTTCATGCGGGGCCGCTGGAGCCCACGCGCCGCCCGTCGCGACCTCGCCGAACGCGACCGCATCGTCTCCGAAGAGCTGGCCAAGCTGGCCCTGGAAGAGCCCGCCACGGTGTGAGGCCGCCGTCCGGCGGCCCACCGCGTCCCGCCGCCGGGACGGCCCTGCCCGGCGTGCCCACCCGCCGGCCACGGTGAGAGGATCGTCCCATGCACGCGCTCGAGCACTTCATCGGCGGCAAGTCCGTGGCCGGGACGTCGGGCCGGGAGGCCCCCGTCTTCGACCCCGCCCGTGGCGTGCAGACGGCGGCCGTCCCGCTGGCCTCGACGGCCGAGGTCGTCCACCACGGTCGAGGTCGCAAAGGAGGCGGCGGCGGAGTGGGGCGCCGGCTCGCTCAGTGCCCGCGCTGCGGTCCTGTTCCGGCTGCGTGACCTCGTCAGCCGCGCCGCGCCCGACCTCGCCAAGGCGGTCACGGCGGAGCACGGCAAGGTCCTGAGCGACGCCGCCGGCGAGGTGGCCCGCGGGCTCGAGAACATCGAGTTCGCCTGCGGCATCCCGCACCTCCTCAAGGGCGCGCACTCCACCGAGGTCTCGACCGGCGTGGACGTGCACACCGTGCTCGAGCCGCTCGGCGTGGTCGCCGGCATCACCCCGTTCAACTTCCCGGTGATGGTCCCTCTCTGGATGATGGCCAACGCCATCGCCTGTGGGAACGCCTTCGTGCTCAAGCCCTCCGAGCGCGACCCGTCGCCATCGCTCCTGCTCGCCGAGCTCGCCAAGGAGGCCGGCGTCCCCGACGGCGTCCTCAACGTGGTGCTCGGTGACGCCGAAGCCGTCGACGCGCTCCTCGCCCACCCTGACGTCGCCGCGGTCTCCTTCGTCGGCAGCACCCCGATCGCACAGCACGTCTACGAGGAGGGCGCGCGCCACGGCAAGCGGGTGCAGGCGCTCGGCGGCGCCAAGAACCACATGATCGTGCTCCCCGATGCCGACGTCGACGCCGCGGCCGACGCAGCCATCTCTGCGGGATACGGCTCGGCCGGCGAACGGTGTATGGCGATCTCGGTCGTCGTGGCTGTCGGGAGCGTCGCCGACCCGCTCGTCGAAGCGATCACGAAGCGGATCCCCTCCGTCGTGATCGGGCCGGGCGACGACCCCGAGTCGCAGATGGGCCCCCTGGTCACGGCGCAGCACCGCGACCGTGTGCGCGCCTACATCGACGGCGCCGAGGCCGAGGGCGCCCGTCTCGTCGTCGACGGCCGCACCGACGAACAGACGGCCGACCGAGCACACGCCGACGGCTTCTTCCTCGGCTGCACGCTCCTCGACGAGGTCCGCCCCGGCATGCGGGCCTACGACGACGAGATCTTCGGGCCGGTCCTCGGCGTCGCGCGCGTCCCGACCTACGAGGCGGCTGTCGAGCTCGTCAACGCCAGCCCCTACGGCAACGGGACCGCGATCTTCACCCGCGACGGCGGTGCGGCCCGCCGGTTCCAAAGAGACGTCACCGCCGGCATGGTCGGGGTCAACGTGGCCATCCCGGTGCCGGTCGGCTTCCACTCCTTCGGAGGGTGGAAGTCCTCGCTCTTCGGCGACAGCGCCATGTACGGCCCCGAGGGCATCCGCTTCTACACGCGGCCCAAGGTGGTCACGACCCGCTGGCCCGACCCCTCGACCAGCGAGATCGACCTCGGCTTCCCCCGCACCCGCTGACACGCCGGCTCCTCCCGCCGCCCGCCCCGGCCGTAGCTACAGGGCCGTAGGGTAAGTTTCGAAGTCGAGGTCGAAATCGAAGACGGGGGCCGGGGAGGCACGCCATGGCGACGACGCTGGCACTAGATGGGCTCCGGGTGATCGACGCGGACACTCACCTCACCGAGTCCCACGACCTGTGGACCAAGAGGGCCCCGGCCAAGTACCGGGACCGGGTCCCCCACGTGGTCGAGGTCGACGGTAAGCCGATGTGGTACGTCGACGGCGTCGAGCTCGGCTTCGCCGGCGGCGGCGGGGTGATCGACAGACAGGGCAACAAGGGCGCCGCCAACGAGGCCCTCTTCGAATGGACCCAGGAGCGGATCCACCTTGGGGCCTTCGACATCGAGGCGCGCATCGCCGTGATGGACGATTCCGGGGTGCACGCACAGGTCTGCTTTCCCAACTCCATCGGACTCGGCGGCCAGGGGATCTCCGACGCGGTCAAGGACCCCGAGCTCCGCCTGCTCTGCCTGCAGATCTACAACGACGCGGCCGCCGAGATCCAGACCGACACCGACGGGCGGCTGATGCCCATCCCGGTCCTCCCCGCCTGGGACGTCACCGCCGCCGTGAACGAGGCCGAGCGCGTCGCCGACATGGACCTGCGCGGCGTGAACATCACGTCGGATCCCAACGACGTCGGCGGCCCCGATCTGGCCAACAAGGCATGGGACCCGCTGTGGGACGTGTGCGAGGACCGCCACCTACCAATCCATTTCCATATCGGCGCCAGCCTCACGACGATGACGTTCTTCGGGCAGTATCCGTGGGAGTCGCAAGACGAGAACACGAAGCTGGCCATCGGCGGCACACTGCTGTTCATCGGCAACGCGCGCGTCGTAACGAACATCATCCTGAGCGGCCTGCTCGATCGGCACCCCAAGCTGCAGATGGTCTCGGTAGAGAGCGGCGTCGGCTGGGTCCCCTTCATCCTCGAGACGCTCGACTACGAGATGGCGGAGAACGCCCCCGAGCAGCTCGACGCCCTGTCGATGCAACCGTCCGAGTACTTCAAGCGCAACCTCTACGCGACGTTCTGGTTCGAGCGCACCAACCTGCCGACCCTCGTCGACGCCGTGGGCGCCGACCGCATCCTCTTCGAGACGGACTTCCCGCATCCGACGTGCCTCTACCCGAAACCACTCGACACCGTCGCCGAGAAGATGTCGGTGCTCTCCCCCGATGCCCAGCGCAAGATCCTCGGCGAGAACGCCGCGCGGCTCTACCGCCTCTGAGCCCCCGCCCTTTCGAGGGCAGCCGGCCGCCCTGTACCCGCCGGACCGCCCCCGGCGGACGGGCCCCGATCCCGTTCACCGCGTCGTGCCGACCGCTCGTCCCGGGTCCCGAGCCACGACACGCCGGCGGCCGCCGCGAGCACACCGGCGGACACCCCGAGCGGGAGCGCCAGGGAGTAGTGGGCCGGGCCGCTGCCGCTCATGACCAGGAGCGAGCCGAGCACGGCCACCCCGAGCGCACCGCCTGACTGGCGCGCCGTGTTCAGGACGCCGCTGGCCAGGCCGGCCCGTTGCGCCGGGGCGGATCCGACGGCCAGCGAGGACATGGCGGGCATCGCCACCGAGCACAGCCCGAGCGCGAGTGTGCCCACCACGACGAGGGACAGGGCCGTCGTTGCGGTCACCGTGGTCAGTACCGCCGCGCCCGCACTCGCCACCAACAGCCCGATCATCATCGGTGCCCGGTGGCCGCGACCAGTGAGCCGGCCGCTCACCACCGAGCCGACCGCCACGAGGACCGCCATGGGCAAGAGCAGCAGGCCGGTGCTCAGCGCGGACTCGGAACGCGTCTGCTGCAGGTAGATCGAGAGGCATAACAGCGCGCCGTACAGGCTGAAGTTGAAGCACAGACCGACGAGCACGGCAGCCGAGAACGGACGCGACCGGAACATCTCGGGTGGGAGCATCGGCTCTGCTGCTCGGTGCTCGGCGAACCAGAACGCGCCGGCCGCCGCGAGACCGACCGCGAACAGGACGACCGGTACGGGCGATGTCCATCCGGCGCTCCCGGCTTCGATGCAGGCGGCGGTGACCGATCCGAGGGCCACGACGGAGAGGCCGAGGCCCCGACCGTCGAGCCGCTGCGACCGGCGGCGCGGTGCCTCCGCGACGTAGCGGCCCAGCAGCCAGAGCTCGATGAGCCCGATCGGAACGTTGATCAGGAAGATGGCGCGCCAGCCGACCGATGCGACCAAGGCGCCACCGAGGACCGGGCCGGCAGCGACGCCGGCACTCCCCGCTGCCCCCCAGGCTCCCAGCGCGCGCGCCCGCTTCCGATGGTCGGGGAACCGGTGCACGATCAGCGCGAGCGAGCAGGGCAGCAGCGCGGCTGCGCCTGCGCCCTGCACGACCCGCGCCGCTACCAAGAAGAGTTGGTCCGGCGCCAGCGCGCACGCGAGCGATCCCGCGGTGAAGACCGCCATCCCGAGCGAGAACACGCGCCGGGCCCCGAGGCGGTCGGCCACCGATCCGGCCGTCAGCATGAACCCGGCCAGAGCCAGCGTGTACGCGTCGACCACCCACTGCAGGTGCGACAGCGAGGCGCCCAGGCCCCGCGCGATGCTGGGCAGGGCGACGTTCACGGCGGTGGCGTCGATCTGGATAACGAAGAAACCGACGCATACGGCCAGGATCGACAGGTGGCCGCCGAGGGGCCCGGCCTCGGACCTGGTGTCGACGGGGGCGTCGATCGAGGAGGATGCCATCACTCTTTCCTTACCCGTGGCCCGTGACGCGTTCGCCCGCCGCACACGGCCACCCCGTGCCGCCTGGCGTTTTCCGCTGTGGCCGTGTCACGGCAGCGCTTGACCTTGGCGTCAGGCCACGGTCAACTCTTGGCGTGCCCGAACCGGATCCCCTCGCACTCGTCGTGAACCGCCTGGCCATCTCCGACCTCGTGCATGCGTACTGCCAAGGCGTGGACCGGCGCGACGCCGAAGCGGTCGCGCGACTCTTCACCGAGGACGGCACCTTTGTCGCGTTTGCCGAGCCGGGCGCGACCGAGCCGACCAGCCGGAGCCAGGGGCGGGCGGAGATCACCAAGGCGATCGGCATGGCCCGGTACTACGAGCGGACCACCCACACCGTCGGGAACCACATGGCGGTCGTGGACGGCGACGCCGCGACCGGGGAAACCCGCGTCGTCGCCTACCACGTGCTCGGCGACGCCGGCGCCGAGACGTTGATGATCTGGCACATCCGCTACCTCGATGCCTACGTCCGCAGCGCCGGGGGGTGGCGGATCCACGAGCGTGTGCTGCGCGTCGACATGGTGAGCAACCACCCACTCGACGGGCGCTACTGATTCAGGCCGACGGGGTGAGGCCCGATCGTCGGGCCGCCTGACCGAGCTCGTCGAGTGCTGCCGCCAACTCGGCGGAGCCCAGGTTGATCACCACCCGCCGGGCGCCGAGCGCAGCCGCCTCCTCGAGAGTGGCCCGGTCGACGGTATCCGAGGTGGTCACACCGCTCAGCGTCACCTCGATGCCCGCCGGGTCGCGTCCCGCAGCCGAGGCTTCGTCCGCCAGTTGGCGTATTGCCTTGGTGAGGCGGTCACCCCGCAGTCCGAGCGACAACCAGCCGTCCCCCCGCCGCGCGGCGCGGCGGATGGCAGGCGGGCTCGTCCCGCCCACCTCGATCGCCACTCCGCCGGGACGCACGGGTCGTGGGAACGATTGCACCCCGCTGAACGAGAAGTGGCGACCTTCGAACTGCGCGCCCACGTCCCGATCGGCGCTCCACACCGCGCGCATGGCGTCGATCGTCTCGTCGGCGCGCTCGCCCCGGCTGTCGAAGTCCACGCCGCCGGCCTCGATCTCCTCGCGCATCCATCCGAGGCCAACCCCGAGGCGGAGGCGGCCGCCGGAAAGTCGGTCGACGGTGGCGGCGCGCTTGGCCAGGGCGAGCGGGTGATGCCAGGGCAATACCAGCAGGCCGGTGGCGAGCCCGAGCGTCGTCGTGACCCCGGCGACGTAGGCGAGCGTGTCGATCGGATCGGGGATCACGCAGTCGGACGGCAACGGCACCCGCCCGGACTTCGAGTACGGGTAGCGACTCGTGTAGTCGACCGCGAGCACGACGTGTTCGGGGAGCACCAACGACTCGAAGCCCAGTCGCTCCGCTTCCTGTGCGAGGGGACCGATCCATTCGGGATCGGCGAAGTCGCCGACGCTCACCGGCGGGATGACGGCGAGGCCCGCCACGGCCTGTCCGTTGCTCGCCACGGACGACATCTTGGCCCACCTTGGCGGCGCGGTACCCGGTTCCCTTCCCGGAGCCGCCTGCCGCGCCCACGCCGTAGGGTTGCCACCCATCACCGTGGAAGGCGTCGAACTGCGGCGATGGGCGGGGAGAGGACTGTGCCATGGACAATTCGATCGACAAGCAGGAGCTCGCCGAGCTCCTCGCCGTCCTCTCCTCAGCAGTCGACCGAGGGGACCGCGACCGCATCGCGTCCTGCTACACCGAGGACTCCTTCGACGACCACGGCACCTTCAAGGGTACCGGTCAGCAGTTCGCCGACTTCGTCTGTGGCCCGGGGCCGATGAGCTCGATGCACCACTTGATCGGCCAGTCGATCTTCGACGTCGACGGCGACGAAGCCTGGGGCGAGACGTTCTACGCCTTCCACGGCGCTGTCGGCACGGCTCGGGTAACGGGCCACGGTCGCTACGTGGACTACTTCCGTCGCATCCGCGGAGCATGGAAGCTCGCCTACCGACGCGTGGTGCCCGACGCGGTCCCGGCCGGGGACGACGCCGACGCGTACTGGCGGCCGAGGCGCGACCAGGACGACCCGAGTTACGACCGCCACCGGTCTCCCGGCGAATCGAACGTCGCGAAGCAAGAGTCGCCGCAGTCGCCGTGACCCGGCCCGTTCGGGCGGAATCCTTGGTCGGGCCGCTGCCGCGCCCTAAGGCCCGAGAGTGAGAGGGAGTCAGAGTGAGTCAGTGAGTGGGCGAGGGGGGACTTGAACCCCCACATCCTTTCGGACACAGGAACCTGAATCCTGCGCGTCTGCCAATTCCGCCACTCGCCCGAGTGACCGGCCAACAGTAGTCGCTGCCAGGGGTCGCCCATGTCAGCCAAAAGGCTGGTTCTGGGTATAGGTGACCAGGTCAGACGGTTGCCGGGGCCCAGCGAAGTGGCCCGGCCCAGTAGTCTTGCGAGGACCATGGGACTCCAGCAGTTTGAGGAGCGACTTGAGCGTCTGGTGGAGGGAACGTTGGCCAAACCATTTCGGAGCAACCTCCAACCGGTCGAGATCGGGCGGCGGCTCACGCGGGAAATGGACCTGCACCGGCGGGTCGGCGTGCGCGGCCTGATCGCGCCCAATTCCTTCGCGGTGACGCTGTCTCCGGCCGATGTCAACCGGTTCGCCAACTTCATCGACGCCCTCTCGCGCGAGCTCTCCGACGCCGCCCGCGAGCACGCCCGCATCGAGGGCTACTCGTTCGTCGGGCCGGTCGAGGTCGAGATCTTCGAAGGCTCCAACCTCAAGCCAGGCCGCTTCACCGTCACCGCGGAAGTGCACGAGAGCGAGGACGGCGGCATCCTGGCCGAGCTCGTCCTGCCCGACGGCCGGCGCTTGTCGATCGGCTCGGATGCCCTGGTCATCGGCCGTCTACCCGAGTGTGATGTTGTCCTGTCTGACTCCAACGTGAGCCGGCGCCACGCCGAGCTGCGGCGCAAGGACGACGGCGTCTTCGTCACCGATCTCGGGTCCACCAACGGCACCAGGGTGAACGGCACCCCGGTCCGAGAGCAGCTCCTCGCCAGCGGGGACGAGATCAGCGTGGGGTCGACGAAACTCATCTTCGAAATGTCGTGACCGCACCGAATGCGGGGGCGGTGCTCATCGCCACGCAGAACCTGAACGCGGTCCTCCACGTCATGCAGTGGGGGGTCATCGCGCTGATCTTCCTCTTCTTCCTACGCGTCATCCGCGCCGTCTGGGTCGAGATGAGCCCGGCCACGATCCGGAAGCCTCGTTGGCAGAAGCGTCAGGAGCGGCGCGAGGAGCGCAAAGCGAACCGCGCGGCGGCGCCTCCCAAGCAGAGTCGCCGCCGCCAGCTCTACCTCAAGGTCGTCCAACCGCCGTCACATGCCGGCCGCAGCTACGACCTCGACGACGAGCTGACCATCGGCCGCTCACCCGGCTGCGGTGTCTCTATGCCCGAGGACATCTACACCTCGACGCTCCACGCCCGGCTCTTCCGGCACAACGACCAGCTCTGGGTCGAGGACCTCGGCTCGACCAACGGCACGTACGTCAACTCGGAGCAGATCGCCAAGGCGGTCCGCCTCGGTAAGGGCGACATGCTCCAAGTCGGATCGACGGTGTTCGAGGTCTCGCGTTGACCGTGCTGCGGTCCGGCTCGGCGACCGACGTCGGGCGGGTCCGCCCCATCAATCAGGACATGCCGCTCGAGCGGCCGAACCTCTACGCGGTGGCGGACGGCATGGGCGGCCATGTCGGCGGCGAGGTGGCGGCGCGGGTCGCCGTCGAGACGTTGGAACAGGCCTTCGAGCGCGAGCCCACGGTCGACGGGCTGCGCGAGGCATTCTCGGAGGCGAACGCTGCTGTGTGGCACGAGAGCCAGAGCAACGCCGACCTGCGGGGAATGGGCACCACGCTCACGGCGGTGGCGCTGGTCGGCGGGGACGGGGGCCACGACACCCTGGCCCTGGCCAACGTGGGTGACTCCAGGGCGTACGTGTACTCGGACGGCCGGATCTTCCAGGTGACGGCCGACCACAGCCTCGCCGAGGAAAGGATGCGCCACGGCGAGATGACCGAGGCCGAGGCAGCCGTGCACCCCCAGCGCCACATCCTGACCAGGGCCTTGGGCGTGTCCTCCGACGTGCAGACCGACATGTGGGAGCTGCAGCTGCGCACCGGTGACCGCGTCCTGCTCTGCTCCGACGGCCTGTCCAACGAGGTCGGCATGGACGAGATGGCGAGCATCCTCGGCGCCGTCCGCGACCCCGAGGAAGCCGCCGGCCGTCTGGTCGACGTCGCCAACGAGCACGGCGGCGCCGACAACATCACGGTCATCGTCGTCGACGTCCAGGTCGGCGAGGACGGTCCCGACGGCGCATCCAAGGTCACGCCGATCGGTGCGAGCACCGCGGCCATCACGATCGCGAGCGCCACCGCGGCCACGGCCGCCGTCGCCGCGGTTCCCAACGGCGCCGCCCCCGACTCAGTGCCCGAAGAGGACGGCCCCGAGGGCTCCGGCGAAAACGACGCGCCCTCCGACATCACGCAGACCCTCCCGTTGAGCGGCATCACGCCGCTGCCGGCGTTCAGCGACTCGGACACCCTCGCGCCAGGGGCTCGTCTCGGTTTCGGCAGCGAGACAAGATCCCTGAGCGAGGAAGGGCCGCGCAGCGACGAGTTCTTCGCCGGTACGGGCGCGGTGTCGGTGGCACGCACGTCGACCCGCGTGCCGCTCGCCGAGCAGACCCCGGCACGCGGTACCCCGGCGACGCGTAAGGAGAAGGAGTCCCGTCGCGAGCGCCGCCGCCGCCTCGGCATCCCGCGGCGTGTGACGTTCCGGGTGCTCGGGTTTGTCGTCCTCGTCGCGGCGGTACCGATCGCCGCCTATTTCGTGATCCGCTGGTACGCCTACGACAATTGGATTGTCACCCTGCACGGGGACAACGTCGTCATTTTGCAGGGTCAGCGCGGTGGCGTGTTGTGGTTCCACCCCAAGGTCGTCGATCGGACCGGCGTCAAGAAGGACCAGCTTTCGCCGGCCGCCTCCAACGCGCTCGTCTTGGGCGTGCAGAAGTCCTCGCTCAAGGCTGCCCGAACCTGGATCTCGACCGTGACGACGACATCGACGACCACGACGACGACCACTGCGGTCCCAAATGGATCGACAACGACGACCACCACCGCTGGAGGCCTCTGACGATGCCGGCCCCTCGATTCGGCCCACTGCTACCCCGCGCCCAAGGGCGCCCAGCGTAGGCTCGGTCCGACATGCAGCCCGTCGAGACGCCACGCACCTACATGGGTCGCTACGAGCTGACCCACTTGGTCGCCCGCGGCGGCATGGCCCAGGTCTACCGCGCGATCGATCTCCAACTCGATAGGCCGGTCGCCCTCAAGGTCCTCTTCCCCGAGCTCTCGGTCGACAAGACGTTCGTCGAGCGTTTCCGCCGAGAGGCGCAGGCCGCCGCCAACCTCTCGCACCCCAACATCGTCCCCGTCTACGACTGGGGCGAGGACGACGGCGTCTACTTCATCGTCATGGAGTACATCGACGGCCGCTCGCTCTCAGCCGTTCTCCGCGACCCGCAGAAGCTGCCGGCCAACCAGATCGCGCAGATCGGTGCGGGCGTCGCCGCTGCCCTCGCGTTCGCCCACCGCCACGGCGTGGTCCACCGCGACGTGAAGCCCGGCAACATCCTCATCACGCCCGACGGCGAAGTGAAGGTGACGGACTTCGGCATCGCCCGCGCCGTCAACACGGAGGAGAGCCTTACCCAGACGGGCGCCGTCATGGGCACAGCGGCCTACTTCTCACCCGAACAGGCGGAGGGCAAGACCGTCGACGCGCGGAGCGACATCTACTCGCTCGGTGTGGTCCTCTACGAGATGGCGGTCGGCCGTCCTCCTTTCACCGGCGACTCACCGGTCGCGGTCGCCTCCAAGCACGTGCGCGACGAACCCACCCTGCCCCGCGTCGCCAACGCGGCCTGCCCCGCCGCGCTCGAGGCGGTGATCATGAAGGCGATGGCCAAGGATCCGGCCTCGCGCTACGGATCGGCCGAGGAGCTGAGGGCGGACCTGCTCCGCTTCGCCGACGGCCGTCCCGTCGAGGCGGGCGATCCTGCCCGCACCAGGGTCATTGGCGCAGCCGCCGCCGGGGCGGCCGCCACCACGATGATGGCAACGGCCACCGGCCGCACGAGGGCCGTCCCCGCCGGCGCCGTCGCCGCGGCGGGCCCCACCCCCGAAGAGGAGGCGCGCAAGCGGCGCACACGCAACCTCATCTGGTTGTTGATCCTCCTGCTCGTCGCGCTCGGCGTGATCGCCTACTTCCTCTTCAGTTCGCTGTCGGGCAACAAAGTCAATGTGCCCAACGTCATAGGGCAGTCCCAGGCCGCAGCCACCCAGACGCTGCAGAACGACGGGCTGACCGTTGGGTTGCCTGCGCAGAGGAAAACGAGCGCCACCATCGCAGCCGGACACGTGATCAACACCGAACCCAAGGTGGGCACCTCCGTGGCGAAGAACTCCACCGTCCATCTCATCGTCAGCACCGGCCCCAACATCCCGTCGGTCCAGGTTCCGGCAGTGACGAACGAACAGCTGTCCGCCGCGATCCAGAAGCTCACGGCCGCCAATCTGGCCTACAAGGTGAAATACACCCCGAGCAACCAGCCCAACGGTTGGGTGTTGAGTCAGGACCCGGCCGCCGGCGCGACCATCAAGGCGAACGTCCCGATCACGCTGACGGTGTCCAACCAGACCGCCGTCTCGGTCCCGTCGGTGCTGGGGCAGAGCCCCACAGCGGCGGGAGCATCGCTGGCGAGAGCCGGCCTCAACGTCGGGTCCACCTCGCAAGGGTGTCCGGCGGCGTATCAAAGCGGGACGGTCGCCGCCCAGGATCCCGGTGGTGGTCAGAATGCCTTGCCCAACAGCTCGGTCAACCTGGTGATCTCGAACTGCGTCAGCGTGCCCGGTGTCGTCGGACAGACCGCCAACTCCGCCCAGAACCAGATCACCAACGCGGGGCTCACGGCGAACACCACGTTCGACACGAGCTGTCCGGGCAATGCCCAGCCGGGCAATGTCGACAACCAGAGTCCCGCAGGCGGCGCACAGGTGGCGAGCGGCGGAACGGTCAACATCTCGGTCTGCCAGGCCAACACGACGACGACTAGCTCCTCGACGACGACCTCGACGACCGCGAGGGGCTTCGTGGCACCACGACGACGTTTGCCGACCCGAACCCCGGTGCCCTCCGGCACACCCCGTCACGCTGAGCGGGCGCCGATCCGGCGACGTCGCGCCGACGTTGCGGCCGCTTCCACCCCCAACTGACGCAAGAAGTTCCCCAGCAACGTCGGCCCCGAGGGGGTGAGAACGGACTCCGGGTGGAACTGTACGCCCTCGATCCGCAGGGTCCGGTGCCGCAGCCCCATCACGACGCCGTCGGTCGAAGTCGCCGTCACGTCCAACTCCGAGGGCACGGACTCGGGCCGCACCACCAAGGAGTGGTAGCGCGTCGCCACGAAGGGATTGGGCAGTCCGGCGAAGACCCCCTTCCCATCGTGGTGGATCTCGGAGGTCTTGCCGTGCATCAGGTGGGGGGCTGCCTCGATCTCACCGCCGAACGCCTGGCCGATGCACTGGTGGCCGAGGCACACCCCGAGCAGCGGGAGCTCGCCGCCGAGTTGCCGCACGACGTCGAGGCTCACGCCACCGTCGTCGGGACGACCCGGGCCGGGCGAGATGAGCACGGCATCGGGCGATGCGGCACGGACGCCCTCGACGTCGATCGCGTCGTTGCGGAACACGACGGGGTCCGCCCCCAGCTCGCCGAGCTCCTGAACGAGGTTGTAGACGAAGGAGTCGTAGTTGTCGACGACCAGCACCCGTGGTCCCATGGACCGACGATCGTACCCAACGTGGTCCGCACTCCGGCCCGGCCAGGGCGCCGGATGCGCCCGAACCCGCCAGCCCGCACCGCTAGTCTCTGACTCCGATGGCGACGAGCACAAAAGGCCCCGGTGGCGCGTCGAAGAAGGGCAAGTCGGCCTCGGGTCGCGCCACCTCGAAGGTCGGTCGTTACAAGTCGCCCGAGGAGAGCGGCCGCTACACCGCGCCGATCCCGAAGAACGTCCGCCACAGCCCGCCGTGGTTCGGCGCGCTCGTCTTGATCCTTCTGATCGGCGGCGTCCTCGTCATCACGGTCAATTACCTGGCGAACCTTCCCTTCGCCGCGCACGGCTCACCCTGGGGTCTGGTGGCCGGGTTGGTGATGATCTTCGCCGGTTTCCTGATGGCGACCAGATATCACTGACGAAGAGGGCGCCCGCCCTACGGGAGCAGATCGGGCGTGAAGGAATCCAACCGGCCTGGAAAACCCGACCTGGTCTGGTACGTGGGCTATGGGTCGAACCTCCTTGCCGAACGGTTCCATTGCTACATCGCGGGCGGGATCCCGCCGGGCCTGACGCGCCCGTGCCGCGGCGCGAGGGACACGAGGCATCCGCACGACGTTCGCCCGCTCCATATCGACCACCGGCTGTACTTCGCAGGCTTCGCCAAACCATGGGGCGGAGCGCCGTGCTTCGTCGACACGGTGGAGAGCCCGGACACGTCGACCCACGCGCGCGCCTACCTGATCACCTGGGAGCAGTTCGAAGATGTCGTCGCCCAGGAGAACGGTCGCCCGACCTCGCCGATCGACCTCGACCGCGCCGACCTGACGGACGGTGTCAGGATCCATCTCGGGCCAGGGCGCTACGAGAACCTGCTCTGCTTCCGCAGGCAAGGCGACGGCTTCCCGGTCGTGACGATCACGTCGTCGAGCAGGATGAGTGACGCGCAATTGGGCGCACCCTCGCCGGCGTATCTGAAGGTGATGATCGCCGGCCTGCGCCAGACGCACAGCATGAGCGACGACGTGATCGTTGCGTACCTCGCCGCGGCGCCCGGGTGCTCCGAGCAGCTGGTGGTCTCGGCCCTCGCGCCCGGTGACGAGCGCGAGGCTGAGCCGGTTCAGCCCAGCCGCTCGATAATGGTGGCGTTCGCCAACCCGCCGCCCTCGCACATCGTCAGCAGGCCCCACAGCCCGTTGGTCCGCTCGAGCTCGTTGAGCAGCGTCGCCATGAGCTTGCCACCCGACGCACCCAGCGGGTGGCCCAGCGCGATGGCGCCCCCGTTGGGGTTCACCGTCTCCATGTCGGGATGGTGCTCCTTCTCCCAGGCGAGCACCACCGAGGCGAAGGCCTCGTTGATCTCCACGGCGTCGATGTCGTCGAGGGTCAGCTTCGCCCGCTCGAGGACCGAGGTGGTCGCCGGGATCGGACCGGTGAGCATGGTGACCGGGTCGACGCCGGCCAGCGCGAAGGCGTGGAAGCGGGCCCGCGGCCGCAGCCCCAGCGCATTGGCCTTCTCCTCGCTCATGATCAGCACCGCCGAGGACCCGTCGGTGATCTGCGACGAGTTGCCGGCCGTGACCTTGCCGTCCTCCTTGAACGCCGGCTTCAGGCCGGCCAGCGCCTCCACCGTCGAGTCGGGACGGATGCCCTCGTCGGCGGAGAGCACCTCGTCGGTGTCCTTGCCTTCTTCGTCGTGCACCGGCACGGGGACGATCTCGTTCTCGAAGCGGCCTTCCGCCGTGGCCCGCGCCGCACGCTGGTGGCTCTGCACGGAGAAGGCGTCGAGGTCCTCGCGCGAGATGTCCCACTGATCCGCGATCATCTCGGCCCCGATGCCCTGGCCCTTCAGCCGGCTGTGGCCCTCCTCGTCGGCGTAGCGCGCCATCATCCGGGGCCCGAAGGGGAAGCCGAAGTCACGGACCACCGACGAGCCCATCGGGGTATGGGTCATGGACTCGACACCCGCGGCGACGGCGATGTCGTAGGCGCCGGCCATGACGCCCTGCGCTGCGAAGTGGATGGCCTGCTGCGACGATCCGCACTGCCGGTCCACCGTCGTAGCCGGCACCGACTCGGGCCAGCCCGCCGCCAGCACCGCGTTGCGGGCCACGTTGAGCGACTGCTCGGAGACCTGCATGACGCAGCCCATCACGACGTCGTCGATCAGCGCGGGGTCGAGCTGGTTGCGCTCGGCGATGGCCTTGAGCGACTCGGAGGCCAGATCCACGGCGTGCCACCCCCGGAGCTTCCCGTTGCGCTTGCCGCCGGCCGTCCGCACGGCGTCGACGATGACTGCGGTGGTCATGATGCCTCCTCGAAAATCCGGTGGGCAGTCCCGCCCCTGCCGGTCAAGACCGGACATCCTACCCGCCGTCCCCGGAGGGACCACTTGGCCGTTGAGCAGGGACGCGAGCCACAAAATCCCACCACGAACGCCCGCTATCGTCTGCCCTCGATGAGCAGCACCGCCAGGAACGCCAAGAACATGGACCGCTGGCTCGGCGACGGCGGCATGCCGATCATCGAGTTGTGCGGCGGCTCCCTCACCGGTTACGGCGTCGACGGCGAGGACCTCGGCTGGGTCACCGGCACCTTCACCCCGATCGAGCTGGCCTGCAACCCGCACGGGATCGTCCAGGCCGGCATTCACTCCCTCCTGCTCGATGCGTCCATGAATTTCGCCATCAACTCCGCCCTCCCGGGCAAGGCCCGCACCCGCGGCACCCTCGAGATCAAGACCGAATGCATGCGCCCCGCCGTCAAGGGCGAGCCCTACACCCTCCGTGGCGAGGTCGTCCGCATGGCCAAGCAGGTCGCCTACGGCGAGGCCTCCATGCACAACGCGGACGGCGAGCTCGTCAGTAGGGCGACGGGGACCTTTCTCTTGCATCGACCGTCTCCCGAGCCCGACTCTTCCGGCTGACCCCGTCGTCCCGCCGGACCTCGATCCCGGGGTCTGCCGCGTCTGCTGCGGCCCCGCGCCCGGATCCGACCGGGTGTGTTTCGCCTGCCGCATGGTTGCCCGCCGCCTCGGCGCCGTCCTCGCCCCCGTCCTCCCCGTGCAGATGTGCCCGCTGCCGGGTCCGCTCTACACGGTCCTCATGGGCTACAAGGAAGCGCCCGTCGCCGAGGCCCGCGCCCGGTTCGGTCCGATCGTCCGCTCTCTGGCTGTTGCCTTCCTCCACGCGCACGGCGGCTGCATCGACGCCCTCGCCGGAGGCCGGCCCCATTTCGTGTTGCCGGTGCCGTCGACACGTCGCCCCGGCGGCTCGCCCATCGCGCGCGTGCCCGGGTTGGCGGCGGGCGTCGAGTCGGCGCTGCCCGGTCTGCGGTGGACGGGGCTGTTGTGCCGCACCAGCGAGCCCGTCGGTCATATGCATCCCTCGGCCCGCGCCTTTGCGGTGCCGCCGACCCTGCGCTGCCGAGTGACCGGCAAGCGCCTCGTCCTGCTCGACGACACCTACGTGAGCGGGGCCCGTTCCCAGAGCGCAGCTGCGGCGCTTCGTCGGGCCGGCGCCGCTTCGGTGGTGGTCGTCGCCATCGGCCGCGTGCTCCGACCGGACCGGGTGCGGGCCCACGCCGTCTTCCTCAGCTACCGGCCGCCCCCGGGACCCGAGTCTCTGCTGACCGCCCCGAGCGGGTCGTGCGCCCGCTGCGTTCAGACGCCGGCGGGAACCGAATAGCGGATGCCGGTCAGTTCTTCGGAGGCCTCCCACAGCCGCGCCGCCGTCTTCGTGTCGCGTGCCCGCCGCGACGGCCGTGCCACGCGCGGTGGCCCGAACATCTGGAAGACGCCGCCTGGTCCGATGTACTGGCCGTTGTGCACGTGCGACGACGTTGCGGCGCACAGCACCGGCAGGGCGCCGCCCACGGCCGACTGTCCGAGGTTGGCGCCGGCGACCCGGCTCAGTCGCCTGCGTACTCGGCTCTTGCTCAAGCTGGCGCCGGTTCCGACGAGGTGGCTGCGCGTCCAGCCGGGGTGCGCCGCCAGCGCCCAGGTGCGAAAGCCGCCGGTCTCGAGACGCCGGCTCAGCTCGGCCACGAAGAGGAGGTTGGCCAGCTTCGTGGTGCTGTATTGGATCCACGAATTGCGCGCTTTCGTCGTCGCGACGTTGTCGGGCCGGATCCGGCCGAGACGGTGCATGTGGGAGCTGACCGTGACGATGCGTGATCGCTCGGTCGTCACCAGCCGGTCCAGGAGCAGCCCGGTCAGGGCGAAGTGGCCGAGGTGGTTGGTCGCCATCTGCAACTCGAAGCCGTCCGCCGTCTGGCGGTAGGGCGTGCCCATGACGCCCGCGTTGTTCACGAGGAGATCGAGCCGGGCGTGCCGGGACACCACCCGTTCGGCCGCGGTGCGCACCGAGGCCAAGTCCGACAGGTCGAGGTCGAGCAGCTCGAGCGAGCTCCGGTCGAGCTGGCTCTCCAGTTTGTCCCGGGCCCGCGCGGCCTTCTCCCTGTCGCGGCAGGCCATGATCACGTGCGCGCCGTGGTCGGAGAGGACCCGTGTCGTCTCGTAGCCGATGCCGCTGTTGGCGCCGGTCACGAGCGCAACGCGGCCGGTCAGGTCGCCAGCATCGGCCCCGCTCCACGTGGCGCTGTTCGTGACTTCGCTGCCCGGGATCCGCTGCATGCCCCGATCATGCCCCGCTCGGGAGGCGGTGGCGGCCGGGCCTGGTCGGGCCGGTGGATCAGGCGTTGCCGATGTGGTCGGCGGGCACCGTGCCGAGCTTGCCGGCCTCGAAGTCCTCGAAGGCCTGGATGATCTCGTCGCGGGTGTTCATCACGAAGGGGCCGTGCGCGTAGACGGGCTCGCCGATCGGCTGCCCACCCAGGATGAGGACGTCGAGCGCGGGGTGACGGGAGTCCTGCTCCGAGTCGGCCCGCACGACGATCGCCTCGCCGGGACCGTGCACGGCCAGCTGCCCCGTGCGGATGGGCCGGCCCTCCGTGCCCAACGAGCCATGACCCGCGAGCACGTAGACCAGCGCGTTGAACTCACCGGGCCACGGGAGAACGAGCTCGGCCCCCGGCTCGACGGTGGCGTGCACCAACGAGATCGGCGTGTGCGTCGACCCGGGTCCGCGGTGGCCGCCGACGTCACCCGCGATGACGCGGATGAGCGCGCCGCCGTCGGGGCTCGTCAGCAGCAGCACGTGGTCGCCCTCGATGCCCTGGTAGCGCGGGTCGAGCCATTTGTCGGATGCCGGCAGGTTCACCCAGAGCTGGATGCCGTGGAACAGCCCGCCGGTGGCGATCAGCTGGTCGGGCGGGCGCTCGATGTGCAGAATGCCCGAGCCCGCCGTCATCCACTGCGTCGAGCCGTTGGTGATCAGGCCGCCGCCGCCGATGGAGTCCTGGTGCTGGAACGTGCCGTCGATCATGTAGGTGACGGTCTCGAAGCCACGGTGCGGATGCCAGGGCGTGCCCTTCGGCTCGCCGGGCGCGTACTCCACTTCGCCCATCTGGTCCATGTGGATGAACGGATCGAGCTCGGCCAACGGGACGCCGGCGAAGGCGCGCCGCACGGGGAAGCCCTCGCCCTCGAAGCCGGCGGGGGCGTCGGTCACCGTCTTCACGGGCCGGACCTCCGAGCGGTCGGCCGGGGACGTGATGCGGGGGAGCACCAGGTTGTCGGGGACGGTCACAGCGGGCATGGCGATCTCTCACTTCCTCTCAGACACCGGAGTCACGCCCGTGGGCATGTCCGGCGAACAGTTATGGAACCCGCCGGGACGACGTTCTGTTCCACCGGGGCGGTGGCCTGGCCTCCAATCAGTCTGCGTCGAGGCGAGCGACCTGGTCAGGGGTGAGTTCGATGTCTGCGGCGGCGGCGGAGGAGACGGCGGTCTCGGGGCGGCTGCTGCCGGGGATCGGGATGACGCGGGAGCCCTTGGCGAGCATCCAGGCGAGGGTGACCTGCTGGGGGCTGGCGCCGGCCTCCTTGGCCACGGCCGCGAAGGCGGGGTACGTGTGCTCGATGTCGTCGGCCCGGCCGATGCCGCCCATCGGGCTCCACGGGATGAAGACGATGCCGAGCTTCTCGCAGTGCTCGAGCTCGCTCTTCGACGAGCGGAAGCGCGGCGAAAACTGGTTCTGCACGCTCACGAGGCGGCCGCCGAGCACCTGTTGCGCCTCGTCGATCCGGGCCACGGTGGCGTTCGAGACGCCGGCCATGAGGATCTTGCCCTCGTCGAGCAGGTCGGCCAGCGCGCCGACGGACTCGGCCCACGGGACCTTGGGGTCGGGGCGATGGTACTGGTACAGCCCGATCGCATCGACGCCGAGGCGCTTGAGCGACGCCTCGCAGGCTTCCTTGATGTAGGCGGGGTCGCCGTGCACGGTCCAGCTGCCGTCGCCGGGACGGCGGTGCCCGCCCTTGGTGGCGACGACGACGTCGTCGGTGGCGCCGGGGTAGGCAGCGAGCGCCTCGGCGACCAACTCCTCGCCGTGGCCGTGCTCCTGGACGCTCAACGAGTAGGCATCGGCGGTGTCGATGATCGTGACGCCGGCATCGAGCGACGCGTGGATGGTGGCGACGGCGCGGCGACGGTCGGGGCGGCCCTCGATGGAGAGGGGCATCTCGCCGAGGCCGATCGCGCTGACCGTCCGGTTGCCGATGGGACGCTGCTGCATGGGTCCTCCTCGTGGGGCCGAAGCGCGGGGTGAGCGGGTCAGTCGGCTCCTCCGCAACGCTTCGACGTTACCGGCGGCCGAGGTGGTCTTGCCGGGGTGCCGGCCGAGCCAATGTCGTGTGCGAGGAGCTGGATGGTCTCGTGTCAGCCCAGCTCGCGGACGACGTGGAACACGATGCGGTAGAGCCCGGTGTCGTCGGTGATCGGGCCGGCATGGGCGGCCCGCTGCCTGAGCGCCTCCTTGTCGACCTCGCCGGCGCGGCGGACGTCGGCCTTCGTGATGGACGCGAAAGAGACGAGGTCCATTTCGTCGACCTCGATCTCCACGCGGCCGACCCGGTAGCGGCCGCCCACTTTCGCGTGCGGCCGGCTCCAGAGCCGGAACGACACGGTGATGTCGCCGGCGGCGATGTCGTCACGCAGTTCCTTGCTGAACTCCACCGCCCCGACGCTATGGCGCCGCCGGCCTCGTCGGAAGGGTCGGAGCGGCGGCTACCCGCCGGCGTGTGGGGTCAGCCGTATTGCCAGACGCGCACCCAGTTAATCCTGGTCGTGGCCGGCAGCGGCGTGTGCATGTTGACGGCGTGGAGGCCCTTCCGAGCGCGGCCGTGATGTTGAGGAAAAAGGGTTGGTTGAACGGCTCGGGCGGCGTGTCGGGGTTGGTCACGTACGAGCCGTAGGAATCGGTGAAGCACGGCACGCCGTTGAAGTAGGTGCTGATGCTGGTCGCGCGTCCAGAGCACGCCATAGGTGTTGAAGCCATCGCCCGGCGTGGCGTTCGCCGCGGCACAGCCGTTCGGCACGACGTTCGCATTGGGGTCCTTCCTCGAACCGGGGAAGTGGAGGATGGGGTAGTCCTTGCCCGACATCGGAGTAGAACTCGGCAAAGTCGATCTCGCCGCTGTCCGGCCACCTCCCGTAGAGCGTCTCGTTCAGGGGGTAGAGCCGCCTCGAAGCGGCTCGTGGCGCCGACGTATTCGAGGCCCTTGCACTAGGGGATCTTGGGCAGACGGATCACCGAGACGTTGAGGGTCCCGCCGGACTCGCTGATCGTCTGGGAATTGTCGACGTAGCAGGGCTTCGTGGTCCCGGTCGTGTAGCCGCTGAACTGTGTGAGCTGCGGCGCCCATTTCGTCGTATCGAGCGCGGTCCCGTTGAACTCGTCGTCGAGCGTGCAGGACCAGGTTCCACTGGGCACGGGGCACGGGGCACGGGGCGGACCCTCGTGGCCGCACTTGCCGCCCGAGGACGACTTCGGGATGGTTGGGGTGGACGCGCCGGGCGTGCCATCTGCGTGGGTGGTTTTGGTCGGGAGTCGTCGAGGTCGCCGTCGTCCTGCAATCGCCGAGCCTGAAGGCCGGCGTCGCCTTCCTCCCATTTGGGCCGGACTGATCCTGGCGGCCAGGGCGTCGACCGCGATCGTGCCGCGCATCGGGGCGCTGGGCTGGCTCTCCCAGATCGGGGTGCACAGCTCGTTCTGGGTCTCCGTGCTCGGCCTCCAGCTGCTCAGGAGCATCGGCCTCGGCCTGGCCTTCCCGGCGCTGAGCAACACCGCTCTCACCAACGTGCGGGCCGTGGACTCGGGCGTCGCCAGCGCCATGGTGAACGCGGCCCAGCAGGTCGGGGAGTCGCTCGGTACCGCCCGCTTGAACACCGTGGCGGCGACCGCGACGGCGAGCTACATCGCGACCAACGGCCCGTCCTCGGTGCCGGCTGGGCTCGTCCGCGGCTACTCGGTTGCGTTCGCCGTGTGGTCGGGGCTGCTGGTCCTGGCGGCAGTGGCTGCCGCGGTCCTGGTCAGGGACCGGTCGGCGGCCACCTCGGCCTGCTCGGCGGACCCCGCGCTCGCCGGCGGTGACGCCGGAGCCATAAAGGCCGCAATCCGCATTGCAGAGTCAAAAGACACAATCCGGTCTCGTCCGCGGTCTAGGTGGGTTGCAAAACCTCAAGCCAGCCCTCCAGCCAGCCGATATGACCTCTGTGTCGGCAGTGGCCCCGGCACCCGTCGACCCCCGGTGGACCCAATGGACGAAGCACAGGACGACAAGGGTGGCGCAGTTGGATCTGAGCTCATCGTGTCCGCCCACGCCGCCGAAGCCGCCGCCTCGTTGGATGGCGGGGCGGAGCTCGATGGCCCGGCGTTGCACGCCGCCGAAACCGGTACCGGGTTGAGGGTCGCAGTGCACGCACGCGACGAAGGTCCATCCGAACAAGAGGAACGGGCTGCTCGAGCGACCCTTTGGCGCATCAATTGCTTTTCGGCGGCACTGGCCGTCCTGACGGGCGTTCTCTTGTTTGCCGGGCCGCTTCGCCACGCCGGGGCCGTCCATCCATTGATCCCTCAGCCGGCGATGGTTGTCATTCTCTGCGTGATGTGGGCCGCGGCCGCGTGGTGTCCGATAGAGCTGCACTACCGCGGCAATACCTACCTCGCCGAACTCGAGGAAGTGCCGATGCTGCTCGGGTTGGTGTTCCTGTCGCCGAGCCTGCTCATCCTCTGCGTGGTCTGTGCTGAGACCTTCGTGCGGGCATGGCCACGTCGCCAGCCAGCAGTGAAGTTGTTCTTCAACGTTGCATCGGGCGCGGTGAGCGTTGTCTTGTCCGTTATCGTCTATCGCCAGCTGCTCGGTACCTCCAGTCCCGTTAGCTTCCGAGGGTGGGTCGCAGCAGCTGCAGCCCTCGTCACCTCAATGGTCGCGACGGGCATTGCAGTTCGAATCGTCATCAAGCTGAACGGGCAGACGACCGAGCGCCGCACAGCGGTCCAGTTCACGACCACAGCGATGCTCGTGGCGGCGAACATCTGCCTGTCATTTGTCGTCCTCGACCTCGCTTGGTTCAGCTTGTGGGCCACGATTCCGTTGGTCCTGGTCGCGGTGCTCATCGTCGGCGCATACAGCGGGTACACGCGCCTGACGCTCAGGTTTTCATCGCTTCAGCGGCTCTACGACTTCAGTCGAACAATCGGCACCGCAAGCCTCGAACCTCCATCCATGAGCGAGGACGTTTTGCGGCAGGTGTGCACGGTCATGCGCGCGCGCAGAGCCGATCTCGTTCTTGCCGACCCGAGCGGTACCGTACGACGCATCTCCATCGACGAAGGGGAACCGTCGGGCTTCGAGCCGATCACGCTCGACGAGCGCTCGATCGTGGGCAACGCCGTGACCACCGGGATCGCCTCGCTGTACAACGTCGATGAGCAGAACGGCAAACTCGAGCACGATCCGATCTCGGGCTCGTACCGCCATGCTGTAGTGGCTCCGATCATGAACGGTCGCTCGGCCATCGGTGCTATCGCGGCGTTCGATCGAGACGAGGAGCGGGACGATTTCGACCACGATGATCTCCGGCTCTTCGAGACGTTGGTCGCACACGCGAGCGCCAGCCTCGAGCGAGCGCGGCTTGTCGAGGAGCTCCGATTCGAGGTTGACAGCAAGTCCCACCAGGCCACGCACGACGCCCTTACCGGGCTGCCGAACCGGGTCCTGTTCCAGACCCGTGCCACGCAGGCACTCAAGGAGAGCAAGGGCGTGGCTGTCGTACTGCTCGACGTCGACCGGTTCAAGGACGTCAACGACACCCTGGGGCACGGCATCGGCGACCGCCTTTTGTGTGAGGTGTCCGAGCGCTTGGTGCATGCGGTATCCGGACGTGCCACGGTGGCGCGTCTCGGAGGCGACGAGTTCGCCCTGGTCATCCCGGACGTCACTGAACCCGGTCTCGCGGTCGCGATCGTCAACGATCTTCACCGCGAGATGTCACGGCCGATCCGTATCGACGGATTGGCGCTGGCGGTCACGGCGAGTGCTGGGATCGCCGTAGCGCCCGACCACGGCGACGACGTGGCGCTGCTCCTCCAGCGGGCCGACATCGCGATGTACCACGCCAAAGAACACCGCAGTAGGGTCGAGCTGTACTCGGTCGAGCAGGACCAGAGCATGCGTCGTTGGCTCATGATTGGCGGCCTTCTCACCCATGCGCTGGAGACACGCTCGGAACTGAGCGTCGCATACCAGCCGATCGCGGACGTCAAGTCCGGGTCGTTCGTGCGTGTCGAGGCGTTGGCCCGATGGAACCATCCGGTCCACGGCTTCATCCCGCCCGACGAATTCATCGGCATGGCGGAGCAGATGGGCGTCATCAGTCAGATCAGCGACTTCGTGCTCTCGCAAGCGTGTGCTCAGGCTGCCGAGTGGCGACGGAAGGGCCTTAACCTGGACCTTGCGGTCAACCTGTCTGGACGCGAATTTGCCGAACCGGGACTCGTCGAGCGGATCGCCGGCCACCTCAAGGAGAACGGCCTCCCGCCGAGCGCGCTGACCCTCGAGGTGACCGAGACGGAGGTCATGGCTGACCTCAGCCAAGTGAGCGTCGTGCTCGACCAGCTCGCGGCTCAGGGCATCAGCCTGGCGATCGACGACTACGGCACGGGCTACTCGTCGTTGGCGTACATCCACCGCTTACCGGTGCAGGAGCTGAAGATCGACCGGTCGTTCGTGACGAGTCTGCCGAACGAATCGAGCAATGCGATCATCGTGAACTCTTCGATCGCCATGGCACACTCACTCGGCCTCAAGGTGGTCGCAGAGGGTGCCGAGGACGAGGCGACTTGTTCCATGCTCGCCGAGGCCGAGTGTGACTTCGTTCAGGGCTACTACCTCTCCAAACCGGTCACGTCCGAACAACTCGAAAGCAAGCTGTTAGAAGGCGTACCGCTCGTCGGCAACCCGCCACGACGGTCGCGCCCGGACGGGCAACGCCCCTCCCTCAGCGTCGTCGCGTCTTAGGCGTCAGCTCACCGAGCACGGCGCAGCCGCCGACCGCTGCCGGCGCGTCCACCGCGGGTCCGCGGCTCGATCGCCGAGCCCTCGGGGGCCGATGATGGCCCGGGATGAATCGTCAGGCCGAGCCTGACGGAAAGTTGCAAGGCCCCCAGAGAGCGGCATCGCGACCCTCCACTAAGAGACCCAGGCGGGGCTTCTGGCCGCAACAGCGCCTCGTCGAGGGCGCCGATCGCGCAGAAATTCCGGCATCGCGTGCCTGGCGGGCCCTGAAATTGCAATCCCTATTCCCCAATTTCACAAATTAGGGCCAAAGGTCAGTTGCCAAGAGGTTGCAACGCCAGCGAAACTTTAGGCCCGCGGGGATATGGAGGGCACCGGTGGCACGGTGAACAAGCCCTCACATTTCCCCTCCCATACCGGCCTGCGAAAGGGGGTGGAACCAAAATGAACGACTTCCAAGTCAAGTGGGGCTGATCCAGCAGATCAGCACCACACTTAGCCATAAGTGAGATTTGGGCCACCCCGGCAAACCGACGGGGTGCTGCCTAATCCGTATCGGCACGGCGGGCCACCGCCTTGAGCGAGAAAGCGCTTGCGCTCAAGCAAAGGGGGCCCGCCGTCGTCGCGTTCGGAGGGCCTCGATCGGAGGTCCACCCCGGAAACGACGTTCTCCTACCGCTGCCTTGACCTGGCGGTAGATTTCCCTGGGAAATGCGCATCGCGAGGAAGGCGAGGCATCTTCGCAGGCGCCCCTTCGCTCGGCTCTGGATCGGCTTCAGCCTCGCCAGCTCGGGCGACGGGCTCCTGTTAGGGGCCACGCCGCTGCTCGCAGTTCTGGTCGACCCCCACCCCTTTGCTGTTTCAGCTGTTGCCGCCGCCGACAGCATCCCGTGGCTCCTCATGGCTCTGCCGGCTGGCGCCTTTGCCGATCGCTTCGAGCGGGGCCCCCTCATGGCGCTTTCCAACGTCTTGCGCGCCGGAGTCATGCTCCTCGCGGCGCTGCTGATCGCCGGTGGCCACATGCGACTGTGGATCCTGATCATTGTCGTGCTGGTGAACTCGGCGGGTCGGGCGGTCTACTACTCGTCGTACCAGGCGATGGTGCCAAGCCTCGTTGAATCCGACGCGCTGGAGCACGCGAACGGGCTGCTCGCCGGAACCGAGGCGAGCACCGAGCATCTCGCCGGTCCCATTGCCGGGACTGCACTGTTCGCCGTTGCCGCCTCCGTACCCTTTTATGCGGATGCCGTCGCCATGCTGATGTCGAGCATCCCTCTCACCGGGTTCCGCGCCAAGGTACGCGAGCAGCCAGAGTCACCGAGGACCTCGATGTGGGAGGGCGTCAAACTTCTTTTTGGGGACCGACGACTGCGTATGTTGGTCCTGATCGTGAGCTCACTCGCTGGATTGCAGGGGATGGAGACCGGTGTACTGGTGTTGCTGGCCACTACGCTGTGGGGCGTCCACACCGGTGCCTACGGTGTCTTCCTGGCTGTGGGTGCGCTGGGCAACCTCGTAGGAAGCGTCGTCACCGAACGCTTCGTTGGCCGCTTTGGCAGTGCATCCACACTCATCGGCTCGGCGGTCGTGTCCGGTGTCGCGTATCTGGTCATGGCTGCGGCCAGCGGTTGGCAGCTGGCCGCGCCGGCCTATCTCGTGCTCGGTATCGCCGTCGGGCTCGGTTCCGTCGTCGCCATCTCGTTGCGCCAGCGGCTCACCCCTCCCGATCTCATGGGCCGGGTCGGTGGCGCGTGGCGCGGCGTCGTGTGGGGGGCGGCGCCGGTAGGGGCATTATTCGCCGGAAGCCTTGCCGCGTCTCGGGGGACTGCGACTTCCGATCCTGTTGGCGGGTGTGTTGCAGATCATGGTCGCGGCTGTGCTGGCTCGCCCGCTGTTCCGCAGTATCCGGGAGGGCGCGCAGCCGGAGCAATAGAGAATCCTGCCGTACTATTAGGAGTTCCAAGCACGACTTCGGCCTGAGCGGCCAGCACCCTGGCGTCGGGGCGGGTTGCATCCCGAACGAGCGCACCGAGGACATTGCGAAGCCGACGATCGCGGCGGACCCATCGCAATGACCTCATGCGTATGGGCCGAAAGACCCATTGTCAGTCTTCGAGAACTTGCCGAAAATTTGATCGCTGACCTACGGGCGTCGGGATGGTGGCACCGGGTCACTCTGTGATCAGGTTGCCGCGGGATGGCCACCTCGGCTTTCAGTCCCGGCTTCTTAGTGTCCAGCGATGGGGGAGGGATGGATTCCGGGAACCGGACACGCGCCTTTTGGGCGCTCGCCGTTGTGTCTGTGACCGCGGCTATCGCCGCTGGCCTCGTTCTCAGTCACGCGAAGGAGACGGACTTTCTCGTCTACCGATACGGGGGTTCGCATCTCATACATCCATCTTTGTATTCGGCGCACATTCGCAGCACGGCTGGTCCGCTCCTCTTTACGTATCCTCCTTTTGCCGCACTCCTGTTCTGGCCGTTCTCGCACTTTTCGTTGAGCGTGGGTGAGATGTTTTGGAACACGTTGAGCGTGATCTGCCTCTGGGCGACGATCACGATCAGTCATCCGAGCCTCGGTCGACCGGAAGCTGACCCCGAACGAATGGTGTCTTGCTACGGCCCTCACCTTCCCAGCGATGATGCTCTGGCCGGTCCGAGACAACCTCACACTGGGACAAATCGAAGTGATTCTCCTGGCGATGATTCTGCTTGACTTCTTCGTTCCGCTACGTGTCGGCAGATTCGCGATCCCGCAAGGAGTCCTGATCGGCCTTGCCGCTGCCATCAAGCTCACGCCGTTGATCTTCGTGGCCTACCTGGCGATTACTGGTCGCCGTGCAGCAGCGCGCACTGCATGCATCTCGTTTCTCTCCGCCACGGCACTGACGCTCGCGATTACGCCCAGAAACTCGATCACATACTGGACCCATGATGTCCTAGCGACGCAACGAATCGCGCAGCCTCTCTCAGCCGGGAATGAGACTTTGCACGGCTTGTTGCCGCGCCTCGGTCTGTTCCTGCCATCGGTGTCGATGGATCTTGTCAGCCTTGCCGTATTGGGCCTTGGTCTTGTCTTTGCGGGGCGAGTCGGGCGCCGCTTCGGGGCGCTTCCTGGGGTGCTTGTTTGCGCGTCCGTGGGGCTCATCGTCTCGCCGATCTCCTGGACGCAGCACTACGTGTGGATAGTTCCGGCGATCTGCTGGGTCGTTGTTTCTCACCTTCGCATGATCCGTAAAATCTTTGCCGTCGCAGTCCTGGTTGTGGTTTTCGGATGCGAGCCGTCGTGGTTACAGAGCGACGCGCACCCATTCGTGGCAATTGGTGGTTCTTCCTCCAGGCGGATACCTACGTGCTCACGGCAATATGCTTCGTCGTCTTCATGGCAGTTTTGGTAGTTCGCAGCGAACGGTCAACCGTGTCAGCAGGAATGAGTGACCATCGTCCATTGACATCGCTGTCCTCTGAGCTCAGTCCACCAGGACATTGGATTGGAGGCACGTAGGCCTGCAGCTGAAGCCGGACGATATCCCTCCGAGGATCGGTGCATCGACGTCGCCGAAGCGCAGAGACAGCGACTTCCCACGACTAGCTCGACGAGAACTTATATCCGTGGCTGCCAGTAGGGGTTAGCTGGAATCGGACCAACGACCTCAGCATTCCTTCGGACGGTGCGTACAATCTGTTCTTCGTTGGATGGGCGGGATCCGCTGGCGCGAGCTCCTCAAGTCACACCTCGGCGCCGTCTGTGAGTATTGCTTCCGACCGGGCGACGGCGCAGTCGATCAACCTGACCGGAATGGATCTTCCGGGCTGGCAAGAATCGCCCAATCCCCCAAATGCCTCAGATCAATCGTTCAATGCTCAGATGTCAACATGCACAGGAGGGCATCACCCAGCGCCATCGACGTGATCGATGTGATGTCACCCAACTTTGACAAGGGTCCGATCGAATTGAATTCCGACGTAACAATGGTTCGAACTCACGCTGATGGACTGGCCGACTTTCGCTCGGTCAAGAATCGAAAGGCCCTGTCGTGTCTCCACACGATTTTCATCGGGCTTCTTGCAACGCAGTTACCTGGAGTGAAAGCGACGAACCTGAGAACGAGCGATTTTCGGCCACCAGGGTCGCTCCCCAACGAATTTGGGCTTCAGTTGAGTCTCACCCTGACCGGAGAGCAGAACGGAACCCACATTTCAATCCCCGTCTCGGTTCGTGAAATCGGATTCCTTGTCGATCGGGCGGAGGCACCTTCGGTGAGAACTTCAAGGGCAGTGTCAAGCCAGTTCCCAATGAGGCGGCTGTTATCCATACCCTGTTCGAACGTGCGATGAGTCACGAAACGTCATAGAACGCCTCCCAGGTGCCCCATAACGCCGTACATAGATAGGCGATTACCGGATCTTCACCGAACCAAATCTGGGTCCACAGCGTCAGAATGAGGTGCGATGTCTGTCCGTGCCGCTCTACTTGTTGTAGCTCCACTATCCCTCACGGCCTCGATCGCGGTATCGCTGGGATCGGCACAGGCCGCATCCCGCGCCGTCGGGCCATCTCAGAGCGCCTGTTTCCGGGCGGCTCACACCTTCGTTCGCATCGCAATGCCCCGTCCGACGGTGCTCAGGCACCGCGTCCAGGCGCACTTCAATGGCACTCTTACTCTCGACCCAGTGCCCAGGACGTCACGACCGCCGGTCTCGCCCGAGTCCGCCTGGGCCACTATCGGGCCACAGAATCCGGGAGGAGACAAGCAGCTTCTCCTCGCCTACCTCTCGTCATCGATACCGGCCTCCTTGCAACCAGATGGCTCGTTGCGGCCCGACTATCAACACGTTCTGGCCTGGGTGGACTATGGCAAGCGTCTTCCGTTCGACACATCCACCGCCAGTCAGCTGCTCGCGTCACCGCCTGGCGCGAAACCGACATGCATGTTCGTGGGTCAGGGGATCACGGCATGGAACGCAATGACAGGCAAGCGCATAGTGGACAGCGGGTTTGTTCCCAACGACGGGCGCACACTCCACCTACAGGTACAGCGTTGGGATCCTCTGACGGATCCGTGCATGCCAAAATGAGCCGGTGACGAACAGCCAGCCCGAGTTCGGGGGATCTCTACCTCGATGCTCTTTTGGAAATGGCTGACCATGACGTACCGGCCGTATTCCACGTCTTTTGGTCGGCCAATGGCATGTTTCCCCAGAAGCCTCTGAGCGAACGCCTCTCCTTGGCTGAGGGAGTCATTAGGAAGTTGCTGGATTTGGTACTCGTTGACCTCATTCGCTCCGAACAGGACGTGGCCCCGGTACCTCCTGGTGAGTGGAACGACGTCCTCCGTCGCTACTTCACGTGGGGTGCCACACCCAGAAAATGGGGTAACGACGTTTTTCCGTATCACGACCCTCGGGCGCGAACGTGGTCGGGAGAGGGCATCACAGGCTATTCGTTCTTTCGGCGGCTCGACGGCTGGCATCGGAAACGGAGTCAAGAATCCAAGACGCTGCCTCCAACGATGTTCGGTAGGGCATATCGAGCTTCCACCGTGACTAACTGACCGTGTGTAATGAAATCATGGGGTGGCCTGGCATTCGGAGCGTGCACGACCAGGAGTAGCTCTAGCCATCCGAGTCGGTTTCTCGGTCGTTTGGCAGTACAGGCAGCGATAGACGGTTCCGTCGCCGTTTAGGTAGGAGTTGCGATCACTTGGCCGATGGATGACCCAGATTCCGCAGGTGTCGCAGCTCACGATCCAATCTGCTGGCGCCAACCTCATGCAGCGTTCTCTCGGCCACGCCCGGTGACTTCTTGAGTAGTTGCGTACGTCGTTGCTGGCTGGAAATCTGGGTTTGGTCGGCTCAAGTCGGCGTGGATCAACGTCCTTGCCACGACAACGGCCGTGCCCCGAACGATCGCTGCCGGATGACGGATCAGCAGCGATGATTGAACTAGGTCCCCTCGGTATTCCGAATGTCCCTGATCAGATTCAAGACCAAGCGACTCAAGGTTCCAATAACCCGCGGACCTCTTAGGTGCGGAGGCCCACCAGCCGCCTCCATGGACCCCGAGATGGCTTCTAGCTCGTAAGAGCTGGGGTTCATCCCTCTCTCCTGGTAGGCGATCTCAAGCTCCGCTCGAATCTCCGCCCGACTCTTCCCTGTCGGATCGATCGAGGCGCGTATCTCTGCAGCGGCTCGCTTTTGGTCAGACCTTTGCTCATCCCATTCTCGGTGCCGTTGCTTGGATTCCTCAGCGCCAGGGCAAATGCATCGCCCGTACCAGTCGGTATCGGGGATCTCTTGTTCTGAGGCGATGGGACACTGCACGTGGCAGTCGCATTGGCAGTGAGTGATACGCGCCGTCTCCATCTTGCGAAACAAGTGACCAACGTTCCCGAGCCGATGTCCGCACTCATGGTGGCGACCGTCGTCGCAATCCGATGATCTGTGGTCGGGACGTACCCTCATCGTCGGCATGCTGCATTATCCCAATAGACGCGGTGCCCCAACCGCCGTACATGAAGGGAGGGAGGCGTCTTCCTCTTAGGTCAGCTTCGTGGGCACGGGCCTCAATGCCCATCATTCCGGCAGCTGGGATCGCCCCTAGTTTGGCGACGCTTTCCTCTGTTCAAATCACGGGTCACTCAGGCGGGCATCTACCCAGGTCATGATGGCCATAAGGTAGTCCGAAGGACTGGCCGGATCTGAGTTGGTCAAACCCGCATGGGTCGTGACGACATGCAGCGAACACGGCGTTGTGCCTGGCAACTGGACGCAGAGAGGAAGGTTCTCAGAGGTGGAGTTCAGTCCTTCGGCGGCGATCGCCGCGGCCAAAGGCTGATGGTCACAATCGGTAGCCCCCATGGTCACGACAGTCCCATTTCGTAAGGGGCACTGCATCGGCGTATCACCGCACGTGTTGGTGTCGGCGTGGTTCCAGATGTGCAGAAGCGGCACGGTCAGCTGGCCACTGCTCACGAGCTTGTCCGTTTCGTTGTTGATGTCGGCGATCTGGGGGTCCATCCGTTGCGCGATGATGGTGTCGGCGGTCGGGTCAAAGGTTCCGTTGCGACAGACGCCTTGTTGGTAGGCGGCTTGCCCTTCCTCGACATTCTTGACGCTGGCATCACCGACAACCCCTGCGGGCGGGTTCCCAGCGAGCTGTTGTGCCCAGGCGACAAAGTAGGCGCCCGCCGATCCGGCACTCCCTCCCGCCAAGAAGTACTTCGATGTGGGGTACTTGCCTTCGGTGAAGGTGATCGCTGCCCGCGTGGCCTGAAGTCCGTTCGTCGTCTTGGCAGAGCCGTCCGGATTCGTGTTGGGGTTGTTGGGATCGGTCTGGCCCGTGCCGCTGTAGAGATCGCGATTGCAGTACGAGACAGCCAGCATCCGGAACCCCGCAGGGTCGGCCTGGATATTGGCAGAGAGGCCCGGGTTGGTGAGCGTGGACTGCAGAGCTCCCGCCGTATCCTGCGTCATGTTGGAGCTGTCGGGCACGGGCGTTCCGGAGGTGTTGAAATAGCCGACGCCGCCGCCGTGCATCCAGACCCACAAAGGCGATGAGTTGGTCGAAGAGGAACCGATCTTCGTCCCTATGACGAAGGTCTGGTACCCACTGATGCTGCACGGATAGGCCGTGTTCTCGTAGTAGGCGTACTGCCAGCCGTTCAATGTTGACGTACTGATGAGCTGGATGTGCCCGGTGTCACCGGGAAGAGTGAGGCAGGCAGTCATGCTCAGTCCCACGACAAATGCACCAACCAGCGTCGCCAACGTGCGCCGCAGGGGCCCCCTTTCGGAAACCGCTGTGTCCACCCCCCGGTCATTGTGTGTCGTCATCTCTTGGCGACTGTACATCTGCATCCAGAAAGAAATGACGCGCTTAACAGAACCCTAATCAGTTGGTGGGGCGACACGACTTCATCTTGCTCACCTCCAGTTCAGTGAGTCTGACGGTCGTGAGTTTGGAGGAGTCGAGTGGCCCGAATTGCGCCGACGGATTCCGTACCAAGTGTGACGGAACACTTATGGACGATTTCGACCAGACATATCAAAGGTGGTCTCGTAGACGCGAGCCCTGGCTCGGTGGCCCCGATCACCGTACAGCCTGGGGAGGCCGACAGGGAAGGAGGCAGTCACTTCAGAGTTGAGACGGTGCGCATTGGAACGGTCACGGTGTTTCAGGTCACCGACTCTCCTGGTACTGGTGTCGGATAACAAGCAGGGCATAACGCACGCTGCGCTGGCCCTGCGATCAACGCTCCCAGGCCGACGGAACCGCACGCGCCTCCTTTGTTATAGGGGTAGGCGATGAACCCAGGCGGGGCAACAATCGTTATGCCACGCTCAGCTCCGGGCGGTGTGACCTCAACTGTCCGTGCAACCGGACATGCCGGAAACGAGGGCAAGGATTGAGCGCCGTCTGACACAAGGATCACGAACGACGCCGCTTCATCGTGTCCAAGATCGATTTTCTTTGAAGCCGTCCCATGATCTGCGTCGGTGAGGTCGGTGGAGATCGGTACGTTGTCGGCAACCAACATCTGGAAGCCTGGGAAACCCTTGAGCTCACATGGATGGCGACTCTGGTTTACGAACGTACCCACCCACACGACAGAACCGCCCCCATTACCGGTATTGCTAAGGCTCAGTGCGAGCTGTGCATCTTGGCATCGGGAAGGCGATGACGTCTTCGCTACGCTCTTCGGGGCCGCGGTCGTGGTGCCGCATGAGACCAGAAAGAGTGGAAGCACAACCGCTGCAAAGACCAGTGGCAGGCGACTCCAAACCGACCCCATCCTCATGATCTCAACTTTGCCAGGCTGAGTCGCCCCGTACTGCGCCGTTCAGTGGCAGTAGAAGGCCGGTGGACGACTATTCGCCCAGTTGCTTGCCCAGGTCCGACTGGGAAATTGCTCCAAGCTGAGCACAACGCTCGGCAATCTTGACCAGATCGACGAGGGCCGGTGCACCGACATCTGGCTTCTTCAGGTCCATATCTAGGCGTGCCGCCTCTCGTGCGAGTTCGGCGTCCCCGGAGCTCTGTCCCAAAGTTGCAATCATCTCGACCTGTTTCGTGCCGTAGTGGGGGGACTTGAAGACGTTGCAAGTCTCCGCCATGTCTTAGCCTGAGGAGTGGTCGGGACGTCGAGCATCTCGCAAAAACCAATCCACACGCCAGAACGGCCACCGCCGGCTTGCGCACGTCGCGATTATCGTCGCGTTAGGGACCCACCATTTAGGGATCGGGTCGCTCAGTTCGCCGAGACTATGTGACCCTTCCTAGTGGCTGACGAGAGTGTTGGTCAGCAGCTCGATCCCGGCAAGGTTGGCAGCGAGGTCATCTTCGAGGGAGTAACGAACGGCGAGGGCTTGAGGAGCGACGTAGGACACGTTGGTTCGATCTCCACCGGTTCATACGAGCACCTTGAGGGGCAGGTCGAGAGCGGCGCAGCCTCCATAACCGGAGTTCCTGCGGCCGGATTGCCGAATAGGACGAGAGTGGTGGGCCTGAGGTCGAGCCCTGCACTGCGGGCCTCAGCGGACTGGTCAATGACCGCAAAGTCCTTCATTCCTCGGCCTCTGACCAGTGCGGTCAACTTGCTGACGGTGGCCTCGAAAGTGTGCGGACTGTCCTTCGTGATGATCCCAGCGGGGAAGCATGGATAGGCGGAGGTCATAGCCAATCTCCCAGTGTCGGCGACAGATGGACTTGTTCTGCCGAGATCGTATGGTGACGACGGAGCCTATGAACGGGACGAGTGACCGGAGGCATGACGCATCGGAACCTGTCCCAAGTCAGCCGGGACGGTGCAGCACGAGTGGGCCAGGCCATCCACCACAAAACGAACTGCCTACTCGTCCCAGTCGGAAGACCACTCCACGATCCATGCGCTTAGACCGACGATCTCCAAAGCCTTGCCGACGATCGCGGTCGGTCTCGTGACGACCAGCTTGCCCAGTCCGTGGGTCAGGATGCGATTCCTGGCCACTACCAAAGCCCGATGCCGGTGGAATCTATGAACGTGAGGGTCTGACAGATCAACGACAACGATGGAACCTGCTACTTCCGTCAGCGCATCAGCTAGGCCATCGGCGGAACGCGATCAGCTTTCCCAACCTACGCCCATGACTCCCTCGAACGAGCACCGTAGATAATGCCCGAAATCACGCATCTTGAACGTCTCGCTAGGGACGGCGCTTTGTATGCGCCATAGGCTCGATCGTTGTCCGAGAGACGTTCTTCGGGCGGCGTTCCGGGGAATATATCTTCACGATGAGATGTCAAATGTTGGCTTGTCACCGTGAAGCAGTTGCGAGTCGTCAAATGATTCATGAGGGCGGTTCCACCCTTATGTGCGTAGACCTTCAGTTGTGCGAGCTGCATGCAGCAGATGCAGATTCGGGAGAGCTTTCGGGCGATCTCGACCTCGACTCGGGACTCTTCTGACAGACAATGGCCGAATCCATAAACGTCGTCATGGCAACCGACGGATCGGAGGCTGCGATCGACGCCGCACATCGCTCGATCGACCTGCTCCGGCCTGACCCTCATGTCGCTGTTGTGATGGTCATTCCAGAGCGTATGGACCCCATGGAGGACGCAGGCGGCTTTGAGGGTCCCGTGATCACCGACGAGGAGGCGGACAAGGACTGGAAGGCCTCGATCACCGCGGGAGAGTCCGCGCTCGCTCGGACGGCCGAAGTGCTCGGACCTGGCGTGGAGGTGCACCTAGTCCCAGATGACGAAGGCACGGGGGCCGCTGTCGTCCGAGTTGCCGACCAGATGAACGCAGACGTGCTGGTGATCGGTTCTTCGGACAAGAACTGGCTGAGCCGTCTCGTCGGCACTTCCGTCAGCGACTATGTGGCACATCATGCACCGTGTCCGGTCCTGCTGATCCGCCACGACCACTGAAATGTGTACCGAGGCGCGCCCTGACCGCGGATCGGTGGCGTTACAGCATTGGGACATCGGGCGTTCGCGCTCTTGTCACACTGTGCAGCAGGGGCACGATGTGCGTTTTTGCAAGGCTCACGAACCGCCCCGGCACGGCGCTCGGTTTCCCTTCATTGCCTATGAAATCGTGGAAGGATTTCGATTGGGAGAAGTCGTTGGAGCCTTCGTTCGGCCAGCTGCAGGACGACCCGGATCGCCCAGCGTCCGGCAGGAATGGCCCATCCGAGCTCGGCCTGACTAGACGCAGTTCCGATGAGGATCGGGACTGTCGAGTTGGCTTCCGGAGCCACCACATAGCGGCGCATCTCCATGGTGATGGCACCTTCGTAGCCTCCGACGACACGTCCGCTCGATGGATCGGCCACTGGAGGTATCAACTTGCCCGCAACGAGCTCCGCAGCGCTCTCGTTTTGGACCTTGAGCGCTGAATGGATGTGGGACCCGGACCGGACTTTAAGGTCCTCTGCAAGCGAGAGGAAGACCTCTTCAGGCAGTTCAGGAAGCACAGCCGACTCCTCGTGGTGAGGGCTGATGACCGTGCCCGTTCCAATCTCAGGATAAGGAAAATGACCCACTTGGATCGCGACCCTGTCGCCGTAGCGTTGGAGGAGCAACGCCGCCACCTCGACCTGATCCGCCCAGAGGTGCACGTCCACAACACCGTTGCGCACGCCCAGGCGACTGAACGAATGGCGAGCTGAAGTCGCGATCTCCTCGCGAAGTCCCTCCGGAGACCCTTCCCGCCACGGTCCTGAATGCGTCATGTAGGCAACATCACTACCAGGCTGAGCCCCTGCCCCACTTCACCGGGATGATGCGCACCCCGCAGCACTTCGGGGTCATCGAGCCATGCGAGATTGGATCAGTCGCCCTTTTTGCCCGTTGGAAGGGAAGGGAGGCTTTCGCAAAGCGGCCGCTGGACCACCCCATTTGGCATCAACTACGACCCGCGCACCGAGCGGCGTCTTCAGTTCTGCTGGGGCATGCCGCGAATAGCCCACCAAAAGGCAGCCTCCGCCCGGGAAGGGGCAGGTGGTTCTCTGCCCGCGGAGATCGCGATGGTTCCGCGTGTGGGCACGCCGTGGTCATCTCGAAGACCTGACCGGCACCCGGGAGTTCGGCAGAGGTCGCTCGACCTGATGGGCTCTCATGGCGTCGGGCAACGGGCTGAGGATTTCTTTCAGCCGAAAGGTGCTCAGCGTCGCGGCCGGCCTGGTCGTAAGGAGTCCGGGTCCTCCGCCGCCTTCTCGCCCCGGCTCCTTAGAGCGTACGACCGTGGTTTGCTGCCAGCACACGGGGGCAGATGCCATATCGGTTTCGGGTGCCGATCCCCGACGGGTTCACCTGGAACCCATTTGGGCGACAGCCCCCGGGTTTCTCGTCACACAGCGCACCCGGGGGCTGCTTCGCGTGCTGACCTAGCCCGCCCGGTGCCGGGCGCCCTGCTGCACTATCGAAGAGAGGGGGCCGATCGAGAGGGACCGGTGCTGGGAAGCGGCGCGGCCTCGTCGAAATGAACGAAACGTCCTCCCAGGTTTCGGGCCTCTCGTCGGGGGTAGGTTTCCTGGGAGCCGCTGGACGAGCCGACCCTGCAACTCTCCTCCAGGATCCCGCCGGGGTCGGCTCGCGGCGCGCGGCACCTCGGCTCTCAGAGTGATATCGCCCGCATTGCTTTCCACAGCTGGTTGTTCGAAAGTTGTGGTTCGTTTGGTCCGGTCGGCCCTATCTGACAGAGAGCCACCTGGCTCAACATCGCGGGATCGGGAACGAATAGTTCCCCGAAAGGTCGCGGCTGGGCTTGATGAGATGGCGATTCTCAAGGTCCGCCCTTCCGATCAGAAGGACTCAACGGCTTCGAGCGCTGACCCTCGCCGCGCCGGGCACCGAACGGGTTGAAATGGGTCGCCTTCCCGCGTTCAGGAAGACGATTGAGGAGTATCAGCAAGCCGGTTGGGAGATCATCGGAGACACGACGACGAGCTCTCCCTTCAGAACGACGCCGGCGATCACGATTCGCTTCCGCAAGATGGACGTGAGCTGAAGACTCAGAACTGATGTACGCCGAGCGGTGCGTGCTCCGCTGCTTCGACGGGTACGTCTTCCGGCCCGAAGACGACGATCGAGGACTGTCCAGCCGCGCACGAACGTGAAGGTATGAGGGGCACGGTGACCTCTACGAAGAGTGAGAGCGTTCCTTGCTGCTGGAAGAAGATCCCAGGTGAGTCGAAGATCGAGCCGCAGGCTGGGAGCTGGTAGCGAATGGTCCAGTTGTATCGGGGCGGGTTCGCGGATACTTGGGCGCTGCCAAGTCCTTGCCACGCAATCGATTGGATTTCAGTGGCGGCAGATAGAGAAGGAGGACGGATGGTACCCCCGCAAGGGCCGGTGCCCCGAGACGTGTAGCTGAGTGCTGAGGACCCTGACGAAGCGATGGCAACAACGTGGAAGAAGGGCTCAACTGCACCCGCACCTGTACCTGATAGGGATGGTGGGCACGACACTCCGAGTTGGGGTGCAATCACGGTCACCCATGCCAGCTGTTCGGCGGGGTGGGCCACTGTCGCGGCAATCGTGTGCGATACGTGGACGAGGGCAAGAGCGGTCCCAGCGGGATCGACTAAACCCGCAGCAGCCGTAGTCGCAGCTTTTGCATCGGTGGCCGCCTGCTTTGCACTAAGGGCTGGATGAATATGAGCAGGAGGCGGACTGATGATCATCGCTCCGCCATCGATCACGACCGTTCTCACAGCTCGTCCCTTGACGAAGGTGTCCGCCGGCAGCGGACGCCACGTAGATCTGGCGGCCAAGTAAACGTCGCTTCGGGCTCCGTGGGAGGCGGCTCCGCTAGCTCTTATGGCGGGTCCGGCCGCCAGGTCGGCGACGCCCGCGGTGAGCAAAAGCAACAGTCCCAGTTGGGGTAGGTGCCTCCGAAGTCGCACGGTCAGCATTCTTCCAGTCCTCACCGTCGGCTAAGACCCCGCCCCCGTTCGAGTGGTTCGCGTTCTTTGGTGGAGCTGCCCCCCCTCGCTGCCGGGCTGGGGTCATTATCATCCACCTCTTCGAATGCCCCCTCCCGGACTCGCCACGCGCGTCGGAAGGCGAATGGCTGGCGTCAGTACAAGCCAGCGACGTCTATACGCAGTTCACAGTTGAGGCAGCCGCCGAAACGTTGCGAGCGCCCTGATTGGTCACTGTAAAACTGCCCTGTACGATCGTCTGAGCACCCTTTGGAAGCGAATGCTGGGCCGTGAAAACACCCTCACCAGTGTGGGTGCCGTCAAGAGAGCTGACGTGGACGGTGCAGGCTGGTGTACCGGAGTCATTACCGGTGTTGGTGACTTGAACACTTACATTCACGTCAGCGGCTGGTTGTCAGTTAGGCCCGTTGATGTCAGAGCAGTCGTCTGATCTGGTGGGAGGGTCAGCCCGTGAGCGGGCAGTTGTCGTCAGTTGATTGAGTCGCCGGCGAGTGACGACGACCGGCGACGGTTTGGGCTACTGGGTGGGTTGGATCTGACGGATGTCTCTTCGCATTCGGCAACGCCTCCTTCTGGGCTCTGCGGGTTAGATCCGTCCCAATCGAGAGCGTCGCCGACCGCCCGGACCGTGCCACCGTGCACCACGGGGAGATACCGTGAAGCTGTGGATCTTCCAGAGCTGTTGGTCGCTGATGATGAGGAATGGCGGACCTGGTTGAGTAGCAACCATTCCAGGTCGCAAGGAGTGTGGCTCGTCCTTACCAAAAAAGGAACGGCCGATCCGACAACCATCTCGTACGAAGACGCACTCGTCGAGGCGATCTGCTTTGGTTGGATCGATGGCCAGCTCGAGCGTCGCCACGCCTTTACGTTCCGACGACGTTTCACGCCTCGAAAAGCTCGCAGCCCGTGGCCTCTGCGGAACGCTGCCATAGCTGAGAGGCTGATCGCCACCGGCCGAATGCACCGATCCGGCGAAGACGACGTGCGGCAGGCGAAAGAGGACGGTCGATGGGAACTCGCATACGCCGGGCAAGCGGCTATGCGCTGGACATAATGACGAAATGAGTGTTGCCGCGGAGGTGGCGGGGTACCTCGCGAAGTCGCTGAAGTTCTATGAAGTTGGACAGCATGAGTACTACGCAAGGATCGCACTCGAGCAGGCGGCGACTTCCCTAGCCGCTGGGAACTACGGTATCGGTGCGGTTGCTGTCGTTGTCGGCCCTCGCAGAGTGAGGGAGTTTCACGCCCAAAATGCCATGTTCAGTGGCAAAGGAGTCGTTGATCACGCAGAGACCCGTGCGCTCATCGATGTGCGGTCAGGCAGGAGTGCGACAACCTCGTACGCGCGAAAGTTGACCCGCTGGACTCAGCAACTGCCGGAGGGCATCAGCCTCTTCGGCACCCTTGAGCCCTGTCCAATGTGTGCATGCACCTTGACGAATGCCGGGGCAAAGCTCTCCATCAGCACCGTAGAGGATGGAAAGCTGGTCGAAACAGATGGCATTAAGCACAGTGATGGCGCGGCGAACGTGCTGGACGACAAAGGAAAACTCCAGCCCGCCGTCTGGCGACAGATTCAGCGCACCGCCGGTCTGGAGTTCCAGCTACTTCAAACCGAGGACGAGGAACTCGTTGACCTATCTCGTAGGATCTTCGAGTCGACTCGCCAGGAAATCGACGAGAAGCTTGCGCAACGGGGTACGGGTTCCTCCCGACTCTGACGAAGTTCCTCGTGCCATAGTGAACGGTGTCCTAGCAGCGCAAGCGCTCCGATTGGTGCTTACGACACCTCAAAGCCTCAGCCATGCAAGACAAGGGTGCGTGGCACTCAGCGAGTGAAACAGAACCTAACCGCAACAATTGGATTGCTACGGTTAGGTGACCGAATTATCCGCTATCCGCTATCCGCTATCCGCTATCCGCTATCCGGTCTTGGAGCCGAAGGCTTAGAACAGCCGACCTGCGCAAAGCGGCAACGAATCATACATTGACCCCTGGACTTCCGAGGTCGGAAGCTACTGCGTCAATCTGGATTCGACCGGATATCGCTCCGCGTTCTAGTCAGGGCACGGCTCGAGGCACGTTGCCACATCAAAGAGCGTGACAATCTGAAGGGCGTAGTGATCGATGTCGAAGTCGGGCTCCTGGGCGAGCCGGGGTGGCACAGCGTCAATCGCGGCACGAATCGCGATCGCAATGACGCGTGGATCGAAGTCAGCGCGAAGGTGGCCAGCCTGTTGGAATCCAGTCAGTAGGTGCGCGAGCGCGTCCACGGCGTCGACCACGTCGCTGTCGCCGTAGAAGAGACGTCGTCCGTCCGGACTGCGGGCGATCTCGACAACAGCCATCAGGTCTTTGCGGTTCTCGCGGATGAACGTCAGGTTCGATTCGATGTATGCCCTGAGCATTCCGCGTCCGGTTGACTCGGCGAGGATCAATGGGTGCATGTAGGCCAAGCCCTTCTCGATCACGTCACGGACGACCTGCTTCATGAGGTCGTCTTTGCCGGCGAAGTGGTAACTGATCAACCCGCGGCTGATTCCCAGGCTCTCGGCGATGCGTGCGAAAGAGGCTGCCCCGTAGCCGACGTCAGCGATCGTCTCGATCGCTGCGGCCACGATCTGTGCTCGGCGGGCCGATTCGATGAAGGTCCGGCCCTGTTCATCGGCCCTCAACTCTGGCTGCATGACCAAAAAATTAGCAGGTCGCCCAGGACCGCTGCTAAGGTCCAGCTCCGTGCGATATGGCATCGAGGCGGCGGATCCCCGCCAAGTGGCTCGGAGCTTGGGGGAACCGGAGGGTGAGCCCGCTCTGGTCGTCGAGCATTTGACCAAGCAGTTCGGTGGGCGCGTTGCATTCGACGATGTCTCGTTCGAGGTCGGACACGGTGAGGTCTTCGGTTTCCTCGGGCCAAACGGCGCAGGCAAGACCACCATTGTCCGGACGCTTGGCACGTTGCTTGAGCCCACATCGGGGAGAGCGAAGGTGGCCGGCATCGAATTGAGCCCCGAGAACGGCTCGGTGATCAGGGGGCGGATCTCGATCATGCCGGAGTCGCCGGGGCTGTATCTGCGCCTCACGGTGAGTGAGAACTTGGAGTGCTTCGCTGGGCTCTACGAACTCGACGACGTACGCGGCCGCATCGACCGCGCTCTGCAGGCGGTCAATCTCAAAGAGCGTGCAGGCGATCGGTGTGGAGCGCTCTCGAAAGGCCTGCGCCAACGCGTTGCCTTGGCGCGAGCACTGCTCAACGATCCCGCCGTGCTGTTCCTCGACGAGCCGACATCCGGACTCGATCCTGTGGCAAGCCGAGAAGTACACGGACTCATCGCCTCGCTGCGGGCACAGGGGGTGACGATCTTCCTCACCACGCACCGACTGGATGAGGCCGAGCGGCTCTGTCATCGGGTGGCGATCCTGAACACCACGCTGCGACTCATCGGCCGGCCCGACGAGCTGCGCAACGAACTATTCAGTCGATCCTTGGAGGTACGACTCAGCGCGCCGCTACAGAACCCAAATGCGGTGTTCAGCAGCGTCCCGGGACTCGAAAAGTGGGAGCAGGCTCCTTCTGGCTACAGGCTCGCTGTCGCAGAGCCCGGGACTGCCGCCCCTCAGGCAGCTAGGGCTTTGGTCGGTGCCGGCGCGGACATCCTGTCGATCGTCGAGTCTCGTCACTCCCTCGAGGAGATCTATCTCGAGCTGATCGACGAGGACCTGGAGGCGACTCGACGATGACGTTCAGCTGGAGTCGCATCCGGGCGATCGCGCGCAAGGAAGCGCGGGACTACCGTCGCAACCGTTTCGTAGTCGGCACGATGACGGTATTGCCGCTGTTGTTTGTGGTTCTTCCCTTGATCCAGGTCTTCAACGCCTCCTCGCATCTCAGCAGCAACAAGCTCAACCTGCACGTCGGTATCTCAATGCTCTACATGCTGCTTGTCCCCGCGTTCTTGCCCTCCGCCCTCTCGGCCTACGCGATTGTCGGAGAGCGAGAGCAGGGCACACTTGAGCCCGTTCTGATTACCCCAATCCGCCGCGAAGAGTTCCTGATCGCCAAGGCCCTAGCAGCCTTTGTCCCGACCGTGCTCATCGCCTACGGGGTGTTCGGCCTCTTTCTCGCCGCGGCAGCCCTTTTCGCCCAACCTGCGATCGTCTCGGCGCTATTCGCCGGAACGCACGTGCTGGTCCAGTTGCTGTTCATTCCGTTGCTCGCGGGCTGGGGAATCTGGATCGGGATCGCGGTGTCCGCTCGCGCGACGGACGTACGCGTTGCCCAGCAACTGAGCGTGCTCGGCAGCGTGCCGTTGCTGGTTGTCTTGGCGCTGATCTCGCTGAATGTGATCTCGGTCTCGGCAGCACTCGCGGTGGGCCTCGCCGCGTTCCTCCTCGCCGTTGATCTGTGCGCCTGGCGGCTAGTGGCTGCAATGTTCAACCGAGAACGTCTCATCACCGGTGCACGTTCTTGAAGACAGCCCAGAGGATCCAGACAGAGATATAGATCTTGGAGGTTGCAATGTCATCGACTGTCGTACTCGAACGAGCCGCATCTGGCGTCGCTGAGCTCCGCCGCAACCGCTTCGAAATACTCTTGGACGGCCATCCTGCGGGATGGATCGACCGGAACCAGACTGTCGAACTTCCCGTAGAGCCTGGGCAGCACAGGCTGCAAGTCAGATCCGGCCGATACTCAAGCCGTGTACGGACTTTCAACGCCGCCGACGGCACGACGCTCCGCTACCGGTGCAATGGAGCGATCCTCTGGCCTCACTACCTAGCGTCCCTGCTTGCGCCCGGTATCGGACTGAAGCTCAATCAGGAATAGTCGACGCGGTCGCATCACTCGTCCCCGGGTATGCAAGCCAAGAGCTCAGAGTGAGCGCTCAACTGTCCGAGCCGCCTCAAACGACGTAACTTTCGCTATCGAACCGTGACCTCAGTACCCGTCACCGACTCTTCTGCGGCAATCTTTTGTGGTCCTCTCCTGCCTTGATGCCCACTACGACGCCTGTGTTCTCCGGTAGCCCGTGCGAAGTACCGCCGGTACTTCGCCAACGCCATCCAGGAATTGCCTAACTGCCCTGGTTCAGGCATGTCCCATCGAAATCACCGCAGAACCGGGAACACAAGATGAGTGACCCGGTCGCCTTGGATGCAGACGGTCGGGTTGCCGAGCAGGACGTCTTCTGAGGAGAGCTCGCCGAAGAAGGGTCGGTTTCCAGCGCCCATCACCACCGGCACCAGATCGACCGCTACCTCGTCCAGCAGCCCTAGCTCCAGGCACTGCCGAGCGATGGTTCCCCCGGCGACGGCGACGACCCGGTCACCCGCGAGCTGCTGGGCCCGTGCGATCGCGGCCTCCACCCCGTCGGTCACGAACGAGAACGGCGCGTCCGGATGGGCATGGATCCAGTCCGTCGGGACCCGGTGCGTCACCACGACAACCGGCACGTCGAGGGTGTGGCGGCCCTGCCAGCCCTCGGCCACGTCGAAGGTTGCGCGACCACACACGATCGCACCCAGCAAGGGCACCCACCGCTTCCAGTGCTCCGCACTCGGCGCCGTGAGGTGAAAGGTGAAGTCCCCAGCGGGGGTCGGGATCGCGACCTCCCCGTTCTGCAGCCAGTCGAATAACCGGCCGATGGTGTTGTCCTGTTTGGCGACGTACCCGTCGAGAGACATGTTCGCCTGTGCCTGCACGATGCCCACGGGGCCTCCTTCTCAGGTGCGGTGCGGTCGGTAGATGTGCACAACGATGCCGCTGGAGAACTGCGTGGCCTCGATGAGGTCCAGATGTCGTGACCCCGGCAGCTGGGCGAACAGGGCCTGTCCGCGGCCCAGAACCAGCGGCTGGAACAGGAGGCGATACTCGTATCAGGTCCGCCGCGACGAGCGTCCCCGCTAACCCGCCGCCACCCCAGATGATCACGTCCGCGCCGGCTTCTGCCTTGATGGCAGCGATGTCCGTCGCGAGGTCACCGCGAGCGACCCGCGTCACGGGCCAGGTGGCCTCGGCGTTACTGAGCGTCTTCGAGAACACAACCTTGGGAACCTCGTTCATCGGCGCCGCGTATGGGTCCTCGGACTGGGGCCAGAACGACTCCATTTCCTGGTACGTGACGCGACCCATGAGGTGGGCCCCGGCTTGCCTGATGTGATCGAGCTTCCACTGCTTCAGCTCAGCGCCTTCGGCGATGCCTCCTGGGTGTTCGCGGTCGCTGCCGACAAAACCGTCGAGCGACATCGACATGAACAGAATTGCGTTTCGCACCGACATCCTCTCCTCGGCAGTCATTGCTGGCTACCGATTCCGGGAACTATAGTGCACCAATCAGTTCACTATGACAACTACACTCGACCGCACCTTTTTCGCGCTCTCAGATCCGACCCGACGGGGGATCCTCGATCGACTCGCCGGCGGCCCGGCGTCGATCGGCGAGCTGGCCGCGCCCTACGGGTTGACGCTCAATGGTGTGAAGAAGCACGTCGGGATCCTCGAAGAAGTCGACCTTGTCATTACGACCAAGGTCGGTCGAGTGCGTGAGTGCAGGCTCGGTCCCGCTGAGCTGCATGACGTCACCCGTTGGATCGACTCCTATCGCAAGGCGCTGGAGCGCCGGTTGGACAGCTTCGCTGCATATGTCGAGACACGGAACGCCCGAACGCGGTGACGTACGAGCTGCGATTTGAACGCGTCATTGAGGCAAGTCCAGAGGTCGTCTTCGATATGTTCACGGAGAACGAAGGACAGATGGCCTTCTACCAAGGGCCCGAACCGGCGTGGATCGTGCGCTCGCGCTGCGACGTTCGGGTGGGCGGGGAGTGGTACGTCGAATTTGGACCCACCGAAGATCAGCTCTACCGACACCGGCACGTCTTCACGGCGATCGACCGACCGCACCGGCTGAGGATGACCACGACCGAAACGCGCCTGGATGGGTCCAGCTTTGAGACGGAGATGGAATTCGTATTCGAAGACCAAGGCGGTCGGACTCGGATGACGCTCCATCACAGGGGATTTCCGACACCCGAGCTGCGCGACGAGCACGGCAGAGGACTGCCAGCGGCGTTCGGCCAATTCGATCAATTCGTGACCATCCACTCCACGGAGTAACCGCCGCCCCCTCCCGCTGACGGTTTCGCCGATGCCGACCGCCTCGCCCATGGCTTTCGCGGTCGATATCGTGCGATACCAATCCCTGGTTCTCTCTCCCGACGGCGGTTGGGGCTAGGTGACGCATTGATAGCTGGTCTGGCCGACAGGGTGGAGTTACATTCATGGCCGTATCCGAGTTACGTCATCAGCCCGATCCAACGCATGGCGGGAAAACCGGAGCCGCGTGTGAGCTACGACTTGCAATTCGCAATTCGGAAGTGAAGATGGGTGACGCCGCCTTCGCCTTCTAGAACTCTGGTCCTCTCCAGTTCGTGTTGTTCGATCCCGAGGTGCTCGAACAGCCGCCGACCTTCGCCGAACAGGACCGGGACGAGGGTTATCTCAAGGTCGTCCAGGAGTCCTGTAGTGAGGGCGCGCCGGGCGATGACGTCGGCTCCGTGGACGAGCACGTTCTTGTCGCCTGCTGCGTTTCTGGCATCCCGGACCGCCGCGTCGAGGTTGCTGACGTAGTGGACGGATGGCCAGTTGGCCGCGGAGGCGGGAGCCGGGTTGCGGCTGAGGATGTAGATGGGCACCCCGTCGTGGTGGTCTCCGCCCCAGCCGCCGGCGCCTTCGAAGGTCCCCCGTCCAGTGATGACTGCGCCCGTCGACATGATCTCGTCGTAGACCTGCCGGTTCACACTGTTGCTCCCTAGCTGCTGGGCTGCCTCCTTGTGGTGCTGCTCAGTGGAGACCGGAAAGAACCATTCGTGCAGCCGCTGCCCGCCGTCGCCGAGCGGGTTGCCGAGACTCGTGTTGGGTCCGGCTATGTAGCCATCGAGAGACATCGACATGTACAGCACAGTTGAAGACATCGTTTTGCTCCTGGTGTCGATTCTTCGCAGAGCTCAACAGATAGTGTCCGTGAACAATGACGGTCTGGTGGGGGTCGCCGGTATTGAGATTCCGCAAATCTGGCAAAGTTCGCAGATGATCCACGAGCTGGAGGTGAACCTTGGACCCGCGGCAGGTACATCAGCTGAGTTACTAGTCGACCGCATTCTGATGGGTCCGCGTCTGAGGGTTATCGGCGAGTGAAAGTGAGATGGGTAATTCCGCTGGGCGAGCAAGTTGCCTCAATGTCGTAGCGATGCTCCAATTCCTCAAGATCGTCCCAGACGCGTTCTCCGCGTCCCAGGATAATGGGCACCACTGCGATGTGCATGTAGTCGACCAGGTTGGCCGCCAGGAACGTCCGAATTGTTGCAGGCCCTCCGCCAATCCGTATGTCCAAGCCACCGGCTGCTTGCCGGGCGGCTTCAAGGGCCTCGGCGGGATCCGCGTTCATGAAACTGAACGTCGTCCCGCCCTCCATCTCAATCGTCGGCCTGGGGTGATGGGTGAGGACAATTACCGGAGTATGGAACGGCGGATTGTCGCCCCACCACCCTTTCCACCCCTCGTCATTCCACGCGCCGCGCTGGGGCCCGAACTTGTTACGTCCCATGATCTCTGCGCCGATGCCCGGGCCCCAGTCCCTCGCGAAGGCGTCATCTATGCCGGTGCTCCCTCCTGACTTGCCCTGCATCTCTTGGAAGCTGCGCGTGGGGAAGAACCACTCGTTGAGCCTGCTACCGGCATGCCCGAAGGGCGCCTCGAGGCTTTGGCCGTCGCCAGTACCAAAACCATCGAGTGAGATCGAGAAGTTGTGAACCCGAACACGTGACACTGCCCTCTCCTTGTCAGATAGATGCCAAATCGATCTGTGCCTTGGACGTCGGCGAGAGTATGCCCAAAATGGTTCTGAAGATAGGTCCAATCTAGGCAGAAAAAAGGGGACCAATCAGATAGTCTCCGAACTCGTGGATTTGCAGGTCGACTTTCAACCTGGGTCCTCCCGGCGCCGTCAGCTTGAGCACGCTTTGCGTTCTGCCATCCGCTTGGGCCGCCTGAATCCAGGAGCTCTTCTTCCCCCCAGCCGCACCCTGGCGGAGCAGCTTGGTGTGTCACGAGGGGTCGTGGTCGACAGCTACGCCCAACTCGTCGGGGAGGGCTACCTCCACGCCCGCCAAGGTTCAGGGACGAGGGTCGCCAACGTTCAGCCATCGGTTGCTCCACAACTTCGCCGGCTCATGCCTCCCGTACCCTTCCGCTACGAGTTGCGACCAGGCCAGGCTGACCTCCGGGCCTTTCCGCGTCAGCGCTGGCAGGCAGCACTGAACGCGGCGATGCGTTCTCTCCCCGATAGCCGACTCACCTATGGAGCTCATCGGGGAGCACCCGAGCTGCGAAATGCGCTTTCAGAGCACTTGGCAAGAATTCGAAGCGTTGTTGTCGACCCCGAACGGATCGTCGTCTGCAACGGAGCCTCCCATGCGCTCAGCGTTCTATGGCGGGCACTACATCGACGAGGAGCCCGCCGAGTGGCGATCGAGGATCCGAGCTGGCGCTGGCAACGATTGACGGTGGAGCACGCCGGTCTGGAACCTGTGCCAGTGCCGGTCGACCACGAGGGCCTCGTCGTTTCTGGACTCGATAACGCGAGCGTGGATGCCGTGGTCGTGACGCCAGCGCATCAGTATCCCACTGGTGCCACTATGTCCCCCGAGCGTCGTCGCGCTCTGGTCGCCTGGGCCCAGGAACGAACGACTCTGATCGTCGAAGACGACTACGACGCTGAGTATCGCTTCGACCGCGATCCGGTTTCCTCACTCCAAGGTCTCTCGCCCGACGAGGTTGCCTTCGTTGGCACCGTGAGCAAGACCCTTGCTCCCGCACTTCGCCTTGGATGGGTGGTTCCGCCCTCGTGGCTCGTCGAAGACGTGGAAAACGAGCTCCTCGTCACTGGTGTTACGCCACCGACGCTCGATCAGGTGGCACTCGCCTTGTTCATCGCCGAGTCAGAGCTCGAACGACATTTGCGGCGGATGCGCCTCCGCTATACGGCAAAGAGGTCTTTGCTGATCGACATGCTCCAACGACACCTTCCGGAAGCTGGGGTCCCAGGCATCGCAGCTGGTTTGCACGTCCTCGTCAGACTCCCCCTTGGGATGGATGAACGCCTCATTGCGTCACGGGCTCGCGACTTCAATGTGGGCGTCCATGAGCTTCATCGTCATTGCACGACCATCGGGTCGTATCCACAAAGCTTGGTCCTCGGCTTCGCTCTGCCGACCGAAAATGAAATAGAGACGGGTGTTCGCTTGCTCGCGAAAGCGGCTTCTGGGCGCTCCAAGAAAACCTCGGTTTGAGTGAGCGCAGATGGACGGCTCTGGCTCGCCTCTCAATTAAGAGGGGGAGTCGGGCGAACTGCCTGCTTCGTAAGTGGTCCCTAGCATGCAAGCTGAGAGCCGTTGAGTGGGGCTAGCTGGAATCGAACCAGCGACCTCAGCATTATCAGTGCTGCGCTCTAACCGACTGAGCTATAGCCCCAAGGGACCAGGTCTCCTCAGAACGGTTGAGGCTACACCACCGTCAACCAGGGCTACTTCGCGGCCAGGGCTGCTCAGCCGGTCGCAAGCGTCGAACTCACCAGCATTGCCAGGGCGTTCGCGCCCGGGCCGTCGATCGCCAGATGCGTGCCGTCGGAACCAAACCATTGTGGGTTTTGTGCCGCCAGAGTCGCCCAATCGGCGACGAAAACATTCGGATAGCGCGACGCGCCATTGGCGAGAACGGCGTTGTTTGGATCCTGCCAGGACCGGTCGACGTGGAAGTTCACGAAGACCACCCGGGAAGCTCCGGTCAGGACCTGCATCATGGCGTCGAAGTCGCTGTCGGTGATCGGTCCGTTGGTGCCCAGCCCGACAATCACCTCAGCACCCAATTGACCCGAAGCTTTGAGCTCTTGGAGGATCTGTACTCCATCGGACCACTGCCGGCTGACGGCCGCATCGACGTTGACCCCCGGGATGTCCGTCTGTAGCGGATCCTGGTAGTCGAGCATCACCGAATCACCTACGGCGGTCACGTGGCCGGCAACGAAGCCGGGTCCGGGCAGTGGCAACGTGGTTGTGGTCGTGGTCGGGGCCGGCGTGGTCGTCGTTGCATGCGCGGCGGATGACGCACGGCCGTGAGGCGCGTCGATCGGTGCGTTTCCCCAGTGTTTGGACAGGAAGTAGACGGTCAATCCGCCGAGCAGCGCGAGGACCAGGAGATCGACCAGAACTACGCGGTGTAGTCGCGACCGTCGGTCAGTTGGAGATCTCTCGTCGGCCATCGACCTAGTCTCGCGGTCGCCGTAACGCGGGGCGGGGCAGCCCTTATTGCGGCAGGGGTCGGTCTTCCGGCCAGAGTCGGACGGCAATGGACTGGCTCGCCGTGGCCAGGAGCGTTCCGTTCTCGGACCACAGGAAGGCAGTGCCTTGCGAATAACCGCTGACGAGTGCATGGATGTGGATGTCGCAGAGGACCCACTCCGTGGGATCCAGCTGCACCATCCGCAGCGTGTTGTCGAGGCTCCGTCCCATGGCGCGTTTTCCTATTGGCTGGGAAACTGCCCCCGAGACATAGTCGCCAAAGATGGCGAGGGTGGCCGCTGATGGCGTGAGGTGACCCGGCACCCTGGCCCAGAGCGCCGAGTCGGGGCTACCCGGAGAGCCGTCCATCTGCTCGAACGTCATACCCCGGGCGGTGCGGACTTCGACGCTGTCCATGATCGTGTTGCGGAAGAACTCCGGCAGGAACCGTGGCGGACATTCGTCGGGGGGTGGGACGTCGGGGGGTTCGACCCACACACCAAGGACGTCCAGGTCGTCCTTCCCAAGCGCAGCATTGACCGTCAGGATCTCCTTGCCGTCGACGCGGCCAACCGCTCGTCCTTGAGTCACATGGCCACCGACGGCAGCGAGGGTGACTTCCCACCGCAACTGCGAGTCCGTGAGGGCGTAGGACAGGTAGTGAGCCGTCGCCCAGACCGTCGGCCGACCGGCTGCGACTTCGAGCGCGACGAGCGCAGCGCCGAGGCCGCAGCCACCGAACAAGAAGTTACCTGGGGTCGTCAGTTGCGGAGTGACCTGCATGGTCCAATGCAGGTCGTCACCGTCGGGCTCCATGCCTAGAAATTTCCTTGCGTCCACGGGGCCGCACGATAATGGGATCGGTCGGCGCACGGACAATGCACAACCGATGAAAGGGACGGTCCCGCGGGTTGCCTACGATTGGACGCGCCAATACCATCCGGGGGTGTAGCTCAGCTGGAAGAGCAACGGCTTTGCAAGCCGTAGGTCGAGGGTTCGAGTCCCTTCACCTCCACCGTTACACCTTCGCCTCCACAACAACCTCAGACCTTCACCTCCACCGAGCAATTTGTCCTGTGCTTCCGGGCGCGCCCGGAGACCGTCAGGTCCCCGGGCCGTTGGGGAGCGGGCGGTGGCGAGTGCTAGATGACACCGTCTTCGGAAAGCGACGTGATTTCGTCCCACGAATAGCCAGCCTCGAGCAGTACTTCCTCTGTGTGCTGGCCGAGCTCAGGCGGTCGTACCGGCGAGGCTGGAACGCTGTCGGAGAATCGGACAGGCGTCCGTACGACGTCCAATGTCGAGTCCGAGGAATCGGGGTCCTGGACCGCCTCGATGTAGCCGTTGATCCGGATGCCAGGGTCGTTGGCGACGGCGGCGTGGTCGCGGACGGGAGCGAAGCGTAGGCCCGCGGCGCCCAAAAGGTCGCACCACTCCAACGTCGTCTTGGTCGCGAACACCTCGTCCAGGATCGGCCACAGGGCGGCCTTGTCGTCTTCGAAATAGAGGAGGCCACTGAAGCGCTCGATGAGGTCCGGCCGTCCGATCGTCTCGTAAAAACGGTCGCGAAGCGGCCCAGCCACGCCCACGATGGCGATCCAGCCGTCAGAGGTGGCGAACATGCCGTAAATGCCCGGGACCATCGAGTGGCCACGGTTGCTGGGACCGGTCATCTCCCCGGACATCAGATATTTGGTGATCTCGCCGGCTTGGGCCCACACCTGACCACCGAGGAGCGACGTTTCGATGAGCTGTCCGCGACTCGTGCGTTCGCGGGCATAGAGAGCCGCAAGGACGCCGGCCAGAAGATTCTGTCCCGAGATGTGATCAGCGATGGTGGCTCCGATGGGACTCGGATCGCTGCCGGCACCACCGGTCGTGCTGATGATCCCGCCTCCGGCTTGTCCGCTCAGGTCGGCGCCCTCCCGCTGCGCATCAGGTCCTTCCGGGCCGAACGATGACCCCATCGCGTAGATGATTCGTGGATTCCGGCGAGAGGCCTCGGCGTAGCCGACTCCCCAAGAGTCCAGAGTTCCGGGTTTGAAGTTGGAGACGAAGACATCGGCCTTTTCGACAAGGCGCAAGAAGACCTCGCGGCCACGCGGCACGCGGAGATCGATCGTCATGCTGCGCTTGCCCCGGTTGTACGCCGTGAACCAAGGGGAACGACGATCGTCCCGGCTGATCGGCAACCACCGGCTCTGGTCGCCAAAGCCCGGCAGCTCGATCTTGATGACGTGGGCGCCCCATTCGAGCATCGTTAACGACACTTGTGGGCCTTGGACGAGCAATCCAGCCTCCAACACACGGACGCCATCGAGCGTTCCCATCTCGTCAGAACCTCGGGCTTCCGGCAAAATTCGTGGTCATAGGGAACACACATTGGTGAGTTGCCGTATGCGGGTCAAGCGGCAGGTACCGGCAGAGCGTTCTGCAACTCTCTGCTGCAGACGGCGGGTGAGCCGGCCGGCCAAGACTGCGTTCGGACGTCGGTGCGGGCGTCGTCCCTTGTTCAGGGTCGCGTCCGCATCGCCTCCACGCCGTCGCCAGTGAGCTCGCTCAGCGCGCCTTTGCGCCCGGCCATGGCGAGGAGCGGCGGGAGCATCGGGCCCGACATCTCCGGACCGGCGCCGTGGGACCAGCCGGTGCCGGTGGCCCGTAGCGCCAAGCCGTCGATGCGGCGCTTCGTCCCGAAGATCAGGTTCGAGCCCTTTTAGAAGTCGACGACCTCCACCAAAGCGTCGTCGGGATGCGTGCGCGCAGGCCGAGCGGACGACGGTCTTGCCCAGGACGGTGTCCTTCGGTCCCGGCGGCTTCTTCTCGAGCCGATGACCGTTTGGAAGCGCGACAGCGTCTCCGCACCCGAGACGCCGCGCTCGGCTGCGATGCCTTTGCCCTGCACCTCGCCGAAGCTGAAACCCGACGCAGTCATCTTGGGGGCCGGGAAAAAACTTCGCCGGCGTTTTGTTGGCGGTCGCGGTCATGTGCGCCAGGACGTCGCGCACCGTCCAGCCCTCACACGGGGACGAACCCGCCCCACTGCTCCTCGGCACCGGCTCGCACCACGCGCCCGAAGCGACGGCGGTCGGCGTAGGGACCGGCCGTCTCCTCCCCGTGTCGTCGGCGCCCCGGACGCGGGGCAGGCAATGATGCGTGCGTGTCCGAGGTGCCACAGGACGAGGTGCTACGTCTCTATGTGGAAGGGGTCGACGCGTTCGTCCGGTTGGCGGGTGAACTGACCGGTGAGGAATGGGAGCGACGTGCCTGCGGCGAGTGGAGCGCGGTTGTTCTGACCCGTCACGTAGCTGCCGTCGCAGGCTGGTACCACGAGTGGATCGATAGGGCCGAGCGCGACAATGCGACGCCTCCCTTTGGTGGCAATGAGCTGGCCGCGCAGAACGAGCTGGCCTTGGTGCCGCTGGCAGAGACGAGTGGCGCGGCCGCACTGGACCTCTTCGTCACCAGGGCGAGGTCGTACGGAGAGCGCTTGCCTGCCGCATGGGACCTGCCCTACGGCTACCCGCGGGGGACGGTCACGGCGGGACTCCACGCCGCGATGGCCGTCACCGAATGGCACCTCCATTCGTGGGACCTGGCCCGGTCCGGTGGAACGGGGCACCGGCCTTCCGATCCCGACAAGCTCTATCGCGGGGACGGAGCATGTCTGGCGAGGGCGCAGGGCGGGTTGAAGGGCCGGATCGCTGCCGCCCTAGTGCCGGTCGGTGCCCGGCTCAGTCCGTGGGAGGCGTTGCTCCGGCGTTCCGGGCGCGCGCCGGGATCGGAGGACTGAGCACAACCCGGCGCAGTGCCCCGGGCGCGTCTCAGCGCCAGCCGACGCGACGCAGCACGTGGGAGCGGCACCGGGGGACCCGGGCAATCTCGAAGTCGCACTCGCTCTCCACGATGCATCCGCAGCTGATGGCCTGTCCGTGGCAGGCGGGGCAGCGCTCGAGGCAACAGCCCGGGTGGTGTACCCCACCGATCGGGGTGCCGCAGTCACGGCATTCCTCGGGCTCGTAGCGGTGCCGCGGCCGAGGTTCCTGGCCCCAGCGGATGGGCAGGTAGGCCCTGCCATCGATGACAGTCGGGTCGGTCAGGCAGCTGATCCCATCGGACATTTCGCCGCCGCAGTGCCCACAGATCGCCATCGACCCTCCTTGCCGCAACCTTGTCATCGATCATCCCAGGCGCCTGTGACCGCAGCGCGGATGGCTGGCGACCCACCAGGTCGGCTGCTCTACGCTGCGCTTCCATGACGACGACGAAGAATGAGGCCAAGAGCCGGGCGGGAGCGGCGACCGGCTTGTTGGCCGGCAAGGTGTGTGTCGTATCGGGGGTTGGTCCCGGGCTCGGCCGCCAGGCGGCGCGGGCTCTCGCCGCCCACGGCGCCGACGTCGTGCTGGCGGCGCGCCGTGAAGCCAATCTCGAAGAGGTGCTCTCCGAGGTGACCGAACTCGGCGCGCGAGGTCTTGCGGTACCGACCAACATCGTCGACCCCGATGCCTGTGCCGCGCTGATGGCAGCGGCCGCCGGCAAGTTCGGGGGAATCGACGTCGTGGTGAACAACGCGTTCCGCAGCGACGTATTCCAGACTTTCGAAGAGGTCGATCTCGCCATCTGGCGAAAGATCATGGAGGTCAATCTCTTCGGCTCACTCCAAATGACAAAGGCGGCGTTGCCGCACCTCCGCACGCGCGGTGGCGGCTCGGTCGTCAACATGGCGTCGATGGTCACGCGGCAACCCCAGCCCGCCCAAGGCGGGTATGCGATTTCCAAAGGGGCGCTCCTCACGGCGACCCGCGTGCTCGCCTACGAGCTCGGCCCGTCGAACATTCGTGTCAACGCGGTCGTCCCCGGCTGGATGGCCGGACCGTCGGTGGACATGTACGTCGAGATGACCTCGAGTGGCCGCGGCGTGCCGGCGCAGGAGGTCATCGACGAGCTCAACGCCCGGGTGCCGCTCGGCCGGATCCCTTCCGACGCCGACGTGGCCGGCGCCATCGTCTACCTTGCGTCCGACTTGTCGGTAGCCATGACGGGCCAGGCGCTCGACACGAATGGCGGAGAGATCTTCGCCTGAGCCGCGTGAGGCATTACAGGCGGGTGCGGTTACGTCGGAGGGGTCCAAGGGGCACACTCCCGCTCCACGCGACCCCTCGGGCTTAGCGCTTCGGCAGACTCGGCACGGCTCGCATCGACGCGGCAAGGCTCAGTTCGACACCGCCGCGAGACGCAGAGGACAGCGAACACGGCGACTCCAGCCCACCATCAACGTCCAGCCCTTGTTGCTTACCGTCTCCATCGTCCCGTTTTCCTTTCCAGGGGTGCCAAATCGGACGCTTTGCGTGCATTCACAAGTTATTTTCGCGGGAAGGTGCTTGCAAAAGTACGAGCCAAGTGAAAATGCCCTGGCGTTTATCCCCGGGTTCCTCGCCGCCCTGATGCAATCGGACGGTTGGGAACGACCGGCGGGTCCCTACGGCCCTTCGCCGCCCTTCGCGGTGCATGACCGGGGATCCCACGCGGCCAGCGGCTCCACGGTCGTGGTCGGCGGCTGGAACAGCTGGCTGTTGCTGGAAGAAGGCGATGAGGTCGTCGTCGTACTCGAGGATGCCGCTCCCGTGCTTCCCGCCGCGGAGGTCGGCGTGACGGCGGCCGGCGGCGGGTTCACGCTGAACTGGGTCCCGGTGACCACCGTGACCTGGGACCCCGACTGCACCTGGCTCGGGTCCATGGCCATGAGCACTGCGCCGCTCATGGAGTTCGCCACGGCCTGGGCCGCGGCGAGGTTGGCGTGGGTCTTCGAGGAGTAGTAGACGACCGTTTCGGCCTCGCGGCCCACTGGGGTGGTGTCACCGACCGTCCCGATGTTGAAGCCCAGTGCCTTCAGGCTTGCCGCCGTGTCAGACGCTTGGTTGGAGGTGCCCGACCCGTTCATCACTGACACAGTGACGGACGACGGCGATGGCAACGCGCCACCCGAGTAGGTGTCCTCATTCGCCTTCAAACCCAGGAACTGGTCGACCGCGGCGTGGTCCTGGGGATTGGACGGGAACTCGATGTTCCCGTAGCTCCCGCCCTTGTAGGTGTAGCTGCCGAACTGGTCCACTTGGACCGGCATCGTCAACTGCGGCGCCGAATTGACGTTCACGCCGTGATAGGTCAGCACGAGCGAGACCATGTCCGACAACGAGAAGCCGGAGTCGACGGTGAGGTCGCCTACGACGCCCGAGACGAGTCGACTGGTCGGTCAGGGGATTACCGATGCCCTTTGCCTTGACGGCCGACGCCAGGACACGCAGGAACTCGTGATCTCGTCGGATGCGCGCCAGGTCGCTCTCATTCTCCGAAGGCCAGTAGTAGGGGTCGGTGGTCGTGACGCCCGGCGGCTTGTACTGCAGGTGGCGCGCGCGCGGACGACCTCGAGCGCCGAGGTCCCGTTGAGCCCGATGCACCCCGTCGTCTGGATGTTGAGGCCCGAGAACGAGTCGAAGATCGGCTCCGGAAAGTACATGTGGATCCCGCCGAGCGCGTTGACGACGTTCATGAAGCTGTCGAAGTTGAGTTCGACGAAGTGTTGGATCGGGATGCCGAAGTCCTCTTCGATGGCCGCGATCAGCTGGTCGGGGCCTTGATAGAGCGCAGCGTCGATCTTGTTGGCCCCGTCCGACCGCGCATTGGGCACGAACAGGTCGCGGGGGATAGAGAGGATCGACAGCGAATTGTTCGCCGGGTTCAGGTGCAGGATCATCACGACGTCGCTGTTGACGCCCGTCACGCCCTGTGAGCAGAGGCCGAACTGCGGGTTCTGCACTTTGAGCGCGCAGCGCGAGGTCGACCCGATCATCAAGATGTTCTCCGTCCCGCGTCAGCGCCCTTCGATGGTGAATCCGAGAGATTGTGCAGGTCGATGCGGTGGATCTGATCGTTGAGATACCACGCGTACCCCGCAGCAGCACCGGCGATCAGCACGAGCACGAGGAAGATCGAGCCGAGGACATAGGTCACCTTGCGTCGGGTCGAGCGCTTCTTCTTCGGCGCCGCGTGCGCCGGCCCGCCGTCACCTCGTCCGCCGCGTCCACCACCCGCAGTCCCACTCCTGCCATCTCGCTCCGCCTCGTCGATCTGGCGACCCAGTTCGTGGAGCCCGCGCTCGACCGGGTTGTCGGCGGGGTCGGCCTCGGCCCCGGGTGCCGCCGGCGCGGCAACGGCCTCGCCTCCGCCCTGCGGAGTGTCCACCGCCGCTCGGGTCCGTGCGGATGTCTCCGCGGGCGGCGGCGACGGCCAGGGCAGTTCGTCGTCGGCTCCCACATCGGCAGCTGAGGCCGCGGGCGGTGTCGGTGGCTCACCCCGACGTGCGAGACCCGGCTCCGGGTCTTCGCCGGCAGCCTCTGGCCCGGGGTTCGCCCCCTCCGCCTCTTCGATCTGGCGGCCGAGGTCATGGAGACCCTTGTGTATGGGATCGTCTTCGGGGTTCGGGGGGCTCATGATCCAGTGTTCAGAATGACGTGCGACCTCTGGTCCAGGTGGTGGTCGACGTCCGCGCCCCCGAGTCGGCTCCGGTAAAGGCGGCCGGAACGGGAAACCAGCCTAGCGAGGACGGCATCAAAGGGGCAGTCAAGGAGGACCACCCATCGCACCGCCGTTCGCACCGCTTCCCGCCGCCTCGAAGCTCCGACCCTCTCCATACTTGACGCGTGGTCGCGAGGAGCGCAGGGCTGCTGCTGTACCGGGAATCGGAGGATGGTGTCGTCGAGGTGCTGCTCGCACACCCCGGCGGGCCGTTCTGGTCCCGGAAGGACGCCGGCGCGTGGTCGATCCCGAAGGGCGAGTACGAACCGTCCGACGACGCCCTGACCACCGCCCGGCGCGAGTTCCGAGAGGAGATCGGCCTCGACCCGCCTGCCGGCGAACCCGTGCCTCTCGGGGAGCACCGCCAGCCCAGCGGCAAGCGGGTCACCGCGTGGGCCTTGGCGGGCGATCTCGACGTCACCCACGCCACGAGCAACACCTTCGAGATCGAATGGCCCCGGGGCTCGGGTACCGTGCGCGAGTTCCCTGAAGTCGACCGTGTCGAATGGATGACCCTGGAGCAGGCGCGAGGCAGGCTCCTCAAAGGCCAGGTGGTGTTCCTCGACGCGCTGGTCGAGCTGCTCGATCGGGGCTAGTCGAGGTTCTGCGTCTAGTGACAGACGTCCTTAACTACAACCGTCGTCGTGCGTCCGGCCTTGACCACGAAGGGCGTCCCCAATCGAGGATCAACCAAGCGCGTGATGGCGAAGGGCTATCGGTCCGCCGAGTTCGAGACCTTCTTGGCCAGCCACGGCGTCACGCTTATCCTGCCCGCCCACAAGAGCGACCGGGGTCGCGTGACCTGCCCGCTGCCCAAGCCCTTGCGCCAGCTCTTCGAATCGGTCAACGCCACCCTCAAGAGTAAGGTCAACCTCGAGCGCCATGGGGGCAGAACCCCGGATAAGGGCAGAGCACGAAATCATTCACACCTGCGCCGCCTGGCCACCGCTGGGACGCCCAAGGGTGGCCGGCAGGCGCAGTGCGAAAGAGTCAGGTCATCCGCCGGATTGCAAGTTGTAGCACTGGCCCGGTGGCATGGCCGCCGACCCGTGTTGACCTCACAGGGAATGAACCCACCCGACAGATACCGGCCGATTCCCGAGCAGTTGAGGTTCTTCCTAACTGTGTTGACGGCGATCTGCATGGTGGGAGTCGGGTCGCCCGGGTCGGTCAGCGTGATGTTGGTCAGCGTCGCGTTGCCAGCGATCGAATTGAACAGGACACCGAACCACTGGGTGACGAGGCCGCTGATTGTGAGGTTCTTGCCGATCCTGTCGTTCGTCACCGTATCGGGGATGAAGTTCTGACCTCCCCCGGTGATCGTGATGTTCCCGTCGACCGTGATGCCGTTGAGCAGAACGGCGGCGGCGTTCGTGGTAGCGATGTTCCCTTCGATGGTGACGATTGAGCTCCCTGTCAGGTCAGTCGTACACGGGTGTTCCGCGTGCGTGCCATTGAGAGGACATTGTCATTACCGACGACGTTGACTACCGCGTTGTCCGGCACGTCGCACGCCCCCGCAACCGTGAGGCTGGCGTAGTTCCCCGACGGGATGTCGATGACGTTGGTCGGAAACGAGCCACCCGAACACGTGTACGCCGTCGCCGCGGAACTCGAATGGGCGGCACCCATCGCGCCAATCCCCCGGACAACGCGAGCGTTCCCGCAATCACAAGGGTTCCGAGAACCCCGATCCGCGTTACCTTCCCATGAGCACCAACCTTCCTCTCGGCCCAGATGGAGCCGACAGGTCACTACACGGGGCTGGGTTGGCACCCGAAGCCCATCGGCACGTTCAGCGATGACCGCAAGGCCTACATCGGTGTCGACTGCCAGGCCGGGGCGAAGCAATTCCTGCACATCCGGGCCAGCTTCGCTCTGGGACAGCAGGTGCTGGTCGACGAGGAGGCGCCAGACGACCGAGATGCCGAGGGTCCCCAGAGGGGATTACCTGGACAACCCCCGATCCAGGACACTTGGTAAGCTATGAATCTACCAAGTGAAGAAGGTTGATCGTGATGGTTCCTACAGAGTTCCTGGTTTCGACGAGCGGACAGATGTCGGTCCCTGCGGCCGTGCGCCATCGATGGGGTCTCCATCAGGGCGGACGGGTGACCGTGGTCGACCTGGGAGACGCGGTGGTCCTTCTACCGCCGGGGGGAAACAAACAGATCCTCGCCCGAGCCCTCAGCGCTGAGGACCATTTGCGGTTTGTTCGAGAGATCGACGACCCCGATCTCGCCACGACGTAAGTGGCATCCGTCGTCGTCGACGACCACATTCTTCGCGACCTGCTGACCGGTGAACGCCCGGCGGATATCGAGGGCCTTGCGCCCGAGGGCGTGGCAACCACCGGGCTCTGGCTCTTTCGGTTGTGCTCGTCGTTGGCCGATCCAATCGTCTCGGGCAAGCTCTCGGCACCCGTCGCCGCGCTCCCGACAGAGGTGCAAACCCGATTCCGCGGACAGCTCATGATCCTTCCCGGTGAGATCGAGGTGTTGTCAATGCGCGATCTCTCTTGGTCGATGGCGGAAACGCAAACTCGACACCGGGAGGCCGGACGGCCAATGTCTGCCGCAATGGTCGAAGCACTGGCTGCGGCCCAGCGAATGGACGCTGGCATCGCAGTGTCGAAACACGACATCGGTTCCAACCTACGAGCGTCCGCCCGGGCCGACGGAGTGGCCTTCCACGCGTTGTAGCCCCCTGCATCGCCCACAAGTGGCGACTGCCGCAACGAATCCGTCGCTGGTCCTCCCCAAGGAGTTGACCGTCGCCAACAGCCACGTAGTGGGTTTTTGGTCGGCCCAATTGAGGCCACAGTTTGTCCTCGCATTACCAAGGCCGCATCCTCGGGCCCAAAACGGCTCCGTTTGCCCAACACCGGAAAAGAGCGCTCCGATCCGATCTTCGGGGACTCCTCGGCCCTGGGATAGTGCGCGACGATTCGGCGGCCCGATCGGGGCGAATCGGGTCGTGTGACTTGGGAGCCCTCGTCGTGTGTACTCGAGTCGGGTCTTTGTCGTTGCTGGGTTACGGGGTGCGGACGAGGGTCTGCGGTTCGTTCACCGCCATGTGGCGGGTTGGAGGGCTCTTGGCCGTGTTGGTCACTCGTCTTGTTCGCTGCGCCATGGCGGCGGGGCTGGCACCGAGAGAAGGGCCCGGCGGAGCAGGGCCAGCAGCTGGCGGCGTTCGGCTGCGGAGAGCCCTCCGAGAATTTCGTCTTCGACGTCGGAGGCGAGCCGTTTGGCCCTCTGGAGGGTACGGCGCCCTTGAGCAGTGATGGTGACTTCCCAGGCCCGCCGATCGCCGGGACGCCGCCGCCGTTCAGCCAACCCGGCGTCTTCGAGTTCGTTGATGAGCGAAACCATGGCGCTCGGATCGATGCCCATCTCGGCGCTGAGCTGCTGCTGGATGGCACCGTCGGGGCGGGCGCCCAGCACATTGAGCACGCCGAAGGTGGCCGTGGTGAGACCGACCGTCTGCAGGCCTTCCGCGGTGCGGGCATGCGATGCCCGCCACAGGCGGAAAAAGATCTGGCCGACGAACTCGGTCACCTCGTTGTCGCTCGAGATTGCTGCTGGCATACCTTCAGCCTACCAAATGTGCTGGTCGATCCCCACGATCCATTGACACAATCATGGTGTTAACCTATGATCGTAGAATCAAACTATTGATAACCCGCCGGGACGGAGACAACGCAGGGGAAACGCTGGTGATCGCAGGCCTTACACGGACCCCGGAGGGTCTGCACGCGAGACGGCGACCATGACTGGAATGAACAATGCCCGAACACTCTGAACTTGCCGCGGGCCTAAGTGATCCAGCCCTGCACGCCTGGCTGGCCCAGCTCCAAGAGGCGTCTTTCGACCAGGCCGGACCAACGTTGCGGGCGGCGTACCCCCCGCAGCGGCGGATGACCGCAGCCCAGCTGGCCGGGTACCTGACGCGCCGGACCTACGCACTGGCCTCGTCCACCCGGCCCGACGGTCGAGCGCACGCCGCGCCCACACTTTTCACGACCTACGCCGAGGCGTTCTGGTTACCGACCCTTGGTACTGCGATCCGAGTCGTCAACGTTCGGGCCAACCCGTGGCTGGCGTTGTCGATCATTGAAGGCGAACACGACACCCATGCCGCGGTGCTCACCGAGGGACCGGCCGAGGTACTGACCACCGTTCCCGACGCCGTGTGGACCGCCACCCAACGACGCAACAACGGCGCCAGCCTGGACTGGTCCACGGCTTGGCTGCGATTGACCCCTCACCGGCTGTTCAGCTTCGCCGAGCACGGCTGGCACGGTCCGCCAGCCCGACAGGGCGACGAGAGTCAGCAAGCACCTACAGAAGGGAGCGACCCATGACACCCAGCAGTCAGAAGACCAAGACGGCGAAAATCCGATTCACCGCCACTGTCGACACCCTCGATGCGTCGACCCTCGTGCGCCTACCGGAGCCAGCAAGCCGACAGCTGCCCTCGAGGGGACAGGTCGCAGTCCGAGGATCGATCAACGGCCAGGAGTTCCGCGCCGTGCTCGAGCCCGACGGCGAGAAAGGCCACTGGATGAAACTCGATCCGGCACTGCGGCAAACCGCGCACATCACCAAAGACGACCGCGTCACCGTCACCCTCGCAACGACACCTCACTGGCCCGAACCGGACGTGCCAGCAGACCTCAGCGCAGCCCTAGCCGGGGCGTCACGAAAGGTCACCGACATCTGGAACGACATCACCCCAATGGCGCGTTGGGAATGGGTGCGGTGGGTCAACGCAACCGCAAGTCCCGCTACCCGCCAGCGGCGCGTCGAGGTGACTATCTCCAAAATGAACAGCGGCAAGCGGCGGCCGTGCTGCTTTGACCTCTCCGCATGCACCGACCCGACAGTGGGCAAGAACGGGAAGCTTCGCAAGACACCCTGAAATACAGTCCGTGAAACTCCCAACGCTGAGCCGGCGCCATATTCCCCCAGGGCGATCAGACATTCTCCTGTTGGTCCATTCTTGGCTCTCTTCGTGGGTCACCGCGCCAACGGCAACGAGGGCGCCCACGGCCAATCTGAAGGCGAACGTCCTCGGCTTCCACTCGTCAGCATCGAATTCTGGCGAGTGAGGACCTTGGCGCGCTGACGCCAGCGCATTTGCGAGGGAGGCCTGTGCACTCGGATCCATTGTCTTTCGAGGCGAGGCTATCGCTGAGAGAAGGAGTGCCCGCAGCCGCCATTCAGTGGCAACGGAAGAGGTCATTCCTGGTCGAACGCTCAGGTCGTCGCGCGATGATTGGGCGATGACCACGATCTACTACGAAAAAGACGCCGACACTGGAATGCTCGCGGCCGAGACGGTGGCTGTGGTTGGTTACGGCAACCAAGGCCGGTCCTGGGCGCTCAACCTGCGCGACAGCGGCTACGAGCCGGTCGTATGCGTGCGGGCGGATACGAGCCGTGAGCAGGCGGCCGCCGACGGTTTCTCTGTCCACGAGGTGAGCGAGGCGGGAGGGGCCGACGTGATCTGCATCCTCGTTCCCGACGACGTGGTGCCGTTGCTCGATGTGCGACCGGGGCCCAACTCATGCGTCATCGTGGCCAGCGGCTACACCCTGGCCTTCGGTCGGCTCGATCCTCCGGGAGATTCGGGGATCGTGGCGCCGCGCATGCTCGGCCCGGAGGTGCGGCGGTGCTATGAGGAAGGTGCCGGGTTCATCACCGCGGTCGGCGTGCACCGCGATACCACCGGCCGTGCTCTCGGGCGAGTGCTCGCAGTCGCCCACGCCATCGGTGGCCTCAGGCAGGGAGCCATTGAACTGACACCGAAGCAGGAGGCGGTGCTGGACCTTGGGGTCGAGCAGGTGCTGTCCCCGGCGCTTACAGCAGTGAACAACGCCTTTGTCCAAACCATGCTCGAACACGGGATTCCCCTGGAGGCGATCGTCACCGAACTGGTGCTCTCGGGAGAGGTCGAACGGACCTACCGCCTGCTACGTGAAGTCGGCTACGCAGTGCAGTCGGAGTTCCATTCCCCGACGAGTCAGTACGGTCAGCTCACACGTCGGGGGCGCTACGACCATCTCGACCTGCTGACGACCATGCGGTCTACGGCCGAGGAGATCGAGAGCGGCCGCTTTGCTGACGAATGGGACGCCGAGCGCGACACGGGTTACGCCACGCTCAACCGGCTAAAGGAACAGCACGCTGGAGCTGCCGTGAGGGATTTCGAGGCCGATCTCCGCAAGCGGCTTGGGCCGGGAGCGGCCGCCCAGTCGGCGTGATGCACTTATTTCAATTTGTGCCGTCTATCCGGCGAAGGGATGTCAGTTCAGCAAGGTATGAGTTCGACCGGTATCTCATCCCACACCCGACCATCCCTCACTCACGGCCTCCAAGCGGGTCACCTGATCAGTGTCGGCTTCACATCTCACTGAACCATCTTGCAGAGACAGCCGCGATGCTCCAACCGCCGATTTTGCAACGAAGGCAATTGCTGTCCTCGCTGATCTGCAAATCGAACAATGTGAAGTCAGAACTGTGGGTCTATCCATTTAAGACTTCTTCGATCAAACAGAACAGAAGGTGACAGCTCGGATTGGCTCTTACCAGCTTGACGTGATCGTCCGCCCCATCGACGAGGCTGGCGCCGTCCTCGCCGTGCTGTCCTCGGCGGTAAGCGATGCACTCCAAATCCGCGGGATCGACCTAACCATCGAAGACCAGGAACCGCTCAGGAGTGAGGCTCGACGATTAGCGATCCGAGATGCCAAGAAGAAGGTCAACGAGATCGCGGATGAAATGGGAATCCAGCTCGGCACGATTCTCTCCATTCAGGACCAACACGCAGGCCCGACCAATTTTGCTCAAACGGCACGAGCCATACCGATGTCAACAGGAGCTGCCAACGTCCCCATAGAGGCCGGGAGCGTTTCTGCCACTAGTGCCGTAACCCTGACCTTTGCGATCGACGGGTAGTTCGTATCCGATAGGGGATAGTCGCAGTCGAACTGCGGACTCACTGGCTGAGGTGCCGGACCCTATCTGTGATCCACATGAGCTCGAGGCGGAAGACCAGACCCACTATCGCTCCACCCCCACCCCCCGCCCTAATGGGGGTCTAGACCCGCTCGGAGCCAATCGACATGGTCGGGGGTGCATGGGCCAAGGGCCATCAGACAGATCCACCCAGCGAAGGGCTGAAATCCCTCCTCCCTGGGGCGACCTGCGTCTCCGCCAGTCCTCACCACTTGGAGGATCCTGTTAGCCGCGAGAGAGCAACCATTCAGCAGAAGGCTGAATGCCGCTGCTTCCGCCACCCCCCACCAACAGGGCGGCCTTGATCATTGGGTCGTAGGTCATCATGGCCTCTTGGCCCTGCGCTGCGGTCGGCCCGCTGACCGGCAATTGAGACCACTGTCCGTGGGCAAAGAGCCATGTATCGGCTAGGTCGCCGGTCACACCAATACCACCCCAAATCACTACGCCACCGAGTGACGGGTCGTAGGTCATAGTCTCCTGAACTCGGCTCGGCGGAGTTACCGCGGAGGAAGTAAATTGTGTCCAGGTCGCTCCGTTGAACTGCCATGTATCGCTTTCGGCCCCATTGGCGTCCTCACCACCAAAAAGCAGCAAGGAATGAGTCCTCCGGTCGTAGGCCATGGCACTTCCGAATCTTGCGCTCGGTGACGTCGGCGTCGTCAATTGCTGCCAACCCGCAGAAGCGTTCCAGGTCCATGTGTCGCCCAAGTTCGTTCCCATCCCATCGTCACCGCCGAAGAGGACGACCTCCTTGAGCCTGGGGTCATAGGCCATGGCAGCTCCCTCACGGGCCGATGGCCCAGAAGTTGCGATCTGCGTCCAGACACTGCCATCGAAGGTCCAGGTGTCGCCCGCTATTCCCGGCGACCCCGGAATACCAGCCCCTCCGAACTCGAGCACTTTGCCGATCCTCGGGTCGTACGCCACACCGGCTCGAATCCGCGCCGGACCGTCAACGAGACGGGTCCAGCCAGACGCGGTGTATGACCAGGTGGTGCCAAAGACGGTCGTACTTCCGCCTCCGCACAAAATGATCTCTTTGAGCTTCTTGTCGTAGACCATGCCTGCCCCAACGACAGATCCTGGGCCACCGGATACTTGTAGCGGCTGCCAAGCGACAGACGTGGTCGCCGCCTGAGAGATACTCGACTGATACGCACCTGACACGAGGAAGAGCGATACAACCACCAACCCCGTAACCAGCGCGTCTCGTGTGAATGAACGCATAACTCGAGGCTATGCCCAAGTGCGACGTGACGAATTATGGGACTTTGGTCATAGAACTGTCGCACCGGAGGGGTCCTCGAATGCCCGCGGCTGAAATTGAGGGCATTGTCTCCCAGGTAATGGAGCCGTACGGGGCGCAACCCGTTGGCGGCCTCCAACGGCATGATCTCAAGATCTTCCGGGGAATCGAACGTGGATTTCTTTCGCGGGGCGGCCAGGACTGATGGGGATAGCGGTTTTGTCCCGTTTCTTCACATCATTCCGGAGCGATACCAGTACCTAGGTTCTGCCAGCAGCGTTGCGTCGATCGCTGTGGCATCTTGCGGTGGGTGCGTGCCCTGCAACACAGCACCCACAGTGCGACACGAGGTCACTCGTAGCGAGTGGGCTCGCAGAAAGGAGGGCGACAGATGATGTCGACTGCGTAGTCCCAGGCAAGTGCTCGATGCCTGTCCCGCCCGGACGTGCGTCGTTGGTAACGGGAGGTGCGAAACTCCGGGAAAGGCCCAACGGTGCCCGCTCCGCGCATCAGATCCCGCCTCTACGACAAGACGGCCGAGATCGCCCTCAAGGGCACCGACTGGTGGGAGTTCGTCTGGGGAGAGCGGCACACAACGGGAGTCCCGTTGTGGCGCATCGAGTTCGAGATCGGCCGGGCCGCGTTCAGCGCCCTCGAGCTGTACCGCCCCGACGACGTGTTGGTGGCTGCACTGTCGTTGTGGCGCTACTGCACGGCGGACCGGCTGACCCTGCGCTCGCCATCCGGGGACGCCAGTCGCTCGCGCTGGCCGCTCGACGCGCGCTGGGGGGTCGTCCAGTCGGCGACGCTCGTCCACGGTGGCACCGAGCCTCAACCGTCATCCGCCGCGGAAGCGGGTCGGCTCCTGAACCGCTCGACGACGTCGGCACTCGAAATCGGCACTCGAAATCGGCACTCGAACGGCACTCGAAATGTTCCGCGCCATTTCCGCGCCATTCGTTCGAGTTACTGAAGGGTTGCTTCTTCAGATGCCGCCCTGATAAGGGTATTTCCGAGTCGGGCTGCCCGGATTTGAACCGGGGACCTCTGCGTCCCGAACGCAGCGCGCTAACCAAGCTGCGCCACAGCCCGTCCGCCCCCGTGCTGGGAGCGTTACGACACTACCCCGGCCTCAGCCGCTCGCTTCTCCTCTGCCGTTGGCCGACGGCCCGCCGTTGCTACCCCTCTTCGGATCGGCGGCGTCGCCCCGGCCCCGCGGAATCGGCGACGTCGCAT
>CAWHFH010000017.1:0-45466 GCA_963828455.1 uncultured Acidimicrobiaceae bacterium | reverse complement strand
CCTACGTCACGGGCCAAGCCCGCTTGGGCCAGCCGCTCGAGACCCCCGCACAGCTTGGCGAAATCCAGGCCCGTGATCCGGGCCAGTTCGTCCAACGACACGGGATCGGGCGACAGCGCGGCGTACAGCTGTTGCTCCCCATCGGGCACGGGCCCCGCGGCAACCCGCTTGCTCGTTGGTTGGGTCGGCATTGCCACGTCGGCACCAGCCCGTGAGAGCGCAAGCAAGATGTCGGTCACGCCGGAAACAAGAAAGGCGCCCTCGGCCAGCAAGGCATTCGTCCCTTCAGAGGTGGCGCTTCGAATAGATCCAGGCACTGCGCCAACGTCGATTCCCCCAGCGAGCGCTGCGTTGACGGTATGCCGAGATCCACCGCCGTGACGGCTTTCGACAACGACGACAACGTCGCTGAGCGCCGCCATCAAACTGTTGCGTACGGGGAACCTCCACTTCTCCGTCTTGGCACCCGCCGGCGACTCGGAGACGATCACACCCTCTTGGACGACTCGTTCCCAGAGGCGGGAATGGCGTCGCGGGTACGGTACGTCGAGACCACCCGCGACCACGCCAATCGGGGCCGCGCCGGCGCCGCAGGCACCTTCGTGTGCCGCTCCGTCGATCCCCAGAGCCAGTCCGGAAACGACGCTCACGCCGGCAGCCGATAGTTCCGTCGCCAGTTGGGCGGCTACGCCGATGCCGTACCGGGTTGGCGCGCGGGTACCGATGAGCGCGGCGGTCGGCTTATCAGAGAGCACACGTGGATCGCCTCGACAGAAAAGCACAGCAGGCGGCGCCAGCGAATCGCGCAGTCGATCCGGATAGAGCGCGTTGTCTCGAAGCAAGATGCTTATCCCGAGGTCGCAGTGGTGCTGCCATTGTCTCGCCACTGCCGCCCGAGCCTCAGCAGAAACGTTCCCGAACCTTTCCCAGGCCTTCGGGGGCGACTCTGCGTCGATCACATTCCGCAACGTCGCGGGACCAACGTCAGGCAGGAACGCAAGTGCGATGGCATAGGCCTCGTCGGGAAGTTCTTCGCTCATGCCACGACCACCGATCGTCCGGCGCGAAGAGAAAGCGCTTCGGAGACGTGGTTGTCGTTCACGATTTCGACCCCCGCAAGATCGGCGATGGTTTGCGCCACTCGGGTGACCTTCCCGAGACCGCGTGCGCTGAGTGCGCCCTCACCAAGCTTTTGGGACAGGATCTCCGTCGCGTCTGCCGACAAGTTGGGTTCTTGCGCCGCTCGAGAATCCGCCGTTCTTCGAGCGATCGCTACTCGGGCCGCAACATCCGCCGAACATTCGGCTGGGACGCGGCAAAGCAATTCGCTAGCAGTCGGCCGGGTTACCGGCACCACCAGGTCGAATCGGTCCAGAAATGGCGCGGAGATACGTCGGCGGTAACGAGCGCGCATGACCACCGAGCACGAGCACGCCCCCTCGTAAACGCCTTCGCCGCAGGGGCACGGATTCATGGCAGCTACGAGCAAGAACGAAGCGGGGAATTCCGCGCTTCCCGCAGCGCGGTTGACCCGGATCACGCCTTCCTCCAATGGCTGACGCAACGATTCGAGTGCCGCGACTGGAAACTCGCCGAGTTCATCCAGGAAGAGCACCCCGTGAGTGGCCAGGCTCGCCTCACCCGGGCGCGGCGAGGCGCTCCCACCTCCAATAAGCGAGATGATTGTGGCCTGGTGGTGCGGTGCACGGAACGGCGGTCGCTCGAGCAGCGCGGTGTCGGGCAGGGAAATGCCGGCGCTTGAGTGGATGCGCGACACCGTTATCGCCTCTTCTTTCGTAAGTGGAGGCAGTAGGCCAGGCAATCGTTCCGCCAACATGGTCTTGCCTGAACCGGGCGGCCCGATCAGAAGCAGATGATGGCGACCTGCCGCTGCCACTTCGAGCGCACGCCGTCCCACCAGTTGACCATGGACGTCCGCGAGATCGGGACCGGGTGAAGCGACCACTGGTGTGCTGACGTGTGTGGCCTCGGGCCATGCGACCTGACGCCGCAAGATGGACACCAGTTGAGCCAAAGTGGCAGCGCCGTGAACGCCAGTCTCCCTTACCAACGTCGCCTCGCTCACATCGCACAGTGGAACCACCAATTCGTCCGCAGTGCTGGCGTCGGCCAGGGCGATCATCCCGGGCACGTGCCGCAGGGAGCCATTCAGCCCAAGCTCGCCGCAGAAGGCAAGGCCCTCGGTGCAGTTGGGTGGGAGGTCACCGGACGCAACCAGTAGGCCCACCGCGATGGGTAGGTCCAGCCCAGCGCCGCCCTTCCGGAGGGCCGAGGGTGCCAAATTCACGGTGACTCGTCGCATGGGCCATGACACGCCGCTGGAAAGCACCGCTGCACGGACACGATCGCGTGCTTCACGAACCGCCGTGTCAGGCAAGCCCACGATGGTGAAGCACGGGAGGCCGTTGGTCACTTGAACTTCGACCGAGACGGCGTATCCCACCGTGCCGCTGAGTGTCGCTGATGAAACAGAAGCCAGCATGCCGGAGAACGGTCGCTGCCGCGGCACGCGGCTAGTTAAAAATTTTCGAGCCGCCATCGAGTCGGATATTTCTTTGCGGTCGTATATGGGTCCGATCTGGGGTCATCGGGTCGGGCGTATATGGCCCTCCCGCCCCGGTATCTATCGCATACACACCTGCATGAACCCCCGGGCCTCTGACGTAGATACAGCCGCGGGCAAAGCACGGGGGCTCAACCCGTATACCAACGCGACGGACTATCGGACCTTGATCCCTATATGCGTGCAAAGGAATCCCGGGACTCGTCGCGTATACGAACCCACGAAACTCCGGGCGCCCTTCAGCAAGCGGCGGGAAGCCGCCCCAGGGAGAATCAGGTCACGAAGAGCGCGGCCTCGACCGCACCCTCCGGGGCTCGGCCGTCCAGCCCCTCAGTCCTGCGGCGGCAGCTGCTGGGTCGGCGGCTTCGCCGGCGTCGCGACCGGCGGCGCACTCCCGTTGCTGGTGGCCTCCAGGTCTTCGTTGCGCAGCGTGGACAAGAGGACCTCGGCCGCGCCCATCAGGCTGGTTGCTTCGTAGGGCACCACGACCTTGGCATTGTCTGAGGCTGCGATGTCTTGAAGCGCCCGCAACTGCAGCACGGCCAACGTGCGGGGATTGATCGTCGCTGTGTCGATGGCGGTCAACCGGGAGGCCTCACCGGCACCGCGGAGTTCGAGTGCCTTCTTCTCACCCTCGGCCTGGAGCTCCAGGACCTTCATCTGGGCCTCGGCCCGAAGGATGGCCGATTGCTTTGCCCCTTCGGCGTCGAGAACGGCAGACTGTTTCATTCCGCCCGCTTTGTTGATGGCGGCCTGCTGTTCGCCCTCGGACTTCAGGATCGCAGCCCGTTTGTGCTGCTCGGCCTCCTTCTGCTCCGACATCGCCTGCACGACGTTCATCGGCGGGGTGATGTCGAGGATCTCGATCCGGTTGAGCCGCACGCCCCACTTGGCCGTGGCGTCGGCCATGTGGTCCTGCATCCGGCTGTTGATCATCTCCCGCTCGCTGAGCGCTTGGTCCAACGACAGCTCGCCGAAGACCGCCCTCAGCGCGGTGCGCGACAGCTGGTCGACCGCCAATTGGAAGTCGTTGATCTCGAACAGCGCGGACTTCACGTCGATGACCTGGCAGAAGATGGTGGCGCTGACCTGGAGGGACACGTTGTCCTTGGTGATCACGGCCTGCTGGTCCCCGGTCATGGGGAACTCGCGGACGTCCACTTTTTCCATGCGGTCGACGAACGGGGCTAGGACGTGCATGCCGGGCTGCATGACACCCCGGAATTCGCCGAGACGCTTGACGACGCCCACGCTCCCTTGCTGGACGATCTTGACGCACCGGGTGAAGAGCCACAGTCCAATCACTATGACGACGACGCCGGCCGCCACTCCTGCGACGACCGCTCCGGCAGCTGAGGCAAGCAGCATGGCATTACCCCCTATCAGGGTTGTTAGTCGTCGGTGGCGTAGACGACGAGCAGTCCTCGCTCGACGTCGGCGACAACGACGTTTGTACCTACCGGTATACAGGCTTCTGGGTCCAATGGGATGGCGAGCCACTCCTCCCCCCGGGCCCGGATCCTGCCGGGGTGATGCGCGCCGTCGATGGCCTTGGTCACCAGCGCCGTATCGCCGATCATGCCCTGAACGCCGCTCAGCACAGGCCCAACTCTATTAGCGGCCGACGAAAACGGGCGCCCGTTTCTCCTTGAAGGCATCCATCGCCTCCGCCGTGTCCTGGCTGGAGAAATTGAGGGCCTGACACCGGGCTTCGTCTTCAACGGCCTGCTCCATGGAGGCGTTGGACGAAGCGTGGAGGAGCGATTTCGTCATGGAGATCGCAAGGGGCGGTCCGTCCGCCAGACGCCGGGCCCAGTCCTCCACGAAAGCATCGATCTCGGTCGTGGAGAGCACTCGATTGACCAGGCCGATGGCCAGAGCCTCCTCCGCGCTCCACATGTCCCCGAACAAGGCGACCTCCTTGGCCCGAGCCATGCCGATGAGCCGTGGCAACAGCCAGGAGGCGCCGTTGTCCAAAGAGAGCCCGCGCTTGGCGAAGATCATCGACAAGCGGGCCTGCTCGGTGCAGACCACGAGGTCACACCCGAGCGCCAACGAGAATCCGGCGCCCACCGCCACGCCGTCGACCTTTGCGATCGTCGGCTTGCTGATGTGGTGCAGGGCCAAAGCAACGTCGCCCAACCGACGCATCCGGGAGAGACCCGAGCGCGACATGTCGTTCGTCGGACCCTGCGAATCACCCAGGTCCGCACCCGAGCAGAAGGCACCGCCGGCGCCCGTCAAAACCATCACCCGGTCGTCCGGACTGTCCTCGATCTCCTCGAAGCTCTCCCGCAGCTCCACCAGCATCCGGCCGTTGGCCGCGTTCTTGCGTTCGGGGCGGTTCATCGTGACGGTGACGACACCGTCTTTGCGCTCGACGAGAAGGGTCTCCATGGAGACCGACCCTACGCCGCCGACCTCCTAGAACGCACTTTCCACGACGTGGAGCGCCTGCCCGGTCACGGCGACCACGTCGAAGCGGAGGTGGTCGTAATAGACGTCCTGGCTCTGCAGGTAAGACGTCGCCAACCGACGAAGCCGCTGCTGCTTGGCGGGCGTGACGGCTTCCAGCGGGTGGCCTCGGGTGTTCGACGTCCGCGACTTCACCTCGCAGATCACCAGTGTCACGCAGCCTGGCGGGTTGGCCTGCGTGCACAGCAGGTCGATCTCACCCTCGGCACAGCGCCAATTGCGCGCCACGATCTCGTAGCCGTTGTCGACGTACCACTCGGCGGCCCAGTCTTCGCCCCTGTGGCCCAGCGCAATCCGGCGGTTCCTGTGGCTCACGCCGGAGAATGGTCGCCGTCGAACCGGGCTCATCAATCCGCGACAAGTTCAGAGTAGGCCGGTCTCAGACGGAGACCCCGTCGGAAAGTTCCTGTTCCGGCAGGCGCTCGACGTTCACGTCTCGGAAGGTGACCACCCGCACCTCGGGCACGAAGCGGGCAGGGCGGTACATGTCCCACACCCACGCGTCTCGAAGCTCCACCTCGATACACGCCGGTGTCGTGTCGGCACGCACGTTCAACGACACCTCGTTCGCCAGATAGAAACGCCGCTCCGTCTCGATCACATAAGCGAAGACCGGTAGGACCGCCCGATACTCCTGGACGAGGCCGAGTTCGATCTCGGACTCGTACCGCTCGAGGTCCTCCTCGCTCATGCGGCGGCCCTACGCGTCGGCAGCCTCCTCGGCAACCTCGCCCTCACCCTCACCCTCGGCCTCCGGCGCCTCGTCGCCCTCGGCCAACTCGACGTCGTCGAGCGTCAGGTCCTCGACGTCATCGACCTCGACCTCGTCGACCTCGTCGACCTCGGCGGAAGCCTCCGCCTCGACCGCGGCCGCAAATGCCGCGGCCTTGGTCCCGCGCCCCCCACGCTTCTCCTTGATCTTGGCGGCCTTCCCATGCCGTTCACGCAGGTAGTACAGCTTGGCCCGCCGCACGTCGCCCAGCGTGGTGACCTCGATCTTGGCGATCGTCGGCGAGTGCACCGGGAACGTCCGCTCGACCCCGACCCCGAAGCTCACCTTGCGCACGGTGAAGGTCTCCTGCACCCCGCCGCCCTGGCGCCGCATGACCGCGCCCTGGAACACCTGGACCCGCTCGCGGTTGCCCTCGACGACCCGCACGTGCACCTTGACGGTGTCGCCGGCGCGGAATTCGGGGATGTCCGAGCGCAGGCTGTCGCGGTCGATCGTGTCGGTGGGTTGCATGAGGGGGTTCCTTCGAAGATCGGGTCAGGCCAGCTCGGTGGGGTCCATCCATTCTGAGCCGGACGGAACATCGTAGCCGTGCTCGGCCAACGCCCGCACGTCGTCATCCGACAAAGCCGATGCCCTGACCAGGCGCTGGACCAAATCCGGCCGCCGCGCCGCCGTGCGCAGCAACGCCTGGGTCCGCCTCCAGACGGCAACCGCGCCGTGATCGCCGGACCGCAGCACGGCGGGGACCTCCCATCCCCGGAACGAGGCGGGCCGCGTGTACTGCGGATATTCGAGCAGCCCGTCGGAGAACGACTCGTCCGCCGCCGAGTCCTCGTTGCCGAGCACCTCCGGACGCAGCCGTGCCACCGCCTCGATCACCACCAGCGCCCCCAGCTCCCCGCCCGCCAGCACGAAATCACCCACCGAGAGCTCGCCGTCGACCAGGTGGTCGGCCACCCGCTGGTCGACACCTTCGTACCGGCCGCACAACAAGGAGAACCCGCCCGAGGCACCGTCGGCCAGCGCCGCCAGCTCGGCCGCCACCGATTGGTCGAAGCGCCGGCCCCCCGGTGTCAGCAGGAACAGCGGGCGAGGCAGGTCCGGCACCGCCTCGACGCTGCGGAACAACGGCTCGGGCATGAGCACCATCCCGGCGCCACCCCCGAACGGCGAATCGTCGACCGAACGCCGGGCGTCGGACGCCCCCTGGCGCAGGTCGTGCACCCGCACGTCCAGCGTGCCGAGCCCGACGGCCCGCCCCAGGATCGAGGCGCCGCAGTAGCCGGCCACCACGTCGGGGAAGATCGTGAAGACGTCGACCCTCACCAGATCCTCACAGGTCCAGCAGCCCCTCGGGGATGTCGACGTCCACCGTCCCCGCAGCCGCGTCGCGGCCCGTCACGAAGTGCACCGGGATCAACGCGCCGGACTCCAGCACCATCAGGTCACTTGCGGGGTTCGCCTCAACGGCAGCCACGATCCCCAACTCACTTCCATCTGCGTCACGCACCACGCCACCGACGAGCTCGTGGACCCACAACGTCCCGGGCTGATCCAAACCCTCGGCCGACAGCTCCACTCCGCGCAATCGCTCGGCCGCGCCGCGATCGGCGCACTCGGCGAACGCCACGATGTAGCGGTCGTTCCCCGCGCCTCCTGGCGCTGGGCTCGACGACACGACCGACAAAGGCCCCGAAGGCGACGACAGGACAGTCCCGGGGCGCAAGCGCTCCAACTGGTCGGTCCAGAGCTGGAACACGACCTCGCCACGAAGGCCGTGGGGCTTGGTGATCCGGCCGATCTTGAGGAGGTCCACAGTCCCGGCGGCCCCAGACTCGGTCGAATCGGTCGAGTCAGTCGTGTCGGTCGGATCGCTCAGTCGTCGACGATGTCCACGCTGGCCTGGACGCCGTCCTTGGCGCCGGCGACGTTGATCATCGTGCGGATGGCCTGGGCCGTGCGGCCCCGGCGGCCGATGACGCGGCCCATGTCCTCCGGCGCGACGTGCAGGTTCAACCGGAGGCCGTTCCGGCGCTCCTCGGTGTCGATCACCACGGCCTCGGGGTCGTTGGACAATGACTTGGCGAGATACGTCAGCACCGACAACGGCGTACCCCCGTCCAACGCCGTGCGCTCGTTGCCCACACCGACCTGGTTGCCCTCGCCGGCGACCTCGTCCACGTCGTCGTCGCCGCCGTCGTCAACGTCCTCGAGGTCGTCCCCGTCGTCCAGGTCCTCAATGTCGTCCGCGTCGTCGATGTCGTCGTCGTACTCGTCGTCAGCGCCGGCCGAACCCCTGCCGCCCACTTGATTGACGTCACCCGCCTCGTAGAGATCCGTCACCGGTTCCTCACTTCGCCTTGGCGGCCGAGAACTCGTCCCAGGCGCCGCTGGTCTTCAAGAGCCGCTCCACGCGCTCGGTCGGCTGCGCGCCGTTCACCAACCACTTGAGCGCCTTCTCGTTGTCGATCCGGATCACGGCGTCGGGCTCGGCCGACGAGGCGCCCCGTGGAGCGTAGGTGCCGACGATCTCGAGGAACCGGCCGTCGCGCGGTGACCGGCTGTCGGCCGCCACGACCCGGTAGGTCGGCTGCTTCTTCTTGCCCATCCGCACCAGGCGGAGCTTCACTGCCACGTACTGAGTCCTTCCACGCTTCGAATGTCCAGGTCCCCGAGGCTTCGCATTCCGAGGTTTTCCCGGGGGGGCGCATCGACGGACGCGCCAGGTCGCCCATTCTGCCAGATGGGAGGGTGGCCGGCCTCCCCCCTCCGCCGGACCACTCCCGGAGGCCCACGCCGGCCCGCTGCCACCTACACCTCCACCCACTCGGGCGGCGCCCCAGGGGGATACCGCCGAGCGCCGGCGGGTATGCAACCTGGGCATGAACGCCAAGGGCACATCCTGATGCGGCTCCGACGCTCGCACTGCGACGAGGGCGGCATCAGCAGGCGCCGGCGGGGCAAGGGCTTCAGCTACGCGTACGCGAACGGCCGACCGGTCAAGGACCGCAAGACGCTCGAGCGCATCCGGGCCCTCGCCGTGCCGCCGGCCTGGACCGACGTCTGGATCTGCCCGTGGCCCAACGGCCACATCCAGGCCCTGGGCACCGACGACGCCGGTCGTCGGCAGTACCGCTACCACGACGACTGGCGCCTCCATCGCGACCGGGAGAAGTTCGAGCGAGTCTTGGACTTCGCCGCCGCTCTGCCGGAGATCCGATCCGTCGTCGAACGGGATCTGTCGCAGGCCGGGCTGGGCCGCGCCCGTGTGCTCGCCGCGACCGTCCGGCTGCTCGATGTCGGATTGTTCCGAGTCGGCGGCGAAGAGTACGCCGAGGAAAACGAGACCTTCGGCGTGACCAGCCTGCGCAAGGAACACGTCCGCGTCCGGGACGGCGCCATGGTGTTCTGCTACCCGGCGAAGGGCTCCATCGAGCGCACCGTCGAGATCCGCGACGCCAAGGCCCGCAAGGTGGTCGAATCTTTGCGCCGTCGTCGCACCGGTGACGGGCATCTGTTCGCCTACAAGGAGGAAGGGCGCTGGACCGAAGTACGCGCCGAGGACACCAACGCCTACATCAAGGACGCGGCGGGCGGCGACGAGTTCTCGGCCAAGGACTTCCGCACATGGTCGGCCACGGTGCTGACCGCCGCGGCATTGGCGGCGAACGGCGCGCCGGAGAGCGGACGCGAGGCACGGCACGCCGTCGTCTCGGCCATCGCGGAGGCCGCCGACTACCTCGGCAACACCCCGGCGGTCGCCCGCTCCGCGTACATCGACCCCCGGATCATCGAACGCTTCGAAGACGGGCAGACGATCGCTGAGTGGCTCCCGAGACTGCCGAAGGTCGAGGCATTGAGCGAAGCGAGCACCCGGAACGGTGGCCTCCGCCGCACCGTCGAAGAAGCGGTGATCGACTTGATCAACGACGCCGCGGCAGGCGCGAAGGCAGGCGCCGCCTAGCGGTTCTTGGGTGGCGTGACACGGCCGCCTTTCTTCTTTTTCTTCGTCCCCTTGTTGACCCTGACCACGGGCCGCGGGGCACCCCCCGGAGGAGTCCCCGAAGGGAGGCCCGGGAATCCCTGGGCGATTTCGGCGAGGTCGGCGTCCGCGCCGTCGCCCGCCATGAGTTGGGAGAGCATGTCGAAGTCCGCGCCGCCGGTGGCGCCGGATGCGGCCCCTTGTCCGGCGCCACCGAATCCGCCCGCCTGTTGGGCGAGCTTCCGGGCGGCGCGGCCGGACATACCGGACATGTTCGGCATGCCGGGGAGGTTCGGCATGTTCCCCGACGCCATCCCCTTCATCATCTTCTGCATCTCTTTGAACTGCTTGAGGAGCGAGTTGACGTCTTGGACGGTGGTGCCCGAGCCGCGGGCCACGCGGCTGCGGCGGGAGCCGTCCATGATCGTCGTGTCGTTGCGCTCCGCCGGCGTCATGGAGCAGACGATGGCCTCGACCTTGGCGACATCGCCGTCGTCGATCTGGCCGGCCGCCTCGCGCATCTCCTTGTTCATGCCGGGCATGAGGCGCATGATGCCGCCGAGCGAGCCCATCTTCTTCACCTGGCGCAGCTGGGAGAGGAAGTCCTCGAGGGTGAACTGGCCCTGCATGAGGCGGCTGGCGCTCTTCGCCACCTCGTCGCTGTCCATGGTGCGCTCGGCCTGCTCGATCAAGCTCAGGACGTCGCCCATGCCGAGGATCCGCTCCGCCATGCGGTCGGGGTGGAACAGGTCGAAGTCGACGAGGCGTTCGCCCGTCGAGGCGAACGCGATCGGGCGGCCGACGACGCCCTTCACGGAGAGTGCGGCGCCGCCGCGGGCGTCGCCGTCGAGCTTGGTGAGGATCACGCCGGAGAGCTCGAGCGCATCGTGGAAGGCCTTCGCGGTGGTGACGGCGTCCTGTCCGATCATGGCGTCGATGACGAGGAACGTGTAGTGCGGCTCGGTGGCTTTGGAGATGGACTTGATCTGCTCCATCATCTCGGCGTCGATCGTGAGCCGGCCGGCCGTGTCGATGATGCAGATGTCCCGTCCGAGCCGTTGGGCCTCGGCGAGGCCGGCCTTTGCGCAACTGACGGGATCGGTCGGCGCCGAGAAGACAGTGACGCCAACTTGGTCGCCGAGGACACGCAGCTGTTCGACGGCGGCTGGTCTCTGGAGGTCGGCACCGACGAGCAGCGGGTTGCGCCCCTGCTGTTTCCACCACTGCGCGAGCTTGGCGCTGTTCGTCGTCTTTCCCGACCCTTGGAGGCCGGCCATGAGGACGACGGTCGGCGGCTTGGACGCGTACGTGAGCTTGAGGGTGTCGCCGCCGAGGACGTTGACGAGCTCCTCGTGCACCGCCTTGATGACCTGCTGACCCGGCGTGAGGCTCTTCGACAGCGCCTCGGTGCTGACGCGCAGGCGGATCCCGTCGCAGAACCTGCGGGCGACGGAGAGTTCGACGTCGGCATCGAGGAGCGCGGTGCGGATCTCCTTGAGCGCCTCGTCGAGGTCCTCTTCGCTGATACGGCCCTTGCCTCTCAGCCGTGTGGAGATGCGCTCGAGGCGGTCGGACAGGGCGTCGAACATGGGGTCTCAGGATAGTGGGGTGTTGCGGCTGCGCTGCGGCGAGCGGCTACGGTCTCGCGCCATGCCACGCCTCTCTCAGCGCTCCGGCGCGCTCGCGACCGCCCTGGTCCTGGCCGGCGCTTTCGGACTCGCCGCCTGCAGCTCCTCGCCGTCGACGTCCGGCTCGGCGACGACGACCACCTCGGAAGGAACCGGGGTCGGCCCGTCCAGCACCGTGACGGCGCCACCCGGGAGTCCCTTGAATGCAATCGGAGCGATCCCCGCGGCCGACCGCTCACCCGCAGGCACCGCAGGGACTCCGCCGACGGTGACCGTGCCGTCGGGGACACCGCCCACGAGACTCGAGAGCGCCGACCTGATCGAGGGCACCGGCAAGGCCGCGACCACCGGCGATTCGGTGACGGTGCAGTACGTACTGGCCACCTACTCGAGCGGCAAGGTGATCCAATCGTCGTGGACGAGCCAGCCGTTCTCCTTCACATTGGGTGCGGGTCAGGTCATCCCCGGGTGGGACAAGGGCGTCATCGGCATGAAGGTCGGCGGGCGGCGCGAGCTCATCATCCCGCCGAGCCTCGGGTACGGCGCGCAGTCGCCCGGTGCCGGCATTGCGGCGAACGACACTCTCGTCTTCGTGATCGACCTGCAGAAGATCGGTTGATCGGCTCGCCTCTTCGGCGGGGCGGGTCCGACTGACGCGGGCGGGGTAAAGCAGGCGGATGGAGGAGGCGGGTGAAGCTGGCAGGCTGGTGTCCTCGTCCTATGGAGATCGCCACCTGGATCGGTTCGCTACGCGAGGAAGGCGCCCGCATGACGGCGGCGGCGCGTGCAACGGCAGCCGACGGACAAGTGCCGACGTGTCCCGAATGGGTGGCACGTGACCTGATACGCCATATGGGCGGTGTGCACCGCTGGGCGACGAGTTTCGTGGCCGAGGCCCGGACCGAGCCTGCTTCGCAGACGCTCGAGGAAATCGCCGGCGGTTGGCCCAGCGACGGCGAACTGGGCGACTGGTTCGAAACGGGCTATTTGCGGCTGGTGGCGGCGTTGGAGGCTGCGCCAGCGGACCTGCAGTGCTGGACGTTCATGCCGGCGCCGTCGCCGTTGGCGTTCTGGAGCCGCCGGCAGGCGCACGAGACCTCGATCCACCGCGTCGATACCGAGCTTGCCGCCGGCCGGGCGGCGTCCCAACTCTCTGCGGTCTCACCGGCCTTCTCCGCCGACGGGGTCGACGAGCTGTTGACGTGTTTCGTGCCGCGCCGCTCGACCAAGCTCCGGTCGGAAGTCCCAGCGACATTGGGCGTCCGGTGTCTCGACGACGACGGCGCGTGGATGCTGTCGATCGGGCCCGATGGTGTCACGACTGTCGCGGGCGCCGGTGAGGCCGACTGCACGGTGCGGGGAGCGGCGGGCGACCTCTACCTGGCCTTGTGGAACCGCGGCGGTGACGAGCGGCTACAGATCGAGGGTGATCGAGCCGTGCTGGAGCGGTTCGGCGAGGCCTTGCAGGTGCGCTGGTCCTAAACGTGGCGCCGCTGGCGCTCCCCGGGGTCGCTCTCGGCATGGAGCCGCCTCCTCGGGTCCGCCGAAAGCTTACGCCGGTGACACTCCGCGCGGCCCGAGGACGACGCTCAGTGCTTCCTCGCTGTCCTTCCACCGGCCTACGGGGAAGCGGAACCACGCATCGACAGAGGCCTCCAGCCGACCCGCGCGCACGTGGTGTTCAGACTTCGGTCTCCACGAGCACCAATTCGACCTCGGGGGCGCGACGGCGACCGAACAACCAGTACGTGACGGAGCCGCTCGTATTGAGGAGCGACGCTGTCCGCCACATGCGCTTCCTCCCCCTCACAGCCGCGTCGGGGCGCCGGCTCAGGTCACGCCAGGTCAGGCTCAACATGATCACGTGGATCACGAGCGCCACGGTCAGGATCCGTTTCTGCTTCTCGGTCATCGGGCTCGGACTCCTCTCTCCGCTCGGACGTACTGCGAGACGCGGACGCGCTCGGCGCCGGCGGCTCAGTCGCCTGCGAGCAGCGCGTCGACGAATTCGTCGGGGTCGAAGTCCACGAGGTCGTCGGGGCCCTCCCCCAGCCCGACCAGCTTGACAGGCAGGCCGAGCTCGCGTTGGACGGCGATGACGATGCCACCCTTGGCCGTGCCGTCGAGCTTCGTGAGCACGATGCCGGTCACCTCGACGGCCTCGGTGAATTGGCGGGCCTGCGCCAGTGCGTTCTGGCCGGTGGTGGCGTCGAGGACGAGCAGCACCTCGGTGACGTTGCCCGGGTCGCGGTCGGCCACCCGCCGGATCTTCTTCAGCTCCTCGACGAGGTTGGTCTTCGTGTGCAGGCGGCCGGCGGTGTCGGCCAGCACGAGGTCGTTGCCGCGGGCGGCAGCGCGCTGCACGGCGTCGAAGACGATGGCGGAGGGGTCGCCACCCTCGGCGCCGCTGACGATGTCGGTGCCGGTGCGCTCGGCCCACATGGCGAGCTGGTCGGCGGCGGCGGCCCGGAACGTGTCGCCAGCGGCGAGGAGGACCGAATGGCCGTCGGCGGTCTCGCGGCGCGCCAGCTTGCCGATCGTCGTGGTCTTGCCGACGCCGTTCACGCCGACGATGAGCCAGACGTCGGGCGCGCCGTCCATACCGTCGAAGCGCAGGGCGCGGGTGTCGGCGGTCTCGAGCAGCTCGCGGATCGACTGGCCGAGCGCGGCGAGCAGGTCGTCGCCACTGCGCAGCGCCTTGGACTCCACCTTGGCGCGCAGGTCGGCCAGCAAGGCGTCGGCCGTGGCGACCCCGACGTCGGCCCGGATGAGCGCTTCTTCGAGCGAGTCCCACGTTGCTTGGTCGACGCGGCCGGCGCGGAGCGCGGCAACGGCGCCGCCGAACAGGCCACGCACGCTGCCCAGGCGGCTGCGATAGGTCGCCGCGGGCGCTTCGGGCTCGGCGACACGCTCAGGCTCGACCGGGGCCTTTACCTCGGCCTCGACCGGCGGTGCCGGAGCGGGAGCGGGCGCTGCGGACGGCGCCGGCTTGGCCGTCGGTTTGGTCGGTGGGCGCGTCGGCGGCGCGGTGGGCGCCGCCGACTTCGGTCCGGCGGCACCACGGCCACGCCGCCGCGAACGGGCGATGGAGAACGACCCGGCGGCAGCCGCCAACACGATCACCACGACGGCGATGATGACGTACGTCCCGACCATCGAGGCAAGCAGCACGCCCGTCACGCCGGCGACGGCTCCGTCTCCTTGTCCTTCGCGACCTTCTGGCTCACCACCTGTGACGAGCCGCCGGGTGCCATCGTCACGCCGTAGAGCGCGTCGCCCGTCTCCATCGTGCGCTTCTGGTGGCTCACGATCAGCAGTTGCGCCTCGTCGCGGAACTCGTGCACGAGGGCGAGGAAGCGGGAGAGGTTGACGTCATCGAGTGCGGCCTCGACCTCGTCCATCATGTAGAAGGGCGAGGGGCGGCTGCGGAAGACCGCGAAGAGGAACGCGAGCGCCGCCATCGAACGCTCGCCGCCTGAGAGCAGCGAGACGCGGCGGATGTTGCGGCCGGCGGGCCGGACCTCGATCTCGACGCCGGTGTTGAGGAGGTCGTCGGGCTCGACGAGCGAGAGGCGGCCGGTGCCGCCAGGGAACAGCATGGCGATGAGCGCGGAGAAGTGCTCGTTGACGTCGGCGGCCGCGACGGCGAAGGACGTCATGATCTCGTGGTCGAGCGTCCTGACGACTTCGTGGAGCTCGCGGCGGGCGCCCCGGACGTCGTCAACCTGTGCCTCGAGTTCCTTGTGCCGCTCCTCGAGTTGCGAAAGCTCCTCGAGCGCGAGCGGGTTGACCGGGCCGAGCGCGACGAGCTTTCTCTCGAGTTCGTCACCGTGCTGTTGGAGGGTGGTATCGGCGGGCGCCTCGGGCTCGGGGAGGCCGACGAGCTCCTCGGTCCGTGCGTTGAGATCGCGGTGGATGTGCTCGGTGAGGGACTCGGTGCGCAGATCGACCTCGTTGGCCTCAAGGTCGAGTGCTCGCGTGCGGTTGCGGACCGCATCGAGCCTTTGTTCCGTCGTGTGGCGATCCTGGCGGAGCTGCTCGAGCTTTTCGCCGCCGGCGCGGACCGCGTCGACCTGGTCCTGGTAGTCGTGGCGCAGCGCGTCGAAGACCAGGCCGAGTCGCTGCTGTTCGGCGACGACCAGCTCTTCGAGACGGCGGAGCGCGGTGCCCTCGGCTTCGAGGCGTTCCCTTCGTGCGGCGGCGCTGGCGCGCTCCTCGGCGTGACCGGCGAGTCGTCGCTCGACCTCGGCGTGGCGCTCGGAGAGGACCCGGCGGCGCTCGGCGACGCCGGCGACGCGGACCTCAAGCTCCTGGCGGCGTCCGAAGACCTCTTCGCGGCGCCGCTCGAGCTCGCGCCAGGCGTGCAAGGCCTCGGTCAGGTCAGGGAGCGCACGGCCGAGTTGCGTCTCCTCGGCGGTGACCTCGGCGAGGCGCTGCTGTGCGTCGAAGACGGCGGAGCGGGCGTCATCGAGCTCGGCGGCCAGGCGGGTCTGCTCCTCCGCGGCGCGCTCGACCTCGGCGCGCTTCGCCTCGAGTGCGGCGCCGTGGCGGTCGGCCGCACGCTCGGCCGCGGCGCGGGCGTCGCGTGCCCTCGACGACGTGATACGGGCCTCGGTCAACGCGGCCTTGGCGAGCTCGGACGCGGCGGCAGTTTCCTCGGCCCGCCGCTGCGCCTCTTCGACCGCGGCCTTGGTGACGACACCGGCGGCGTTGCGCACGCGCCAGCCCGTGGCGGCGAAGCGGTCGCCCTCGGGCGTGACCACGACGAGGTCGTCACGGGCGAGCGAGAGGTCGATGGCCTCTTCCCAGCCGTCGACGCGCACGGCGCGGCCGACGAGCGTGTCGAGCACGGACTCGGCGATAGCGCCGCCCTGACGGGCGCGGACGTGGGTGCGCACGGACTGGGCGCTCGTACCGGGTGGGAGCCCCGTCTCGGCGGCGGTGGCGTGTGCCGACACGTTCGCTCCCCCGTTCTGCCGGGGCGCCAGCACGGCCCCCGTGACCCCGCGCTCGCGCAGCGTGGTCAGCGCCGCCTGCGCGGAACGTCGGCTGTCGACGACGACCGCGGCGACGCCGGCGCCGGCCGCCGCCTCGAACGCGGCCTCCCAGCCGTCGTCGATCTCCACGAGGTCGACGAGCGAGCCGACCACGCCGTCGACCTCCCGGAGCAGCTCACGTCCGCCGGCACCCTGCAGCTCGGACAGCGCACGCTCCAATGCCTCGGCGCGGGCCTCGCTGCGGTGGCGGGCGTCGGTGGCCTCGTCCGCCGTGGCCTGCGCGGCCTCGGCGGCGCGGGTGGCCTGCTGCAGCTCCGCGGTCGTCGTTGCGAGCGTCGCGTCGAGCGCGGCGGTGGCACCGTCGAGCTCTTCGGACTCGCGCACGAGGAGGTCGGCGCGCACGGCGGCCCGGGCCTGACGTTGTTCATACGAGGCCACGCGCTCGCCCAGGCCGTCGAGGTCCTGCTGCTCCCGGGCGGCGGCGCGGGTGATGAGCTCGCGCCGGGCTTGCGTGCGCGCCATGGCTTGCTCAGGGTCGGGTTCCCCACCCAACACGTCGGCCCACCTCGCGCGCAGGGCGGCGTCCTCGTCGTCGAGTGCGGCCAGCGCGGCAGCGAGCTCGGCCCGCTCGGGCGCGCCGCCGGCCGTCGCCTCGGCCTCCGCTGCGGTGAGCTCGCCAGCCAGTCGGGCGGCCTCGGCTTCCAGCGTGGAGACGACGTCGACATCGGCCGCCGCGTCCAGCGCCGCGAGCACGCCACGGCCCCGTTCGCGCAGGACGCCCTGGAGACCGCGGGCCCGCTCCACGAGCCCCTGCACCCGGCCCAACGCGTTCGCCAGGTCTTCCTCCCGGCGCGAGGACAGCTCGGCCGTCGTCGTGGACGCCTCGGCGTCGAGTCGCTCGAGCGCGGTGTGCAGCTCGCGCTCCTCGTCGCGGCACACCGTCAGGTTCTGGGCCGCCGCCAGCCGGCGGGCGGTGAGCTCGGCCATCTCCGCGCCGGCCAGGTACCGGCGCACGGCCAGCAGCTCGGAGGCCACCGCATCGTGCGAGCGGGCGGCGGCGGCCTGGCGCTCCAGGGGGCGGATCTGGCGGCGGACCTCCCGCACCAGGTCACCGAGGCGCTCAAGGTTCTCGGCGGTCGCGGCGAGGCGGCGCTCGGCTCGCTCCCGGCGCCGGCGGTGCTTCAACACCCCGGCCGCCTCCTCGATGATGGCCCGCCGGTCCTCGGGACGGGCGTTCAAAACGGTGTCGAGCTGGCCCTGGCCGATGATCATGTGCTGCTGGCGACCGACACCCGAGTCCGACAACAGCTCTTGGATGTCCAGCAAGCGGCACGGCGCGCCGTTGATGGCGTACTCGGAGTCGCCCGAGCGGAACAGGGTCCGGGTGATGGTGACCTCGGACAGGTCGACGGGGAGCTTCCCCGAGGAGTTGTCGATGGTCAGCGAGACCTCGGCCCGCCCCAGCTGAGGCCGCGAAGAGGTCCCGGCGAAGATGACGTCTTCCATTTTCGCCGACCGCAAAGAACGCGGCCCCTGTGCCCCCAAGACCCAGGTGACGGCGTCGACGACGTTCGACTTGCCGCTCCCGTTCGGCCCGACGACGACGGTGATCCCGGGCTCGAACTCCAGCACCGTGGGGTCGGCGAAGGACTTGAAACCCTTCATGCTGAGGGACTTCAGGAACATTCGGAGCGACCCTATCGGGTCACGGCGGCCCGATTGGGTGTATCCCTGCCGCCTCGCCGGCGCGAGTTGGCGGGAGCGGCGAGTAGCGGCGTCTTGCCGACGCGGGCCAGGTTCCGCGTTGCTTGGCACGCCAAGACGCCAGCGAAGATCAGCCCGACGATTGACAGGACGATTGCTGCAAGACTTTCCGAAGTTCATGGCTGTGCACCTGCCCTGATCGCCGTCGCAGGGGCCCCGATGTGACGGTACCGGCGCCGCACGTCGTCATCGACGGGCGGCCGGGAGGTGACGTTCCCGTGACCTGGTTCCCGCAGGGGTTACCGGTGCTTCCCGTCAGGCCCCGCCCACCGCACATCATCCCCGTCCGCCGCCTACCGCCCGGCAGTACTCGCAGACTTCGACTTCACGAGATCCTGCTCATTTCGCAAGAACTGAGTCTTCCCTCCTGTTCGCTTTGATGTTTTGAGCAGACCCTTCTGCTCGAGCGGACCGGAATGAGCAGGAATCCGCGTAGGCGGCGCCAGAACTTCCCAGCTACGTATTCAGCCGGGCCGACTCACCGCTGGGTCAGACGTCCGCCAGAAGAGAGCCAGAAGAGAGCCAGAAGAGAGCAGAACCTCACACCTGGCAGTGCTCGCAGAAATACGTCGAGCGTCCGCCGGCCTTCACGCGCACGATGTTGTTGCGACACCGCCGGCACGGCTGGCCCTCCCGGTCGTAGACCTGGTGCGAGCCCTGGTACTCACCGACCTCGCCGAACAGGTCCCGGTACTGCTCGTCCGCCAGCGACGACCCCCGGTGTTTGATCGCGTCGGCCAGCGTCTCGACGATCGCGCGGTACAGACGACGGACCTCGGTCGCGGTCAACGAGTCGGCCGCCCGGTCGTAGCGCAGACCGGCCTGGTAGAGCATCTCGTCGGAGTACAGGTTCCCGATCCCTGCCGTGAAGCTCTGGTCCATCAGCAGCGACTTGATGCCGCCGTGGTGCTGGTGCAGCAGCACCCCGAAGCGGTCCCAGCTCATGAGGTCCTCGATCGGGTCGAACCCCAGGTGCGCCAGCTCCGGGATCGCCTTGCGGATGGCGGCGCCGTCGCCCCCGGCGGTCCCCGACACCGGCGACATGGGCGTCCCGTCGGACTTCAGCGGCGGCGTCGACACGAACAGCTCCCCGAACGTGCGGGGGTCCACGTAGCGGAGCTCGCCACCCTGGGTGAACGTGATCACCACGTGGGTGTGCTTGGGCTTGGGGTCCTTCAGCGACTTCACCCGCAGCAGCTGCCCGCTCATCCCGAGATGCACGACCAACGTGTCCCCGTTGTCGAGCGTCAACAGCAGGTACTTGCCGAGCCGACCCACGGACTTGATCGTCCGCCCCTCCAGCAGACCCCGGAAGTGCTTGGCGGAGGGGTGCCGGCGCACGGACCGGCCGTTCGCGACGGACACGGCCTTGATCTTGCGGCCCACCACCTCGCGCGAGAGGTCCTGGCGCAGCGTCTCGACCTCGGGCAGCTCAGGCATCGCTGACCTCCGGCACCGCCACATCCGGCACCGCCACATCCGGCACCGCCGCATCCGGCACCGCCGCATCCGGCACCGCCGCATCGGCCACCTCCACCTCCGAGGCGCTGAGCTCTTCCCACGCCGCCCATGCGGCTCGCGCCGCCTCCTGTTCCGCGTCCTTCTTGGAGCGACCGGACCCGATACCCCAGGACTTCCCGCCCAGGAACACCTCCGCCGTGTACGCCCGGTCGTGGTCGGGCCCCGACCCCGCGACGACATAGCGGGGCGTCCCGTCCCCGTCTCGCACCGCCTTCTCCTGCAGGCGAGATTTGTGGTCGAAGTCGTCAGGTTCCTCGCCCGCCTTGGCGATCGCAGCACCGAGCTCGCGCAGCACCACCGCACGCGCCGCGTCCCACCCGGCGTCCAGATACACCGCCCCCAAAATCGCCTCGAACGCGTCGGACAAGATCGACGCCTTCCGCCGCCCACCCGAGCCCTCCTCACCACGCCCCAACAACAAGACGTCGCCCACGCCGAGACGACCCGCCACCATCGCCAGCACCCGGGCGTTGACGACCGCCGAGCGGACCTTCGCCAGCTTCCCCTCAGGAAATTCTGGATACCGCTCGAAGCAGTACTCGGCGACCACCAGCCCCAGCACGGCATCGCCCAGGAACTCCAGGCGCTCGTTCGACGGCGCACCCCCCTCCTGCTCGCCGCACCAGCTGCGATGCGCGAGGGCGTGCTCCAGGAGGCTCAGGTCGCCGAAACTGTGGCCCAGGCGTGCGGCAAGGACGGCCGCGCCCTCAGCGCCCGCGCCGGTGTCATCCCTGCTGGAGCTTGGCGTAGACGTAGTCAACGGCGTCACGGACCGTGCGCAGGTCCTCGAGATCCTCGTCGTCGATGCGGAAGCCGACGGTGCGCTCCCCCAGCTCCTCCTCGAGCGCCTCGACCAGCTCGATCAAGGCGAGCGAGTCGGCGTCGAGATCCTCCACGAAGGAGGCCCCTTCGGTGATCGACGAGGGATCAGTCTCCAAAATGTCGGCCAACTGGTCCCGGATCAGCTCGAACACCCCGTTTCGATCGAGGGGGCCCTGGTTCGTGTGGGTCTCAGCAGGCACGTCGCCCAGTGTAGGTGTCACGAGCGTGAACCTGCCGGTTTACACACCCTGAACTGGACTTTTGGTTCCAACCCGCAATTGGCGAAATTCGCCTCCGGCCGGCCCCGCGCCACCGCCAGCCCCCTTCCCGGGCGCCACCGCCGCCTCGCCCCTTCCGCCTCGCCCCTTCCGCCTCGCCCGCCCCTCAGGCGCCTCCGGCGCCCTCGTCCTTCTCGTCCTTCTCGCCCTCCTCGACGGGCCGGACGGCCTCTGCCACCTGGTCGGCCAGGCCCTTCGCGGCGCACTCGTAGGCCACGAGCACGGCGTTCATCATCGCAGTCGCGCTCGAGGACCCGTGGCTGATGACGCACACCCCGTCTGTCCCGAGCAACATGGCGCCGCCGGTATTCTCCGGCTCGAACTGGGCCGCCAGCGGCAGCAGGAGCGGCAGCAGGGCCTCGGCCGCCGCCCGGGTCTCGTCGTTGGTGCCGAAGACGCCCAGCATGGTGTCGAAGAGGAAGCGAAGCGAGCCCTCGAGAGTCTTGAGCGTGACGTTGCCCGTGAACCCGTCGGTCACGATCACGTCGGCCGGGGAGGGCAGCAGGTCCCGGCCCTCGAGGTTCCCAACGAACTCGAAGTTCCCGTGCGGGCCGGCGGCGTCCTCGACGAGGAGGCGGTGGGTCTCCTTGACCAGCGGCGTCCCCTTGGTCGGCTCCTCGCCGATGGAGAGCAGACCGACGCTGGGCGCCTCGGTCCCGAAGCGGGCGGACACATAAGCCGCGCCCATCTGGGCGAACTGCACCAGCATGGCAGGCGTGCACTCGGCGTTGGCGCCGGCGTCGACTAACACGGCGGGAGTGCGGCCGAGCCTTGGCAGCGGCGTGGCGATGCAGGGTCGGACGACCTTGGGAAGCCGGCCCATGCGCAGCAGCGCCGAGGCCATGGTCGCGCCGGTGTTGCCGGCCGAGACCATGGCCGACGCCTTGCCGTCGCGCACCAGCTCGGCGGCGCGCACGAGCGAGGAGTCCTTCTTTCGCCGGACCCCGCCGGCCGCGTCCTCTTCCATGGCGATGACCTCGGTGCAGGCCACGAGGTCAAGGCCCATGGTGTCGCCCACCTGCTCGGGCGGTCCGACCAGCATGATCCCGATGCCGTGCTCGGTGGCGGCGCGCTTGGCCCCCTCGACGATCTCACCCGGTGCCTTGTCGCCGCCCATGGCGTCGACCGCGACGGGGAGCTTGGCCAGTGCCTCGGGCGACGGTCGTTCGCCCCGGCGGCTCAAGTCAATCGACCTCGACGGCCTGGCGACCCTTGTACCAGCCGCAGCTGGGGCAGACCACGTGGGGGGTCTTGGCCGCCTGGCAGTGCGGACACACGCTGCGCGGCGGGCGACTCAAGCGCCAGGCGCCAGCCAGGTGGCTACGGCCCTTGGCCTTTGACTTCTTCTTCTTGGGAACTGCCATGGACGGACTCCAACGATCGGTTCAAAGCGCTTCGGGTGCGCCCAGCAGTACAGTGTGGGTGACCTGAGACGCTGCAAGCCCTCCGGAGAGGGCTACCGGAGCACGTCGAGGTTAGCCCACCGGGGGTCCCGTGGGGCAACGCAGCCGCAGTCGCCCTCGTTGCGGTTGGCTCCGCACTGGGGGCAAAGGCCGGCGCAGTCCTCCTTGCACAAGGGCGCCATCGGCAGCTCGAGCACGACGGCGTCTCGCACCAGCGGGGCCAGGTCGATGTGGTCGAGCTCGATCGGGTAGAAGTCCTCGTCGCTCGGGCCGGCCACCGCCGGGTCGGCGAAGCGCTCGTGCACCGGGATCTGGAGCTCGCCCTCCACCCGCTCGGCGCAACGCCGGCAGGTGCCGACCCAGGGGGCCCGAATGGTGCCCTCCGCTTCGATCCCGCCATCGAAGGAGACCAGCTCGACGTCGATCTCGGCTTCCGCGCCGATCGGCATGACGCTGCGGCCCTCGTCGATGCCTTGCTCGTGCAGCGGGCCCGCGAGTGCGACCTCGCCCCGTCGCACCTCGTGTGCGTGCTGGCCGCTCTTTCGCCTCAGGCGGGCGACAGGGACGACGAATGGGTCGGCCGTCGCCATCAGGACTGGTCCTGGTCGAAGAAGCCGTCCTCCTCCAGTCCGGCTGCCTCGTCCTGGCCGGGCGCCTCGATCGTGGGGGCCGCCAGCTTGGCGCGGCCGGCCTGGACGGTCCGGGTGAGGCGGTCGAGCACGATCTCCATGCCCGCGAGCTTCTGGTCGACGAAGTCCTCGGCCTGGTGTCGCAGGGCGCGGGCCTCCTCGTTGGCGTCGTCGAGGATGCGCTGCGCCACGGCGTTGGCCTGCCGCACGATCTCGGTGCGCTGCACCATGTGCTCGGCCTGCGCCCGCACCTCGTCCATGAGCGCCTCGGCCTCGCGGCTGCGCTCCGCCATGAATTCCTCGCGCTCACGGAGGAGCCAACGGGCCTGGCGCAGCTCCTCGGGCAGGCTCTCGAGACCGGCTTGCACGAGGGAGATCACTTCGTCGCGCGAGACCATCACCGACGAGGAGAGCGGCATCGACTTCGCCGCGTGGATCAGGTCGAGCAGTTGGTTGAGGATCGACTCGATTCCGACGTCCTCAACCGGTTGTTCTTCGTCGACATCGAGGAAGCGGTCGCTCACCGCTTCCCCCCTCCCTCCTTGTATCTCGCCGCCAGCGCCTTGGCGACCGGCTCGGGCACGAAGGCAGACACGTCCCCTCCGAAGCGCCAGACCTCCCGCACCAACTTGGAGGCCATGAAGGACACCTCTGGGCTCGTGGGGATGAAGATCGTCTCGACACCCGAGAGATGATTGTTCATCTGCGCCATCTGCATCTCGGCTTCGAAGTCCGAGACGGCCCGTAATCCGCGGATGATGGCGTCCGCGCCGACGTCACGGGCGACCCAGACGGTAAGCGTCGACATCGACACGATCTCGACGCCCGGGAGATGCGCGGTGGCCTCCTCGAGCAGCTCTTGACGCTCCTCGAGATCAAAGAGGGCAGCGCCCTTCTGGGGATTGCGGACGGCCGCGACCACGACCTTGTCGAAGAGCTTGGAGGCTCGTTCGACGATCTCGAGATGCCCGTTGTGGAACGGGTCGAAGGAGCCCGGGAATAGTCCGACCTTCATACGGTTTCTCCTGCGTCTCCACGGTAATGAGCCACGGTGACGAGCGTACCGCCGTACCGTCGCTCTCTAGCGACCACCCAGGTGTCAGGCAGCGCAATGGGCGACGAGGACTCCAAGACGACCGTGGCGGCGTCGAGGGATTCGAAGAGGGCCGGCCAATCCGAGAAGTCGTAGGGCGGGTCACACAACGCGAGGTCGTAGGCGTAGCTCGTGCCCCGATTCCGGTTCCCGCTGCCCGTGCGCAGCCACCCGGGCAGGGTTGCCCGCACGAGGGTCGCATCAGCGTCGGCCAGCCCGACGGCGGTGAGGTTCTTCCTTACGGCGTCGAGGGCGTCGGGATCGAGGTCGACGAAGGTCACCGAGGCGGCGCCTCGGGAGAGCGCCTCGACTCCGAGGGCGCCGCTGCCAGAGAAGAGGTCGATGACCCTCAGGCCTTCGACGCCGCCCTGGGAGCCCAGGATGTCGAAGATCGATTCCCGCACCCTGTCCGACGTCGGCCGCACAGACTTGGGCAGCTTGGCCGCCAGCGGGCGCCCGCGGCTCCGGCCTCCGATGACCCGCATTGGCAGTCAGGGGCGCGGTGCCACTGTGGCCCGTATCCCCATCCCCCTTTCGATCTGTACGTGCGGTTTTCCCGCATACAGCTCATCGACGGTCATTCTGGACATGGTTACGCTGCCTTTGGGTATCGGATAGTGCCCATGAGCTTGTGCAGACCCTGGTCGTGGAACCAGGTCCGGGTCCATTTGGCCGCTTGGCCCGCTCGCAGATTGCGACCACGCTTCTTCATGAGCAAGCGCTTCAGCCGCCACGCCACGTAGCGGTCCAAAGAGACAAACTTGGACGCCGCATTCCCGGTGCGGAAGTAGTTGGCCCAGCCCCGAAGGAACTGGTTCAACCGTGCGATGGCGGTCTTCAACTCCTGTCCGACCTGGCTTCGTGCGGTGAGAGCCTTGACCCCGGCTCGCGCACGTTTCATGGCACGCACCGAGGGCCAACGGTGGAGGTAGAAGCGGATGATCCGCCTCTGCTCCCACTGCTTGCCGCTCATGCGGGCACGAAAGTGACAGCCCATGAAGTCGAAGCCCTCCTTGCCCTCTCGGAGGTCGACCACTCTGGTCTTGTCCCGATGGAGGGACAGCCCGAGGCCGCCCAAGATGGCGGTCGCCCGCCGCCGGGCCTCCTCGGCCTGGGACCGAGAACGACACAGCACCACAAAGTCGTCCGCATAGCGGACGACTTCTCCGGTGCCCGAGCGCTCCCATTCCGCATCGAAGGCGTGCAGGTAGACGTTGGCGAGGAGGGGTGAGATCACCCCGCCTTGGGGAGTTCCCGTGACCGACTCGGAGAACACCCCATCGTCCAACACACCTGCCCGCAGCCACTGCCTGAGGAGCTTGAGCACCCGGCGGTCCGACACCCGCTCGCCGACCAAAGAGAGCAGCCTCTCGTGGTCGATCTGGCCGAAGAAGTTCTCGATGTCGGCTTCGAAGACGAAGATGTTGCCTTCGATGGAGCCTTTCCGGAGCCTCTCCATGGCGTCGGTGGCCGAGCGCTTGGGGCGGAACCCATAGGAACAGTCCAAAAAATCGGCCTCGAAGACTGCTTCGAGGACGAATTTGGCTGCCTGTTGGGCCACCCGGTCCTTGACAGACAGTTGGGATGCCCAGCGGGCGCATGCGCCCGTCGGGCTTTGGGATCTCCACCCGGAGCACGGGCTTCGGGCGGTAGTTGCCTGCACGGAGGGCTTCTCGGAGTTCAACGAGCATGCGCTCGACCCCGTAGTCCTCCACCGCAGCGATGGTGATGTTGTCCACCCCCGCTGCGCCACGATTGGCTCGGACCAGCTCCCACGCCTCCCAGAGAATGTCGTCCCTGTAGATGCGGTCAAAGAGGGCGTGGAAGCGCCGACCCTTCGACTGCTTGGCCGCAGCCCATAACCGGTTCCGCAGTTTTCGCACTTTGACCTGAGACGGTGGTCCCAGGGGGGAGATGGACGGAGCGGTCCCCGCCATGCCCTCACGCTTACCTGCCTCACCGGCGTGACCGAAGTCGGGGTCCTTCCCGTCCCTGAGCGGTACTACGACCCCGTCGGACTCCCGCTGTGCTCCGCTCGCTTTCACCATTGGCTTATACGCGCCGTCTTTGCTGACAAGGCTGCACAGACGGGCCTCTCCTGTTCCGAATCCGACCGTGTGCACGTGCCGCTCCCCCTACACCGGAGGGACTCGACCCTGGGCATGTCCGGAACGCCAGTCGGTCGAATGCTGCCGTCGCCGTGAAATGAGCGGCTCGGCTCCCCCGTTGTGAGTGTCACGAGGCTGCAGGACTCGCGCCTTTCGGCACTACGGCCCGCGCACTTGCTCCCTCCGAAGAGGCTTTTGACACCCCGCTCAGCCCGCCGCCTCTCGGCGACGAACCGGGGCCTGCTACCGGGCTGTCCGGCCTTTACCCGGGTGGGACTTGCACCCACTGGTCTGGTCCAGCTTCCAGGACGCACCATCGGCCCACCCTATGGCGGCAGCGTCACCGGCTTGGTTCGTCAGCCGCGCCCTTCCAATCGAACGCGACCCAAATCCTTATCGATTTTCTCGCCACAATCCCCGGCGGTCCACGAGGTAGTACGCCATCGCGACCAATCGTTCACCCATTACGTCGGCCGTGAAGGGCTGACTCCCGACGGCGGACTGGGCCCAGGTGTCGGTGCCGAGTACCTCCTCCGCCTTGCGCTCCGCTTGGGAGCGCACGATGTGCTCGAGCGACTCGTCCGGAACGATGGCGTAGACCAGGCGGCAATTGAGGGCCTCCGCAACCCGGCCCAGCGTGCAAAGCCGAACGGACCCCTCCAGTTCAGCCCGCTCGAGCTTGGATGCCCTGGATTGCGCTATTCCCATCCGCGCGGCGAGCTCGTATGTCGACATGCCCAAAGCAACTCGAATCTCCCGCACCCAACCGCGTGCGGGACGCCGCGCCGATTCGTTCTTCGAGCCCGACGAGCCGGCTATCGAGCAGCCGACGAGCCACTTCGCGATCAGGATTCATGGTGGAGAACGGTCGGACTTTCCTTTGTGCGGGTGCATCGGGTTTGCCGTGTTCGTTCTCAACGGACCGACCACGACAGAGTGATTGAGGTGATCAAGAACGAACACCTGGAAGTTCTCGATTGCAATTTTCCGGCGGAGCAATCGCGTCAGCGTGATCCTTCGATCAAACCCTCAACACGACGACCTGCTTGGTTTCGAAAGAACGAACACCCCTTGAGGCAATGCCACCGCCCGAGGTTCACGGCGTAACCCAATCACGACGCCGAAGCGCGGGGTACCTCCTCGAATGCCGCCGGCCTCAGCTCTTGAAGAGATACTCCCCCTCGTCCTCGCTGAGCAGCAGTCCCACCTCTTCTCGGAGACCCTCGTGTGCGGCCAGCTGCGGGTCGGCGTCGACGATCTTCTCTGCCGCCTTCTTGGCGTCGCCGAGGAGCGCAATATCACGCTCGTCGGAGAGCGAGGCCAGGCGGAGGTCGCTCTGACCCTTCTGCCGGGCGCCGAGAAGAGTGCCCTCGCCTCGCAGGCGGAGATCCGCTTCTGCCAACGCGAATCCGTCGGTCGAGCCCGCCACGGCTGCGAGGCGCTCGTTGTCGTCCTCACCGCCGAGGAGGTAACACCAGCTCGGGTCCTGGCCGCGGCCGACGCGGCCACGCAGCTGGTGCAGCTGGGCGATCCCGAACCGGTCGGCGCTCTCGACCACCATCACCGTCGCCTCGGGCACATCGACACCGACCTCGATCACCGTCGTGGCGACGAGGACCTGAACTTCTCCGGACCGGAAACGTTCCATCACATCTTCGCGGGCCGCGGCGGCCATCTGGCCATGCATCAGGCCCACCCGCAGGCCCGACAGCTCCTGCGCGGTGAGGCGCTCGTACTCCTCGGTGGCGGACTTGGCCTCGACCCGGGGCGATTCGCCGACCAGCGGGCACACCACGAAGGCCCGACGACCCTGCGCCACTTCGCTGCGCATGCGGTCCCAGGCCTCGGTGGCGGCGCCCTCGCTCGGCAGCCACACGGTCGTAATGGGGACGCGGCCGGGCGGCAACTCATCCAATGTGGTGAGGTCGAGGTCGCCAAAGATCACCATGGCGGCGGTGCGCGGAATCGGCGTCGCCGTCATGACGAGGAGGTCGGGGTCGCCGTCCGCGCCCTTGCCCCGGAGCGTGGCTCGCTGTTCGACGCCGAAGCGGTGTTGCTCGTCGATGACCACACAGCCGAGAGAATGGAATGTGACCTCTTCGGTCAGCAGGGCATGGGTGCCGACGACCTGTCCTATGGCGCCCGATGCGAGGCCCTCGAGGACTGCGGTGCGGGCCTTACCTTTAACCTTGCTCGTGAGGAGCTCGACGCGGACGAGGCCGCCGGCCATGCCGCCCGGGCCTTCGAGGTCACCGAGGAGGGCACGGACCGCCGTGAAGTGCTGCTCGGCCAACACCTCGGTCGGCACCATGAGGGCGCCTTGGTGTCCGCTTTGCACGGCGGCGAGGAGCGCGGCGAGCGCGACGACGGTTTTGCCGGACCCGACGTCGCCTTGGAGCAGACGGTGCATCGGGAAGGGGCCCGCCATGTCGGCGACGATCACTGCAAGCGCCCGGCGCTGCGCGGTCGTGAGCTCGTAGGGCAGCCCGGCGAGGAAGCGCGCCACCAGCGTGTCCGAGACGCCACCGGTGACTTCGCGGGGCGAGACGTCGTGGCGCAAGGCGCGCGCGTTCACCTCGAAGGCGCGGCGACGCAGGACGAGCGCTAGTTGGAGACGGAAAAGTTCGTCGAACACGAGCCGGCGGCGAGCCGGTTCGACTATGGCGAGCGACTCGGGCTGGTGGATGGCGTCGAAGGACTCGGTGCGGCCCTGCAGGTCCAAGGACGCCCGCACCTCTTCGGGCACCGGATCGGCGAAATCGCCGGCGCGTTTGAGCGCCTCCTCGACGAACGCTCCGATCTCCCAACTGGTCAGGCCGATCTTGGCCGATGCGGGGTAGACGGGCAGGACGCGGAGGGTGCGCCGCCCCGGGGTGACGCCCGCGAGGACGTCGACGACCGGGTTGGCCATCTGCCGCCGCCCCCGGTATTCAGTGACCTTGCCGAAGAAGATGGCCTCGGTGCCGGACTCGAGCTGCTTGGCCCGCCACGGCTGGTTGAAGAAGACGATGTTGAGTCGTCCGGTGTCGTCGCGCACCGACAGCTCGACCATCGCCCGCCCTTGGCGGGTGCGGCGGGACGAGATCGACTGGACGGCGGCCAGTACCGCTGCTTCGTCGCCGACGACGAGGTCGGAGACGTCGGCCTGCCGGGTGCGGTCGATGTAGCGCCTGGGGTACGTGGTGAGAAGGTCGAGAACGTTGTCGATGCCGAGCTCGGACAGCATCTTGGTCCGCCGCTCCGAAACACCGTGGAGCCGCGTGATCTCGATGTCGCGCAGAGCGCGCAGAGTGCGGCCGCTACTACTCAATCCCGAGCAGGTACGGGTAAAGCGGCTGGCCGCCCTGGTGTACTTCGAGCGCCACGTCGGGATGTTCCTCGGAGAGCCATTCTTCGATGCGCCTTGTGTCGGCAACGCGGGCGCCCTCGCCCTCGATCAGCGTGACGAGCTCGTGGCTGTCGTCGAGGAGACGGCTGAGCAAGAGGCGCGTGCAGACGACGACGTTGTCGGCGACGGATACGACGCCGTCTCGTGAGATGCCGATCCAATCGCCCTTGTGGACCTCGCCGGCATCCGTCGACGAGTCGCGGACGGCCTGGGTAACCTCGGCGGGGACGACGCGGGCGGCGGACTCAGTCATGGCGGCAGCGTTGGTCTCGACGTCTGCGGCGGGGTCGTAGGCGAGCAGCGCGGCGAAGCCTTCGACGATCGAGCCTGTTGCGACGACCTGCACGCGCTTGTCGCTGAGGCCGTCGACCTGCTCGGCGACGGGCCGGATGTTCTTGTTGTTGGGCAGGATCACGACCTGGTCCGAGCCCACCGCCTCGACCGCCTTGACGAGGTCTGCCGTGGCGGGGTTCATCGTCTGGCCGCCGACGACGAGATGGTGCACGCCGAGCGAGTGGAAGATGCGGCCGATGCCGTCGCCCGAGACGACGGCGACGACGCTCGTGGTGGGCGGGGGCCCGGCTCCTTCGGTGCTCGGGCCGGCGCCGGGGGCGCCGACACCCTCGCGCACCCAGCGCTCCTCTTCGACCTGCTCCTCGAGATCGGTGACCCGGATCCGGGAGGGGCGCCCCTCCATGACGAGCGCCGCCTCGATGGCGGCACCGACGTCGTTGGTGTGGATGTGGCAGTTCCACACGCCGTCGCCGCCGACCACGACGATGGAGTCGCCGATGCCGGCCCAGACGTCCTTGAAGCCCTCGATGGAGTCGTCGGGCGCGGCGAGCATGTACATGACCTCGTAGCGCAGGTCGCCGACGTCGGTGCCTTCGTCGTGCTTGCCGGCTGCACCCTCGGAAGCGTCGGCGCCGAGATGGCCGTTCAGGGCGGAGAGGTCGGGGGCCGCCACTCCGGAGGGTTCCGGGAGCGGGCGGCCGTCGAGCACGAAGAGAAACGCATCGAGGAGGAGCACGAACCCCGCGCCGCCGGCGTCGACGACACCGGCGCGGGCGAGGACGGGGAGTTGCTCGGGGGTGCGGGCGAGGGCGTCGGCTGCCTCGGTGCGAGCGCCCTCGAGGACGGCGAGGAGGCTCGAGGCGTCGGTGGTGGCGCGGGCGGCGCCTTCGGCGGCGGCGCTGGCGACGGTGAGGATGGTGCCCTCGACGGGGCGGACGACGGCCTTGCGGGCGAGCTCGGCGGCGTGGGTGATGGCGTCGGCGAGAATGTCGGGGCCGATGCCGTCGTCACCGGCGGTGCCCATGCGCTCGCTCATGCCGCGGAGGAGCTGGGAGAGGATCACGCCACTGTTGCCACGGGCGCCCATGAGGGACCCGTGACCGATGGCCCTGCAGACCTCGGCGAGGCCGGCGGGCTGCGGGGCGGTGTCGAGCTCGGCGACGACGGCCTCGAGAGTGAGCGCCATGTTGGTGCCGGTGTCGCCGTCGGGAACGGGATAGACGTTGAGGCGGTTGATGTCGGCCTGGTGGAGCCGGAGGGCATCTCGGTAGCCCCCCATGACCGCACGCAGGTCGTCCGCGTGCAGGGCCTGGGCCGCCGGGGATGCTGCGGCCGCCGGCGGCGCCGGCGGCGCCGGAGGAGTCATGGCAGCTGATGCTAACCTTTAGGCCGTTCTCGAAGGCCTAGCTGCTCCCTTGGCCGCGGCTTTCGATCGGGTCTTTTCGCCGGCTTCGATCGGTTCTGTTCAGGAAGGTTCACCTCCAATGGCATCTGTGTGCGACATCTGCGGCAAGAAGCCGGGGTTCGGCATGAACGTCAGCCACTCACACCGGCGCACCAAGCGGCGGTGGAACCCGAATGTGCAACGGGTGCGGGCCGTGGTGAACGGGGCGCCGAAGCGGTTGCACGTGTGCACATCGTGCATCCGGGCCGGGAAGGTCACGAAGCCCGTGCGCCGGATCTACGCGTCGACGACAGAATCGGCGGGCTGAACCTGAGGACTCGCGCCCGCTGAGAGTCCGAGCCCGCCGGGCCGTACGTCCTGGACTCCGGCAGCACCGTATCAGCCACCGAAGGCCCCGTCACTGCTGGTGAGGACGGTGAGGACGGTGAGGAGAAGTCGTTGAACAAGACGGCCCCGGGAGAGCCGGCACAGGCACAGAACGACGGCGAGAGTCCGCTCTTTGAACGCGTGCGGATGCGACGGACCTACCGCATCGAGTCGGCCAGAAGCGACGGCTCGAAGGGCTGCTCGATCCACATCTCGTTCCGCCAGCACCGGCGCGCCGTCCACTGGGTCCCGTCCCAGTAGCTCTGCTCGCCCGAGCCGAGCGCGCCGCTGGCGAACCATCCCGCCGGCTGACCCGTGACATCGGGCAGCGCGCGGATACGCAGCCGCGCCGGCACCTCCGCAACGGCCCCCTGGGGGCGGCCCGACGCCCGGCCACCCCGGTGTGCCTTCGACATTGCGGCTCCCGATGCAGGGGCAGTCGCCGCCACCGCTGCCGGCGCTGCCGCCGTCGTGGCGACCGTGAGCGCAGGCCAGTCGGAAACCGCGAAGACCACGAGCATGAGCACTGTCACTCCGAGGCACGCGGCGTCGGCAATCACCAGAGCGCGGGCGGAGTGCAGGACCGTGTGCAGGCTGAGCGCCCCGATGCGCGCGTGGCTGTGCACCATGGCGAGCGTGGTATACGCCATGGCCGCGGCCGCGGCAGGGAGGACCGACCACAACGGGGATAGCCCGCCTTCATTGCGATCCGGCCCACGGAAACGATGACGACCGCGCACACGACGGCCGAGATGCCAACTTCGAGAACACCCATCGCCAAACCACCTGATCTGCAGGGCCGCCTGCTTTCTATCGATGTTAGGAAGCGGTCGGTTGAGCCAACAGGGCCAAAAGTCCCCTGGCCTGGTCGCCTCGGGGACCTCCGGGGGACGTGGTCGCAGCCGCTGCAGCCCGGTTCAGTTGATCCGGTGCTGCCACCCCAGCCGCTCGAGCGTGCTCGTCCCGAGCACCCTGAGCTCTGCGTCTTCGACGATCCGGCCCAGCCGGACAGGCCCGCGCAGGCCACCTCCTTCGAACGCCGACGCCAAACCCGCGAGCTCGTTCTCGCTGACGGTGAGCAACAGCTCGTAGTCCTCACCGCCCCCGAGCGCCTCGTCGAACGTGGCACCGGCCGCGACCGGCACGTCCTCGAGCGAGAACCCAACTCCCGATGCGTCGGCGAGGCGATGAAGATCGAGCGCCAAGCCGTCGGAGATGTCGATCATGGCGTGCGCGCCGCACTGCCGGGCCAGCTCGCCCTCGGCAAGGCGCGCCACGGGGCGCCGATAGGCGTACCGGGCGTCCGCGTTGACGTCCCCGTCAGGCTCCCCGGCTTGGAGCTCCCGCAGTCCCGCGGCCGACCCCCCGCAAGGTCCGGTGACCAAGACGACGTCGCCCGGCCGAGCACCCGAGCGAGACACGGGAGCGCCCCCACCGGCGACGGTACCGAGCACCGTCACCGCCAACACGAGCTGCTCCGCCGACGACACGTCCCCGCCCACGATGGGGCACCCGCTGGCCGCCGACGCCTCGGCCACGCCGTCGGTCACGCCCAACGCCAGCTCGCCTCCGCCAGCGCCAGCGCCCACGCCGACCCCGGTCTCGAAACTGACATCGACGTCGACAGCCCGGTCGTCCCGAGCCCCCGGCAGCCCTAGGGCGATCAACGCGCCCACGGGCGAAGCACCCATCGCGGCCAGATCGCTCAGGGCCTGCATCAAAGCCTTCCAACCCACATCGGACGGTGCACAAAACGACAGATCGAAGTGCACGCCCTCGACGACGCTGTCAACCGAGACGACCAGGGATTCCCCGCCGGGGAGCTGGACCACGCCAGCGTCGTCACGCAAGCCGAACAGCTCAAATTCGTTTCCCAGGCGCCCCCGAATAGACTGGACCATCTCGTCTTCGCTGGTGAGATGTGTAAAGCGCCGAGGATTGGGGGATCCCACGGCATCATGCCTAGCATTGGACCCCACCAAAATCGGTCGGACATAAGGAGCTGATCCCCCGCAATGGCGCCTACGAAGCACGCGAAACTCCTGGCTTGGGTCGACGAGGTCGCGCAGCTGACCACACCCGACGACATTGTCTGGTGCGACGGGTCGGCCGACGAGTACGACCGCCTCTGTCAGGAGATGGTGGACGCCGGCACGTTCACCAAGCTGTCCGACGCCAAGAGGCCGAACAGCTACTGGGCGCACTCGGACCCAGGTGACGTCGCCCGCGTCGAGGACCGCACCTTCATCTGCAGCGCCGAGGAGATCGACGCCGGCCCGACCAACAACTGGCGCGACCCGGCCCAGATGCGCACGCAGCTCGAGGGTCTCTTCAAGGGCGCCATGAAGGGCCGCACCATGTACGTGGTCCCCTTCTCCATGGGCCCGCTCGGATCCGACATCGCCCACATCGGTGTGCAGCTGACCGACTCGCCCTACGTGGCGGTGTCGATGAGGATCATGACCCGCATGGGCGCCGGCGCCCTCGAGGTCCTGGGCGACGACGGCGCGTTCGTGCCCTGCCTGCACTCGATCGGCGCCCCGCTCGAGGCCGGGGAGCAGGACGTGCCGTGGCCGTGCAACGCGGACAACAAGTACATCGTGCACTTCCCCGAGACCCGGGAAATCTGGAGCTTCGGCTCGGGCTACGGCGGCAACGCGCTGCTCGGCAAGAAGTGCTTCGCCCTCCGCATCGCCTCGGTCATGGCCCGGGATGCCGGCTGGCTGGCCGAGCACATGCTCATCCTCAAGCTCACCTCGCCCGAGGGCGAGACCCGCTACATCGCCGGCGCCTTTCCGTCCGCCTGTGGCAAGACCAACCTCGCCATGCTCATCCCGACGGTCGACGGATGGAAGGTCGAGACGGTCGGCGACGACATCTGCTGGATGAAGTTCGGCACCGACGGCCGCCTCTACGCCATCAACCCCGAGGCCGGCTTCTTCGGCGTCGCCCCCGGCACCAACAGCCACACCAACCCCAACGCCATCCTCACCCTCGACGGCAACTGCATCTTCACCAACACCGCGCTGACAGACGACGGCGACATCTGGTGGGAGGGCATGACCGACGAGAAACCGGCGCACCTGACCGACTGGAAGGGCAACGACTGGACGCCCGAATCGGACACGCCGGCCGCTCACCCCAACGCGCGCTTCACCGCACCGGCTGCGCAGGACCCTGCCATCGCGCCCGAGTGGGAGGACCCCAAGGGCGTTCCGATCAGCGCCATCCTCTTCGGTGGCCGCCGCGCCGGCGTCGTGCCGCTCGTCTTCCAGTCCCACGACTGGGAGCACGGCGTGTTCCTCGGCTCGATCATGGCGTCGGAGACGACGGCCGCCCAGGCCGGCGCCGTCGGCAATCTCCGCCGCGATCCCTTCGCCATGCTGCCCTTCTGCGGCTACAACATGGCCGACTACTTCGCGCACTGGCTCCGCATCGGCGCGGAAGCACCGGATCGCAACGTCCTGCCGAAGATCTTCTACGTGAACTGGTTCCGCAAGGACGAGAACGGCAAATTCCTGTGGCCAGGATACGGCGAGAACTCGCGAGTGCTCGAATGGGTCTTCAACCGCGTCGCCGAGAAGGCGCCGGCCGTCGACACGCCCATCGGATCGGTCCCGACCGTTGAGGCGATCGACATCGACGGTCTCGAGGTGACCCACGACGACATGGAGGAGCTCCTCCGCATCGACGCCGACGGCTGGCGGGACGAGGTGCCGCTGATCCGCGAGTACTACGAGAAGTTCGGCGACCGGCTCCCCGCCGCCCTCGCCGCGCAGGTGGACACGCTCGAGAAGCGCCTGGGCTGACAGGCCCTGTCGGTCAGCGGGGTACCCGCAAACCCGCGACCGTACGGCACCGATCGTCCCGGAACAGGCGAGTGAGGCCGGTGATCGCGGACAGGGTCCGTAAGCCCGTCCCCGGTTGGAAATCGATTCACCGTGTAGTCGGTACGGTGAACCGGTCATGGCGTTGTCCCGAACCGTCAACCCTCGGGTAGGGCTTCGGACCGAATCCGGCTTTGGGTGGGCGTTGGCCGGCATTGGTCTTTCGGGTCTGTGCGCCGCCGTTGCCGCCCGACCCAGCGAGGCGCGGGCGGCGGCCGCTCAGGTGTGGACCCCGTTCGTTCTGGTCGCCGGACTGCTGCTGATCGGCCTGGTCGCCGACGACGACGGACTGTTCGATGCCGTCGGGCACCAACTCGCGAGGACGGCACGCAGCGGCGCCGTCATCTTTGTGGGTGCGGTAGCGATGGTCGGCGTCGTCACGGCATTTCTCAACCTGGACACGGCCGTCGCATTTTTGACGCCTGTGCTCGTCTATACCGCTCGGAGTCGCGGCGAGGGCGAGGCTCCGCTCCTCTATGGATGTCTCCTCTTGGCGAACGCGGGGTCCCTGTTCTTGCCGGGGTCGAATCTCACCAACCTCATCGTCGTCGGCCATCTCCATCTGACGGGCGGACAGTTCTTCGCTCGTATGTGGGCGCCGGGATTGGCCGCCTTGCTGGTCACCGCCGGGGTGCTGGCGGCCTTTGGGCGCAAGGCCCTCCGGGTCCGGAGTGAAGGCCTCGGTCAGTCGGAGCGGCCCGTGCTCGGCCTCGGATTGCTGGCAGTCGTCGCGGCGGCCCTTCTGGTTGTGCTCCTCCGCTCACCGGCGCTTCCCGTCGCGGCGATCGGACTCGCCGCCGTCGGAGTGCGCATCGCAACGAAGAGAGAGCGACTCGGGCACGCCATCGGAGTGCTCGGCTTGCCCGTGTTGGTCGGGCTCTTCGGAGTCGCAGTCGCCTTGGGCACGCTTGGGCGCGTCTGGACCGGACCGGCAACCCTGCTCTCGCACCTCGATCCCTGGGGTACCGCGGTAGTGGCTGCGCTGGCCTCGGTGTTCATCAACAACCTTCCTGCGGCATCGCTTCTCGCCGCTCATCGGCCACAGAACCCCTATCCCCTGCTCATCGGCCTGAACATTGGACCCAATCTGTTCGTGACCGGATCATTGGCATGGTTCCTCTGGCTCCGGGCCGCTCGGGCTTCGGGTGCCCGGCCGTCATTGGCCGCGGCAAGTCGTATCGGGGTCGTGGCGGTGCCGCTTTCACTTGCAGCGGCGGTCGGCGTTCTCGTGCTTCTCGGAACCCGTTGACGTCCAAATACGCGACTGCTCGAAGCACCAGATGTAGGTCAGACCTTCTCGGCGGGCGTAGCGGGACAGCCGACTACTTCTCTGCCGAGGCTGCGAAGACCAAGGAATTCTTGGCCGGGTCGTACGTGACCTTGATGACGGGACCGAGGGGGTAGGACCGGCCGGGGCCGAACGAAACCGGTGACGCAGCCCCCGGGATGGCCGCGTTGCGCAACCCGTAGCCGGCCCTCTCGAAACTGCTCACGGTGAGATCCTTGCCGGCACCCTTGGCGATGGTGGTGAAGAGCGCCATGTTGATGCACGCCGACTCGACCGAGAAGAAGGTCTGGTCCGAACCGCTGATCGGGTTGGTGGGCGGCGTGATCTTGTCGGACGGGTACGCCTTGCGGACTACTTGGTCGCAGTGCTGGACGAACGGCGTGTGCCAGATCTGGTAGTTCGAGGGGACCGGACTCGAGGTCAGCACGCCGCGGAGGTAGGTAGGGGAGATGGATGCGGCGAGCACAGCCGTCTCTATCGTGCCTTCGTTCGTGGCGACGAACGGTGGGTGGTACGTGCTCTGGTTGGCCTGGAGCGCGTCGGGCCAAACCAGAGATCCTTCGCCGACCGCGATCACCTCGTTGACGCCGGACGACTGGAAGCGCTGCGCAATGACATTGGCGTCCTGGTTGATGGCCGCCTGGTCACCCGATGGGCCCGCATCCACCGCTGTCGCGACGACCGGGACGTGAAGCGATCGCAATGCCGATTCCACGACGTGGAGCTCGGCCGCGTCGGTCGTCTGCCCCGCGAAGATCCCGACCTTCTTGCCCTTGAATACGCCCTCTTGCGCGAACAGCTTGAGCTGCACGGGGTCGTAGGCCTCCTGCGGCGGCGTCAACGTGAAATTCGGCGCGACGCCAGAGGCCGGGCCCTCCTGGTATGACCCCGAGATGGTTGGTACGCCTTGCTGGAGGAAGCAGGAGGGCTCGAAGGGTGCGATGGCGGCGAAGATCTTGTCGTCCCCATCCAGCTGGGTGCACGCCGTCGCCGCCGGTGCCGTGCCCACCGGACTGACCGCAAGGAGGTAGGGCACCAGCCTGCGGCCGTCCACACCGCCGTGCGCGTTGAGGTCGGCGATGATGGCGTTGTAGGCGTCGGGGTAGTTCCCTTGGTCGAGCGTGATGCCGAACTTCCTGATCGCCGAGAAATCGATGTAGGGGATGCCGATCCGGATCGTCGTGGCCGTGACGCCGTGACCCGGCTGGCCAGCCCCTCCGGCAGCCGGCCCAGCCCCGGCGCCGAGCACGGCAACGCTCAGCAGAATCGTGCTCACCGCGAGCAACCGAGTGAACCTTCGCACAGCACCTCCTCCGTCAGCGGTCCGAAGACCGCTACAGCATGCCTCTGACTGGGTCCCGGCCGCGGCCGGCAGGCCGGTGACAGATCCAAGACGGCGGCCCCTTCGATTCGAACTCGGCCTGGTCGACCACGCACGTGGCCGTCTCTCAGAGCGCGACGGGCATCGACCGCTCGAGGTCCGTGGGCGCTGTCCGCGACAACACCGTGACGCTCAGAGCCATCACGCAGAAGGCCACCGCCGCGATGGACTTCTGAGCGACGCTCACCGCGAATCGCTCGTCGAAGATCCAGACGCTCAACACGATGGCGACGGCAGGGTCCACCACCACGATCAGAGGTTGGGACACGCTCAAGGGCCCGACCTGCAAGGCGGCCTGTTGGAGCACGGAACCAATGACTCCGGAGGCAATCAACGCGTAGATCGGCCAGTGCTCCAGCACGCCCAGCGGGCCTGATCCAACGAGTACGTCGGTCGTCGCCTTGATGAACGCGGCCATGAGCGCCCAGGTGACCGAGGCCGCGGTGGCATAGAGCGCAGCACGACGCGCGGGCGAACCCCACCGCGCCCCCACCGCCAATACGGCGACAGCCCCGCCGAAGACGGCCAACGCGGAAACCCAGTCGGTGACGTCGGGCTGCTGATGGCCGCCATGAGGATCGGCCGCCGCCAGGAATACCGTCAGCGCACCACAGGCGATCAATGCGGCCGTCCAAGCCATCTTGGCGATGTGCTGGTGGACCCAGAACCGGCGCAGAAGCAGGGCGAAGACCAATTCGGTGACCAGCAGGGGTTGGACGATCGAAAGCTGCCCGCTGTGGAGGGCGACCGCCTGGAAGGCAAATCCCCCCGCCGCCGCCGCCCAACCCAGGAGCCAGAGGGGTTGGCGGATCAGGAAGGCGACGAGATCCCAGCCACGGTGCGTCTTGGAAACGCCAACGCTGGCCGCGTGCTGGGTCATGAGGTGCACCGCGTTTGCCAGAGCTGCGGCCAGAGCGAAGACGACCGTGACGGTCACGTCGCGACTCCCGATCGAGCGCTACCAGAACCCATTGATGGATTCTGGGTGCTGGAGACGCTCCGATCCAACACCTCAGCCTCAAGAGCCAGCTGGAGGCCCTAGCCCCCCGCCGACCCCCCGTACTCCCCGTACTCCCCGACGTCGCGGATGTTCCGGTTCGTGTCCCTGTTCCCGATCTCGCGGACGTTGCGAACCAGCCGCGGCGCGTGCGCCGCACGTCGCCCGGACACGTAGGACAGTCCACCGAGCGCGGCCAGGACCGCCATGGTGGCGTCGCCCTGCGGCAGCGAGAAGGCGATGATCACCGGGATCAGCGAGCCCACCACCCAGACGAGCTGCTGGCGCATCCCGAACCGCGCGAACGCACGCCCTTGCGCGGACAGCGGGAGGTAGCGCTGGGTCATGGAGTCGAAGGAGGGCTGGGCCACCGCCCCGCACAACCCGACAACGAAGGCCAACACGACCTGCGCGAACAACGTGCCCCACACCGCACATCCGCCAGCGGTCACCGCGATCAGCCACAGCGACGACAACAGGAGCTGCTGCTCCGACATGCGTTTGCGCAGCCGGCCGACGAGGATCAACCCGACGATCGCGCCGGCGCCGGTCCCGGCCAGTACGAGGCCGTACCAGTACAGCCCGACGCCGTGCATCCGGCGCAGGCCGAAAGCCAGCATGAACGTCATGAACCCCGTGAGCCCCCGCACGATGCACATCGCCGTCAACCCCAGCATCACCTCGGGATTGGCGATCGGCTGCAACGCCATGAGGTCCCGCTCGCGGGCCAGTGCCTCGCCCTCCGACCCGTAGTCACGCACCCGCGTCTCCTGATCGGTCCACAGCCGCTCCGCCCGCCGCCCGGAGATCACGGGCAAGCGCGCCGCCGCCACGGCCGCCCCGACGAAGACGAGCATGGCGAAGATCAACACCGCCGGGGACCCCGCGATCGCATAGAGGAGCCCGCCGGGCGCCGACACCACGAACCCGGCCAAGGTGCCCAGCAACGTCAGCCGCGCGTTCAGCGGCGCGTACCCGGCCTGCACCCCGGTCTCCTCGTCCGGCTCGCTCAACGCGGCCATCTCCGGCACCAACGCGCCCTTCGTCACCAGATAGAGCTTCTGGAACACCAGCACCAGGAACGCCAGGGGGAACAACAACAGCCCCTTGATGTGCATCGCCATCAAGGGGCACAGCGCCGCCTGGCCGACGGCCGACGCCACGCACATCGCGCGCCGGGCCCCGCGGCTCCTGTCGATCAGCGGCCCCAGCAACGGCGACACGATGGCGAAGGGCGCCAGCGTGAACAAGAGGTACAGCAGCACCTTGTGGTCTGCCGCATCCGGCGAGATCGAGAAGAACAACGACCCCGCCAGCGAGATCGTGACGAGCGTCCCCCCGCCGAGCATTGCGCATTGCAACAGCGACAGACGCCCGATCGGATGTGACTGGTCGAACAGGTCACGGCGCGCCTGGCGTGCCATGTCCTTGAACTGCTCGACTCGTGCGGACATCGCCACGAGGCCAATGTACGGTGTGGCGTGACCGTCCACGCGTACGTCCTGATCCAGACGGATATCGGCAAGGCGGCGCACGTGGCAGACCAGATGGACGGCATCGACGGCGTGGCCCTCTCCGAGGCCGTGACGGGCCCCTACGACGTCATCGTCCGGGTCGAGGCGCCCTCCATGAACGACCTCGGCCGCATGGTCGTCCGGGACATCCAGCAGATCGAAGGCATCACCCGCACGATCACCTGCCCGATCGTCCGTCTCTGATCTCGCCACCCCTCCGCCCGGACCAGGCGGCATCTACTTCTTCTCGCCGGCCGCCGACTACCGCTCCAATCCGTCCCAGCGGCCGCACCCCGTTGGCCGCCTCCTTGCCGGTCCTCTTCCGGGCGCACCCGGCAGGCCGCCTGCAGATGTATCTGTGGCGAAAATGGCGCCCCGCGCGGCCGCCGACGGCTCTGGCCGACGGTTGCATGCCGGCCGCCCGACGAGAGACACCCTGATCCACGTAGACAACTGCGAACGCTGCGCGAGTGTCCCGGCGTATCCGGTTCGCGCAACGCGCCGGTTCCTCGACATGCGCTCAGCAGGAGGCCGCGAAGGGCGACTGCATCCACTTGCAAATGGCGATGAAAGAAGCCCGTTGCCGCGACCCCCGTAAACCCTCATTCGCACGGGGGTTGGGCGCTGGTGCGTTGCCCTTCGGACGCCCGCATTTCAATTTTACCGCGAATGCGCAAATGAAGATTCCCAGCGATCCAGCTGGGTAGTTGTTTTCACGAGCTAGACGTTCCAGACCCAGGAGCACTCAGTCATGCGTTCGCCACGGGCGCGGCGGGGCCGCGCCGTCGGGCTGGTGCCGATTTTGTTGGTCGCCGCCTGCGCCGTGGTCGACGTCCAGATCGCTAACCTTGGCCACGCCGCCGGACAGAGATCGCGGACATCCACATCCGCGTCCGCATCCGCCGCGTTCTACCCCACCTCGAGCCGGCCCCGTGCAGGCGCGACCATCACAACCTTCGCCACGCCGCCACCCACGACAACGACCCCGTCTACGACGGCGCCACCGCAGGACCCACCACAGGCACCGGCAGCGGCCACCACGGCGACCGCTCCTCAGGCAGCGACAGCGGCAGCGGCCGCACCAGCCTCAGCTCCGGGGGTCCTTCCGCTTCGAGGACAGGCATCGGTGTGGGGCTGCGCCGCAGCCTTGACGTATCTGTCCGTCTACGCGCATCCCGGCTTCACCTTTGAATGTCCCGGCTACGCCCTGGGGCATCAAGGCATGACATGCCTCAACGAGGCGGGCGTCTGCCCGGGCGAAGCGATCATCGCGATCGCCGATGCCTGCCCGGCCACTTATATGAACGAAGCCTCGAACTCATGGGTGTTGGAGGGACAGTCGACTGCACCGATCGACCCCTTTGGGGCATGCTGACGACCACGAGGCGCAGCCTTAACTGAGCGCACCCGACTCGCGCAGCTTCGTCACCGCGTCCTCGCCCACGCCCCACTCGACCAACGCGGAGATCGTGTCGGCGCCGGGAGGCGAAGGCGGCTTGGAGATGGCCGACGGGGTGCGCGAAAAGCGGGGCGCGGGAGCGGGCTGCACCGTGCCGTTCACCTCGACGAACGTCGAGCGCGCCACATTATGTGGATGTAGATGCGCCTCCCACGGCGACAGTACCGGCACCACGCAGGCGTCCGTGGCGTCGAAGATGGCCGACCATTCATCGCGGGTCTTTGACTTGAAGATCTCGGCAAAGCGCGCCTTCATCGCCTGCCACTGGTCGCGGGACATCTGCGCAGGGAACGACGAGTCGCCTTCCAGTCCGAGCCCCCGGATCAATTCGGCGTAGAACTGCGCCTCGATCCCACCGACCGCCATCCACTTGCCGTCCGAGGTCTCGTACACCTCGTAGAAAGGGGCACCGGTGTCGAGCATGTTGGCACCGCGCTCGTCGTTCCAGAGACCGTGGTGGTGGAAGGCGTGGATCATCGTCATCAATGACGCGGCACCGTCGACCATGGCCGCGTCGACGATCTGGCCCTCGCCGGAGCGGGCGGCCTCCAGAAGGGCGGCCACCATGCCGAACGCCAGCAGCATGCCGCCTCCTCCGAAGTCGCCCACCAGGTTGAGCGGCGGAACCGGCGCCGAGTCGGCACGGCCGAGCGACCACAACGCGCCGCCGATGGCGATGTAGTCGATGTCGTGCCCGGCCATCGAGGCCATCGGCCCGTCCTGGCCCCAACCGGTCATGCGGCCATAGACGAGGCGCTTGTTGCGGGCGAAACAGTCCTCTGGCCCCATGCCGAGCCGTTCGGCCACGCCGGGCCGGAAGCCCTCGATCAGTCCGTCCGCCTGCTCGACCAACCCGAGGGCGAGCTCGAGCGCGTCGGGATTCTTGAGGTCGATCCCGACGGACGACCGAGACCGGTTCAACAGGTCCCAGTAGGACCCAGCCCCGGACTTCGCGAACTCCTCCCCCGCTTCCACTGCGCCGGCGGGTGCCCGTTCGAGCCGCAGCACCTGGGCGCCGGCGTCGGCCAGCATCATGCAGGTGAAGGGCGCCGGCCCGATCCCCGCCAGCTCGATGATCTTTATGCCGCTCAGCGGGCCACTCCGTGTTCCCTGGGCCATCGCAGGATCGTGACCCGGGCCGCCCACAGCGGTCAAGCCGGCGCAGCCGGATCACGAACCGAGAACCGAACCCCGGCGAGGCCGTCGTCTGGGACAAGCTGGACCACGTGCCCAAGGCCCGTGCACCCGGACGAGTCACCGTCATCGGCGACCACACCGACTACAACGCCGGGCTCTCGCTGCCCATCGCCATCAACCTGGCGACCGAGGTCACATTCACCCAGAAGCCCGGGAGCTTCCTGGTCGGCATCGAGTCGGACCAATTCCCGGACGAGCCGATCGAGATCGCCCTCGACACGGTCGGCACCGTGGCCGGGGGCCGAGTGGCCGCACACTCGCACCTGGCTTCCGCCCTCTTGCGGGTGCACCGCCCCCCGGGAGGCGGGGCGTTGCGGGTCACCAGCACACTGCCGGTGGGTGCGGGCCTGTCGTCGAGCGCCGCATTCTCGGTGGCGCTGTTGCTCGCGCTCGGCCACACCGACGACCCGCTGGCGCTCGCCCACACGTGTCAGGAGGCAGAGCGACTGGCCGGATCGCACGTCGGGCTCCTCGATCCTCTCGCCATTGCGGGCGCCCAACAGGGCCACGCGCTGCACATCGACTTCCACGCGCTCGAAACACATCAGGTCAGGATCCCCGACGAGGCGCAGTTCGTCATCGTGCACAGCGAGTCGCCGCGCCTCCTCGTGGACTCGCCGTACGCGACGCGCCGAGCCGAGTGCGAGCGCGCTGCGCACGTGCTCGGCCGGCCGCTCGGCCTGTGCACCTTGGGGGACCTCAGTGAGTTGAGCGATCCCGTGCTGCGGCGCCGGGCACGGCACGTCGTGACCGAGTGCGCCCGCGTGAAGGAGGCCGAGAAGGTGCTGGCTCGGGGCGATCTCGGCGCACTCGGCGAGATCATGAGCGAGGGTCACCGCAGCCTGGCCAACGACTACCGGGTCTCGGTCCCCGCCGTCGACGACCTGGTCGACAGCCTGCTCGCTCAGCCGGGCGTCCTCGGCGCGCGGATGACGGGAGGCGGGTTCGGCGGCTGCGTCATCGCCGTGTGCACGGGCGATTCGCCCGCCTTGGACCCGACGGCCCACTCGCCGAGACGGGCCTGGCGGATCAGCCCGGCTGGTCGCGCAGAGCTGCTTGTGACGTAGCGACGAGCGCGTCGAGTACGGCGACGGCGCGCCCGCTGTCGATCGACTCGCTTGCCAGGTTGAGGCCGGAGGCGAGGTCGGTGACGCGGCCGGCGGCCATCAGGGCGGCGGCGGCGTTGAGGATCCCGATGTCGCGCCGGGCGCCCGCCTCGCCCTCGAGCACGGAGCGGATCACCTCGGCGTTGAAGGCGGCGTCGCCACCCTTGAGGTCGGCCATGGTGGCGGGCGTGAGGCCGAGGTCGGTCGGGTCGACGCGCCACTCGGAGAGCTCGAAGCCGGCGTCGGGGGCGGCGGGGTCGGCGCGGACTTCGAGGACGGAGGCGGGCGACGTCACGCTCAGCTCGTCGAGGCCGTCGTCGGCGTGGATGATGAAAGTGCGGCGGCTGCCGGTGGCGCCGAAGACGCCGGCCATGATGGGAGCCATGGCGGGGTCCGAGACCCCGACGAGCTGGTATCGGGTGCGGGCGGGGTTGGTCAGCGGCCCGAGATAGTTGAACACCGTCGGCACGCCGAGCTCCTTGCGCACGGGGCCGACGAAGCGCATGGCAGGGTGGAAGCGCTGGGCGAAGCAGAATCCCATGCCGGCGGTGCGGACGCACTCGGCGACCCCCTCGGGACCGATTTCGATCGCGACGCCGAGCGCCTCGAGCACGTCCGCCGTGCCGACGGCCGACGACGCGGCGCGGTTGCCGTGCTTGCACACGGGCACACCGCATCCAGCGGTGATGAACGACGCGAGGGTGGTGACGTTGATCGACGCCAACCGGTCGCCGCCCGTGCCGACGAGGTCGACCACGACCGTGTCGTCGGGCAGGCCCAAGGGACAGGGCACCGCGGCATCGACCATGGCCCGGGCCAGGCCCGTGACCTCCTCGGCCGTCTCGCCCTTCGCGTGCAGCAGCGTGAGGAACGCGCCGATCTGGGCCGGCGTCGCCTCACCGGCGAACACGACCCGCATCGTGGCCTCGGCCTGCGCGGCCGTGAGCGCCTCGCGGCGCGAGAGCGCGGCCAGGACGTCCGGCCAGCCGGCGAACTCGGCGTCGCTCACGAGCGGCATCCGCTCACGACCCGCTCACGACCCGCTCACGACCCGCTCACCACCCGCCGAGCTGCCCGGCTCAGTCCCACCACAGGTCGTGGTCGAGGACGCCGCGGGCGATCAAGCCGAGCTGGACCTGCGACGTGCCCTCGACGATGGTCAGCTGT
>CAWHFH010000016.1:0-67314 GCA_963828455.1 uncultured Acidimicrobiaceae bacterium | reverse complement strand
TTCCTGCCGCGCTTCATGTCACTTGGGTATCCCGGTTCGCCGGGAGTGTGTGACACGTCAGGCCAGGCCAACGTCCCCCGGGACAACGGTTGCGAGGTCCTGCCCCGTTTCCAGGTCGAACTCGACCTCATACCGCTCGGGCGACTCGATGGCCTCGATAACGAAGCCGTGCGGGCCGATTGGGATCGTCTCTCCGCTCTCCAGAGCGACGGCTCGGACCGTGGTAACCCGGTCATCGAATCGGGCCTTCACCGCCTCCTACGATGCCAGGGCTCGGGTTTTCCCCCTCGCAGGCTCTAAGGCGCGATGGCAGTCCATCCACGACGGCGAAGCTCGCCGGCAAGCTGTTCCGACGGCAGAGAACTCAGCATTTGGTCCTGAGCGGGATTGCCGCAACGTTGGCGTAGCGGTGGCAATGCTCCCGACAGACTGCGCATCCAGTAGCTGGTCGATGAACTCGGTCGCTTCATCCCGTGTGAACTTTCCTGCGGCCTGGCGCTGAGTAAATCCCAGTGGTCCGCTCGCGCTTCGCGGAAGTCGGAGTGTCCTGCTTCTTTGAGGAGGACCAGAAGGTCTCGCACCTGCTTTGCTGAGGCCGGTGGACCTGACTGTTGGCCAAATGTCATTTGCCATCTTGCCCATTTGACGATGAAGCGGAGTGAGTGCCCCAGATCGGGAGTATGTCGCGGCTAGCCCGGGCTCACTCCCCTCGTAGCACCTTCGAGTGTGCAATATCTCGGAGTCGTGATTCTGCGATGAGCCAGTCGCTAGTTCGGTTTACTCGGCCTTCTTGCAGGACGTGGTGCAACCCTGCAGGACAGTCTGTACGAGCTCCACACCGTCTGCAGACTGGTATACGACCGTTCGTTTCGGGGGCATGGTGTTCGTCGAGCTGAGCGGCAACGTGCAAACACTCGGATGAGGTCATAAAGCTCCTAAGGGCACATCCACCGAATCGCCGAGTCCGGAAGGATTATCGCCGCGCCGCAGGAATGCTGATCCCGCGGTCCACCCTACGCCCAATTGAATACATCCCAGGGCGTGACCCCGTACGCCGGGAACGTCGCGCACCTGGGGTGCTGACTTAGATCTAGGAGGGTGTGTCGCGACCTGTACCGCGCGGAGGCGGGTCGGTGCCTGGGACTCCGCCATCGCTCACGTGCTCGGTCCACTCCGACCCTGACCAGTAGCGCTTCTCATGTCGACCCGTGGGGTCAATCAGCCAACCGGGAGCGATGCCGGTGAACGCAACCTGGCCGGAGGAGCCGCCGACCGCGGTCGACGTTTGGTCAATGGATGTGGCATCTGCGAGCGAGCGGGTGGGTGCCGATGCCCTCGAACGACCCCGGCGGCGCTCAGAGGACAGCATCCGCAGGGCGAACAGGGCGACAAAGACCACCAGGGCGATCGTGGAACCGTGACCGTAGAACGTGACCGCAGCCTACTGGGGTCGGATCAGCCACAGCTCGCCCCGGTTTAGCTGCCCTGACCCCTTTCGCCGGCTCGGAGGCCGGTCCTGCACGATCTGGCTGCTCAACCGGGGGAAGAATCCAGCAGTCCCGATCGGTTCGGAGCGGCATCATGGAAAGTGAGTAAGTGGCTTTCTAGCGGTGATTGGGAGTGTTGATGAAGACATCTGGGATTACGGCAGCGCTTCCCGCACAGGACCCAGGTCGAGCCAAAGCGTTCTACGTCGAGAGAGTGGGACTCGATCAGTCGAGTCCCACTCTCTCCAAGCAAGCGATGGACGGGTGGGCCTAACGGTTGGAGATGGCGTCAACAAGCTCTTCGTCTATCCGGCAGCGGCCAGGTCGTCGGGGGAGTTCACGCAGGCAGTCCTGCAGGTCGCCGACGTGCGCGCCGCGGTCGAAGATGAGGGGTCGCGGGGTGGAGTTCGAGGAGTACGACGCCTCCGAAACGCGACAGAGAACGGCATCGCCCGGACGCCCGACGGAGGCGAGGGAGCGTGGTTCAAAAGATTCGGAAGGCAACTTGATCGGCGTCGTCCACGCCCTGGCCTAGTCCCGATTCGGAGAGGCGAGAGATGTCCCACTCCGCCGGGACGAGGACGATGCCAGTCAGGCTCGTTCGGCTCAGCTCCAAGAATTGCCTCGTGAGATGATGTGCTCCCATGAGGCTCGAACCACCCGAGCGAACCCGGGAGTACCGCAACCACCATCTCGACAGCACCCGTTGGGACCACTTCGTGCCACGTGACGACGACATCTTCGTCACAACGGCGTACAAGGCCGGGACGACCTGGACGCAGCGCATCCTCGCTGCCCTGATTCTCGGACCAGAGCCCCTTCCTGCGAGATTGACCGAAATTTCGCCGTGGATCGACTCACGGTTCATGGGACCTCTCCAACCGATTCTCGATCGTCTCGAGGCACAGCGTCATCGAAGGTTCATTAAGAGCCATCTGGCCGCTGATGGTCTGCGGTTTTTCCCACGGTCCAAGTACATCGTCGTGGGCCGTGACACCCGCGACGTCTTCATGTCGTTGTTCAACCACTATTCGTCCTACACCGACATGATGTTCGAACTCTTCAACGACCCTGACCGGCCGGGGCCGGCATTCCCTCGTTGCCCGGCGACGCCGACGCGAGTTGTGGCCTCGGTGGGTGAGCGAGGGATGGTTCGAGTGGGAAACCGACGGCTGGCCTTTCTGGTCACATCACCACCATTTATCGACCTGGTGGGCGGTAAGAGAGCTTCCCAACGTGTTGCTTCTCCACTTCGCTGATCTCAAAGCCGACCCCGAGACTGAGATGCGGCGGATCGCCGAGTTCTGCGCCATAGATGTCAGAGAGGATTCCTGGCCTGCTTTGCTGGCAACAGTCGGATTCGACGCCATGCGCAATGAAGCACGTCACTTCGACGACCGCATGGCGATGGTATGGAAGGGCGGCGCAAACAGCTTTTTCTACAAGGGCGACAGCGGTCGATGGCGCGGCGTGTTGAACTCCGACGATCTCGTGCTGTATGAGACTTCAGCGTCGACCCTAGATCCGGCACTACGAACCTGGCTCGAGGGCGGCCGCCACGCCGTCGGGATCTGAGTGACACGATGGCTCGTCGGGTGCCCCAGTTCATTGATACTTCTCTAAGGGTCCACCGCTTCACTGCTGGTCCTGAATAGTTTCGGGAGTGCTGGCGGGTCCGGTCTGACTTGGAGTCCCGTGACGTTGCAAGACGTCGTCGACCGAGACCTTCCAGCCGCACATTGAAAGACGGCACGTCCCGTCTCCGAGGTGGGGTGATTGGTCCGGTTGCAGCGAACAACCTGGACCGCCCGTTGCTCCGATCCGGAACGGCCGTGCCATCCCTCAACACTTTGAGAGAAGGGATGACCATGACCATCGTAGAAGCTGCGCGTGGGATCACCGGTGGTGTCGATACCCATCGCGACGTCCATGTGGCCGCAGCGCTCGATCCGCTGGGTGGACTGCTCGGCGCAGAGAGCTTCTCCACCGATTCGGCCGGCTACAAGGCGCTGCTGGGCTGGCTCGAGACGTTCGGCGACGTCACCAAGATCGGCGTTGAGGGCACCGGCTCCTATGGCTCGGGCCTGGCCCGCTACCTGCGCCGGGCTGGCGTCGAGGTCATCGAGGTCGACCGACCCAACCGCGAGAAGCGCCGGCGCAGCGGCAAGTCCGACCCCCTCGACGCCGTCGAAGCCGCCCGGGCCGCCCTGAGTGGTCGAGCGAGCGGCCAGCCCCAAGTCCAGAGACGGTGCTGTCGAAGCCATCCGGGTCCTCGTCGTGGCCAAGCGTTCGGCCCGCCAGGCCCGGGTCAAGGCCCTCATCCAGATGCGCCACCTCGGCTACAGCGCACCTGAGCAGCTCCGTTGTCGGCTGAAGGGCCTCTCGGTGCCCGCCCTCGTGGCCGAAGGAGCCAAGCTTCGCCCGACCCGATCGCCGATCCGGTGACCGCAGCCACCAAGGCGTCGCTGTCCTCGTTGGCGCATCGCATCGAAGTCCTCGACGCCGAGCTCGCCGAGCTCGACGAACGGATCGAGGCCCTCCTCGTCGCCACCGTGCCCGATCTGCTCGACCTCTTCGGTGTCGGCCCCGACACCGCGGCCGCCCTCGTCGATGGCCGCCGGCGACAACCCCGAACGTCTCCATTCAGAAGCGGCCTGGGCGCACCTGTGCGGCGTGTCGCCCATCCCGACGGGCTCGGGCAAGAACAGCGGCAAGGTCAGGGCCCATGAAGGTGGGGACCGCCAGGCCAACAGCGCGCTCTGGCGCATCGTCATGGTGCGCATCGCGCATGATCCCGAGACCCAGGTCTATTTCGAGCGCCGAGTGAAGGAAGGGAAGACCAAGCACGAGGTCATCCGCATCTTGAAGCGCTACGTCGCCCGCGAGGTCTATCGCTACCTGCCTCGCGGATAGATCCCCGGGCTGTGGGTCTGGCTCTCCCCAGTTCTGTCGCCCCTCGGGGCTGACTTTCCAGCGACTCGCCGACCCTCAGCTCGGGCCCACGATCTCGAAAACGCGTGACCTAATAAGAGCCTGTCCTCGACCTCGAGTGACTCATCAATGTTCTGTCCGCTGTTTTCACTCCCGAGCCCCGAAGAGGGGTTGACAAGTGATAGGAGCGTCGCCGGGTCGGTGGGACACTTCGGCACCATGGGGGCGGGCGATCCTGATGGCGGGACATTCCGCTATCCGGTGTGGGCTTAACGGATCGTCTGAGCCCACACCTTGCATTCCGAGCGGTCCTGCTGCGTTGCTGACCCAAACGCCCCTTTGCCCTGGCGTTATGGCCCGCAGTGCAAGCTGGAATACATCGCTTGCACGCCTCTGTGCCCGCAAGGCGGTCCGAAACGTCCATCCTCGAAGCTGTCCGCTAACGGCCAAGTTGTCAAGGTGATAACCGCTCGATCTTCCAGTTTCCGAGCTGGATTGGTAGCGGAGCCGATCGTGCAGGCGGTCTGCTCCCTCTTCCCACAATTCGACGACTTCAGGCCGGATCCGGTATCCGCCCCATCGAGGAGGGCGTGGCGGCCCCGTTTCGTCGGGGAACGCTTCGGCCAAGTCGACTACCCGCTCTTCGAGTACCGCTCTACTAACGACTACCTGGCTCTGGTGGCTTGCGACGGCGCTGCGTCGAGCGCCCGGCGGCCACGACCGCCAGTAGGCGTCCGACTGAGTCATCGACCTCCTCCGTTGCTCCCGTCACCCGGACCTGTCGATGCACCGGGAGGAACCAATGGAAGAGGGCAGCGGCGAACGGATTCGCCCTCAGCTCTCGACCCTTGTGGCTCTCCCGATCGGTATAGAAGACGAGCCCTCGGTGGTCGATTCCTTGGAGCAGCACCATCCTTGAGGACGGGCGTCCGTCGGTCGTGGCTGTGGCAACTGCCATCGCCTCGGGCATGGGCTCTCCAGCTGTCCGCGCAACCTCGAGCCATCGGGACAGTTGGGTCATCGGATCGGGATCTACTGACGCTTCATCCACGGGCACAGTCTGCTCGCTAGAGGGAAGTGGGTCTGTTGTGGAACGCGGCATGGCGTCCTCGGTGGGAAAAATCAACGTCCACGCCGATCCCACGCTGACCGTTACTGCCAACCCCGAAGTCGAATTTGAGGGGAGATCGGAATGGCAACTGCGGCTTTAACTACTCGGTTGTGACCGCCGACGGGAGCACTCGCATTTCTTGATGGTCGCCACTCGCCTTGTTCGGCAACCCCGGCCGGACTCACCGTTCCTGATCTCTGGCTCTCGTTGGGCGAGCGCCCCTGCCTTAGAACCGGAAGAGAAAGGAGAACAAGTCCCTAGAAGAAGAGCAAGAGAAGGGAAGGAAGAAGTCCCCAGAAGAATAAAGCGACCGGAGCCCGTTCTCACGCGGCCCTGACGGCCACGTTGTAGGGCGACCGTCTGGGGACCGTTTCCGTGATGATGTGACCCCATCCATGACGGCGCGTGCAGGCGTCGTCGAAATCAGCGGTAATGCCCGTCTCGCTGAGGGGCGGGGTCGCCTCAGAGTATCTCAACGGTCCCGAAGCCCCTATGGGGACCTTCCTAGGCGCCGCGGCGTTTGCCGACCGGGGAAGCTCGGGTGGTGGCAGATGCCTGGTGTCATCCGCTCGGAAGCGGGCACGAACGCCCCCGTGGAATGGAGCTGATAGTTACCGGCCGCCACCTCTCGCGTTGGGTGTGCGACTACTCGGCGACGTCGACGGCCAGTCGTTCTTGCCCTTGAATGACTTATGTGTCCAGTAATAGCGTCTGATCTTCACTCCCTTGACATATCCGTGGAATGGGAATCTGGTTCTCCCTAGCGGATCTCTCCTTTCCGTCCTAACCGCCATGGCTACACCGTGGCTACAAACGTCGGCGAACGCTGCGCAATGGTGACCAACGCTGAAACCATCGCCTCGGCTGGCGACTATCAGTGAACAGCCGACAACAAAGGCGAAACGATTTCAGTCCGATATTGGATCCGTTGGTTTCCTGAGCTCTAGAGCCTTGCGCAGCAGGATCAACAATTTGTTGCGTATGCGGCGAGAGGGGTATCGATGGCGAGGTCACTGAGGAGGGTCTACATGGCGACGCAGATGACGATGGGGACAGCGGTGCTGGTCTGCCACGTCCAGCTTCATGGAGCACCAGGCAACCCTTTCGCAAATCGGTCCTCGTCAGCACAGATTGATCAGGCGCGAGTCTCCACTGTCGACCAGAACGCCAGCTGCAGCTCACTCAGTGGCGGAATGCTCAGAGATCTTCACCGACAAGTCCTCGGCAAACTGGACATCCGTCCCCCAGCTCCCGTGGTGGCCCCCAGAAGATCAAGGTTCTCGACAGATGCACGCGAGTCGGGACTACAGCGTGGAAACGCCAGCCAAGACGGTCGGAGTCAGCAGGGAGACGGTACACCGACATCTCGATTCTCCTGCGCCCAGCCCCGTTAACCGCCGAGCAACAGCGCACAAGGACCGCCGTTTGGAGTCGTATTACCCGCGACTGTTACCTTCAGCTTCCCTGTCGTAGCCGCTGCACCCTGGCGACACTTCCCTTCGCCTGGTCATCCATTTTTCTCGTATCCCGCGGCTCCGCAAACGGTTGGGCATCAGCAGACAATCCCTTCGTGATTGCTCTCCCGTGTTCAAGTTCCGCGTTGATCTCTGCACCAATAAGCACTGCAACGTTGCTGAGCCACAACCAGATGAGGAAAATCACGATCCCGGCCAGTGATCCATACGTCTTGTTGTACGAGCCGAAGTTCGTAACGTAAATGGCGAAGAGTCCAGAGAAGAGAAGCCAAAGGACCGTGGCGACAACCCCGCCGGGACTGATCCATCTGATTCCAGCCTGCTTCACGTTGGGGCTGGCCCAGTACAAAATGGCAAGCAAGAGGGAGACCAGCACGACGAGGATGAACCACTTGCCGATGTTCCAAGCCACGACAACACTGTGTCCGATCCCAATCGAGTTGCCGACTTCATTCGCGATGGAGCCGCTGATGACGACGATGAGCGCGCATGCCACCAAAATGACAACCGCGACGACCGTGAGGGCCAATCGGAGAGGATACGTCTTCCACATGGGACGACCCTCCGGCATGCCATAGATCATGTTCGCCGCTTGGCGGAAACTATTGACATAGCCCGATGCCGACCATAAGGCAATGGCCAGGCCGACCAGCGCGGCGATTCCGGTGCCGCTCTTGTGACTTTGAACCTGGGTCAAAAGATTGTGGACAAACTGACCAGCCGAACCGGGGGCGACCTCGTTCACCTGATGGACGATTTTGTTCGTCAGTCCTCTGCCGAAGAATCCGATGGCCGTGAAGAGAACCAGCAGGCCCGGCACCATCGCCAGCACCCCGTAGTAGGTCAGGGCAGCAGCGAGTGTCGTCAGGTTGTCGTGGCGGAACTCGGCCCCGGCGCGTTTGACCACAGCGAGAAGCGATTCCTTCGGCAAGTCACTCGGTCCGTGAAGGTCTTCGTTGTCGGTTCGTGGATCTGACATTGTGGCTACTCGTCTCCAGGCCAGGTCCCGGTTGCATGTTTGAAACCGGTTGCCCCTGCTCGATCCACTCCCGCTTTGACCGCGCCATAGATCAGGCCTTCCAGCCCCGCCGCAAGCACAATCTCGCCCCAGCCTCGCCGCGCGTCAGTCGCCGAAGGGGCCTTCTCATCGCCACCTATCTGCTTCCAGATCCGCTTGAACAGAGCGCCTGCGATGATGCCCCCGACGACACCGGCCAGCATTCCGAACGGCTTGTAGAGAGCCTTGGCCATTAGTGCTGCCTCCAACGTCTGAACAGGACGACAAGTACGATCACGCAAAGGGTTCCTCCAACAATGAGCGTCGTCCGGTGCTTGGGAGCCGCCGCGCGTCGTCCGGCCTCCTGGAGCGTCCCAGTGACCGCCGATACTGCCGGTGCAAGCTGGTCCGGCACGGCTTGTTGAACTTGGTCTGCGGTGTCGTGCGCCTTCTCGGTCAGCCTTTCGCTGCCCTCCTTCACTTTCTCGGCAACCCGGCCCTTGATGTCAGCCTTTTGACCCAGCGCCTCAATCGTGTCCGCTAAATCAGCCCGGGTGCCCTCTATCTCCTCGCGGATTTGGCTTGGGTCTTGATCCATGCCACGTCCTCCTTCGTCGTCGTGATCGCTTCTTCGGGGATAGGCGGGACACCTTGGCTGACGTCTGCCTTTCCCTTCAGGGCCAGTCCGCCCGCCATGCCAATCAAACCAACGGCCACTAAGAGCGCAGCGAGCCAGACCGACACCGCCAGGCTCACCGCGGCGATTGCAGCGGCGACAAGTGCTCCGAGCGCCAAAAACGTCAGGACCGCGGCTGCGCCGAAGAGACCAGCGCCCTCCCCGAGTCGTCTTCCCTTCACCGAGAGTTCCGCTTTGGCGAGTGCGATTTCCTCGTGGACCAGCGCCGTCAGCTCGTCTGAGAGGTCGCGTAACAGTTCAGCAGTCGATTTGTCTCCGGGGTCTCGGGTTTCGGGAACCCCATGAGCGTCATTGGTGTCCATTGCGTCTCTCCTCTGGAAATACCATGAGTCGCGCTGGACAGGGTCCTGGCCCTCACCCTCCGCGAGACTCAGCAGCGGTGGTGTCGAATCGTGTCCACCTTGTTGGGTCATAGGCAGCTGCCCGTGTCGTCATCTCCATACCCTGGTTTCGCTCCGACTAACGACCATCTGCTGAGTGCGTATCCACGCCAAGTGGCTCAGGAGTAAGTGAGAATCTGCGACGCCAGATGGCGAAGAGAGCGGCCCACGGTCAGCCTCGGCTTCAGGCGGCGATGCGCTCTGACCAAGCCGGAGGATGGCGGTCAGCGGTGCGACTCCCTAACGTTGCATGCGAGTGACCATGTCGATACGGACTCAGCCAAAGCCGAGAATCTGGCAGACCTAGTTTTCGTTTCGCTCGGTTTCCGAAGCGAGTCTCGGGCGGATGTTCAAGTAGGTGTCGAGAGCAGTGATTTGGAGAAGGCGCCGCAGCTCATGCGACGGAGAAAAGATGATGAGCTCGCCTCCCATCGACTCCATGCGCTTGTGTTCCGAAACCAAGAGGGACAAGCCGGTTGAATCCATGAATGTGAGCTCAGCCACGTTGAGCGAAACATGACAGACACCTTCGCGAGCTAACGCGGCCAGCTCCTCGTAGAGCTGTCCGACGGTGGAAGCATCGATATCGCCAGCCCAAACCACCAAGGCATGCGGGCCGACTCGTTGAACTTCGGTTTCAAGGAGCGCCTCGGCGCCCGATTCTCCCTGGGTTATCTCAAGGAGCGCTTCTGTGCTCGGTTCTTCGGGTGTTATCTGGAGAGCCATCTCCTACGCCTTCTTTCGTGGGTGACGTGCTCACACGACGAACCGCTGAATGCGGTAAGGCTGTAGTTCCAACCCGATTGAGTTCAATACTCTAAAACATGGAGCTCTGCTTGCAAGTGGCAGGCCTTCAAACCACCCGATCGGGTGAGCTCAAACCGGCGGGGTTGGCGATGAACAGCGCGCTCGACGATCTCCTGGCGATTTCGCGGAGCTTGCGGTTTCCTCGCTGGGAGGCCCGCACCGGGAGCTGAAGGGCTTCTTCAGGGCTGCGTCCACAATGAGCCATGAGATCCCGACGGCGTAATCGATGGTGGCCCCGGGAGCGCATGGCCTGGTTGAGGTTCTCGTTGAGCTGCCGAGCGTCTGAGTAGACCTGGGCATTGGCGAGCACCCATGGCCGCGTGCGCGGCGAAGGTCGAGACCCTGGCGGCGGCAGCGTGATCGAATTCTGAGGGTTGGCGGGAGTACAGGTTGAGGGCCCCAAGGCTCTCTCCGCGGGCCACCATCGGGACCGACAATGTGGCGGCTATGCCCTGCGCCGCAGCGTCTCTGGCAAAGTCGGGCCAGCGGTCGTCGTGGGCGTTGGAGTCGATCCGGTAGACCTGCCCAGTGCGGAAGGCATCGAGGCAGGGGCCGTGTCAGGTGTCGTATTGGGCCTCGTCGATCTCGGGGGCTTCGGAATCGGTGAACACCGCGGTGCGAGGCTTTCCCCCGACGAGCATGGTGATACCGGCCATGTCGGCGGGGGCCACCCGGCACGCCAGCTCGGCCAACGTGGAGAAGGGCATCGCCCAGGGTGCCGTCGTTGATGAAGAAGTTTGAGAGCGCGGGGAATGCCTCGTTCTCTAGGCCGGAACGTCGTCGGCCATTGACTGCCTGACTTCCTGACTGTTCAGATGAGCCAGTCGGATCCCACACGGGTTCGAAGTAAGTAAGGCCAACTGAGGTGGCGATATTGATCTTTAGCCTTTTCTGGCCGCGACAATCTTCGGATGACGCAGCCTAAAGCGTAGGTCCGTGGGCCCGAATCGAACCTCAGGCTTGCCTATGGGATCCGGGGGAGACGGTTCACAGAGCATACATGCGCAAACGCGGAGAAGGGCTACTGCCTTGCAGGAGCCGCTCACGCACTTCCGACGTGACTGACGGAGGCGCATCCGATGTTTGCCCAGAACATAAACGAACTCACCGGCCATCATTGGAGACCCGGGGATCTGCGGAGTCCGCTCCGCGTCCAGGCGCGTTGTCGCATCTCCACTCACAATGGCCACTTCGAGGGGCCGTCGGGTCACCGCGCGACTCGGCGTCCCCCAAGGGACGCCGAGCTGATGCCATCCTCCCTGGCGGGTTGGGCATCTCGCACAACCCATCTACCCGAGCTCGTTCACGACCAAACCCACGTTGGCAGTGGAGCACCCAATGTTCCCTCTTGCTGATCAGCCTCTTGCTCGTCGGATCATTCGCCGTCCCGCGAATAAACGTCGGCCGAAGGTGGGTCGCTCCGCTTGTCGTCCCAGGCGCTGAGTTTCGGCCCGAGGTTTCCCCTTCTGTCCTGGGTTCCCGTGATGTAGCGCCAGATATTTGATGATGTGCCTGACTACCGGCAGCCCGAACAGGTGAGAACCGGCAGCGAGACGCCTTGTTGCGGCCACTAACTCTAGGGTGCGCCCCATAGCTCTCTCGGGTATGGAGACCGACACGAACTGAGAGGGTTCATGGCCACAAGAGCTCCACTCAAATCGAGACCCGTAACGAAAGTCAGCTCGCGGACACGCAGCAAGGCTCGCTCCGGTGAGCGCAAGGCTCGCCAGGCGAATCGCTCCTGGACGGGAGCCGCGCTCGCGCGCGCCGGATTGATAGCCAGAGGTGTGGTTTACCTCGTCTTGTCCTACCTGGCGGCTGCTGTGACCGCTGGTGGTGGGGCGGCGAGTAAGAACACAAGTAGTCGGGGTTCAATTGAAGAGATCAGGCATCAACCGGTCGGTTCTGTCCTCGTAATCGTCCTTGCTCTAGGTCTGGCGGCCTATGGCTTCTGGCGCCTCTTACAGGCCGCCGCGGGCGAAGAGGCAGAAGAACACGGAAAGGAGTTCGTCAAGAGGTTCGGCTGGTTTGGCGTAGCGGTCGTGTACTTCGCCCTGACGATGACCGCCCTTGAGGAGGCCGCCGGACAGAGCTCACGATCGAATCCTGCCTTTTCATGGTCGAAGGTAGTGCTGGCAATACCTGGGGGCCAGGCGGCGCTAGCTGTGATGGGCTTCAGCGTCGTCATTGCCGGAGTGAGCCTCGCCGCCTGGGCAGCGTTGCAGCGCTTCCAGCGCTACCTGCTCATACACGAAATCCCCTCATGGCTCGAGGCAGTGGTCCATGTTATTGAGACCTTTGGAAACGTAGTGCGAGGCCTCGTCTTCGCAGGAATAGGCGTCTCCTTCGTCGCCGCGGCAATCCTCGATGATCCAAAGGACGCAAAGGGATTGAACGGATCCCTTCACGCCGTTATGGCCCACTCCTATGGGGAATGGCTGTTGGCTATTGCAGCAGCCGGATTTGCCGCGTTCGGCCTCGCGTCCCTCTTTGAGGCGCGCTATCGCGATATCGACGCAAATCCCGAGACAACTTCAAGCCACAACTGACTACGCCCAACGAACAACTGCCCGAGGTCTTTGACCACGGAGTGGGCGCAAACGCCCTGTCACCGCCACTGAGGGGGTCACTGATACCCTGCAGATGTCGTCCATTTTTTCTCCTGTTGCTCTGGGCGGAACCTCCTGGAATCCAGTTGCATGGGTTCGGGCGCGCCCTTAGTTGTTAGACCAGCAGTAGCTGCGGTTAAAGCGCGGGTCGGGAGATACCAGTATCAAGCGGAAGCTAGCGACTCGGTGCCGCAACAACAGTCTCCATGTCCGCGACTGACGGACGTGGCTACAAAAGTTGGCGAATGATTCACGACGGTGACCCGCACCGAGACTGCCGCCGCTGCTAATGCACATCGTTGGACAACCGATGACAACGGCGAAACGTTTTCAGGCGGGTATTGGATCCGTTGGTGGCCGCCTACTTGTCCGGGCCCCAGGGAGCGTCGCGGCGCGCTCGGCACCTGGATCCCGTCCCCGCTGACGTGACCGGCTGAGCTGACTGACGTCTTGCCGAAGCGGCCCCGGATGGCGTCAACCGCGGCGGTGACGTCGTGCCACGACTGCTCGGTGGCCATCGCGCTCAGATTGGCCTCGGTCATCCCGTCGCCCAGGTCGAAGGACAACTGGTTCACGCCGGACTTCGTCAGCCCGGAAGCACTGACCCCGAGGAGGCGTATGCCCTCGCCGGGATCGACGCTGGCGAGCAGCGCGGTCGCCACTTGACCAAGGGCCCCACTGGTCGAGATCGGGCGGTTGAGCGTGTGCGACCGCGTCACCGATGAGAAGTCCTTGAACTTGACCTTGACCGTGACGGTGCGGCACGCAGTCGACTCGCCGCGCAGCATCGTCGCGACCGATTCGGCCATGCGCAACGCGTTGCGCTCCAACTCGAGCGGGTCTACGAGATCGCGGCTGAAGGTCTCCTCGTGTCCCAACGACTTGTTGGGCCGGTTCGGGTTGACCGGATCAGGGTCCTGGCCCCGCGCCAATGCAGCGAGATGTGCCCCGCTTGCTCGCCCCAGGCGTCGCGCCAGCGTGTCGGGCGGCAGTGCGGCCAGGTCCCCTACGGTGCGCACGCCGATCTCGTGCAGCCGCTCGGCGGTGGCAGGGCCAACGCCCCACAAGGCCTCCACGTAGTGAGCATGGAGGAACTCGAGCTCGTGCTCAGGCTCGACGAGATACACGCCGGGGCCCGGCAGCAGGCCGGTGCGGCTAGCCCGTGGTTTGGCCGCCCTGGAAGCGAGCTTGGCGACCATCTTGGAGCGTCCGATACCGACGCTGCAGTCCAGCCGTAGATCGTCTCTAACCCTCTGGCGCACTGCGTGTGCGATCTTGTCTGGTGGCCCCAGCAATCTGAGTGCACCGGCCACTTCCATGAACGCTTCGTCTAGTCCGATCGCCTCGACCATGGGGGTGACGTCTTCGAGCACCTTGCGCAATTCGCCGCTTACCTCTGCGTAGCGGCTGTGCCGGCCGGACAGGAATATGGCATCGGGGCACAGTTGTCGGGCGCGTATCGACGGCATGGCCGAATGCACCCCGTACGCACGCGCCTCATACGTACAGGAGGCGACGACGCCTCGGGCGCCGGCCCCTCCGACGATCACCGGTTTGCCCGCCAGCGTCGGATCGTCGAGGACCTCCACCGACGCGAAGAACGCGTCCATGTCGACGTGAAGGATCGTCGGGACGGTGCGTCGCTCAGGCACCGAGTGTCAACCGGCGGAACCCTTCGGCGTACGCAACGCCTGCCCTCCGTCCCTCCTCGGCCGCCCGCTGGCGGACCGCCTCACCCGCCCAGCCACTCTGGCCGGCGAATTGGCTGCGGTGGCACTCCACCGCAGCCGCTTTGGTCTCGATGGTGTCGCCGACGTCGACCCAGTCGTCGGGCTCGAGCGTGCCCGAGAGCAGAACTGTCGACACTTGGTGCGGAGGACCGGCGTCGGGGAAGTAGTGCAAGAGCGCCGCGGCCGGTGCGACCGCGTCCAGCAGCGCCATCCCGAGGATCCTGTGGTCGCGGTGATTGAAATAGTCCTGCCCGAAGAAAATGGACGTCGGGTCGTGCCCGCAGACGATGTCGGGTCGTAGTTCGCGCACACGGGCAACCAGCGTGCGGCGGAACTCGTCGGAATCGGTGACCTCACCGTCGCGGAAGCCTAGGTTGTCGACGCTCGTGAGGCCGATGAGCGCAGAGGAGGCTTCGAGCTCGGCCGCCCGGTCGGCCGCAAGCTTCTTCGGCTGCACTCCCGGGTCGTTGGTCCCCTTGCCCCCGTCAGTGCAGACGATCAGGTGTACGGCAGTCCCACCTTTGGCCCAGCGCGCCAGGGTCCCGCCACAACCCACATCAGCGTCGTCCGGGTGCGCGTACACGGCCAGCACTACACCCGGCGTCTCGTCGATCACTTCCGCTTGGGCTCCGTCGTCTTGGTGAGGATTCTCGCCTCGCGTTGGAAGTCACCCGCCTCCTCGAAACCCTTGTAGACGCTGGCAAAGCGGAGGTACGCCACGTCGTCGAGTGCCTGGAGGCGGTCGAGGACGGCCACGCCCACCTGCTGGCTCGTGGGCTCAGTCGTCTCGGCACGGAGCGCGTCCTCGACGCTCTGCGCCAACTCCTCCATCTGGAGGTCGGAGACCGGCCGGTTCTTGCACGCGGAACGGATGCCCTCGACGACTTTGTTGCGATCGAAGGGCTCGCGCAGCCCGTTGCGCTTTACGACCCAGAGCGGGACATCTTCGACTCGCTCGAACGTAGTGAAACGACGGCCGCACCCAAGACACTCGCGACGACGGCGGATGGCGCCACCTTCCTCCGCCTGGCGTGAATCGACGACGCGGTCGTCATCGACACTGCACCAGGGACACCGCACACCGCTGACGATAGTCAGGGAATGAAAACGTGCTCCCCCGGGACCACGACGCTGGATCCGACCTCGTGGGCCAGCTCCTGCGTGAGCATGCCGGCTCGGGCCGGGTTGGCCTGTGCCGCGATGGATGCCAACGTGTCACCGGCCCTCACGACGTAGACCTGGCCCTTCGAGGGGGGCGCCTGGGCCAATGTGCTCCCACCGAAGGCTCGGATCGGCAAGGCCAGCAGGACGAGCAGCCCGAGCACCACTGCGCCCAGGACCACCCGGCGGCGGCGCACCCGGGGGGTAGGTGCGGTCCGCGCCGGCTGGTCGGGCAAGGCGTACAGCCGGGGGCGGCACGCCTCGACTTCGAGCTCAAATGCGACCGACATGGCGTCCTCCTGGTCCGAACACCTGTTCGCTACGGTGCCATTGGAACACGAACACCTGTTCGCTGTCAATCGCTGCGGCGAACTTCTGTTCGTGTCCGTCAGCACCGTACGAACTCGGTGTGACAAGGCCCTGAACTGGAAGTTTCGGACTCAGGAGGTGCTCTTGTCGCTAGGGTGACGGTGGTGACCACCAAGACCACCATCATCCCGACTAGAGATGGACGCCGGCTCTGCGTGCAGTCGGGTGGCGATGCCGAGGGCCAGCCGGTCTTGATCCACCACGGGACACCGGGCTCGCGGTACCTGCCGGACGACTGGTTGGCCGAGGCGGCGGCCGACGGGCTGCGGCTCCTCTCCTATGACCGCCCGGGGTACGGCGACTCGGCCCCACAGCCGGGCCGCACGGTCGCAGACTGCGCCTCCGATGTCCGAGCCATCGCCGACCAATTCGGCTATGACCGCGTCGCCGTGTGGGGCTGGTCAGGCGGCGGTCCCCACGCGCTGGCCTGCGCCGCGCTGCTTCCCGATCTGGTGTGTGCCGTGGCCTCGTTGGGGGCGATCGCCCCGTACGGCCCACCTGATCTGGACTACTTCGGCGGCATGGGGAAGGAGAACATCGACGACATCAAGCTCCAGCTCTCGGATCCAGCGGCAGCGAAACGTAAGCTGGTGTTGGACCGCGACGGCGTCCTGAGCATGACGGAGGACCAGGTCGCCGGCTACGGAATGGACGACGAGCAAGGGTTTGCCTCGCTCGTCTCGCCCGAGGATGCCGCCGCCATGGCAGCCGGCCTCGGCACATGGTGGCTGCGTTCGATGCAGCTCGGCCTCGAGGCCGGCGACGCGGGCTGGTGGGAGGACGGCGTGGCGCATTTCGGCGACTGGGGGTTTGCGCTCGACCGCATCGACGTGCCGGTGCAGCTGTGGCACGGGCGCCACGACAAGTTCGTCCCGTACCAACACGGCGAGTGGCTGGCCCGGAACATTCCGGGCGTTGATGCCCACTTCACCGACGACGACGGACACATGACGCTGTTCTTCAAGTTGCGCGGCATCCACGCGTGGCTGCTCTCACGGTTCTGAGTGGGTCGTGCGGCGGGTCGCCTCCTCCGAAGGCAGTCAGTCGGCCGCGCTCGGTACTTCACCACGCTCGATGGCCGAGGCCAGCTGCACATGGTCGCGGTCGTTCTGATCGGCGTAACGCTGCGCAAAAGCCACCATTGCCTCGGTGAATGATCTACCACCACCCATGTAGGCGTCGAGTGCCAGCGCGTCCCCCGAACGCGCGTGGGCACGGGCCAGCGTCGACCCGCAAGCAGCGGCGAACTGGACGAGACGCGGTGCGATCAGGTCAGTAGACGCGATCACCTTCATGTCCCGGTATTGGCGAATGTAGAAATCACGATCACCCAGAGTTCCCCAGCCCACGAATATGTCCGTGGCCGACTGCACCATCCGCTTGCCGGCGATCACCCGTTCGCCGTGGTTGGCGAACGCGGTCGGGCGGAGATGTGCCTCGATTACCGACGGGACTGCCTGCTTGCACTGGAGGAACAGCGGGTCTGCCGCCGATCGGCCTTCGAGGAGGACCAGGTAGACGACCATGCCGACGCTGCCGACGCCGACAACCTGCCGCACGATGTCCACCTCGGTGAATCGGTCGAACAGGACACGGCGATCTTCTTGGAGCGTCTGTCGATAGCCCGCAAGCAAGATGTCGACCACGTCGCGCTGTTCGTCGTCGGACAACGTGACGCGGATCGGTGGTTGCGCCGTGATGCGGGGACGGCCGTGGGCCACGGCCGTCAACTTCGGAAAAGCACCGCGGCTGGTCTTCTTCGACTTGCGCTTCTCGATATAGACCTTGGCCTGGCCACGATCGGCGGATTCGAAATACTTGACGAATTGATCGACCCGCATCCCGTCGTACCAGACGTCGAGCTCGCGCGCTTTGGCATATCGCCGCATGCGGCGCCGGTAGGCGTCGACGGCGGCCCGCACGGCCTGTGTTGATCGCGTGTGCTTCACTCCGCTCTCACGTCCCGCCACGACGAGGCTAGCGGCGAGGCGTGCGACGTCCCACTCGAATGGGCCGGGGAGCGTCTCGTCGAAGTCACGGAGGTCGAAGTTCAGATGACGTTCCGGTGTAGCCCACAGGCCGAAATTCAACACGTGCGCGTCGCCGCAGAGCTGTACCTCGAGCCCGCTGTGGGGACGCGAAGCGAGGTCTGCGGCCATCACCGCCGCCGCGCCGCGGTAGTAGTTCCACGGCGAGCGAGCCATACGGTGGTGCCGGAGCGGCACGACGTCGGTCATCCGGCTGGCACTTTGTGCCAGCACGGTGGCGAGCGCGTCGTGCCCCCTTGACTGCCCGTCCCAGTCAACGAATCCCGACCGGGGCGCATGGCGCCGGGCCGCCCGGCCCAAGACCTTGCGCTCGGCCGTGGTGGCCCCCAGATCGGACAAGGTTTTCGATCCGGGCATTGCGGCCTGGCTCTCTTTCGGCATGGTTCGCCTCCGCGGTTGGGCCTGACTCCGGCTCCAATCATCCCTGGTCGGAACAACGGAAGCTGCGTCAGGGGAAACGAACAAATGTTTGCTTTCCGGGTTGCCCATCGGTATGGTGGTGGCTGACGAACTGATGTTCGCCCCCAGGGAGGGGCCCGGCGGAAGGCCGGGGTGGACACCAAAAAGGAGAAGCCGATGGCCGAGGTGCTGAGCGGAAAACGGCTGCAGATCCTCACCTTCATCGCGGACAGCCAGCGCGAGCAGGGCTATCCCCCGTCGGTGCGCGAGATCGGCGAGGCGGTGGGGCTGGCGTCGTCGGCGACGGTCCACACGCATCTTGCTGTCCTGCAGCGTGAGGGTTACCTGTCGCGGGATCCGAGCAAGCCGCGGGCGATCCAGGTGCACTTCGACCCCGACACGACGAGCAAGCTCAGCGCGGCGGCCGTCCACAACGTGCCCCTCGTCGGCGACGTGGCGGCCGGGACGGGTGTGCTGGCGGAGGAGAACATCGAGGAGTTGCTGCCGATGCCGGCGCAGTTCACCGGGAACGGTCCGTCCTTCATGCTGCGGGTGCGGGGCGACTCGATGGTGGACGCGGGGATCCTCGACGGTGACTACGTCGTCGTGCACCAGCAGCCCGACGCCGTGAACGGCGACGTCGTGGTCGCTGGCATCGGCGAGGGCGAGGCGACCGTGAAGACGTTCAGCCGTCGCGGCGGAAAGGTCGTGCTGACGCCCGCCAACGAGGCCTTCGAGCCGATGACGTTCGACGGGTCGACGGGCGACGTCACGATCTTCGGCAAGGTCGTCACTGTGGTGCGCTCTCTGAACTGATCCGGGCGCGCTCGGGTAGATTTCTCTTCGTCATCCAGAGGACCCGAGGGACCTGGCCCAGCACGGTCCGGCAACCTGCCGCCTGCTGTCTGGTGCGGCAAGGTGACAATGCCGGGACCGATGAGGAGGAGTTCGTGGCGCAGCGGCCTGCCGGTCTGAGAATCCGACGAGGCGGACGTGCGGACGCCGACGCGATAGCCGGTCTGCATGCCGACAGTTGGCGCCGTCACTATCGAGGAGCGTACGCCGACGCGTACTTGGACGGTGATGTGGCGTCCGAGCGGCTGGCCGTATGGTCGGCGCGGCTGGCGATAGACGACGGGTCGACCTGCACCCTGCTCGCCGAGGACGACGGCGCGATCGTCGGTTTCGTCCATGTCGTCTTCGACGACGATCCGCGTTGGGGATCCCTGGTGGACAACGTGCACGTCGTCTGGACGCACAAACGGCACGGGGTCGGCACGCGGTTGATGTCGGCGGCGGGAACGAGCGTGCTGGGAGACGGGCAGGGCGGCCTCTATCTGTGGGTCCTCGAGCAGAACACGGCGGCCCAGGCGTTCTACGCCGCCCGCGGCGGTCGTCGCGCCGATAGCCGCCTCGTGCCGCCTCCGGGTGGGCGGGCGGATCGGCTCAACGGGTCGCCCGTGGGACTGCGGTACGTGTGGAGCGACCCTGCCGCATTGGTCGTCTGAGCGCCGCAGGGTGGGCGAGACGGTCTGCTCTTCGTGTGCCTGCGACTGGTCCTACTTGAGTAGACGCGAGAGGCGACGGTCGGCCAGGACCTTGCCACCGGTCTGGCAGGTCGGGCAATACGCCATCTCGTAGGACTCGAACGAGACGCGCTCGAGTTTCGTCCCGCAGGTGGGGCACGGCTCGCCCACTTTTCCGTGGACCTTGAAGCGGCCGCCGAGGCTCGACTCGGAGAGCCCGCCCTTGCGTTTGCGCTCGAGGTCGAGTGCTTCTGCGATGACGTCGTTCGCCGCCGTGATGAGGGCCTCGCGCTGCTCGGGTTTGAGGGAGCGGAGCGAGGCGAAGGGTGAGAGGTGGGCGCGTTGAAGGATGTCGTCGCCCCAGCCCCGCCCGATGCCCGAGACGACTCGTTGGTCGCGCAGGTCGGTGGTCAGGTGGCGTTTGGAGGCGCTCGTGCGGATGAACTCGGCGAACTCCTCGGTGCGGGGCTCGGGCCCGAGGCCGGCCAGCGGGCCGTCGTCGCCCGGAGCGAGCACCCACCAGGAGGCCTTGCGCTGTGTGCCGTACTCGCGCACGAGGATACCGATGCCCGGGCCGTCGAGCCCGGCGTCGCCCGGGCCGAAGACGAAGCGCGCCACGGCGCCACGAGGTTTGGTCTTCTTGGGGGGTTCCTCGATATCGAGGCGCCCGGCTTGGGAGAGGTGGAGGACGATCCGGTTGCCGTCGTCGAAGTCCCAGACGAGGTACTTGGCGCGGCGCGGCGACGTGCTCGAGGCGATGGGACTTCAGGTCGTCCGGTGCCGGGGCATATGTCTTGAGCGACGAGAAGCCGAGGAGGTCGGCTCTGCGGAGGGTCGTGCCGGCGAGGAGCGTATCGAGACGCTCGGACAGAGCCTGCATCTCGGGCAATTCGGGCACGCCACAATGTACCGATGACCTATACGCACGGGCACCACGAATCCGTCCTGCGCAGCCACACCTGGCGCACGGCCGAGAACTCCGCCGCGTACCTGCTGCCCTCATTGCGGCCTGGCCTGTCGGTGCTCGACGTCGGCTGCGGGCCCGGGACGATCACCGCGGACCTCGCACTGCTCGTGGCGCCGGGCGAGGTCGTGGGGATCGACGCCTCGTCGGAGGTGGTGGCACAGGCGGCCGCCGCGGTCGGACCTGGGTCCGGTTCGGGGCTCTCTAACCTGCGCTTCGAGGTCGGCGACCTCTTCGCATTGGAGTACCCGGACGCGTCGTTCGACGTGATCCACCTCCACCAGGTGCTGCAGCATTTGAGCGACCCGGTGGAGGCCCTGGTCGCACTGCGGCGGGTGCTGGCGGTCGGGGGCGTGCTAGCGGCGCGGGACTCGGACTACTCGGCGTTCACCTGGGCGCCGTCGGACCGGATGCTGGACCGGTGGCTGGAGCTGTACCTGGCGGTGACGGACCGGAACGGCCACGACGCGTGCATCGGGCCCCGGCTGATGGGACACGCCCTGGAGGCCGGCTTCGGCTCGGTCCAGGTCTCGAGCTCGACGTGGACCTATGCCGACCCCGAGGCGCGCGCCTGGTGGGGCGGGCTCTGGGCGGACCGGGTGCGGTTTTCACGCTTCGGCGAACAGGCGGTGGCGTACGGATTTAGTCGTGCCGACGAGTTGGAGTCGATCGCAGCGGCGTGGTTGCGCTGGGCGTCGGCCCCGGACGCTGTCTTCGTCATCCCGCACGTGGAGATCCAGGCGCGCGACTGAGGCGTGCCGGTCCGCGGCGCGGAACTTCTTTGGGGCTACGGAACTAGTCGACCCAGAGCTTGTCGGTGTAGGTGTCCGTCCCCACGATGGTCGGGATGAAGGGCAGGGCCGCGATGACCGTCCCCTTGCCCGCAGCCGCGAGGCGGCGCCGGTGCTCGGCGATGACCGGTTCCCAGGCCGCCTCGGGTGGCGTGTTGAGGAACCACAGCAAGATGGTGCGGTTGTCCCTGGCCGATTCCCGGGGGACGTCGCCCGGCGCGTCGACCTCCAACGCGATCGGCGTGAACGCCGCCACCAGGTCGGCGTCGGTGCCGGGCAACAGGCCGGGCAGGTGCTCTCCACGCAGCCATGACCACATCTCTTCGTTGGTGATGTCGTCGCTGCGGTCGATGAAGGTGGTCACGAAGCCTCGATAGGGATGATCGAGCGCCAGCTCCACCGGAACGCCGTCGGGATCGCGGCGGTGCTCCCACTGGAAGTCGTAGAGGAGCGTGTGCACGTGGTCGCGCTCTTGGAACATCCGGCCGGCGGCATGCAACGCGTTGACTTGTCGCAAGGCCCACTTGTTCCAGACGTCGAAGTAGCCGTCGAGCACCCAGTACACGGCGACATAGGAGCCGCGTGCCGGCTCGCCGGTGATAGCCGAGGGATCCGGGTCGCGCATCGCCTTTAGGTCGTTCGTAGCCACGAAGCGGCGGCCGGCGAAGTTGTAAGGACCGACCATGCAGCCGGAATAGAAGTGGTCCCGCTCGTACCAGCGGTTGTAGGCGACCTCGTGCCCCCGATGGGGCTCCACCAGTGTCCACAGCATGGCGCCGAGCTTGACCGGCTCGGCTTCTGCCCAGACCTCGACGGGGCGCTTCTTCTTCGGTGCGGCATCCTCGGACATGAGGAGGGAAGCTAACAGCTGAGCCCGAACGTCAGACAGTCCCGCTGGCGACGATGGCGCCCGTGGGCGCAACGGTGCCGCCGCTCGGTTCGGCCGTGAGTGCGAGCTGGGCGGTCATCGGGGCGCCGGCGACGGTGAAGGTGGAGCCGTGCGGCGACCCGCCCAGGAGCCCGAGGGAGATCGGCGTGGCGCCGGTGAATCCCCAGAGCTGGTACGTCTGGCCGTTCTGGAGCGCAGGCAGGCTCGACGAAATTAGATAACCCCGCCCCCCCGGGACAATCACGAAGCGCGCCATCTCGACGTGCGCGCTGTTGACGAGGCTCACCACCCGATGGCCCGGTGTGTGGAGCGCGACCTCGGCAGGGGTGCGCTGGGCGGCGCGTCGCTCGTGCGCAATGGACTGCTGCAGCTGGGTGACGTTGTCCTGGGAGCGCACGAGGCCGATCCCGAGCACGACCGCCACGGCGCTCGCGGCGACGGCGACGGCTCCCAGAAGCAGCGCGTTGCTGCGGATCCGACGCGTCCGGCCCGTCGACGGGGCCCGGAAGGGTGACCGCTTCGGAGCACCCACCGTCAGTTCGGGCATCGGCGGGGGCTCCTCGCCCGCATCCGAAGAGTCGCCCAGCCGATCGGAGATGCGCGACCAGAGCTCTTCGGGGAGCGGCTCGACAGAGTTGCCGAGTGCTCCAGCCGCCTCGCGCAGGCCGTCGAGCTCCGTCCGGCAGCGTGGGCACGTCGCGAGGTGCTCCTCGAGCTCGGTGAGCTCGTCACGGTCGACCGCGTCGAGCGCGTATGCGCCGAGGAGCTCCGAAGCGTCTTCATGTGAGATCACGCGTCCACCCCTCGCACCCCCGCGTCCACCAATGCATCCCGCAGCCGCCGCAGGCCGCTCCGAATGCGGCTCTTGACGGTGCCCTCAGGTTGTTCGAGCACACGCGCCACTTCGCGATAGGTGTGCCCGTCGAAGTAGGCCAACTGGATGGCGCGGCGCTCGTCCTCGGACAGTTCACCCATGGCCTGTGCGACCTGGTCGGCCAGGGCGAGATCCCAGGCTTCGTGTTGCATGTCGTATTCGGAACGAGCCGTGTGGGCGGCCTCACGCGCCTCGCGGGCTCGCCGCGAGCTCGAGGAACGGACGGCGTCCACGGCCCGCCCGTGCGCCTGGGCCAACAGGAACGAGCGCAACGACCCCCGCCCGGGATCGAAGCGGTCGGGCTCACGCCAGAGCCGGAGAAACACCTCCTGGGTTACATCCTCGGCTTCGCCGGCATCCTGCAGGACGCGGCGGGCGAGGCCGTACACGGCGCGGCCGTGGCGCCGATAGATCTCGGCCAGAGCCACCTCGCTGTATCGCGCGACGGAGGTCACAAGCCGGGCATCGCTGACTTCGTCGACGTCGCGCATCTACGACCCTGTTCGGAACCGTCCCCCTCGATGGATGACCCGGTCGGCCCATCCAGGCACAGCCTGTGCTCCGAATAGTAGGCGGAATGCGTACCACCATCGATTCCTACAAGGCCCGAGCGGGCCGGCTCGATCTGGAGGGAATCGAGTTCGGCGACTTCAGGGACCAGCCACTCGCACCAGATGCGCTGCGATCCCTGTGCTACATGCACGACATAGAGCACCACACGGTGTGCTACCTGCGCGATCTGTTGCTCACCCCGGCCCACCAGGATCCCGGAATCACGTCCTTCCTTTCGTGCTGGGCCTACGAGGAGATGTGGCACGGCGAGGCCATCGGCGCGGTGCTCGAGGCGCACGGCGAGGTGGCGGGGGCGCCTCGGGTCGCCGCGCTGCGCCAAGGGCACAGGCGGAGGCAGGCGTTCACGACGCTGAGCACGATCGCTTCGGCCGCATTGGCGGGCAAGACGTTCGTCGCGCTCCACATGACCTGGGGCGCGGTGAACGAATGGACGACCCAGGCCGGGTACGCGCGGCTCTCGGAGACCGCAGGACACCCCACACTGCGCGAGCTCCTCCGCCGCATCATGAAGCAGGAGGGTACGCACATCGACTTCTACGCCTCCGAGGCGGCACGCCGGCTCGCCGACAGTCCCAAGGCACAACGGCTCACCCGCTTCGCGCTGTCCCACTGGTGGCGGCCGGTGGGTTCGGGCGTCATGCCCAAGAGGGAGGTCGGCTTCCTCGTGAACTACCTCTTCGACGGCCAGAAGGGCGGGGAGATCCTCGAGCGTATCGATCGCCGGGTGGACCGCCTCCCCGGCCAGCGCGATCTGCACCTGCTCCAGCGCGCGGTAGCGAAGCTCGGCGCGACCTGAGCGCATCCGGACCGGTTTGCCTCGCCGGTCCTATGACTGTTGACTGTCGGTCCTGTAACTATCGGACCCGTGACTGTCGGCGCTATGACGGCGAGGACCTGTGACGTAATCTCCGCGGGCCTGGCGAGTCCCCCTCAACGACGGAAGGGCGGTCATGGGACTTCGGATCATCGGCGCCGGGCTGGTTCGACGAGGTGGCGGCCAAGGCCGCCTACCTCGCCTACAACGAGCACGTGCGGACGACGGTGCCGGCGGGACGGCTCGTCGAGTGGACAGTGGGCGACGGCTGGGAGCCGATCTGCGCCGCGTTGGGTGTCGACGTCCCGGACCACCCGTTCCCACATGTGAACAAGGAGGCCGATACGCGGGCCCAGCTCGGCCTCGACCCCTGAGTCAGCCGCCGCGCGCGATCCGTTCTTCCAGCGCCGGTACCCAGTGGCCGGCGTACCGAGCCTGGAGGTCGGCGCGCCGCCAGTCCTCGCTCGTCACGTCGACCCGACAGTCGGCGGACCCACAGCGGCAGCGCATGGAGAAGCCCGGCGCACCGGTCTGGGTGGCGTAGTCCATGGTGAGCTCCTCACCCGCACGGACCGGCCGCCTTGTGGCGATCTCGTATGGGCCGACGTGCCAGAGGTTGGGATCGCAGCAGTGGTTCCCGTAGTGCACGGTGGTGGTGGGCGGCAGCACGAGGTGGGCGTCGTCGAACACCGTCAAGGTGTCGACGTAGTGCTCGGAAGTCTCGATGAGCCCTCGGAGCTCCTCCGTGCCCGCGAGCCGGCCGCCGACCCGGATGACGACCATCCCCTCCTCGAAGGTTGTGCGGGCGAACAATCCCCTGCCCGCGATCGGCGAGGGGCCGACAACGACCGCCTCGTGTACCCAAGGTGCGGAGGGAGGTGTCGCGCCGTTCACGAGCCAGTGTCGCGCGCACGCCGGCGATGCGGCGTTCTCCGGATCAGGAGAGCAATGCGGCCAGCACCTCTCGGGCACGCTCGAGTTGTTGCCGACTCACGCGCTCGTCGGGATGGTGGGCCACCAGTGGATCGCCCGGCCCGAAGTTCGCTGCCGGCACGCCGTGTTCCCAGAACGACGCCACGTCGGTCCATCCGACCTTGGCCTTGGGTGGCGCGCCGCTCTGCTCCACCAAGGCCTCGAGGAGCGGATGGTCAAGGGAGGGTGGCGCGCCATCGCCGGCATCGAGCATCTCCCAGGTGTCGCCGCCGTCGAGCTCGAGCACCGGGTCCAGCAGTTCGTGGAGGAAGGCCTCCGCCGCGGCCCGGCCGCGGTCGGGCGCATACCGGTGGTTGAGCGTCACCACCGCCTCGTCCGGGACCACGTTGCTGGCCACTCCCCCCTCAATGCCCACCGCCTGGAGCTGCTCGGCATAGGTGCACCCGTCGAGGACGACCTCGCGCGGTGGCCAATCCGCAACCCGCAAGAGGACCGCACCGAGACGGTGGATCGCGTTGCGGCCCGTGAAAGGGCGCGCGGTGTGGGCCCGCACCCCGCGCAGGGCGATGCGAACCCGCATGGTGCCCTGGCATCCCGCCTCGACCACGGCGCTCGTCGGCTCACCCAGGATCGCGGCATCACCCGCCAAGAGATCGGGCCGCTGTTGCCACAGCTCGAGAAGGCCGCTCTGATTGCGGCTGATCTCCTCGCGTGCGTAGAAGCACCACGTCACGTCCACGCTGGGTGCCTGCACGGTGGTGGCGAGGTCCAGCATGACGGCGAGGCCGCCCTTCATGTCCGATGCGCCCACGCCCCAAACGCTGTCGCCGTCGACCTTCGGCCGCGCGTTCTCGCCGGGCGGCACCGTGTCGAGATGCCCGGCCAGGACGAGCCGCTGCTCCCGTCCGAGGCTGGTGCGGCCGACGACGTTGTCGCCGACCCGTTCGACCTCCAGCCAGGGGCAGGCTTCGAGTGCCTTGTGGACGGCGTCCGCGATCGCCGCCTCCTCGCCGCTCACCGACGGCATCGCCATCAGGTCGACCGTGGCCGCCAGCAGGTCTCGCATCCTCGGCTCAGGTGCTGGCGCCGTGCTCGCGGAGCACCTGGTTGAGCTGCGCCTTGTCGTGACGTTCACCTTCGTTGATGCGCTTGATGACGAGGACGCACGGAACGAAGAACTCCCCGCCCGGGTACTCACGGCGGCGGCTGGCCCGGATGGCGACGCACCACGGGGGCACGACGCCGCGAGAGAGCTCTTCTCCAGTCTCGGCGTCGATGACGGGAATCGAGGGGTCGAGGAAGCTGCCTGCCCCGAGCACCGCGCCCTTTCCGATGCGCGCGCCGCCGGTCACCATGCAGCGGCTACCGACGAACGCGTCGTCCTCCACGACCACGGGCACCGCGTTCGGGGGTTCGAGGACGCCGCCGATGCCGACGCCGCCAGAGAGATGCACCCGCTCGCCGATCTGCCCACACGAGGCCACCGTCGCCCAGGTGTCCACCATGGTGCCCGCGCCGACCCAGGCACCGATGTTCACGTACGAGGGCATCAGCACGACGCCCCGACCGAGGAACGAGCCCCAACGTGCCGACGCACCCGGCAAGGCACGCACGCCGGCCTCGGCGAACCCGTGCTTGAGCGGCAACTTGTCGGCGTATTCGAACGGCCCGTGCTCGATCGTCTCCATCCCGCGCAAGGAGAACAGCAAGAGGATGGACTTCTTGAGCCATTCGTGGACGACGACCTGGTCCGTCGCCGGGTCAACCTCGGCGACGCGGCCCTCGCCCTTGTCCAAGAGATCGATCGCCTCCCCGACGAGCTTGGCGGCGTCCGTGTCGGCGGGGGAGAGCTCGCTGCGCCGCTCCCAGAGCTCCTCGATCTGCGATTGAAGATCAGCCATGGTTCACCCTACCGAGGCGCTCCCCAACCAATTCCAACCGGTCCATGGGCTGTACCACCGCCACACGCACGTGGCCGGCGCCGCCGTCGCCGTAGAGGGCGCCCGGACTGACGAGGAGCCCACCGTCGTTGGCCAGCGCCTCCGCCAACGGCCAGGCATCGGGCCAGCGGTCGGTTGGGACGGGCACCCACAGGTAGAAGCCACCCTGAGGCAGCTCCACCGGGACCCCATAGGCGCCCAGGATGCCACTGAGGTACGCCATCCGCTCGTGATAGCGGCTGCGCTGTGCTTCGACATGGTCGTCGTCGCTCAACGCGGCCGCGCCCGCGGCCTGGGCCGGGCCCGGAACCATGAGGCCGGCGTGCTGGCGCACCGCACTGAGGAACTCGACGAGCTCGGCGTCTCCGGCGTAGAAACCGACGCGCACGCCCGCGAGGTTGGAACGCTTGGACAACGAGTGCACGGCGACCACGCCGTCCGCCCCGTGCTCGAGGATCGAACGCGCCGGGCCGTCCCAAGTGAATTCCGCGTAGCACTCGTCGGAAAAGACCGGCACGCCGTGCGCCCGCCCCCACGCCGCCTCGGCGCCGAGGTCACCGAGCCCGCCCGTCGGGTTCGACGGCGAGTTCGACCACAGCACCAAGGCCCGCCGCGCGTCGTCGGGATCGATCGCCTCGAGGTCGAGCCCGCCGAGGTGTCCGGGCGGCGGAAGGACCGCGACGGCGCGACAACCGGCAAGCTCCGCTCCCATGGCGTACGTCGGATACGACACGGCCGGGTACAGCACGGTGTCGCGTTCCGGAGTCCGTAGGCGCAGCACGTGCGGCACGGAGGCAACCAATTCCTTGGTGCCGACGGACGCGGCGACCGACGCCGGCGGCACGTCGTCGAGGCCGAAGCGGCGCGTGAGCCAGCGCGCCGCGGCCTCGCGCAGCTGGGGACTCCCGGCCGAGGCCGGGTACCCGCGCTCGGAGCCCGAGGACGCCAACGCCTCGACCACGGCGGGCAGCGGTGGGTCGCACGGCGTCCCGATGGAACAGTCGACCATCCCGCCGTCGTGCGCCGCCGCCAGCTTGGCCAGGCCCGCCAGCCGGTCATAGGGATAGGGCGGCAGCGTGAACGTCACGACGCCACGAATTCCGCGAAGCGGGCCCGGCCGACGTCGTCGAGGACGACTTGGAGCCTGGCCGACTCCTCGCCATCGCTCTGCCCGACCACCTCGCCTTCGCGGTGGATCGCGGCGAGCACGTCGCCGCGGCTCCAGGGCACGACCAGCTCGACGACGCGATCCGTGCCGTGCAGACGATCGCCGATAACTTGCAGAAGGTCCTCGATGCCTTCGCCGGTGCGTGCCGAGATCAGCGCCGAGCCTCCGATCGCGTGGGCGAGCACCTTGGCCTCCTGGCGCGCCTTGTCCGCCTTGTTCACCACGACCAGCTCGGGCACCTCCGCCGCCCCGATCTCCTCCAGCACCTCGTGGACGGCTGCGATCTGCGCGGCGGTGTTGGGCGCCGAGGCGTCGACGACGTGGACGACAAGGTCCGACAAGTGCACCGAGTCCAGGGTGGAGCGGAAGGCCTCCACGAGCTCGTGCGGCAACTTGCGTACGAAGCCGACGGTGTCGGTGACGAGAACGGTTTCACCACCGGGGAGCGACAGTTGGCGGGTGCGAGGGTCGAGCGTCACGAACAGCCGGTCGGCGGCCGGGACCCCTGCATCGGTGAGACGGTTGAGCAATGTCGACTTCCCCGCATTCGTGTAGCCGACGAGCGCCAGCTCCCGATGGCGGCCGCGCGCCCGGCTGCGTCGCTGGAGCATGCGGGTGCGCTCCACCTCGCGCAGATCCGCCTCGAGGCGATGCATGCGGCGCACCAGGCGACGTCGGTCGACCTCGAGCTGGGTCTCACCGGGACCCCTCGTCCCGATGCCACCCGCCTGCTGGCTGAGCGCGCTGCCGCGCCCGCGCAAGCGGGGCAGCCGGTAACGCAACAGCGCCAGTTCCACCTGTGCCTTACCCTCTGGGCTGCGGGCGTTCTGGGCGAAGATGTCGAGGATCACCGCCGTGCGGTCGATGGCCGTACGCCCGAAGAGCTTCTCCAGGTTCCGATGCTGGGCCGGGGTCAGCTCGTCGTCGAAGACAACGGTGTCGACATCGAGGGTCCGGCTCATCTCGGCCATCTCTTCCGCCTTGCCGCGCCCGACGAACGTGGCAGGGTCTGGGGCGTCGCGTCGTTGCACCACGCGCCCGACGACGTCCGCGCCGGCGCTGTCGACCAGGAGGGCGAGCTCGTCGAGCTCCTCATCGACCATCTCGTTGGTGAGCCCGGGGAAGACGACGCCGACGAGGAGAATGCGTTCGCGAAACGCGCGCTCGATGAGCGTCCCGGGCAGCAAGTTAGACATTCCCAAGATCCTTAGACACTCTGCTCACGCGCTCAGGCGGCGACGACCAGCGCCGCTATTCCGACCGTCGCACAACACACGCCGAAGACGATGAACCACCCTCGAAAACTTCTGGCGGCGACCGAAATTGCCCAGAAACCCATCTTCGAGTCCTTCTTCTCTTCGTACCATCTGGAGCACACCCCAGCGATCAGGTATACCCACCCACAGAACGAACAGACCCCAGGGAAGGGCGGCAACACCGATCACGGACAGCACGATGCCGTTTTCGCTCGCGAGGACGTAGCTCATTGGCTGAGCGTCCCGGATAGATCCGTGTTTTTGTTCACACTCGGGGTTCCAGGCCGGATCTGGGGAAGCGGCCCCTGGGCAACCGCCAGAGCCGGGGGTCGCACAATGAGGAACGCGCTCGGGCTCCCCGAAATCCGAAACGTTCGGACTGGCGAGGGCGCCGGGGATACGACCCGCTTGCGAGATCCTCCGCGCGTGTGTCCTCGGCCTGCGTGCGGGTATTGCGAACGTATGGAGAAGCGTGCGATACGGAAAATTGTCATCCCTTCGCTCTTCGTGGTCGCCGCATCGGTCTTGGCAGCGTGCGGGCCTGGGACGTCCCCTGGGAACTCCAGTCATCAACCGAATAGCTGCGTCGGGGCGCCCGGAGGAAAATGCACGCCGCCCGAACCTAAATAGGGGCAGACGGATCCCGGGCAGATCGTCGTATCTGTCCAACCTAGGTCTCGGCTCCTAGATCCACGGGCCTCCAGCGTACGGCTCTCTCCGCGGAACGAAAGCCCGAGCCCCTTGACTGTGACATTCGGCTGGCCGACAGTTGGACCATGAGGTCCAGGAGCTTGACCATCTCGGACACTCGTGGCCAGCGCACTTCACTCCGCGTGACCAGGCATCCCGAGCAGCGCAAGGTCGTCGTCAGCCACTGGCGGGACGACGTGTGCGTGGCGTCTAGTCCCATCGAAGTCGCAGAGCTGCCAGCCCTCATTGGCGTTCTGGCAGACGCGCTAGGTGACGCCGTCCGCTCAGGTGAGTCCCCGCCAACGAAGGCTTCGCAAGTCGACCACTTCTGGACAGGATCAAAGCCTGGCTTCGTCCTCGCCTGGCGCAAATCGTCGAGCTTCGGCTCCCGCAGGGCAAGACAACGAACGAGGGAACGGGTTAAGTCGACCACTGTCCCGGTCGCCGCTTGGGTCACTCGTCCCGGGTAGATCCGTGTACCTGTTCACACTCGAGGCCCACGACGCCGATAAGCCACGGCCGACCAGCGTACGGGCCGTGCCCCCCTCATTGTCCCCAACAGCCGGTTTCGCACGCGTTACCCGAGATCGGCGAGCGTGGCGAGAGCCTGGTCAGAGGTTGAACTCGCCAGGTTGGTCACCCGACTCGATAGGGCGACGAGCTCGGAGATCGCGCTTTTCCGCTCGACACGAGAGAGCTCCCGGAGCTTCGTGCTGGTCCGATCGTCAGATGGGGCTGTGTAGCGCCGCCAGAAGTCCCTGAACTCGCGCAAGAGCTCGGCCGTCAGGCACGGCTTCATCCAGACCATCTGGACGTGCTCGTCCCACGCCAGTTGAAGGCGCTCCTGCAGCGGGAGCTCACTACTCGCGAGTGCCTCTACGGCGCCCACCAAGTGGTCGGACGCGTACTTGAGGCTCATCGACTGGAAGCCGCACACCGACAGCGCTCGAAGGCGCTCCCCTCACGACCGGCGTGGCGACGGGCTCCGGGCAGCACGTTGCTCAAGACAGCATCCCCGGATGGATGTCGACGTCGGCCACCTTGCGCACCGGGCCGGACAGGTACGTGGTCGCGTGGTCGTCGGCGCCGAGCGTCACCTCCAGCATGCCGCCGGGGTTCCGAACCCGCACCACGTCGCCGCCGTCGACGGCATCCCAACTCCGGGCGGCCGCCGCAGCCGCCACGCTCCCGGTGCCACAGGCCAACGTCTCCCCGGCGCCGCGCTCCCACACCCGGAAGTCGAGGAAGTCGCCGTCGCCGTCGGTGAGGACGGTGATCCACTCCACGTTGATCCCGCCGGGGAAGGCTGCCTGCAGCTTGGGGCCGAGCTCGGCGACCTCGACGCCGGCGGTGTCGGGACCGAGGAGCACGAGGTGCGGGTTGCCCACGTCGACCGTCCGGGCCCGCCGGTCGTCGAACTCCTGCGCCTGGTCGGGCCCGAGCCGCGCCGGGCCCATGTCCACCCGGGCGGAGGCCCAGCCGTCGGCCGGGCCCGCGGTGTACTCGACGGTCCGCGTGCCGGCGGCGGTGGCCACCGTGAAGCGTGGGGGCCGGACCCATCCGGCGTCGACCGCCGCCTGGGCCAGGCACCGGATGCCGTTGCCGCTCATCTCGGCATCGCTCCCGTCTGCGTTGGCCAATTGCATGGAGACGTCGCATCCGTCACGACCGGGGCCGACCCGGATGATGCCGTCCGCACCGACGCCGCGGCGACGATCGGCCAGCAGGCGGACCTGGGCCACCGAGAGCCGGAGGGAGTCGTTCGGGTCGAGCACGACCAGGAAGTCGTTGGCGGCCCCTTCGTGCTTGGTGGCATGCACGCATCCCATTCTCGCAGGTGACGCCGTTCAGCCGTGCACGCAGAGCGCCCGTTCGAGCAGCTCCGACGCCTCGGCCGGCTCCGAGCTCCAGGTGATCCGCGGGTCGCGGCGGAACCAAGAGGCCTGACGGCGGGCGAACTGGCGGGTGCGTCGCACCGCCTCCTCCAGGCAGTCGCCGAGCGGGAGACCGTCCTCGACGTGCGCGAGCACCTCCCGGTAGCCCAGCGCCTGGCGCGCGGTGCGCGAGATGCCCCCGGGCCGCGAGGCGAGGGCGCGGACCTCTTCCACCAGGCCGGTCGCCACCATGGACGAGAACCGTTCCGTGATGCGCCGCTCGGTCTCCTCGGCCCCGACAGCGAGCCCGACCTGCGGGATACCAGAAGCCGGGTAGGCCTCGAGGCCCGGCCCGAACTCCGAGAAGGGGCGGCCCGCTCCGAGCGTGACCTCCAGCGCGCGCACCACCCGCCGCCGGTTGGCCGGCTCGATACGGGCCGCGCCGTCGGGATCCAGCTCGGCCAGCCGGGCGTGGAGGTCGGCCGGCCCGGCGCGGCCGGCATCGAGCTCTGCCTCGAGCGACGCGGCCACCTCGGGATAGCGACCGGGGATGTTCAGGTCGTCGACCACCGAGCGCAGGTACAGGCCGGTGCCCCCCACCAGAAGGGCATGCTTGCCGCGCCGTTCGATGTCGGCGAGGGCAGCCCGCGCTGCCAGCTGGAACTCGGTCAGCGTGAATTCCTCGTCCGGGTCGACCAGGTCCAGAAGGTGGTGCGGCACGGCCCGGCGGGCCGCGGCGTCGGGCTTCGAGGTGCCGATGTCCATGCCGCGGTACACGCACATGGAGTCGACCGAGACGATCTCGCAGTCACCCCGCCGCACGGCGAGGTCCAGGGCGAGTGCCGACTTGCCGGACGCGGTGACCCCGACGAGTGCGACGGCGCTCAAGCGCTCCCGACCGGGATCCGTACCCGGTGACGCGGCCGGGCCGTCACCTCCTCGAGCCGGCCGGAGAGGTGGTGGGGGTGCCCGTCGGTCACCATGACCCGGGCCAGCGCCCCGGGATCGGGGTCGCCGCCGCCGGCGCGGGGGAAGTGGACGAGCTTGCCTTGCCGCGTGCGGCCGGTGAGCGTGGCGTCGTTGCGACGGCTCACGCCCTCCACCAATACCTCTTCGTCGCGCCCGACCCGCGCTTGGTGGCGCGCCAGCGCGGCGCGGTCCACCACGGTCTTCAGGCGTTCGAAGCGCTCGCTCACCACTTCGGACGGCACGAACGCGTCCTCCATGGCCGCGGCCCGGGTGCCCGGCCGCGGCGAGAACACGAACGTGTACGCGCTGTCGTATGCGGCCTCGGCGCAGACGGCCAGCGTGTCCTCGAAATCGTCATCGGTCTCGCCGGGGAAACCCACGATGATGTCGGTCGTCACGGCCAGGTCGTCGATGGCCGCGGCGCAGCCGCCAGGCGTTCGAGGTAACGCGCGGACGTGTAGCCGCGGCGCATGGCGCGCAGCACCGCGTCGCTGCCCGACTGGAGGGGCAGATGCAGGTGCTCGCAGACCTCCGGGGTCTCGGCCATCGCCTCGATCGTCTCGGGGCGCAGGTCCTTTGGATGCGGGCTGGTGAAGCGTATGCGGGAGATGCCCTCCACCGCGCCGACGGCGCGCAGCAGGTCGGCGAAGAGCGGGCGTCGACGCGTGATGTCGCGTCCGTAGGAGTTGACGTTCTGGCCGAGCAACGTCACTTCGCTGACGCCGCGGCGCGCGAGCAACGCAACCTCTTCGACAATGTCGCCGAAGGGCCGGCTGACCTCGGGACCGCGCACCGACGGCACGATGCAAAAGGCGCAGGAGTTGTCGCACCCGGTTTGGATGTTGACCCAGGCTGCGTAGGGCAGCTCGCGGACGGCGCCAGGACCGAGCGACGGCTCGGTGTCTGCCTCGGGCTCGGGCGCCTCGAGGATCTCCATCAGCGGGCCCTCGTCGCGCGACCGGCGCAACAGGACCGGCGCCCGGCTGAGATTGTGCGTGCCGAACACGACGTCGACCCAGCCCACCTTCTCCTGGATGCGCTCCCTGTCCTTTTGCGCGAGACAGCCGCCGACGGCGATCTGCAGTCCGGGTCGCGCGTCGACCAGCTCCTTCAGACGGCCGAGCGTCCCGTAGAGGCGTTGGTCGGCGTTCTCCCGGATGCAGCACGTATTGAGCACCACGACGTCGGCATCCTCCATGGCCGCCGCGGGTTCCATGCCGTCGGCAACGAGCAAGCCGGCCAGGCGCTCCGAGTCGTGCTCGTTCATCTGACACCCGAACGTGCGGATGAAGTATCGCCGCGGCATCCGCACGATTCTAGGGAGGCCCAGCGCATACGATCGTCCGCCGTGAGCCGCCCCTCCCCGTCCCACCTCCGCATCACCGTATTGGCTCTGCTGGCCCTTCCGCTCGTGCTGGCTGCCTGCAGCTCGGGACCCGGACCGACGGGGTCGGGCTCCGCGAACTCGAGCCTGCAGAGCGATGGCGCCACGGTGCTCGCCCAGATGACGGCGTACGCGGCGAAGGCGGCCTCGTGCAAGTCCGCCTCGAGCCCGGTGGTATGCCTCGAGCACGCCGACCTGACGCTCGGCAATCAGATCCACGACTACGCCAACATGCTCGCCGTCGGCAAGGGTTTCAACGCGCCACAGAACGACATCGTCAGCGCGCGCAACTCGGCCCAGACGCTCGCCAACAGCCTTGAGATCCTGGGCGACGCCCAACCCACGCAGGCGAATTACAACCAGGTGCTCAACACGTTCGACCTGAACGGCGCCATTGCGCAGCTGCGCGCGGACGTACAGAAACTGGACCGCGCACTGGGCGGTTAGGCCACGCCCTCGAGGGGCACCTCGGCCTCGTCGCCGTCGACGAGACCACGCCGATCCGGGCGCAGTGACAGGACGCGTCCGTCCATCCCCGCCTCGGCCAGCGCGGCGCCGGCACCGGCACGGACTGCCTCCTCCGAGTCGGCCGTGACGAAGCCGATGAGTGTCGGCCCGGCACCCGACCAGCAGGCCGCGAGCGCCCCCGCCTCGACGAGCGCGGCAAGCAGCCTCGGCGCCTCCGGGAACAGGACGGTCCGTGCCGCTTGGTGGATCCGGTCCTCGGTGGCTGCCGGCCGCAGCGCGGCGGGATCGGCCAGACCTGCCAGCAACAAGCCCATGCGGCCGAGGTTGAAGACCGCCTCCTCGCGCGTGAAGCGGTCCGGGAGCACCCCGCGGGCCTCGGGCGTGGCGAGGTTCCGATCCGGCACGATCGCGACGACGGCGAGCTCGTCCCCGAGCGGCAGGGCTGCGTGCGTGGGCACACCGTCCACCGCAGCGGCCGCGACAAGCCCGCCGAAGACGCTAGCGGCGGCGTTCTCGGGGTGGCCGTCGTACGCCGCGGCGACGGCGAAGGGGTCGTCCGACCCGGCGGCGGCGGCTGCGGCGGCGGCCAGGGCGGCCGAGGAGCCCAGGCCCCGGGCAACCGGGATCTGTGAGCGAACCGATACCGAGAAGCGGTCGTGCCCGAGGACCTCGGCGACCACCCTCGCCGCTAGGTGGGACGCATCGTCGAAGAGGCCCGCGCCCTCGCCCTCCGTGTGCACCCGCAGCGTGTCGGCCGGTTCCACCTCCACGCTGACATAGCGGTCGACGGCGATGGCGAGGGAGTCGAAGCCGGGCCCGAGGTTGGCCGAGGAAGCGGGGGCACGGACACGCACGGCGGTCACGCTACGCGCTCAGAACAAGCGCTGGAGCAGCGAACGCTGCGGGACGTCGCGACTGAGATGCACGGGGACGACGACACGCTGGGTGCCGAGCGTGACCACGACGCTGCCTACCAGCGCGCCGCGCCGGGCGTGCGCGCTCAGACGGTGCACGGGATGGAAGACGCGGGTGGCGTGGGCGCCCGGCCACGTCAGCATCGAGGCCGACGCGGCGGTCCGGGCGGCGACGCTCGACCCGGCCGCGCCGACTTGGGCAGCGACGACGCCGTCCCGCAGCATCGTCGAGGTCCCGATGAGCGGCTGGACCGCGTTGACCAACGCCAACCCGTGCAGCCCGGCCTGGGCCAGGGCCAGGGCGCCGATCTGCCCCGTCACCGCCGCCAGCAGCAGCGTGGGATGACCGTGCACGGACCGGATGACCGCCACGACGTCGCACCCGCCGGCGGCGTCGGTGTAACCGGACTTGACGCCGATGATTCCGTCGAGCCCGAGCAAGGGCGTGTACGTGGAGAGCGTGCCCGCGACCGGCAAGGTCACCGAGTTGTTGTTCACCATCGAGGCGACGACTGGATAGGCCATGTCGGGCCCGGCCACCTTCAGGATGTCGGCGGCGGTGGAGACGGACTGGGGCGAGATGCCGCTGGCGTCGGCAAAGTGCGTCTGCGTCATGCCGAGCGCCGCGGCCGCTGCGTTCATCTTTGCGATGAAAGCGAGGATGCTGCCGGCGTCCCAACGAGCCAGCAGGTCGGCGTAGTTGTCCGCCGAGTGGACCAGCAACCCGCCGAGCAGCTGTTGCTCCGTGATCTGCTCCCCCAACGTGACCTGAGCGTTGGAGTCGTCCGAGACGGCGTCGATCTCGAAGTCCTGCACGTCCGCCTCCGTCGCGGTGACACTGGGGCCGGCCTGGTTGACGGCCAGCGGGTGGTCGTGCAGGACGATGTACGCGGTCATCAGCTTCGTGAGGCTGGCCACCGGGACGGGCTTCTCGGCGGCGGACGCCTCCTCGATACCGATCGAGGGGATGGAGACCGCCCCTTCGCCCGTCGTCGGGTACGGGAGCGGCACCTCCTTGGAGAAGGGGACGTCCACCGATAGCGGCAGCACCGAGGTTACTGCCGGCGCCGGGGCCGGCTCCCTGAGGCGGAGGCCGGCGTACGCACCGGCCCCGGCCAACAGGAGGATCACGCCGACGATCGGCACGATGACGCGCCAGCGGCGGCGCCGGCGCCGGGACTTCGCGGCCTTCCGGCGAGCGCGCCGGCCAGACGGCGGTGGCTCGTCGGGCGGCGGCATGTCGGACGGTGGCTCGTCGGATGGCGGCATGTCGGACGGCGGCTCGCGCAGCGAGTCCACTCCGAAAGGCGCCACCATGAGGGGCGCCGGGGTTTCCGGGTTCACCGCCGGTTCAGGGCATCGAGTTCTTCGGGCGTCATCAGCACCGCCCTGGCCTTGGATCCCTCGCTCGGGCCGACGACGCCCGCCCGCTCGAGGAGGTCCATGAGGCGGCCGGCGCGCGCGAAGCCGACCCGAAGCTTGCGCTGCAGCATGGACGTGGACCCTAGCTGGGAGCGCACGACGAGATCCCGCGCCTGGGCCAGCAGCTCGTCGTCCTCGTCGTCCATGAGGTCGGAGCCACCAGGGCCATCGTCGACACCCTCGATCCCGACGATGGCCTCGGCCTGCCCGCCCTGCGCCTTCCAGTGGCGCACGATGTCGCGCACCTCTTCCTCCGAGACCCACGGGGCCTGGAGGCGGCGCGGGATGTTGGACGAGGCGGTGAGGAGCAGCATGTCACCCTTGCCGACGAGGCGCTCGGCGCCCGGCTGGTCGAGGATGACGCGGCTGTCGGCGAGCGAGGACACCGAGAAGGCCATGCGGCTCGGGATGTTCGCCTTGATCACGCCGGTGATGACGTCGACCGACGGACGCTGTGTGGCGATCACGAGATGGATCCCCACGGCACGCGCCATCTGCGCGATGCGGACGATGGAGTCCTCGACGTCACGGGCCGCCACCATCATCAGGTCGTTCAGCTCGTCGACCACGACGAGGATGAACGGCTCGGGCTGGGCCGGCTCCTCCTCCTCGAGCTCGTCCTCGGCGTCGACGGCGGGATGCTCATCGCCGAGCGCGCGGGCGGCCGCGTCGCGCACCAGTCGGCGGTCCGAGGCCGGGGTCTCGATGCGCCCCTCCGCGACCAGCTGGTTGTAGCCGGTGATGTCGCGCACGCCGTGCTGGGCCAGCAGCCCGTAGCGCCGTTCCATCTCCTTGACCGCCCACGCCAGCGCGTTGGCCGCCCGCTTGGGGTCGACGACGACAGGATTCAGCAGGTGCGGCAGCCCGTCGTACTGGCCGAGCTCCACGCGCTTGGGGTCGACGAGGATCATCTTGACCCGGTCCGGCGTCTGGCGCATCAGGATCGAGGTGATGATCGAGTTCATGCACGACGACTTGCCCGAGCCCGTCGCCCCCGAGATCAGGATGTGAGGCATCTCGGCGAGATTCTCCATGACGGCGCGCCCCGCGATGTCGCGTCCCATGGCGACCTGGAGGGGGTGGGTGGCCTCCCTTCCCTCCCTGGAGTCGAGGATGTCGCGCAGGGCGACGAGCTGGCGCGTCCGGTTCGGCACCTCGACCCCTATGGCCGACTTGCCCGGGATAGGCGCCAGGATGCGCACGTCCGGCGAGGCCATGGCGTAGGCGATGTCCTTGGAGAGGCTGGTCACCCGCGCCACCTTCACGCCGGGACCGAGCTCGAGCTCGTAGCGGGTGACGGTCGGTCCGACGCGGCTGCCCACCAGGCGGGTGTCCACGCCGTGGGCGGCCAGCGCGCGCACCAGCTCCTCGCCGGCGGCGTCCACCTGGCGCTGGTCGGTGCGCAGTTTCTTGGAGGCGATCAGCTTCGACATCGGCGGCAGCACCCATTCGCCCGGGGCGCGGGCGGTGACCGGGACGGGCGCGGCGCTCTCGCCGGCCGGCTCGCGCTGGGGTTCCGGCTCGGGCTCGGGGTCGAGCGGGATGTCGATGTCGGTGTCGGTGTCGTCGGCCTCCATGTCCGCCTCTGAGGCGTCGTCCTGGGGTGAGCTGGGCTGCGGCACCCGCGAGGTTGGCCCCTCCATGTCGGTCTCGTCGTGCTCGGGCATGACGACGAAGGGCTTGCCGCGCCACAGCGAGGCGGCCGTGCGCCCCCCGGCGACGGCCGCGGTGCGCGTCGCCCGTGCGGCCGACGCGATCGACACGCCCGTGGCGATGAGGATCGCCGCGAGGACGACCGCGACGAGCAGCACCGCCGCGCCGGCCGTGCCGAGCCCCGAGTGCAGCGGGCGGCCCGCCAACGCGCCGAGATACCCGCCCGCACCTTTGAGCGCGGTCGTGCTCGAGAACGCCGGCGTGTGTTTGGCGAGCTCGGCCAGGCCGCACACGCCGAGCAGCCCGAGCACGGTGCCGACGGCGAGGCGCCACGGGTCGGCGCCGGCCGCCTGGTCGGCCCGTTCGTCGGCGTCCTCGTCCTCGCGGCGCGGCTTGCGGTCGACGAGCAGTGCGATGCCGGCGCCGGCCGCGATCAGCGGCAGGAGCGCCCGGACCCATCCGGCCAGCAGCGCGAAGGCGGTATCGGTGCCGCTGCCGACGGGACCGAGCTGGCGGCCCCACAACGCGAGGGCCAGCAGGATGCCGAGCGTGATGAGCGCGACGGCCCACAGGTCGCGGGCCTGCACGCGCCAGAACGGCGGACGCGCCGGTGGGGCGGGCGCGGCCCGGCGGGCCCGGGAGGCGGGCTTCTTGGCGGCGGCGCGGGAGGGCGCACGCGTGCGCGTGGCGCTGCCACCACGGGTCTTGGTCACCACAGTGAGGCCGAGACTACCGCCTGACCTGGTCGTTTTAGTGGACATTCCTCCCGTTGAATTACGAACATATGTTCGCTACCCTAGCCCGATGGCACTGCGCTGGGCATTGGCCGAGAGCGAGGACGGGACCCGGAGCACGCTCTTCCCAGACGAGCGGGTCGCCGAACGCCACGTCGGGAAGGGCGCGTACGCGGGGATGGAGTTCCTCCACGTGAACGCGCGCAGCATCATCAACACGGTGCCGCCGGAGAGCCTCATGCCGTTCCGGCACACGATCAACCCGTATCGAGGGTGTTCGCACGCATGCGTGTACTGCTTCGCCCGGCCGACGCACGACTATCTGGGCCTGGGGATCGGCGAGGAGTTCGAGCGCAAGATCGTGGTGAAGGTGAACGCGGTGGAGCGGCTGCGCGCCGAGCTGCGCTCGCCCAAGTGGGACGGATCGCACATCGCAATGGGGACGAACACCGACCCCTACCAGCACGCGGAAGGCAAGTACCACCTCACGCGGGGCATCGTCGAGACCTTGTCGGCGGCGCGCAACCCGTTCTCCATCCTGACCAAGTCGACGCTGGTGCTGCGCGACGGCGCGCTCCTGGCGGCGGCGGCGCAGCGGACCGACGTGTCGGTGTCCTTCTCCATCGGCACGTTGGACCGCTCGGTGTGGAAGCTGACCGAGCCGGGGACTCCCCCGCCGGACCGGCGGGTCGAGGCGGTGCGACGCCTGACCGAGCTGGGGCTGTCGTGCGGGGTGCTGGTGGCGCCCGTGTTGCCGGGGCTGTCGGACTCCGAGGCCCAGCTGACCGAGGTGGTCGAGGCCTGCGCGGCGGCCGGCGCCGTGTCGGTGAGCGGGGTGGCGCTGCACCTGCGCGGCAGCGTGCGGGGGCACTACTTCGACTGGCTGGGCGCGGCCCGGCCGGACCTGGTGCGCCTGCACCGCGGGCGCTTCCGGCGCGGGGCGTACCAGGAGGACGACGAGCGGCAGCGGGTCGAAGGGATCGTGCGGGCCGCCGCCCGCAGGTGCGGCGTGACGGGGCGTGACCGCTACCGCGGCCGTGTGGCGGACGGCGGGCGCGCCGAGCGGGGGACCGCGGCGGCAAAGACGGCAACGACGGGGTCCTCCCGGCAAGCCGACCGACAGCTGCGGCTCCTGTAGATCGGCGGCACGGCGGGGCGCTTCGTTGGCCCAGGTCACCCTCCCTATGATTTGGCCGCATGCGGGGCGCGGAGAGCAGTCAACGGAGAGCCGGCGGCCGTGCCCTGATCGGGACGGCGACCCTGCTCGTGGCCGGCGCGCTCGCGGTCGTGTGCCCTGCCGGCGGGCCGGGACCCTTCGGGCGGGCCGGCTCGGCCGGTGCTGCGATGCCGCCACCCACGAACGCTTCCTACGGCATCGTTGACGCCGCGGGCGGCGTCATGACGTTCGGGGGCGCCGGCTACTCCGGCGACACCATCGGCTACGCGCTGGCGAAGCCCATGGTCGGTGCCACGGCCAATCCTGGTGGCGGCTACTGGCTCGTCGCGTCCGACGGCGGCATCTTCGCCTTCGGCGGCGCGCAGTTCTGGGGATCGACGGGCGGCCTACGGCTGAACAAGCCGATCGTCGGTATGGCGGCGACGGGCGACGGCCGTGGGTATTGGCTCGTGGCCTCGGACGGCGGCATCTTCGCCTACGGCGATGCGCAGTTCTACGGGTCGACGGGAGCCATCCAGCTCAACAAGCCGATCGTCGGGATGGCGGCGACGGGCGACGGCCGTGGGTATTGGCTCGTGGCCTCGGACGGCGGCATCTTCGCCTACGGCGACGCGCAGTTCTACGGGTCGACGGGGGCCATCCGCCTGAACAAGCCGATCGTCGGCATGGCGGCGACGGGCGCCGGACGTGGGTATTGGCTCGTGGCCTCGGACGGCGGCATCTTCGCCTACGGCGACGCGCAGTTCTACGGGTCGACCGCCGGCTTGACACTCAACCAGCCCATCGTCGGCATGGCGCGCACGCCCGACGGGGCCGGCTACTGGCTCGTCGCCCAGGACGCCGGGGTCTTCACCTACGGCGATGCCCAGTTCTCGGGCAGCGCGCAGTCGCCGCTGCACCCTCCCCTCTTCCCCGGGATCTTGAGCAAGCCGATCCCGCCGGTGGTCACGATCATGAACGAGGCGACCGGGCCCCAGGCGGCACACGCGGGCGGCCTGCGGGTTGCGTTCACCGGGGACTCGCTGGCGATGTACGAGGGTCAGTACATCCAGCAGATGTCACCGCCCTACGCCGTCGACAACGGTGCGGCAGCCGGCTGCGGCTTCACCAACGGCGCCGCGGTCGACGAGTGGAGCAACCTGGGCCCGATCTACATCAACTCGGGTGCCTGCGCGTTCTGGGCCGACCAGCTGCAGTGGGTCGTCTCTCGGTTCCACCCCGACGTGACGGTGATCCAGACCGGGTACTGGGAGACCCAGATCCGCCAGTTCAACGGGAACTGGGAGACTCTGGCCAACGCCGACTACGCGGACTACATCAAGTCCAACCTCGAAGCGGCGGTCCGGATCGCCCACTCCGACGGCGCCGCCGTCGTCCTGTCCACCGCTCCCTACTACGCCGATGGGACGCCCAACGACCTCGTCGACGCGTACGACTCCATCGTCGCGGCCGTGGCCTCGGAGTTTCCCTACGTGTCGGTGGACGATGTGCACTCGGATCTCGACCCTGGCGGCACGTATCAGGCCGTGATCGACGGTATCGCGGCGCGGGCTGCGGACGGGGTGCACATCACCCAGGGGGCGGTGGACTACCTCATCGCGCCGGGCCTCAACCAGATCATCGGCAACGTGGCGAACGCGGTCTACGGCGGCGGCGCATAGGCGTCGCCGGTCGTGCCGCCAAAGCCGGACCGGCACCCGGTCATCGCGATCGCACACCGGGGCGACCCGATCGGCCACCGCGAGAACACGCTACCGGCCTTTGCGGCCGCCTTAGCCCAGGGCGCGGACATGCTCGAGCTCGACCTGCGCCGCACCCGCGACGGGGCGATCGTCGTGCTACACGACCAATCGCTGCTGCGGCTCTGGAAGCTCGATGCGTCCGTGGGAGACGTGGACCTCTCCGAGGTGGCGCGCCTGGGCGAGGGCGACCTGCGCATCCCCACCCTGCGGCAGGTGCTCGACACCGTCCCCCCGGAGGTGGAGCTGATGGTCGACTTCACCCGGCGGGAGGTGGTGGCCGGCGCCCTCGACCAGGCGTTGTCTGCTGACACACTCGACCGCTGCCTCTTCGTGACGGGCAACGTCAAGGCGCTCGGCACGTTGCGCGCCCTCTCGGGTCGGGCACGCATCGGGCTGACCTGGACGGAGGGAGCCGATCCGCCGCTGGGTGTCCTCGCCGAGCTCGGCGCGGAGTATTGGAACCCGATGTCCTCGTTCGTGTCGGCAGAAGGAGTCGCCGCGGTGCACGAGGCGGGGCTCCTGGTGTCGACGTGGACGGTCGACGATCCCGCGGACATGGCCCGCGTGGTGGCCGACGGCGTCGACGCCGTCGTGAGCAACCGGGTGGCGGAGTTGGTGGAGTTCCTCGGTCGCTAACGGACGGGCGCGGCGTTCGCGGCGTGCGCGGCGTGCGCGTCGTGCGCGTCGCGCACTCGGTCCATGACCTCGGCCACGACGTCGTCGGCACGGGTGTGCCGGTGCGTCCACTCGGAGAGCTTCGACTTCTGCACCGCCCACACGGTGACGGCGCCTTGGTCCTCAGTCTCGATCCGCACGCCGTAGAGCCCCGGTCGGGCCCGGCGGATCGCACCGTAGCCGACCGTGCGACGAGCGAAGACGCCACGCACGACGACCCGGTCCGGCGTCAGCGCGACATAGGCCACGACATAGGCCACGATGTACCACCGCCAGACCGACCGCACCACGATGAGCGCGAGCATCCACATGACGACGTCGCCGGCGATCGCCAGCCCGACGGCGGTGGAGCCGACCGCGACGAAGACGAAGAAGATGCCGACGCCGAGGGCAAGGCGGCGGACCGGTTGGTCCACTCGCCAGACCTGGACCGCGCCGGTATGCGCCATGGATGCCAACCTGTCTATCTGGGCCCCACCGCAACGCTTCGGGTGCGCGCAGCCCCAGGTCAGGCCGATTGATCCGTTCCCTTGGTCGAAAGGGCTGCAGCTCAGACCATGAGGACGACCGGCACGATCATCGGCCGGCGCCTCGTGCGCTCGCCGACGAACCGGCCGAGGGCCTTGCGGGTATGCCGGCTCAGCACTTCGATGTCGTGCGCCCCGTCCTTCAAAGCCTGCGTCACCGCCGCGCCGACCACCTCGCTCGCCTCGCCGAGCAGCTCTTCGGCCTCGGGCGCGTGGACCCAACCACGCGTCTCGATGACCGGCGGGCTGCTCAGGGTGCATGCCTGTCGGTCGACCGTGACCACCACCATGACCACGCCCTCCTCGGCCAGCTTCTGGCGGTCGCGCAACACGCCGTGCTCGATGTCGCCCACCGTGCCGTCCACGTAGACGTAGCCGCCTGGCACCCGGCCGTCGCGCGCGATGCCCTTGGCGTCGAGGTTGATCGCGTCCCCGTCCTCGCAGAGGAGCACCTTGGCCGGATCGAGCCCCATCGAGAGGGCGAGGCGGGCGTGATGCACCATGTGGCGGAACTCGCCGTGGACCGGGACGAAGCACTCGGGCTTCGTCACCGAGAGGAGCGTGCGCAGCTCGCCCTGACGCGCGTGGCCGCTCACGTGGACCCGTTCCGCGCCCGAGTGCACGACCTCGGCCCCTCGACGGTGGAGGTCGTCGATGACCTGGCCCACCGACCACTCGTTGCCCGGGATGGGGTGGGCGCTGATCACCACGACGTCGTCCTCGCCGATGTGGAGCCACTTGTTCTCCCCCGTGGCCATGAGCGACAGCGCGGACATGGGCTCGCCCTGCGATCCCGTGGAGATCACGCACACCTGGCCCGGAGCGAAGTCGTCTACGTCCTCGATGTCGACCTGCACGCCGTCGGGGATGTTGATGATGCCGAGGCGAGAGCCCAGCTCGACGTTCTTGCCCATGGACCGGCCGAGCGTGGCCACCTTGCGCCCGTTCGCCACGGCGGCGTCGATGATCTGCTGCACCCGGTGCATGTGGCTGGCGAAGCACGCGACGACGAGGCGCTTGCCTGCCTGTGCCGCGAAGACCCGCCGGAGCACCAAGCCGACCGACGACTCGGACTCGGTGAAGCCGGGCTCCTCGGCGTTGGTCGAATCGGACAAGAGGAGCCGGATCCCCTCGCGCTCGGCCAGCTCGCCCATGCGCGACAGGTCGGTGCGCCGGCCGTCGACCGGCTGCAGGTCGAGCTTGAAATCGCCCGAGTGCAGGATCACCCCCTGCGGCGTGTGGAACGCGATGGCCATCGACTCGGGCACCGAGTGCGTCACCGGGATGAATTCGACGTCGCAGGCGCCCACACGCACGCGCTCGCCGTCGCGCACGATGACGAACCGCGCCCGGTCGACGAGCCCCGCCTCCTCGACGCGGTGCCGGGCCAGCCCGACGGTCAGCTCGGACCCGTAGATCGGGGCGCGCAGGTCGCGCAGCAGGTAGGCCAGCCCGCCCGTGTGGTCCTCGTGCCCGTGGGTGAGCACGATGCCGTCGACCCGGTCCGCCCGTTCGTGTAGGTAGGTGAACTCGGGGAGGACGAGGTCGATCCCCGGCATGTCGGGGTCGGGGAACATGATCCCGCAGTCGAGGACGACGATGCGACCCTCGACCTCGATGCAGGCGCAGTTGCGGCCGATCTCCCCCAGGCCGCCCAGGAACACGACCCGGACCGGCTTCGCCTTGGCGCCCCGCCCGCCGTTGTTGGCCTTGTTCGCCCCGTTAGCCAAGCGCGGTGCCCGTGACGGCCGGCGGCCCGACGGCCGCCAGGACCTTGGCCGCCTGGGCGTCGAGCTCCGGGGTCGACGGGCCCATCGGCAGGCGGCACTGCCCGACCTTGTGGCCGAGCGCGCGCATCATGGCCTTGGCCGGCAACGGGTTGGGGTACTCGGGCGTCGATTCGAAGTCGAACGAGTCCAGCAGCTCGGCGTTCCCGGGGATGGCGGTCGCCAGGTCGCCCGCCAGGAAGGCGTCGATCACCCGGCGCAGTTGGGGCCCGACCCAGTGCGCGGCGACACTCACGAGGCCGACGGCCCCCAGCGACAGGAACGGCAACGTCATGACGTCGTCGCCGCTGTAGACCTCGAAGCCGGCCGGCGCCTGCGCGATGAGGTGTGCCGTGGTCGGCGGGTCGGCCGCCGCGTCCTTCAGCGCCACGATGTTCGACACCTCGCGCGCCAACCGGAGCATCGTGTCGATGGCGATCCGCCGTCCCGATCGCACCGGGATGTCGTAGAGCATCACCGGCAGCTCCCCCGCGGCCTCGGCACAGACCCGGAAGTGCTCGTGGATGCCGGCCTGCGACGGCCGGTTGTAGTACGGCGTGACCAGCAGGACGCCGTCGACCCCGCACCCGACCGCGCGCCGCGTCATCGCCCGCGAGTGCGGCGTGTCGTTCGAGCCGGTCCCGGCGATCACCGGGACACTCACCGCGCCGGCGACGACCTCCCACAAGGCGGCCTTCTCGTCGTCGGTCAGCACCGCGCTCTCGCCGGTGGAGCCGGTCAGGACGAGCCCGTCGCTCCCGTGCTCGACGAGCCAGCGCGCCAGCTCCTCCGCGACGCCCAGATCCAGAACACCGTCGTCGTCGAACGGCGTCACCATGGCCGTGATCACCCGGCCGAAACGGGGCGCGTCCTGGGTGGGGCTCATTGCCCCTCAGGCTACCAGCGTGTTGTCGGGACCCCTGGCCCCGGGGCTAGGCGACGTTGCGCTCGGCGGGCGACCCGTCGGCGAACGCGTCCTCGTCCTCGGTGGAGTCGGTCAGGTTCTCGAAGGCGATCGCGCCCATCTCGGTGAACTTCTGGCGCAGCCAGCCGTCCGCCGCGTCGAGCAGCCCGAGCTTCTTGAGGTTCGGGACGATCTTGGAGAACAGGAGGATCTGGAAGTCGTCGCGCTCGGGTGCCGCCTGCATGAGCTTGACCACATCGGACGTCGGGACCTCCATGCGGTCCCACACCTCCTGCATCGCCATGCGGTCCTTCATGCGGATGGCGGCCTCGAAGGCGAACTCCTGGCGCTCGCGCAGCTCCGCCGCGCTCAGTTCCTTGTAGTACTCCTGCAGGCTGAGCACGCCGAAGGCCACGTGGCGGGCCTCGTCGGCCATGACGTAGCGCAGCAGCTTCTTGAGCAGCGGCTCGGTCGTCATCATGTGGATGAAGCCGAACGCGGCCAGGGCGAGCCCTTCGACCATGATCTGCATGCCGAGATAGGTCATGTCCCAGCGGGAGTCGGCCACGATGTCGTCGAGCAGCATGCCGAGATGCGCGTTCATCGGGTAGTGCCCCGAGAGCTTCTCGTCGAGATACTTCGAGAACACCTCGACGTGGCGAGCCTCGTCCATCACCTGCGTCGCGGCGTAGTACTTGGCGTCGATCCACGGGACGGTCTCGACGATCTTGGCCGTGCACAACAGCGCGCCCTGCTCGCCGTGCATGAACTGGGAGAGGAGCCAATTCTGGTTCTGGATCCCGAACTCGATGAACTTCTTCTCGTCCCACTTCTCCAGCACGGTGCCGGCCAGCGCGGACTCGTCCCACTGCATCTGGGCGGGGTTGGCCTCGGCGTTGGCGATGACCACCTGCTCCTGGTCCACCTCGATCGACCAATCCAGGTCGGTCTGGGCGTTCCACTGCGCCTTCTTCGCCTTCTCGTAAAGCTTGTCGAGCTGCGGCTTGGCGCCCTTCTGGTAGTCCCAGGTGAACTCCGCCGGGCAGTTGTCCGGAACCCGGTGGAAGCCCTCCTTGTCATAGGAACCCACCACGCTGAGCACGGCTTCGAGATCGTCGATGTTCTCCCGCCCGATCAGCTCGAGGTTGGACCCGAATTGTTCCTGCTCGTTCTCGAGCGTGGTCATTGCACCGCCCCCTTAGTGGTGGTCGTGGTTGTCCGTGTTGTCTGTCTTGCACTGCCTGCATTGCTTGCACCGCTTGCACCGCTTGCACCGCTTGAACCGCTTGAACCGCTTGGACGACTGGTGAAATCTGTTCCGCCTTCGCTGCCGGCCTCGACCCGCAAGGCGAGGATCCCCGGCAAGACGAACGAGCGCACCAGCGCCCGCGTCGCGGCCGGATCGGTCAGGTCCGTCCCCGGGTTCTGGTCGGAGCAGTACGCGAGCACGATGCGCACCGCCCACTCAGCCGCCCTCGATGCCTGCTCGGGCTCGAGCCAGCGGGCGAAGAACGGTGCGGCGAGGTCGCCCGCCCTCAGCAGCACCCGGTCCTGCCCGGCGAAGGTCAGCTGCGGCAGGACGGCGCCCGGCTCATAGGCGAGGAGGTAGGACAGCGCCTCGTGCGAGCGGAGCTGCCGCGCCGACTCGACCATGCCCGCCACGAGCACGTCCTCGAGGTCGTGGGCCTCCCCCATCACGACCGCCAGCGACGAGAACAGACGAGCCACCTCGGTCTCGACGACCGCGGCGAGGATGTCGTCTTTGCCTCCCGGGAAGGCCCGGTACGCCGTGGCCCGGGAAAATCCGGCCTCGCGGGCGATGTCGTCGACCGTGGTCTTGGCGATCCCCTGCCGGGCCAGGCACCGCAGCGCCCCGTCGACCAGCCGGACCCGTGTCGAGGAGCGGTCGTCAGCCCCGAGATGCCGGACGACGCCGTCCCCTGCCTCCCCGAGGGAGTCCGGGAGCCCCCGCTCCGGTCTTACTGCTGCCACACCCACTAATGAAACAGTAGGGCGATTTTTGTCTCAGTGTCAACGACCTCGTCGACCTGGACTTTCATCGCCCCGGAGGCCGGCCCCGCCCCGCCCGGAATTTGTTCGGCCCGTATTTGGGTCGGATAGCGCCACCTTGTCGCGGGTGCATATGCCTCGCACATATACACCCGGGCGAAACCCCGAGCCCTCACGCCGTATGCGACCGCACGGAAGTCTGGCCGCCCCTGGATTGGAGCTTCCCTCGGCTCAGCTCAGGTTGACGTGCCCGGGCGCCACCCCGGTGAGCAGTAGCCCCAGCACGACCAACGCGACCACGGAGGTCCCGACCGTGAGGACCATCGCGGTGGTGCGGTCGCGCAGGTCGCCGGCGTAGTCGTAGACGAAGGCCAGCAACGCCCCCACCCCCAGGCCGCCGAGATGCGCCCGCCAGTCGATGCCGCCGGTGAATCCGATGATCAGGTTGATCCCGAGCAACAACACCACCGGGGTCACCGGCAGCCGCCGGCGTAACCCGATGACGACGTAGGCCCCCATGACGCCCATGATCGCCCCCGACGCGCCGAGCCCGAAGATGGTCGGCGGGCTCAGCAGGTACGACGCCACGCTCCCGGCGAGACCGGCGAGGAGGTACAGCACGACGAACCGCGCCTTGCCGAGCAATACCTCGACTGCGGGCCCGACGATAAGCAGGGCAATCATGTTGAAGAGGATGTGCTGGAAGTTCGCGTGCAGGAACATGGCCGTAAAGGCCCGGTAGTACTGATGCTGGTAGTGCATTCGAAGCGGCTGCAGTGCGTACTTGCTGATCACCGCGACGTCGTTGCCGAACCGTTCCAGGAAGAAGACGACGACGTTGATGCCGATGATCGTGAGCACGAGCGGTGTCGGGTTCGTCGAGCCGACCACGCCGGTCCGCCCTCGGCTCGTGTGCGTGAACGCGGGGACCTGGCGGGATTTATTCGCCCCAGCCGAGGCACACTCCGGGCATTGCCAGCCGACCGCCGCCGACACCATGCAGTCGGTGCAGATCGGGTGGTCGCAGCGCGCGCAGAACACCGATGCTGCCTTCTCCGGGTGGCGGTAACAGGGAGGCGGCGGGGCCGGCTCGGGCGAGGGGCCGCTCACCGGATGCCGGCGAGCAGCTCGGACCGGACGAGCAGCGCCACCTGCTCAGGGTCGTTGAGGTCCCAGCGACCGGGTGACGCGATGTAGGAGAGCACCATGCGGGCGAGGAAGTCGGCCGCCATGTCGAGCTCCGGCCCATCCGACATCCCGTGCCGCACCAGATACGGAGCGAGGAACGCCGCGACCATTGCCTCCGTCTGGTCGGCCTCCGTGGTCATGCGGGGCAAGAGGATCTCGGGCTCAGTGACGAGGATGCGTTGGAGGACTTCGTGCTCGACGACGGCACGGTGTGCGAACATCAGACCCCGCTCCATGACCTCTTCGAGGGTGTCGGCGTCGGATACCTCCTCGTACAGGCGCAGGAAGAACCGCGCGAACTCCCAACCGACGACGGCTGAGATCAGCTCGTCACGGCCGCCCGGAAAATAGCGGTAGACCGTCGCCCGCGACACGCCGGCCTCGCGTGCCGCGTCCTCGACCGTCGTCTTATCCAGGCCCCAGCGCGCCACGCAGTCGTACGTCGAGCGGAGGAGCCGCTCGCGGACTTCGGGGTTCACAGCCCGAGCAGCGGCTCGAGACCCAGCGTCAGGCCGGGTCGGGTCCCGACCGCGCGGACGGCGAGGAGGACGCCGGGCATGAAGGACGTGCGGTCGTAGGAATCGTGGCGGATGCTCAGGCTCTGGCCGGCCGCGCCGAACACGACCTCCTCGTGCGCCACCAACCCCGGGAGGCGCACCGAGTGGACGTGGACGCCGCCATCCGCCTCCGCGCCGCGGGCCCCCGCCAGGACGAAGTCGGTCGTCGGGTCCGGCCCGAGAGGGCCGCTCCCCGCCTCCCCTCGGGCCTCGGCGATCAGCGCGGCGGTGCGCAGCGCCGTGCCCGATGGCGCGTCCCGCTTGTTGTCGTGGTGCAGTTCGATCACCTCGACGCCGTCCATGTGGGGCGCGACGATGCGGGAGCAGTGCATGAGCAGCACGGCGCCGATGGCGAAGTTGGCCGCCACGACGACGTTGCGGCCGCTGTCGGCGAAGGCCTTGCGTATCTGGTCGAGGTCCTCGTCGCCCAGCCCGCTCGTGCCGATCACCGCGTGCACGTCTTGCTGTGTGTACTGGGCCATGTTGTGGCGGACCGCTTCGGCGATGGTGAAATCAACGACGACCTCGGTGCCGAGGTCGGCGAGCGCCTGGGTCTCGCCCACGATCGTGCGTCCGGCGGCATCGTCGCCGACGTGGGCCGGATCGACCGCCGCCACCAGCTCCATGTCGGGCGCACCGTGCACCGCCCGGGCGACCTCATGGCCCATGCGGCCGCCGGCACCGACGACACCGACCTTGATCATGGAATCCGAGGCTACCGGGCGGCCAACGCGGGCAGGTGGGACTCGAAGAGCGCCGCGTCGAACGGCCCCACCGCGCTGAGGGTGCGCGGTGCGTGTGCCAGCTCGGCGGCGACGTCGAGCACCTGGGACCGGCCCACCGCATCGATGCGCGCCAGCACCTCGTCGACCGTCAGCACCTCGCCGTGCAGCAGCAGCGACGCGCCGATGCGGCTCATGCGCGCGCCGGAGTCCTCCCCCGAGAGGAGCGTCTCGGCGCGCAGGTTGCCTTTGGCGATCGCCAGCTCGCGCTCGGTCACGCCCTCGGTGGCCAACAGCTCGAGCTCGTCTTCCACGATGCGGAGCACCTCGTCGACGTGCTCCGGCGCGGTGCCGGCGACGACGGCCAGCGACCCGGTGTCCGCGTAGGCGGCGCGTTCGGACCAGACCGAGTAGGCGAGGCCGCGCTCCTCGCGCACCTTCTGGAAGAGCCGGCTCGAGAGCCCGCCGCCCAGGACGTGGTTGAGAACCGCGAGCGCCCAGCGCCGCTCGTCGAAGCGTGACACCGAGCGGGCACCGTAGACCAGATGCGCCTGTTCGGTCGGGCGGCGTACGACGTCGAGCGAGACGACGTCGGGGCCGGGAGCGGCGCGCTCGGGGATCTCGCCGCCGCGGACGCCCGCAAAGCGGCGCTCGAGGTCCGCCGCCACCGCCTCGTGCGCGCAGTCGCCGGCCACCGAGACGACCATGTTGGACGGCCGGTAGTGGCGGGCCCGGAAGGCATCGATGTCGCCACGGGTGATCTGCCCCACCGACGACGCCGTGCCGAGCGTGTCGCGGCCGAGGGCGTGCCCGGGGAACATCGAGGCCTGCCAGCGCTCTGCGGCCAGGTCGGCCGGCTCGTCTGCGTGCATCAGGATCTCGTCGAGGATGACCGTCCGCTCGGCGTCGATGTCGGACGGCCGCAGCGCCGGCTCCCAGATGATGTCGCTCAGGATGTCGAGCCCGAGCGACAGGTGGTCGGAGAGGAGCCGGACGTAGAACGTCGTGTACTCCTTGGTCGTGAACGCGTTGCAGTCGCCGCCCACCTCATCGAGCGCCTCGGCGATCGCCGCGGCCGAGCGGTGCTCGGTCCCCTTGAAGAGGAGATGCTCGAGGAAGTGTGACGCGCCGGCGAGCTCGCCGGGCTCGTCACGCGAGCCGGTGCCGACCCAGTACGCGACCGCGACCGAGTGAACGTCCGGCATGGTCTCGGTGACCAGGCGGATGCCACACGGCAGGACCGAGGTCTCGATCAACGACGACGGGAGCGGCCCCGCGACCTGTTGCGATCGCGGTCACGATCGCCGCCGCGGTCACCGCCGCGGTCACCGCCGCGACCACCTTCGGCCGCAGCTGGGCCGGGCCCCAGGTCGCCGAGGTCGGCCTTCAACTCGGCCTCGAACGCGTCCTCGAAGGAGAGCCCCGACCCACCGCCCGAAGCGGAGGCCGGCGCACCGTCACCGTCGCCGCCGCCGCTGCCACCGGTCGACGCGCCGTCGCCGCCGCCCGCCGGCGCCTCGGACACCGAGGCGAGCGACAAGGACACCTTGCCCTGCGGGTCGATGTCGTCCACGCGCACCTCGACCGCTTGCCCCAAAGTCAGGACGTCCTCCACGTTGTTGATGCGCTTGCCGCCGGCGAGCGGCGACAGCTTCGAGATGTGCAGCAGGCCGTCGCGGCCGGGCAGCACGTTCACGAAAGCGCCGAACTTGGTGATGTTGACGACCTTGCCGCCATAGACCGCGCCCACCTCGGCCGTCGGCGGGTCGAGGATCAAGGAGATCCGCCGCTTCGCCTCGGTCACGGCGTTGCCGTCCTTGGCGCCGATGGTCACGGTGCCGACCACGCCGTCGTCATCGACAGCGATGTCTGCGCCGGTCTCCTGCTGCAGGGTGTTGATGACCTTGCCCTTGGGCCCGATGACCTCGCCGATCTTGTCGATCGGGATCTCCATCGACACGATCTTGGGCGCGCTCGTCGCCACCTCGGAGCGGGGCTCGGCGATGGCGCCCGCCATGACGCCCAGAATGGTGAGGCGGGCCTCCTTGGCCTGCAGGAGCGCCTTGGCCAGCACGTCGGCCGGCAGCCCGTCGATCTTCGTGTCGAGCTGCAGCGCGGTCACCGCGTCGGCCGTGCCCGCCACCTTGAAGTCCATGTCGCCGAACGCATCCTCCGCGCCCAGGATGTCGGTCAGCGTGACGTAGGCGCCCTCGTCCGAGACGAGGCCCATGGCGATGCCCGCTACGGGTGCCTTGAGCGGCACACCGGCCGCCATGAGCGACAAGGACGAGCCGCATACCGAGGCCATGGACGTCGAGCCGTTCGACGACAGCACGTCGGACACGACGCGGATGGCGTAGGGGAACTCCTCCTCGCTCGGCACCACCGGCAGCAGCGCGCGCTCGGCGAGCATTCCATGACCGATCTCGCGGCGCTTCGGGCCGCGCATGAAGCCGGTCTCACCGGTCGAGAACGGCGGGAAGTTGTAGTGGTGCATGTAGCGCTTGGACTCGACCGGGGTGATCGTGTCGAGCAGCTGGTTCATGCGGGGCATGCCCAGCGTCGTGACGTTAAGGACCTGGGTCTCGCCGCGCTGGAACAGCGCCGAGCCGTGCGCCGTCGGGAGCAGGTCGACCTCGGCGGACAGGGGGCGGATGTCCGACGTGCCGCGGCCATCGATGCGCACGCCTTCCTCGCGGATGCGCTTGCGCACGAGCTTCTTGGTCAGCCCCCGGATGGCCGCCTTGACCTCACCGGGGCGATCGGCGAACTCGTCGCCCAGCGCGGCGCGGATCTCCTCGCCCGCCGCATCGAGCGCGGCGTTGCGCTCGGCCTTCGCGGTGACCAGGTTCGCCTTGGTGACGGCGTCGGTGCCGACGGCCTGCACCCGCTCCCATACGTCGTCGTCGTAGTCGGAGAAGGTCGAGAACGGGATGGTCTCGATCGGCCCGCGCACAGAGACGTAGGACGCCACGAGCTCGCGCTGGAGGTTTATCGACTCCCGGATCCACTGCTTCGACGCCTCGAGCCCCTGGGCGAGCACTTCTTCGGTCACCTTCGGGGCGCCGTCCGCGTAGTAGTCCCACGACTTCTCGGTGCCGCCGGCCTCGACCATCATGATGGCGATCTCGCTGTCGGCGTCATCGCTCAGGGCGCGCCCGGCGACGACCAGTTCGAAGGTGCTCTCCTCGCCCTCCTCGAAGGTGGGGTGCGGGATCCATGTCCCTTCCGTCGTGTACGCGACGCGCACCGCGCCGATCGGGCCGTCGAAAGGGATGCCCGAGATCATCAGCGCGGCCGACGCCGCGTTGATGGCCAGGACGTCGTGCGGGTTGGCCTGGTCGGCCCCGACGACGGTCCCCACGATGTGCACCTCGTTGCGGAAGCCGTCCGGGAAGGACGGGCGCAGCGGCCGGTCGATGAGCCTGTCGGTCAGGATGGCCTGGTCCGAGGCCTTGCCCTCCCGGCGGAAGAACGAGCCGGGGATCTTGCCTGCCGCGTAGGTCCGCTCCTCGATGTCAACGGTGAGTGGGAAGAAGTCGGTCCCCTCTCGTACCGACCTGGCCGCCGTGGCGGAGGTCAGGATGACGGTGTCGCCGATGCGGGCCAGGACGGCGCCGTCGGCGAGTTGGGCGAGTTTCCCCGCTTCGATGGACATGCTGCGATCGGTCCCGCTGATCGGGGCCGAGACGGAAATGGCATCAGCCATGATGCTCCTCGTATGTCGGGGGCATCTTCTCGTCTGGTTCCCAGTGGTCGACCACCTCGCATTTCGAAGTGACCGGCAACTGGCAGCCAGCTGCTGGAGACGCCCGTGTTTGTGGGTGCCGCCGCTACCGTCGGATGCCGAGACGGCTGATGATGGAGCGGTAGCGCTCGACGTCGTTCTTGCGGACGTAGTCGAGCAGCCGCCGGCGCTGGCCGATGAGCTTCATCAGGCCGCGCCGGGTGTGGTGGTCCCCTTTGTGCTCCTTCAGGTGTTCCGTCAGGTGGTTGATCCGTCCGGACAGCAGGGCAATCTGCACCTCGGGCGAGCCGGTGTCCGTGTCGTGGAGCCGGTACTCGGCGATGGTGGCCTGCGTGTCGGGCATAGAGGAACCTCAGGAGAAACGTTGTCGGAGTCGGCCGGGAACCTGCCCCCGGCCGGCCTCCATGCTAGCAGCCGGCCGCTGATCAGGGCAGATCGGCCGCAGCCAGCATCCGCTCGGCCTCGGCCACGTCGTGGTGCATCTGTGCGATCAGTCCCTCGACGGAGTCGAAACGCAGCTCGTCCCGCAGGCGGTGGGCGAAGCACACCCGGGACGGCTCCCCGTAGAGGTCGCCGTCGAAGTGCAGGAGGTGGGCCTCGACCAGCACCGGGGCGGCGCCCGGCTCGTAAAACGTGGGCCGCCGGCCGACGTTGATGGCGGCCTGATGCGTCGATCCGTCGGCCCGCCGGAAGTGACCTGCGTACACCCCGTCCGCCGGCAGGGCGGTGTCGTCGGGGATCTGGAGATTGGCCGTCGGAAAACCGAGCTCCGGCCCGCCCCGGCCGTCCCCCCGCACGACGGGCCCCCGCACCTCGTGCAAGCGACCGAGCAGGCGTGCCGCCTCCTCCACGTCGCCCCGGGCGAGCAGGGCGCGAATCCGCGTCGAGGAGACGGGCTCGGCGCCGTCGTCGGTGAGGCCAACGCCGATCACCTCGAAGCCCCAGCGGGCACCGAGCTCGCGCAGCAACGCGACGTTGCCCTTCCGGCCGTGCCCAAAGTGAAAGTCCTCCCCGACCACCACGAGGCGGGCGGAAAGCTGGTCGACGAGCACCTCCTTCACGAAGTCCTCGGCCGTCTCGTTCGCCCGCTCCTCGTCGAAGGGCACCACCACCGTGCGGTCGACGTCGCAGTCGGCGAGGAGCTCGAGCTTCTGCTCGAGGCCCGTCAGCTGCTTGGGCGCCGACTCGGGCCGCACGACGTACGCGGGGTGGCGGTCGAACGTCACCACCACCGACGAGAGCCCCGCCGCCTCGGCCCGGTCGCACAGGTCGCGCAGCAGGGCGCGGTGGCCGAGGTGGACCCCGTCGTAGGCGCCGATGGTGACGGCGGTACCAGGTCCTGGCGTTCCGTGCGTTCCGGGCGTCGGGGGCATCGCACCCGGAGGGTAGTCGGGCACCCGTCAGTCCCCGGCCACGACGACGGCGGGCCGGATGCGGTCGGTGCCCGTCGCCTCGTAGACGGCGAGTAGCGCGCCGCCATCATCGAGCATGGCCCAGGGGCCGTCACCGACCGCACCGAGCGGCACGCGGTCGAGGGGGAGCCCGTGCTTGATCGACGCGGCCACGTCGTCGTCGACCGGCACGGACTCCAGGTCGCACACGGCCGCCGCGGGCGTCAGCACCGTGTCGGGCCCGATCGACTCGATCGGCCGCATGTCGGACTCGCCGAACGAGCCGATGCGCGTCCGCCGCAGGTGGTCGAGGTGCGCGCCGCCCCCCAAGGCCCGCCCGAGGTCGTCCGCCAACACGCGCACGTAGGTCCCCGAGGAGCACTCGACCACCGCCCGGTACACGCCCGGACGCGCCGGGTCGGGTGACGTGTCGAAGCGGTAGACGGTCACCGGCCGCGGCTTGCGCTCCACCTCCACGCCCTCACGCGCCAGCTCGTGCAGCCGGCGCCCCTCCACTTTGACCGCGGAAACCATCGGGGGCACCTGCTCGATCTCCCCCGTCAACGCCCCGGCGGCGGCCGCCACGTCCGCCGGACCGACCCCGCGCATGTCGAAGGTCGCCGTCACCTCGCCCGACGCATCGAGCGTCGACGTCGCGGTCCCCAGGACGATGTCGGTCGTGTACGTCTTGGGTAGCACTGTCAGGAAGCGCATCAAGCGCGTCACCCGGCCGAGCCCGACCAGCAGCACACCGGTGGCGTCGGGGTCCAGAGTGCCGGCATGGCCGATCTTGCGCTGCCCGAAGATGCCGCGGCACCGTGCCACGACGTCGTGCGAGGTCCAGCCGGCCGCCTTGTCGACGACCACCAGGCCGTTGACACTCACGTTGCCGGCGGCTCGTCCTCGTGGACGTCGTGCTCGCCATGGTGCAGCCCGCGCAGCAGTTCCTCGACCCGGGTCCCCGCCGCGATGGCCGGGTCGGCCCGGAAGCGCAGCTTCGGGGTCCGCTTGATCGTCATCTGCGACCCGATCCGTTTCTGCAGGTGGGCCCGCTGGTCCTCCAGCAGTCCGGCTGCCGCGGCGTCCAAAGACGCCAGGTACACCACCGCCGTCCGCATGTCGGGTGCCACCTCGACCGACGTCACGGTCAGCATCGGCAGCTCGTCCGCGTCCGACAGACGCTCGAGCTCCTCGGCCACCACCTGTCGCAACACCTGGTTGACCCGCAGCGTCCGCGGGTAGGTCGCCGTACGCCGTCTCACGCTCACCGTGTCAGCTCCTCCGCTCGAACACGTGCCCAGCCCACACAAATCCCGAACCTCCAAATCAAAGCCGCACGCCCTCGACAGGGCCGGGCTCAGGTCCGGGCGATCTCGCGCTCCTCGTAGGTCTCGATCAGGTCCCCTTCCTTCAGGTCCTGGAAGTCGGTCAGCCCGATGCCGCACTCGAAGCCCGACGCCACCTCACGCACGTCGTCCTTGAAGCGGCGCAGCGAGTTGATGGCACCCTTCCAGATGACCGTCCCCTCGCGCAGGAAGCGCACCTTGGAGCCCCGGGTGATCTTGCCCTCCCGCACGTAGCACCCGGCGATGGCGCCGATCCGGGGCACGCGGAAGGTCTGGCGCACCTCGGCCTCGCCCGTGACGATCTCCTCGAAGACCGGCGCCAGCATGCCGACCATCGCGGCTTCCAGGTCCTCCAAGAGCTTGTAGATGATCTCGTACGTCCGGATCTGGACGTCCGCCTGTTCGGCCTGTTCGCGGGACCGGCGGTCCGGCCTGACGTTGAAGCCGATGATCGTGGCGTTCGACGCCGCCGCCAGCTGCACGTCGTTCTCGGTGATGCCGCCGATGCCGCGCAACACGAAACTCAACTTCACGTCGTCGCGCTCCAAGCGCTTCAAGGACTCGGTGACCGCCTCGAGCGATCCTTGCATGTCGGCCTTCAAGACGATATTCAGCGTCGCCGTCTCGCCGCGGGAGATCTGCTCGAACAAGTCCTCCAGCCGGGCTCCCGTCGCGGCCGCGACCGGCTTGTGTCCGGACAGTCGGAAGCGTTGCGCCCGGGCCTCGCCCAGCGTGCGGGCACGCGCCAGGTCCTTCGCCGCGCGCATCTCGTCGCCGGCGTTCGGCGGCTCCGAGAACCCCAACACCTGCACCGGCGTCGACGGCAGCGCCTCCTTGATGTGGTCCCCCCGGTCGTCCACCAGCGCCTTGACCTTGCCCCAGGCCGCGCCCGCGACCACGGGGTCGCCCACCTGCAAGGTGCCCTGCTGCACGATCAGCGTCGCCACCGGCCCGCGCCCGGCCTCGAGGTTCGCCTCCAACACGACGCCCCGTGCCTCGCCCTCGACCCGCGCCGTCAGCTCCTCGACCTCCGCCACCAGCACGATCTGCTCGAGCAACGCTTCGATCCCCGTCCCCTGCAACGCAGAGACCTCGACGAAGATCGTGTCGCCTCCCCACGCCTCGGGCACCAGCTCGCGCTCGGAGAGCTGCTGCATGACGCGCTGGGGGTCGGCCTGCTCGCGGTCGATCTTGTTGACGGCGACGATGATCGGCACGTCGGCCGCCTTGGCGTGGTCGATGGCCTCGATCGTCTGGGGCATGACGCCGTCGTCGGCCGCCACCACCAGAATCACGATGTCCGTCACCTGCGCCCCACGCGCCCGCATCGCCGTGAACGCGGCGTGGCCCGGCGTGTCGATGAACGTGATCGGGTGGTCCTGCCACTCCACCTGGTAGGCGCCGATGTGCTGCGTGATGCCGCCGGCCTCACCGGCCACGACGTTGGCGGAGCGGATCTTGTCGAGCAGCAGCGTCTTGCCGTGGTCGACGTGGCCCATCACGGTGACGACCGGCGGGCGCGGCCGCTGGTCGGCCTCGTCCTCCTCGTCCTCGTCCTCGAAGTACCGGGCCAAGAGCTCGGCCTCCTGCTCCTCGCCGGGGTCGACCAGGCGCACGTCCGCGCCGATCTCGGCGGCGAACAGCTCGATCATGTCGTCGCCCAGCGACTGCGTGGCCATGACCATCTCGCCCTGCAGCAGCAGGAAGCGCACGATGTCGCCGGCGCTGCGGTTGAGCTTGGGACCGAGGTCGCGCGCCGTCGAGCCGCGCTCGATGATGATCTCGCCCTCGGGCACCGGCGCCGTCGACGGCTGGTACGTCGTGAGCTGCGTCGGCTCGAGCTCTTCGAGGTTGCGCCGGCGTCGCCGCGCCCGACGTTGTGGGGGGCGCCGCCCCGGCATGCCCCCACGTCCCCCCTGCGGCGGGGCACCCGCCGGTGCACCCGCACCCGAGCGCCCGCCGAAGCCGCCACCCGGGCGGCCGCCGAAGCCACCGCCACCGCCCGCGCCACCGCCCGGACGCCCGCCGCCGCCCGCGGGCCGGCCGCCGGTGCGCTGCGGGTAGGAGCTGCTGCCGCCGCCGGGACGGGGACCAGAGGGTGCGTTCGAAGTGGGCCGGCGCCCGCCCATGCCGGGCGGGGGCGGAATGGGCCGACCGCTCGGTCCGAGCGGCGGCCGCTGCCCGGGCGGCGGGGGCCCGGGCCTGCCGGATGGGCTCATTGGGGGTCTGGTCCGGCGCTGGTCGGGTGGGGCGGCCGTTTCCGGCGCGTGCGCCGCGGGCGAATGTGCTGCCGCGGGCGCCTGGGCGGGCGAGGTCGCAGGACGGTCGCCCGCGACCGGGGCAGCTGGCGCGGCCGGCGGACGCTCGGTCGGCCGGCTGCTGATCAGGCGTGACGAACGGGCGGGCGCCTCGGCTCCAGCACCGCCACCAGCGCCACCAGCGCCACCAGCATCACCCGCCGCCGCAGGCGCGTCAGCCGGCGGAGCAGCCACCGTGCGGGCCGGCGCCGTCTTCGCCGGGGCCACCGTCGCCCCCGCACTCGATGCCGCCACCGCCTCCTTGGCGGGCGCAGGCGCCTCAGCGGTCCGACTCGCCGCGCCCTCCGCGGCAACCGGAGCGGGCGCAGCCTCGGCCGTCGCCGCGGCCTTCTTCGCCGGCGCCGACTCCTTGGTGGTCTTGGCCGCCTTCTTGGCCGAAGCCGGCTCCTCGGGCTGGACGGGCCGCCGCAAGCCCTCCGCGTCGGCCTTGCGGCGGACGCGGTCCGCCTGCGCGTCCTCGATGGAGGACGAGTGGCTCTTGACCCCGATCCCCAGGGAAAGGGCCAGCTCGAGCCCTTCCTTGTTCGTGAGGCCTAGCTCTTTGGCCAGCTCATAGACGCGAATCTTCTTCGGCAAGTGGTTTTCTTCGTCCTTGTCTTTGCGGGGTCCGGGGTCAACCCAGCCCCTCATCCTCGCACATCAAGTGCCCCGCTCCCCCACGCCACACCGATTTGCGCACACAACTGCTCCAGCTCAGCGGCCCCGACCGGCGCACGGAACGCCCGCCCGAAGCGATGCTGGCGCACGGCCCGTTCCAGGCACTCCGGCGACTCCCGGCACAGCCACGCCCCCCGCCCGGCACCGTGCCGGTCGACAGCGAGCGCCCCGTCGGGCCGGCGCACGATCCGGACCAGCCGGTCCGCCGGCCGAGCGCGCCGGCAGCCGACACAGGTCCGTGTCGGCGCTATGCCTCGGCCTCCTCCGTGAGCTCGGACGGTGCGGCCGCCGCGGTCTCTGTCGCCGCGTCCGCCGTTGCAGGCTCCGCCTCGGGTGACGCCTCGGCGGCCCCGCCGGGCTCCCCGGACCCGCCAGCGGGCGCGTCGCCCCCTTCCGCCACCGCTCCGTCGCCGTCCTTGGCTTCGGCCGCGTCCTCGACCGCGTGTGACCACTCGGCCGCCGACATGGCCTCGCCACCCTCGGCCGGCTTCCACACGAGGTCACCGTTCTCGTCCTCGACCCACTCGCCCTCGGCCCACTCCTGGTCGCCGTAGCCGGCCTCTTCCTCGGCCAGCTGGGTCTCGCTCTTGATGTCGATGCGCCAACCGGTCAGCCGCGCCGCCAGCCGCGCGTTCTGTCCCTCTTTGCCGATCGCCAACGAGAGCTGGAAGTCACTGACGATCACCGTCGCTGTGCCCGTCTCCTCGTCCAGGCGCACCTCGCGCACGCGGGCGGGGGCAAGCGCGTTCTGGATCAGCTCGACCGGGTCGTCGGAGAACGGCACGACGTCGACGCGCTCGCCGCGCAACTCGTTGGTGACCATGCGCACGCGCGACCCACGCGCGCCGACGCAGGCACCAACGGGATCCACGTTGGGGTCATTGGACCACACGGCGATCTTCGTGCGGTGCCCGGGCTCACGGGCCGCCGCCTTGATCTCAACGACGCCCGAGCCGATCTCGGGGACTTCGAGCTCGAAGAGCCGCTTGATCAGCCCGGGGTGAGTGCGGCTCACGACGATCTGTGGGCCCTTGGTCGTCTTGCGGACCTCGACGATGTAGGCCTTGAGTCGCGCGCCGTGCTCGTAGCGCTCGTAGGACACCTGCTCGGCCTGCGGCAGCAGTGCCTCCACCTTGCCGAGGTCGAGGAGCGTGTAGCGGTTGTCGGTCTGCTGGACGATGCCGGTGACGATGTCACCCTCCCGACCCGCGTACTCCTCGTACTTCATGTCGCGCTCGACCTCGCGGATCCGCTGGAGGATCACCTGCTTGGCCGTCTGCGCGGCGATGCGCCCGAAGTCGTCGGGGGTGTCATCCCACTCCCGGATGACCTCGCCGTCCTCGTTCAGCTCCTGGCCGTACACCCGGATCTCGCCCGAGTCAGGGTCGATGGTGACGACGGCCTCCTCGGCTGCGTCGGGTCGCCGCTTGTAGGCGGCGACCAACGCGTTGGCCAGGGCGTCGAGCAGGGTGTCGACCGAAATCCCCTTGTCGTGTGCGATCTGGCCCAGCGCGTCGAGGAATTCGAAGTTGGTCTTGCTCATGGCCGCTTCACCCTCTCACTCTTCGCGCGACGAGGCGCCGGTCCCCATTCGAACACCGTGCGCGCCCTTTCGATCTGGTCGTAGCTGATGCGTACTTCGCCGCCGGGCACGTCCGACCCGGTCAGCGTGCATCCCGTCTCGTCCGCCGACGCCAGCGTCCCGGTCAGGCGCCGGACGTCAGCGGTCCCCGCATCCACCCGCACGGTGACCGTCTCGCCGACCGCTCGCATGAAATGGGCAGGGGTGCGCAGCCGCCGCTCGAGCCCGGGACTCGAGACCGTCAGCGTGTAGCGCCCCGGCAGGGGGTCGATCCGGTCGAGTGCCGCCGAGACGTCCTTCGTGGCCTCGCCGAGGTCGTCCAGACCCACCCCGCCCTCGCGGTCGACGAACACCGTGAGCTGGGCCCCGTTGAGCTCCACGTCGACCAGCTCCAGGCCGCGTGCGTCCACGACCGGCGACAGGGCGCCGGCCAGGTCCGTCATGTCGGTCACCCCTGTCACCTCCTTGGTTTGCACTCGTGATCTTCCTGGTCGGTCGTCGAAACCTGGCCCCCGCAAAGCGAAAGCGTGGGCCGCAGCCCACGCTTCAACGAGGTACTGATTCTTAATGGACAGCCAAGGAATTATAGCAATCCCGTCGTCAGTAGGAGCGTCCGACGACAGCGACGAGCTCGTCCTCGGGGTCGTCGTGACCTGCGAGCGAGCCGTCGGGACGCTGGAGGCACCGCACGGTGAGCGCGTGCTGCGCCAGGCGGTCCTCCCCGTCGGGTCCGAGGGCCTTCAGCGGTACCCGGGCGAAGCCCGCCGAGCCCGCCTCGACCGCCTCCTCGAGCGTGGCGGCGTCCGCGGTGCGGGTTTCCCGGAATGCCGTCGCCTCGGCCAGCAGGGCCCGGTCCGCCGACTCGAGCGCCGCGGCTGTCTCGGCCGCCGCGCCGGCGAGGGCGACGGTGCGCTTCTCGCGGGTGTGGCGCACCACGAGCGTGACGTTTCCATCGGCCAGGTCCCGGGGGCCGACCTCGACGCGGACGGGCACGCCCTTGAGCTCCCAGTCGACGCTGCGCCGGCCGAAGCTGGTGTCGGTCCGGTCGTCGAGGCGAACCCGGTGGCCCGCCGCGCCGAGCTCGGCGGCGATGCGGGCGGCGGCGTCGGCCACGGCGGCGTCGTCCTTGACGACCATCACGACCACCTGGGCGGGCGCGACGGCAGGCGGGAGGCGCAGGCCGAAGTCGTCGCCGTGCGCCATGACCAACGCGCCGACGAGGCGGGTGGAGACGCCCCAAGACGTCTGCCAGACGTACTCGAGCGAGCCGGACGCGTTCGAGTACGTGATGTCGAAGGGGCGGGCGAAGTTCTGCCCGAGCTCGTGGCTGGTGCCCATCTGCAACGCCTTGCCATCGCCCATCATCCCCTCACAGGTCCACGTCTTGTTGGCGCCGGCGAAGCGCTCGCGGGCGGTCTTGTGGCCGGTGAGCACGGGAACGCGGAGCGCGTCGACCATCGTCGAGCGGTAGACGTCGTCGAGGATCTGCAGCGCGTAGGCGCGCGCGTCGTCCTCGGTGGCATGCGCGGTGTGGCCCTCCTGCCAGAGGAACTCCGTGGTACGGAGGAACAGTCGCGGGCGGAGCTCCCAGCGGACGACGTTGGCCCACTGGTTCAGCAGCATCGGCAGGTCGCGGTGGCTCTGGATCCATTTGGAGAAGAAGCTGTTGATCACCGTCTCGCTCGTGGGGCGCACGACAAGCGGCTCCTCGAGCTCCTTGCCGCCACCGTGGGTGACGACGGCGAGTTCGGGCGCGAAGCCCTCGACGTGTTCGGCCTCGAGCTTGAGGAAAGCCTCGGGAATGAACAGTGGGAAGTACGCGTTCTCGGCACCGGCCTCTTTGATGCGTCGATCGAGCTCGGCCTGCATCAGTTCCCAGATGCCGTAGCCCCAGGGGCGGATGACCATGGTGCCGCGGGCGGGACCGTTGTCCGCCATCTCCGCGTGGGCGATCACCTCTTGGTACCAGCGCGGGAAATCCTCTTCCCGCGTCGACGATCGCGCTTGCGCCGCCCTTACCCATCGGACAAGGGTAGCTGTCGCCTAGTCAGTTGTCCGAGTGGCGCCTGATGATCTCGATCTTCTCCGCGGTGCGGTTGGGGTCGGCGCCCGTGGTGTCGAGAAGCGCGCGGCGGTCGGCCTCGGCTTCGGCCTCGGCGCCGGTGTCGGCGGCAGCCATGCGCGCTTCGACGCCTTCGGCCACGAGGCGCTCGGCCTCGTCGACGAGGGACCGGACCATCTCGGCCTCGGGCACGACGCGGATGATCTTGCCGCGGATGAAGAGGTGCCCCTTCTGCTTCCCCGCCGCGATGCCGAGATCTGCTTCGCGCGCTTCGCCGGGACCGTTGACGACGCAGCCCATCACTGCGACCTGGATCGGCAGGTTCAATTTCTCGAGCGCTTCCTGCGCCTCCTTTGCCACGGCGATGACATCGACCTGGGCGCGCCCGCACGAAGGGCATGCGATGAGGTCGAGGCCCTTGCGCTCGCGCAGCCCGAGCGACTCGAGCAGCTGGCGGCCCGCTCTCGCTTCCTCGACGGGATCGGCAGTGAGCGAGTAGCGGATGGTGTCGCCGATCCCCTCGGCGAGCAGCGTGCCGATGCCGGCCGTCCCCTTGACCAGGCCGCCGGGTGGCGGGCCAGCCTCGGTAACGCCGAGATGCAGCGGGTGGTCGAAGGTCTCCGACGCCAACCGGTAGGCGGCGATCATGAGCGCGACCGACGAGGCCTTCACCGAGATCTTGACGTCGGTGAATCCGACCTCCTCGAAGAGCGCGAGCTCGTTCCGGGCCGACTCGACGAGCGCCTCGGGTGTCGCGCCGCCGTACTTCTTGTAGAGATCGGGGTGGAGCGAGCCCGCGTTCACACCGATGCGGATGGGGACGCCGCGGTCGCGGGCCTCGGCGGCGACCTGTTTGATCTCCGCCTCCTTGCGTAGGTTGCCGGGGTTGAGCCGGAGCCCGTGCACACCGGCCTCGAGCGCGGCGAGCGCCATCTCGTGGTGGAAGTGGATGTCGGCCACGACCGGCACGGGCGAGCGCGGGACGATGTGGGCGAGGCCCTCGGCCGCCGGCTCCTCGTTGCAGGTGCAGCGGACGATGTCAGCGCCGGCCGCGGCCAGCGCGTAGATCTGCGCCAGCGTGCCGTCGACGTCGGCCGTCTTGGTCGTCGTCATCGACTGCACGCTGATGGGCGCGCCGTCGCCGATCGGCACGTCGCCCACGTTGATGCGCCGGGTCGGTCGTCGGGCCGACAGGAGAGCTGACGTCAGTTCCACGTCAGTGCGGGAAGTTGACCGGGTGCGTGATGTCGAGGTACATGGCGGACAGGGAGACGAAGGCCAGTATCCCGATGAAGACCGCGGCGACCGGAAACAGCTTGGTGATGTCCGCCCGGTAGTAGGCCTGCCCCTTCTTCGTGCGGATCCACTCGTAGGCCGCGACGGCGACATGGCCGCCGTCGAGCGGGATCATCGGCAGCATGTTCAGGATCCCGAACACGATGTTGAGGGCGATGAGGAGCAGCAGGACCGATTCGATGTTGCTCTGCTCCGCCTGCGCCCCGAGGTGCGCGATGCCGATGATCGACTCGGGCCGCGGAGCCTCGCCCGGGTTGTTCGCGACCTTCTGGGCGTAGTGGGAGTTCGACAGTTGGTGCCAGAGGGACGAGATGCCCGACGGCGAGAAGATCTGCCCGATGCCGTGCGCCTCCTGGTCCGTCACCGACCACATGGTGGAGATGGCACCGCCGGGCGCCTGCACCGCATTCACTGAACTCATCGCAGTCGCGGGACTGAAGCCCAGGTAGCCGTGATCGGCGAGCTTGGTCCCGTTGACAACGACTCCCTTGCCGCTCGCCGGTGTTGCCTCGAGGTTGATGAGGCGGCCGTCGCGTTCTACACCGAGCGTCAGCTGCTTGCCGGTAGAGCGCTTGATGATGTCGGTTGCGGCGTTGGGATCGTTGAACGTCTTGCCGTCGATGGAGACGATGACGTCGCCCGCCTTCAATCCCGCCAACACGGCCGGCGTCGCCTTTCCGGCCCAGTGTTCGACGGACGTCACCTTGACGTTGTTCGTGGGCTGGCCGAAGGCGAAGACCACGATGACGGCCAGCACGAACGCGATCAGCAGGTGCATGACCGAGCCCGCCGACGCCACGGCGATGCGCTGGTAGAAGGGCTGCTGGCGGTAGGCGCGCTGCTCGTCCTCCTCGGGCACCTCCTCCATGGCGGTGAAGCCCGTGATGCGGACGTACCCGCCGGCGGGGATCGCCTTGACGCCGTACTCGGTCTCGCCCCGCCGGATCGACCACAGGCGAGGGCCGAAGCCGACGAAGTACTCGGTGACCTTCATGCCCGCCCATTTGGCCGTGGCGAAGTGGCCCAGCTCGTGCAGCATCACGATCGCGATGAGGATCACGATGAAGAGGAGGAGGGCACCCCAGCCCAACAGGAGGAACAGGGCCGTGATCACGGCGAGGCCGATCAGCAGCTGGACGACTTGGCGGCCGCTGCCCTGGATTTCGGGTTCTGGGGGCTCGTGCCCCGCGGACGGTGGGATCGCAGGCGAGTCCTGCTCGGTGAGGGTCATTGCCCCGTCAACGCTACCGCCGTCCTCAGCCGAACAGACGGCGGCCGACGATCTCGGTGGCCCTCCGGCGGGCCTCGGCGTCGGCCGCCAACACCCCTTCTACCTGGTCGACGTGATCGTCGACCCAGTCCTCGAGCGTCTCCTCCACCACTTCGCCGATGCCGAGCCACGGAAGATCGCCTTCGAGAAACGCCTCGACCGCGACCTCGTTGGCGGCACTCAGCCAGGCCGGCGCGGAACCCCCGCGACGGCCGGCGGTGTAGGCCAGTTCGATGCAGCGGAACATCGAGCGGTCGGGGGCCTCGAACGTCAACGTGCGCGGTGTAGCCCAGTCGAGGGCGCCGTAGGGCGTCGCGATGCGATCGGGCCAACCGAGCG
>CAWHFH010000015.1:0-95088 GCA_963828455.1 uncultured Acidimicrobiaceae bacterium | reverse complement strand
GGGAGAAAGGGGAATTTCCCCTATCTAGATAGTAACAACTACCCCGGCCAGGCGAAACGCTCACCCGGAGCGGGCGACGGCTGTGTGGCCAGCCCGAACAGCGTGGCAGGCTCATCAGACCATGCCCAGCGAGCCAGGCCAGCACACACCGCCCGTCGCCCCCCGCCGCCCCCACGTCATCACGGCCCACGGCGACGAGCGCCAGGACCCCTGGTTCTGGCTGCGTGACCGCGAGGACCCCGAGGTCCTGGCGTACCTGGCGTCCGAGAACGCATTCACCGAGACGGCGACCGCACCGCTGGCCGGATTCCGCGATGCCCTCTTCGAGGAGATGAAAGCGCGCATCAAGGAGACCGACATGTCGGTCCCCGCCCGGCGTGGTCCCTGGTGGTACTACGCGCGCACCGAGGAGGGGAAGAACTACCCGATCCACTGCCGACGTCCCGCCCGCGGACGCGACGAGCTCCCACCGGCGGGTGAGCCGGGAGAGGAGGAGCAGATACTGCTCGACGAGAACGTCGAGGCTGCCGGCTCCGAGTACTTCGCCGTCGGCAGCGCCGCGGTCAGCAACGACCACCGCTGGCTCGCCTACTCGGCCGACCGGGCCGGAGACGAGAAGTACGAGCTGCGCTTCCGGCCCCTCGACGCCGACATCGTTCCCGGAACCGCTCCCGAGATGGTGCCCGAGACCTCCTACGGGCTCGCCTGGTCGTCCGGAACTGACGTCATCTTCTATGTGCGGATGGACGAGGCCCAGCGCCCGCACCAGCTTTGGCGCCACCGCTTGGGCACAGACCCCGCCGGCGACGAGCTGGTGTACGAGGAGACCGACCGGCGCTTCTCGCTCGGGACCGGCTCGACCCGCGACACCGCCTTTGTGCTCCTCGGCCTGCACTCGACCAACACGAGCGAGTGGCGCGCCATCCCCTCGGCCGAGCCGCTGACCGCCCCGACCGTCGTCATGGCCCGCCGGGAGGGCGTCGAGTACACCGTGGACCACCTGGCACCGTCGACTTCCCCGGACGACGGGTGGTTCGTCGCCCTCACCAACGACGGCGCCCGGGACTTCCGTGTCCTCGCCGCGCCCGATGCTGCGCTCGGGTCCGACGCGCCCGGCGTGTGGCGAGAGGTGGTCCCCCATCGCTCGGGCGTGCGCATCGAGGACGTGGACGCGTTCGCCGGCGCGCTCGTCTTGAGCGAGCGGGCCGAGGCGGAGACCCGGGTGCACGTCCTGCCGCTGCGCAGCGGGGCCGGGCCGACCTCTGCGGACCCCTTCGGCGACGATCTGCTCGCCGCCGGCTGGATCGTCCCCTCACCTGCCAGCCCGTCGGCCACCTGGCTGAGCGCCAACCCCGAGCCCGACTCGCCGGTGCTCCGGATCGGGCGCACGACAATGGTCACGCCCTCGAGCGTCCTTCAGATCGGCCTCGACGACCGCGCCGGTGCCGAGACGCTCCTCAAACAAGAGCCGGTCCTGGGCGACTTCGACGCGGACGGCTACGAGACCTACCGCGAGTGGGCCGTCGCAGTGGACGGGACGCGCGTCCCGATCTCCGTCGTGCACCGCAAAGGCCTGCTGCTGCCGGCACCGTGCGTCCTCTACGGCTACGGCGCGTACGAGGTGTCGATCGACCCGTCCTTCTCGCACCACCGTCTTTCGCTTCTCGACCGCGGTGTCGTGTACGCCATCGCGCACGTGCGGGGCGGCGGCGAGATGGGCCGGGCCTGGTACGAGGACGGCCGCATGGAGCACAAGGCCAACACCTTCTCGGACTTCATCGCCTGCGCGCGGCACGTCACCGAACGCGGCATCGCGCGCGCCGGCGCGCTCGCCGGCCGCGGCGGCTCGGCCGGCGGCCTGCTGGTCGGCGTTGTTGCGAACCAAGCACCAGAGCTCTTCCGCGCGCTCGTCGCACAGGTGCCGTTCGTCGACTGCGTCACCACCATGCTCGACGACGAGCTCCCGCTGACCGTGGGCGAATGGGAGGAGTGGGGCAATCCACTTGCCGACGAGGCCGCGTACTTCCGCATGCTCACGTACTCCCCCTATGACAACGTCAGCGGCACCAACCCTGACGGCAGTGACCGCCTCTATCCGGACCTCTTCGTCACGGCGGGCCTCACCGATCCCCGCGTCGCGTATTGGGAACCGGCCAAGTGGGTGGCCAAGATCCGCGCGCTCTCCCCCGGCACGCGGGTGCTCCTCCGCACCGAGCTCGGTGCCGGGCACGGCGGACCGTCGGGCCGTTATGACGCCTGGAAGGAGGAGGCCATGGTGCTGGCCTTCCTGCTCGACGCCCTCGGCGTTCGGGACCCCGACTGACCTGGTCCGACGCCCTTTCTTCCGGTCCGGCGTCCGCCTACGAGGTCGTCGTCGTGGTGCTCGACGACGACGATCCGCCGGCCGCGGCCGGCGTCTCCAATTTCAGCGTGAACGGCGCCTGGAACCCGAAGGGGAACTGCACGGGCACGCCGTTGACCGTCGCCTTGAAGGCCGCCGGCGCACCCGCGACGATCGTGACCGGACCGGTGGCGGCGACGGTGTGCGATTGACCCGGCGTCAGGATCCCGGTGAAGAGCACGTCGCCCGTGGACGCGTTCGTCGCAGAAACCCAACAATCACCCGATGTGGCCGACAACGCGAGCGAGTAGCTGGCGACGCCCACTTCATAGTTCGCTGCGTTCGCAGACGTGGGAGCGGGTGCAGACACGACCGGCGCCAGGGTGGTCGTCGTGACCGCCGACTTCTTTTGGGTCTTGTGGCCGCTCGATCCTCCGTTACCCGAACCTGGATGACGCGAGTGCGTCGGGGTCGACGTCACCGTCGTCGCCGTACCCGATATCGGATGTCTTGCCGGCGGCGTGTTGGAGTGCATTCCCGCCACGATGAGGACCACGATCAGGACGACCACCGCTGCCAGCGCGAAGATGGCGCCGAGTCGCTTCGGCCGGTGGTTGATGGAGTGCATCGCCTTGTCGTCGACCCCGCTCATGAAGGTGCTCTTTGACGGCTCCGACGTGTCCGCCGTGATGTGCGAGTCGACGAAGAGCACCGGCTCTCCCGGGCTCTTCACCGGCGGTGGCGGAGCGGGTGGGACGATGGTGTGGCCCGGATCGGTCAGACGAACGGTCGAAGAGCCGGAGACCCGGAAGGCGCTCGCCGGGTACGCGGCTTCGTCGTGTCCGTTGTCCCCGTTGCCTTCCGACCCGGAGGGAGAGTGCGTGCGCATCTCCTCGAGCGTGTGCAGCTGACGATGATAGTGCTCGACCGAATACACCTCGTCCCGCGTGCGGTTGCGGAACACGGCGGCCGCGATAACGCCCACGACGACCACGGCAGCCAAGATCCCACCGATCCACACTGCCCTCTATTCAACAGGATGGGCAGGCCTCGCAGGACCGCGGGACCGCACCCGCCGGACATCGACTTCCTGACGTCTACGGGGCAGGGACGGCGGGCACCTCATACGACTCGGACAACCTGCGTGGAGGAGGTCGCCGGGACAGAGCGGCCGACTTCGCGGGGCCCAACCGCTCCTCCTTTGCGGCCTCCGCGGCTTCGGCCCGCTCGGCGAATTCGGGCAACACCTCGCGAGCGAAGAGCTCCATGGACTCGCAGATGTGCTCGTGCCGATTGCGGCCCGCCTGGCTTACGAAGATGAGCTGGTCCACCCCGACCTCCTCGTAGCGCCGGATGAGCTGGCGCACCTGATCGGGTGTACCGATCGCCCCACGGAGGGCGCCGAGGCCCTCCTCGAGGAGCTTGGCTCCGAGCACCTGACCCTGCTGAGCAGCCACGCGGCGGTCGAACCCGAAGGCCGAACGGTTCTGCTCGAACTCGTCCCACACGTTCGTCTCGCCCAGGCGGTGGCGGCCGAAAGCGTAGTAGTGCGCCAGCGAATACCCGAAGAAGTGGCCACCGTCGAGGCCCCGGGCAATGGCGGTCTCCTCGTCTTCGTGGCACATGAACGGCAGGACGCACGACAGGTTGGCGTTGACGGCGAAGCCACCGGGCACGCATTCCTCGGATGCGATGGTGCCGTAGTAGTCGTCGACCCACTTGCGGGCCTCTTCGGCCTCGATGAAGGAGAAGGACAAGGCGCCGATGCCCTTCGTGGCCGCCAGGTGGATCGTCTCCCGGCGTGAACACGCCACCCACAACGGCGGGTGTGGCTTCTGCAGTGGCTTGGGCACGACGTTGCGCGGCGGCATCGAGAGTCCCGGGCCCTCGTGGCCGGCGAAGGGCTCCTCGACCATCAGTCGCGTGACGACGTCGAGCGCCTCGGTCCATTCGGCACGCTTGCGCGCCCGCTCCACACCGAACCCACCCAGCTCCATCTCGGAGCTCGACTCGCCGGTACCGAACTCCACGCGCCCGTCGGAGATCAGGTCCAGCGTCGCGATCCGCTCCGCCACCCGGGCCGGGTGGTTGAAGCCGAAGGGCAGCTGGACGATGCCGTGTCCGATCCTGATCCGTGAGGTGCGCTGGCTGGCGGCCGCCAGGAAGACCTCGGGGGCGGAGGAGTGCGAATACTCCTCGAGGAAGTGGTGCTCGACCTCCCACAGATAGTCGAAGCCCAAGTTGTCAGCCAGCTCGATCTGCTCTAGGGCGTCCTTCAGCAGCTTGTGCTCGGCCCCGGCGTCCCAGGGCCTGGGCAATTGGTGTTCGTAGAAAATCCCGAATCGCATGCGCTCTCCGGCCCGCCCCCGGCCTATTTCGTGTGGCGGGGCCGGACGTCGTCCGGGATGTCGCCGCGACGCGGGTTGTTCTGGTCACGCCCCGAGAGGATCGGGTCGCTGACGCCCCAGTCGGCGCCGACCTCGGGGTCGTCCCAGGCCAACCCCAACTCGTCCGCCGGGTCGTAGTAGTTGTCCACGAGGTACGTCAACAGGATGTCGGTGTGCGCCGCGAAGCCGTGCGCCACACCGGGCGGGATGTACACCCCTTGGTCGATGTCGCCGTCGAGGTCGATCACCTGGGTCTTGCCGTCGGTCGGAGAGCCGGTGCGCAGATCGTGCAGGACGACGCGGATCTTCCCGCGCAACAGGTACCAGTAGTCAGCCTGGAAACGATGGAAGTGCAGGCCGACGAGCGCGCCTGCCTGCTTCTCGGAGCGGTTGCCCTGCACCATCTCGCGGCCGTCCGGGAACCAGCTGCGACGGTAGGACTCGACGAAGCGCCCCCGCTCGTCGCCGTGCACGTCGGGCCGAACCAGCACGACGTCGTCTATCACGGAAGAGGGAATGATCTCTGGCATCGCCGGAACGGTAGCGGGTGACCCCTCAGGAGGCGAAACGGCCGAAGCCGGAGCGGTAGAACAGCAACGGACCGCCCTCTCCAACCTCCATGGCAACCACCTGACCCGTGACCAACTCGTGGTCACCGCCGTCGAAGATCTCTCCGAGACGACACTCCACGACGGCGAGCGAACCCGTGAGCACGGGTGATCCGGTTATGCCGGGCGACCAGCCGACGCCGTCGAACTTGTCGCCGCCCGAGACAGCGAACGTACGGCACAGCGCTTCTTGGTGCTCCTCGAGGATGTTCACGCAGAACGCGCCGGCTTGGCGTATCCGCGGCCAGCTCGTCGAGCTCCGTGCCGGCGCGAGGATCACCATGGGCGGGTCGAGCGACAGCGCGGCGAACGACTGGCAGGTGAAGCCGACGGGCTCGCCCTCTTCGAGCGCGGTCACGACAGTGATCCCGCTCGCGAAATGCCCGAGCACCTCGCGGAACCGGGCCTCGTCCAGGCCCGTCACGGACGACCTATGCCTTGCCGAGGTCGATCGACTGGGCCTCGTGCGCGGAGGACACGTCTTCGATGTTCTTCGCTTCGGGAAGCCGCCGCGCTTGCGTCAGGATCCTGTCTAGCTCGCGGTCGGGGTGTGACGGATCGTGGTGCGTGAGCAACAACCGCTTCGCCCCGGACTCGGCGGCCACGTGGACCGCGTAGGCCGCCGTCGAGTGGCCCCAGTCCGCCTTGGCGGAAAATTCGTCCTCGGTGTACTGGCCGTCGTGGATCAAGAGGTCCACGTCCTGGCACAGCTCCATCACCGCGTCGGGCACCGCCCGGCGGTCGAGCGGTGCCTGGTGGTCGGACATGTACGCGACCGACCGCCCCTCGGCTTCTATCCGGAAGCCGAGGGTGACGCCGGAATGAGGAATCGGGCGAGCCATCACCTTCGCCGTGCCGATGGAGAAGTCCTCGGCACCGACGTCCACCGTGATCAACTCGCCGCGGAACTGCTCCATGTGGATGGGGAACACCGGCGGCTGCACGGCCGCGTGGAGCGCGTCCTTCAGCGTGCCTTTCGCCTGGCTGGGTCCGTAGACCGTCAAACGAGCGCCCGGGTCGTGCAGCGGAGCGAAAAAGGGGATGCCCAAAATGTGATCGAAGTGGAGATGGGTGAGTAGGGCGGTCGCGTGCAGCGGCGTCCCGAGCGCCCGTACCTCCTTCTGCAGGGTGTCACCGAGCGCGCGCAGACCCGTGCCCAGATCGACGATGAGCGGCTCGTCCCCGTCGATGTCGACGACGAGGCACGAGGTGTTCCCCCCATAGCGCCGGTAGCGATCCCCCGAGCACGGGCATGACCCCCGCACGCCATAAAACGTGACGTTCACCGGCTACGACCCTATATCCCGAGGGGCGATACCTTCTGTCGCATGGGACAACAGGAGACCATTTCCGCCAACGGGCTGGAGTTTGCCTGCCTCACTGACGGACCAACGGACGGGCCGCTCGCCCTGTGCTTGCACGGGTTCCCCGACACGGCCCACACCTGGCGCTACCTGCTGCCTGAGCTTGCCGGCGCCGGCTTCCGCGCGGTCGCCCCTTTCCTGCGCGGCTACGCCCCGTCGCCGGTGCCGCCCGACGGTCGTTACCAAGTCGGCGCGCTCGTACGCGACGCCAACGCTCTGCACGAAGAGCTGGGGGCGACCTCGGATGCGGTGATTATCGGCCACGACTGGGGCGCGCTCGCCACTTATGGAACCGTCGCCCACCAACCGGGTCGCTGGCGTCGAGCCGTCACCGCCGCCGTTCCGCCGACGCTCTCCATCGGCATGAACTTGCTGACCTACGCCCAGCTGCAGCGGAGCTGGTACATGTTCTTCTTCCAGTCGGCCATGGCGGAGACCGCGCTCCCGATCGACGACTACTCCTTCATCGACAACCTGTGGCGCGACTGGTCACCCGGCTACGACGGCACGTGGGACGTGGCCAAGGTGAAGGAGTCGATCGGCGATCCCGAGCACATCCTCGCCGCCATCGGCTACTACCGCGCCATGTTCGACCCGGCGCACCAGACGCCCGAGCTGGCCGACGAACAGGCCGCCGCACTGTTGCCGACGCCGAAGCCGACGCTGTACCTCCACGGGCGTGACGACGGTTGCATGCTGCTCTCGTCGATTGGCTCGCCACTCGACTTCCTCGCAGAGGGCTCCGAGATGGAGATCGTGGACGGCACCGGCCACTTCCTCCACGTGGAGCAGCCCGACCTCGTCAACCGGCGGATCATCGATTTCTTGACCGCCTCCTGATCGCTCAGCGCAGCCGGAGCACCCGACTGACGTTTCTTTGCCACTCGGCGAAGCCTTCTTCCACCAACGCGGCGGCGACGCGTTCGGCGCGGGCGACGTCCTCCGACCAGCCGCAGGCGCCGGCAAGTTCAGCCGCAGGGACGTCGCCACGCCGCAGCGACTCGAGCAGACGCCCCCGGCCCTGCCGGTCAGAGCCCGAAAACGCGCTCTGCGGGCGGGCCGCCGGGCTCGCCCGCCAGGGGTCTCCGCCGCCGCCTCGGCGCCAGGCGCACTGGCGGCGGAGTGGACAGAGCCCGCACTCCGGGCGTGCGGTGCAGACGGTCGCGCCCAGGTCGAACATCGACTGGTTGAACTCCCACGAACCGGCGCGGGGTACGAGACGGTCGCCGAGGGCGAAGGCGGCCGGTGCGGTGAGCCGGCGGCCGGCCACGGCGCGGGCCAGCACCCGCACGCCGTTCGTGTCGACCGCAGCGACGTCCTCGCCGAACCCGAAGGACCGGACCGCCCGCGCCGTGTACGCCCCGACACTCGGCAGCGCACGCAGTGCCGCCTCGTCCGACGGAACCTGGCCGTGGTGGCGGTCGACGATGGACGTCGACGCCCGGTGCAGGTTGAGCGCGCGGCGGTTGTAGCCGAGTCCGGACCACCGGCGGACGACGTCCGCTGAGCCGCTAGTGGCGCACGCAGCGGGTGTCGGGTAGGCCTCGACGAAGCGCTCGTAGTGCGGCACCACTCGGTCCACCTGGGTCTGCTGCAGCATCACCTCGGAGACGAGGATCTTCCAAGGGTCCCGGGTTTGGCGCCACGGAAGGTCGCGACGGTGTTGTGCGCCCCACTCGAGGATGCGCGTCGTGAGGCGACGCGCTCGGCCGGGCGCGAGCGCGGCGACCTCAGTCCCAGACGTCGTCGCCGTAAGGGCGCTGCCGTGCCGGTGCGTTGGCCACCTTCCAGACCATGAGCTTGCGGCGGAAGTAGCACACCTCCTCGCCGCGCTGGTTGAAGCCCTTGGTCTCGACCGTCACGATGCCGCGGTCGTCCTTCGACTTGGACGGTGTCGCGTCGAGCACCCGCGTCTCGGCGTAGATGGTGTCGCCGTGGAACGTCGGCATGCGGTGCAGCAGCGACTCGACCTCCAGGTTGGCGATGCAGGAACCGCTGACGTCGGGAACGCTCATGCCGAGCACGAGGGAATAGACGAGGTTCCCGACGACCACGTTCTTGCCCTGCACGGTCTCGTGCTCGGCGAACCACGCGTTGGTGTGCAGCGGATGGTGGTTCATCGTGATCATGCAGAAGAGATGGTCGTCGTATTCGGTGACCGTCTTGCCGGGCCAGTGCCGGTAGATGTCACCGGGCACGAAGTCCTCGAGATAGCGGCCGAAGGGCCGGTCGTAGATCGTCACTCTGCCGCTTCGGGAGGTCGAGGCCTCGTGGTGAACCCGAGCGATGCGCCCGGGAGGGCTTCGCCGTCGATGGTGAGACGCCAGGCGAAACGCGTTCCGGGCGCCAAGGGGATCGGCCCGAGGTTCACGGCCAGCGCGACGTCAATCGGCGATCCCTCTGGGATCCCCTGCGGCTGGCTCACCGTGAACTCCCCGCGCACCTCGACGGGCTGGGTGCCGTCGGCGGTCTCCATTAGCACCGGGCGGCCGTCCGCGTCCTCGAGAAACAGCTCCCAGTGGTGCGATGTCTCAGCCTCGTGCCAGTCGACGTCGATCTTCAACGCCACGGCCGATGGCACTGGATCGGGTCCGGTCATGCTCCATCCCCCGCCGAGGATGTAGAGCTTGCCGTCGGACACCTGGGCTGCGTCGCATAGCAACATGGTCACCTTCACGGAGGAGCAGGTTATCGGGCCACGGCCTGACGGCTCGATTTCACGCTGGGGTGACACAGCGGTGCCCCACTCCCCCGACTTCTAGAGTGCTGTCTCATGGTGCGGCCGCTCGCAGGGAACCATGCGAATGAGTGAGCTCAAGGGTCTGCGCGACGACGTCTACCGCCGGCCGTTGGAAACGGCACTGGACCGTCTCGGGCTCGGCGCAGGTTGGCGGTGCGTGGACGTGGGCGCGGGCGGCGGTGATGTGTCCGTGGCTCTCGCCGAAATGGTGGGTCGGGACGGGCGCGTCTACGCGGTCGACAGCGATCCCCTGGCGCGCGACGAGGTGGCGCGGGCCGCCGCTGCGCATGCGCAAGTCATCGCCTTGACCCAGGCCGGTGAGGACCTGTCCTTGCCTGAGGAGGTCGACCTTGCGTTCTGCCGTTTCCTCCTGCTGCACGTGCTCGACCCTGCGGTCGTCGTCGCCAAGATGGCCGGGACCGTCCGGCCGGGGGGCTGGGTCGTGGCGCAGGAGCCGATCACGTCGGCCGGTCGCATCGGGGGCGTGCCCATGTCGATGCCCGATGCACAGCATCCCGATATCGGCGCGTTGCTGCCGGCGCTGGTCCGGAACGAGTCGCTCGAGGTGGTCGACGCGTGGGCGGAAGCGCCCGCGGGCGTCGGTCCGGGAGCGGTGTCGCGATACCTGGAGTCGTTGACCGGTGTGGATCCCGGCGACGACCCGGTTGTGTTGCCGCCGCTGGTGACGGTGATCGGCCGCCGCGCCTGACGCACCCGTACGGGAAGAAGGGCGCCAGCGGGAGGAAGGAGGTCTTCGGGCGAGCCAATAAGGTGGCGCCCCGTGACTTCGACCGACTCCGCCGACCTCGCCGGCGCCGCCGCCGCGGTCGACCTGGCCCAAGAACTCGTCGACCAGGCGTGCGCCTCTATCAGGGGGCGCGAAGGGACCGACGCCAACCAGGTGGTCGTCTACGACGTCGCGCACGCGGCGGCGGTGGTGGGCACGGCCCGGGCCGCCCTCCAGTACGGCGAGCACGGGGAGGTCGAGGCGGCCATCGCTACGGCGTTCGTAGCCGACGTCGTGGGCGAGCTCGCCGGGAAGGTCGCCGGCCGCGAGGCGCTGTGGGGCGTCGAGCCCGGGTGGGCGACGCCGGTGTCCTCTTTCCTGGAGGCACAACGCGAGCCGTCCGTACTGGCGGCGCTCGCGACGACCGAGGGGCCGCGGCATCTCGGCGAGGACTTCGAGTTGGTGCGCGAGACGTTCCACCGCTTCGCCGAGGAGAAAGTGCGGCCGCACGCCGAACACGTGCACCGCACCAACTCCGACATCCCCGAGGACGTGATCGAGGGTTTGGCGGAGCTCGGCGGGTTCGGTCTCTCTGTGCCCGAGGAGTACGGCGGCTTCGCGTCGGGTGGCGAGAGCGACTACATGGGAATGGTGGTGGCCACCGAGGAGCTCAGTTGGGGCTCGCTGGGCGTGGGCGGATCACTCATCACCCGGCCCGAGATCCTGACGCGGGCGCTGGTCTACGGCGGCACTGAAGAACAGAAGAAGCATTGGCTGCCGAAGCTGGCGTCGGCCGAGATCCTGGCGGCGGTGGCCGTGACGGAGCCCGACTTCGGCTCGGACGTGGCGGGGATCGCGACGTCGGCCACACCGGTCGCCGACGGGTGGGTGGTGAACGGCGTCAAGACGTGGTGCACGTTCGCCGCCCGTGCCGACGTCCTGATGCTCCTGGCGCGGACCGACCCGGACCGGTCCAAGGCGCATCGAGGGATCTCCATGTTCGTGGTCGAGAAGCCGCGGGGAGACGGCCACGGCTTCGTCTTCACCCAGGGTGCAGACGACGTGGAGGGGCGTCCCGCTGGACTGGAGGCGGGCCGGCTCGAGGGCCGGCCGATCGACACGCTCGGTTACCGGGGCATGCACTCCTACGAGCTGGCGTTCGAGAACTGGTTCGTGCCGGACGCGAACTTGGTGGGTGGCGAGAAGGGGCTCGGGAAGGGCTTCTACTTGCAGATGCAGGGTTTCGAGAACGGTCGCCTGCAGACAGCGGCGCGCGCATTGGGCGTGATGCAGGCTGCCTACGAAGCGGCCGTCGCGTACGTGTCAGAGCGCAAGGTCTTCGGTTCGCCGATCATCGACTACCAGCTGACGCAATGGAAGCTAGGGCGGATGGCGGTGATCATCCAGGCGACACGGCAGTCGTCGTACCACGTCGCGCGTCTGATGGCGCGGGGCGGGGGCGCGTTGGAGGCGTCCATGGTCAAGGCCTACGTGTGCCGGGCCGCCGAGTGGGTCACCCGTGAGGCCATGCAGATCCACGGCGGCATGGGTTACGCCGAGGAGTTCCCGGTGTCGCGCTACTTCGTCGACGCCCGGGTGCTGTCGATCTTCGAGGGCGCGGACGAGACGCTGGCCTTGAAGGTGATCGCGCGCCGCCTGATCGGGGACTGAGACCGGCCGCTCAGTCGGCGCTGCGCTCGAGCCCGGCGTGCTCGCCGCGGCTCACGAACTTCAAGGCCATCTTCCGGCTGGCCTCGTCGATCATCTCGTCGCCGAACATGACTGCGCCCTTGCGGTCCTCCTCGGTGGCCTTGCGGTACGCCTCGAGGATGTCGATGGCGTGGTCGAACTGCTCCTGGGTCGGCGAGTACACCTCGTTCATCACGGTCACCTGGTCCGGCGTGAGCGCCCACTTGCCGTCGTAACCGAGCATGCGCGTGCGCATGGCGTAGTCGCGGAGCGAGTCGAGCTCGCGCACTTTGAGGAACGGCCCGTCGATCACCTGCAGGCCGTTGGCGCGCCCCGCCATGAGGATCCGGCTGAAGACATAGTGGAAGTGGTCGCCGGGATACTCGGGGATGTTGACGCCGCCGGTGAGCACGGGCATCTCGATGCTGGCCGCGAAGTCCGCGGGGCCGAAGATGATCGTCTCGAGACGGGGCGAGGCGGCGCAGATCTCGTCCACGTTGATGAGACCACGCGCGGTCTCGATCTGCGCCTCGATCCCGATGTGCCCGACTGGCAGGCCCGACTTCTTCTCGACCTGCGTCAGCAGCATGTCGAGCGCCTGCACCTCTGCGGCCGACTGCACCTTGGGCAGCATGATCTCGTCGAGTCGTTCGCCAGCGTTGCCGACGACCTCGATGACGTCGCCGTATGTCCACTCCGTGTCCCACGCGTTGACCCGTACACACAGCACGCGGTCGTCCCAGGGCAGGTTCTTGATGGCATCGACGACCTTGGGCCGGGCCGACTCCTTTTCCAGGGGCGCCACGGCGTCCTCGAGGTCCAGGAAGGTCATGTCGGCCGGGACTGTCGGCGCCTTGGCCAGGAACTTCTCGTTCGAACCGGGGGTGGACAGGCAGGAACGGCGGGGCAGGTCACGTGAGCGTGCGGACATGACCCGATGGTAACCCACCGCTTCCGGGGGCTCTTTTCGGACGGTTGCCCATGACGCTCCGGCCGGCGTTTCTTCCCGCGGCATGCGCACGTGTGCCTACCGACGAGAGCAAGGGTGCGCGTGCCCATCGCGCAAATCGATGAAGCGCGGGACCGTTCTTCGTTGCGGGCTCAGTCCGCCCGCGACTACTTCAGATGCTCACGGAAGAACGACAGCGTGCGATCCCACAGCGCACTCGACGCGTCGGCATCGTAGACCTCGGGCCGCGTGTCGTTGAAGAACGTGTGGTCGGTGCCCGGGTACACGATGATCTCGACCGACTTGCCCAACCCGCGCAACTGCTCCGCGAGCTCGTTCGCCTTCTCGGGCGTGAAGTACTCGTCCTTCTCTGCGTAGTGCCCGAGCACGGCGGCCGACAATGCCGGGTAGTCGGGCTGCACGTCCGGCCACGGAACGATCCCGTAGCACGGCACGACGGCCGCGACGGCGTCCGGGCGCTGCGTCGCCAGCACCAGAGCGAGGCCGCCACCCATGCAGAATCCGATGACGCCGACCTTGGACCCGGTACTGCGCCGCAGCACCTCGTCGACGGCGCCGCTCATGTCGCGGGCCGCCTGATCCATCTTCATGGCCATCATCGCCTTGCCGGCCTCGTCGGGCTCGCCCGGCGCGACCTTCTGCCCGTGGTACAGGTCAGGCGCCAGTGCGACGTAACCGGCCGCCGCGAAGCGATCGCACACGTCCTTGATGTGGTCGACGAGTCCCCACCACTCCTGGATCACCACGACACCCGGCCCATTGCCGCTCTCGGGCACGCCCAAATAGCCACCGGCGGTGGATCCGTTGCTCGGGAATTCGATCATTTCACCCATGCCGGGTGACCGTAGTTCGCAGCTGGACGTTTCGTTATCTCCCCTTTATTGACCCGAAGTTCGAAATTTCTAATTTTGGTATGCCACCAGCGGCTTCCTACCTCGAGTACGAATCTACACAGGGATTCCGCCACGAGGGTGTTTGAAACGTTTAGAGGGTTCAACTAAGAATGTGCTCCATCGTGACTGACGTAGAGCGGGCTGTACCCCACTCGACGCCGCGGTCTTCGAGGAGCACAAGGTTGCTCCAGCGGGTAGGTGTCCCCGCGTTGACCGTCGTCACAGTGTTGTCGAGCACTGTGCTTGGCCTTGCGCGCCCCGTGGGCGGTGACCAGATCTCCGACGCCAAGGCGAAGGCGGCCGCCATCGAGGCGCAGCTGTCGCAGGCGCAGAACGAGATGTCCGCTCTGAGCCAGCAGTACGACGAGGCGCAGTACCACCTGTCGCAGATCAACTCGAGCATCCAGACCACCGAGGCGAACATCGCGGCCGCCCAGCAGCAGGTGTCGAAGGACAAGAGCACGCTGTCCAAGGCGGCCGTCGCCAACTACATCACCGACGGCACGGCGTCGACGCAGAACTCGATCTTCAGCGGCAACCAGGAGACCTTGGGCGCCACGTCCGAGTACAACCAGATCGCGGAAGGCGACATCTCGCTTGCCGTCGACAAGCTGCACACGGCGGAGAACCAGCTGAACGCGCAGAAGGCGCAGCTGACCAACGAACAGGGTCAGGCCCAGACGCAGGTGAACGCCGAGCAGGCCGCGGTGGCCCAGAACCAGCAGGCCATCGACCAGCAGAAGAGCGCACTCGCGCAGGAGCAGGGCCAGATAGCCCAACTCGTGCAGCAGCAACAGCAGCAGGAAGCCGCAGCCGCCGCGCAGGCCGCGAAGCAAAAGCAGGCAGCCGCTGCCGCTGCCGCAGCCGCAGTGGCCGCCGTGCCGAGCTCGTCGGGTGGCGGAGGTTCCTCCCAACTGGCCAGCGCCGCAAGCTCACCGCCTCCTCCGACGGCACCGGGTGGGGCCGGAGCCGTGCAGGCCGCCGAGAGCCAGATCGGCGTCCCCTACCAATGGGGTGCCGAGTCACCCGGCGTCGGCTTCGACTGCTCGGGTCTGACCGCATGGTCGTGGGGCCAGGTCGGCGTGGGCCTGCCGCACTACTCGGGCGCCCAGATGGCCGACTCGGCCCCGGTGCCGGTCAGCGACCTCCAGCCCGGCGACCTCCTCTTCTACGGCCCCGGCGGCTCGGACCACGTGGCCATGTACGTCAGCCCGGGCACGATGATCGAGGCGCCGTACACGGGTGCCGACGTCCGGCTCACCGGCCTGCGTCTGGGCGACGGCTTCGTCGGCGCCGGCCGACCGTAGCCGCCGGCCTTCGCACCCGGCACCCCCGCAGCGCTCACCCGCACCCGCCGGCCTTCGCACGCGCCAACCCCGCCGACAAACCCGCCGGGCCGCCCGGCCGTAACCTTTGATACGCAGTTGCGATGAAACCGATCCCCGTCGCCTTCCATATCGGCCCGCTCGAGGTCCACACCTACGGCATCGGCCTCGCGCTGACGTTCTGGTTCGGGTTCGTGTACTTCGAGCGCCGGCTCAAGCGCAACGGCTACCGCACGGACTGGCTCGTGCCCGTCTTCCTCTGGATAATCCTCGCCGCCGTCGTCGGCGCCCGCGTCCTCCACGTCCTCACCAACACCGGCTACTACTCGGCGCATCCCGGCGACATCTTCGCCATCTGGCGGGGCGGGCTCTCTTCTTTCGGCGGTCTGCTCTTCGCGGTGCCCACCGGCGTCATCCTCACGCGCCGCCGCTGCCCTGAGCTCTCACTCGGCCGCGCGCTGGACCTCGCCGCCCCTGTTCTGATGGCTTGCTGGGCGATGGGCCGCCTACTCGGCCCCCAGCTCATGGTTGCCGGCGGCGGGCACCCGACGCACCAATGGTTCGGCATGTACTACGCGGACCAAGTGGGGAAGCGCCTCCCGGTGCCTATCTTCCAGGCGCTCGAGGACTTCGCGGTGTTCCTGGTCCTCATCGCGATCGAACGTCGCCTCGATCGCTGGCCCGACGGCACGCGCCGCATCGGATATCCGTCGGGCGTCGTCATCGGCACCGGGATGATCCTCTGGGGCATCGAGCGCTCCCTCGACGAGCACCTGTGGCTCGGGGAGGACGGCCGACTCGGTTCGGACCTCGTCCAACTGGCGGGACTTCTCCTGGTCATCGCCGGCGCGGTCATCCTGATACGCGCCCGTGCGCAGTGGCGCGAGTGGCTGCAGACGCACCACGCCGTTGACGCATCCCGATCCCCCGACTCGGCGGCCGAACCCGAAGCCGGGACTGCCGGTACCGAGTCGTCGCCTCGGGATGCGTTGGTGATACGGGGTGACACCGGCTCGGCAACATAGCCGCCAGCCTCACCCGCGCGGATGGCTGTTCGTGTTATTCCTCGCTCACGTGCGAGAACCGGGCACTCCGCGTACGGATGCGATCGCCTTGACGCTCGATCGCAAGTGCACCACCGTCCCTGAAGATCCAGCCGACTTCGCGCCACGAGCGGATCTCCGCAATGGCGTCGGAGTGCTCAGGACCGTGCACCGCAGCTTCGTCCATTCGAACGCTCACGATTGCATGCCCTTTCCTCGACGTTCCGACCCGCCCCTCGAAAGGGGAACTCCACGAGACGCCGACCTCATGCGCCATGGCTGAGGAACCACGGGCTCCGATTTGGTGGACCCACGGGTGTTCGTCGCGACGTAGTCGAAGTCCGTTCACCCGCCGGACACTCGCCACGAGATCCGGCCCCGCGTTGCAACGCTGTTGCGCAATCCGGGACGCCGGACGCGCCGTATAACCAAATGACCAGCTCAACACGAAAATTGCATGAGTGATGCGCAAGTGTCCGCCGCCTGGGCGCTTCTTCGGATGTAGGGAAACGAGACGGCGGGATTGAGGGGACGAGCGCCATGACCACGATCCAGTCCGGGGTACCGACCACGAGTGAGCCGATGGACAACGAGGCGAACTGGAGCGACGAGAAGAAGCGTGAGTGGTACGCCGCTCACGGTGGAGCTCCGACCCACGTCGTGACGTTCGAGCCGCTGTACCAGATCGAGCTGTGCATACCGCCCTGGGAGCAGCCGGACCGACACATCGCACGCTCCGCTGCGACGTGGGGGCAGACCATGCAGCGCGCTCTGGACTGTCAGGACCCCTTCGCTGACCCCTTCGCGACGACGGTGGTCGCCGCGCATCACGAGGGCAACTCGATAGAGGTCTACAGCAACGTGCAGGCCCGCACCCGGCCCCGGTTACGCACCGTCAACTGACGAGTCTCTGCGCCGACTCAGCCTTTGGGCTTGTCCTCCGACGCCGCCGCCCGGCGGATTTCCTCGAGTTTGTCGATGAGGCCCATGCGCTCCTGCCCGATGTTCGAGTCGAGGCGCTCAGCGATCTTCTCGGGCGTCCATCGGCCATCGGCCCACATCGCGCGAACCTCGACGGGCTGGTTCCACACCGCGATCTTCGAGCCGACCACGGTGTACACCTGGCCGGTCACGTGCTTGGCCTTGTCGCTCAGTAGGTAGACGACCATCGGCGCCACGTCCTCGGGGTCGCCCATCTCGGCAAGCTCCTGGGGCACGTTGGCCGACATGCGAGTTCTTGCCACGGGTGCGATGGCGTTCGCCGTCACCCCGTAGCGGTAAAGCCCGGCGGCAGCCGAGCGCACGAGCGAGACGATGCCGCCCTTGGCCGCCGCATAGTTCGCCTGGGCGACGCTCCCCGAGAACGCACCCGAGGTGAAACCGATGAGCGCCCCGCCGCCTACCTGCTTGCGCATCACGGCAGCGGCGGCCCGGAACACGGTGAAGTGCCCTTTGAGATGCGTCGCGATGACCGCGTCCCATTCGTCCTCGGACATGTTGAAGAGCATCCGCTCGCGCAGGATGCCGGCGACGGCGACGACGCCGTCGATCCGGCCGTACTTCTCCACCGCGGTGGCGATCAGACGCTCGCCCGCGTCCATCTTCGAAATGTCGTCGGCCACCGCCAGCGCCTCTCCGCCCGACTCGGTGATCTCCTCCACGACGGCGTCGGCGACCTCGCTGGTCGGGTCCTCTCCGGCCATCCCGACGCCGTAGTCGGCCACCACCACCGTGGCGCCCTCGGCCGCACACGCCAGGGCAACCGCCCGGCCGATCCCGCCCCCGCCGCCGGTGACGGCGACGACCTTGCCCGCGAGGAACCCTGCCATGGTTGAATCTCCCGATCTCTCTTCGCCGGCCCGAGCGCCGGCACAGGCACGTAAATTGCCGTGAGTTAGAACACGTTCTAGCCTGCAGATGTCGGGGGGTGCCATTTCTCCTCCGCATCGCGAGACCTCCAAGGAGACTGCAGATGGGTGACCTCGGCTTCTGGGCGCTGGCCCAGGAAAACCCCGACTACCTGGCCCTCGTCACGCCCGAAGGCGACGAAGTGAGCGCCGGGGCGCTGTTGGGCCGAGCCAACCAACTGGTCCACGCGCTCCGGGCCCAGGGCTTCGAGGTGGGCGACAGGATCGCCACCCTGCTCCCGAACGGCGCAGAGATGATCGAGATCTACCTGGCGGCCCTCCAGGCGGGTTGGTACCTCGTCCCCATCAACTTCCACCTGGTGGCGCCCGAGGTGGCGTACATCCTCAAGGACTCGGGCGCCAAGGCGTTCGTCGCCCACGAGCGCTTCGCCGAGGTCGCCGGGGCCGCAGCGGACGAGGCCGGGGTCGAGGCGGCGCGCCGCCTTTCCGTCGGCGCCATCACGGGCTTCACGTCCTACACCGCCATTCGCGACGCTCAGCCGACGACCTTGCCGGAGGACCGGACCGTCGGCGACGTCATGAATTACACGTCGGGCACCACGGGAAACCCCAAGGGGATCTATCGCAAGCTCATGGGGGTCACGCCGGAAGAGGCTGCCATGGGACTGGCGGGGCTGCTCTTCCTCTTCAACATCCAGCCGCACGACGACAACGTCCACATCATCGGCTCACCGCTGTACCACACCGCCGTTCTGCGCTTCGGGAGCGCATCGGCGCATCTCGGCCACACACTCGTCGTGATGGACAAGTGGTTGCCCGAGGAGATGCTGCGTCTCATCGAGGAACGGCGCGTGACGACGTCGCACATGGTCCCGACGCAGTTCCACCGGCTGCTGGCGCTGCCAGAGGACGTGCGCGCGAAGTACGACATGTCGTCACTGCGTCACATGATCCACGCGGCGGCGCCGTGTCCCATTGACGTGAAGCACAAGATGATCGCCTGGTGGGGCAACGCAGTCGACGAGTACTACGCCGCCAGCGAGGGGGGCGGCACGCTCGTGACGGCCGAAGAGTGGCTGCAGAAACCCGGCACCGTCGGCAAGCCGTGGCCGATCAGCGAGATTGCGATCTTCGACGACGACGGCAACCGCATCGAGGAGCCCAACGTCATCGGCACCGTCTACATGTCGATGGGGACGGCCAGCTTCGAGTACCACAAGGACCGGGAGAAGACGAAGAAGAACCGCATCGGCTCCTTCTTCACCGTCGGCGACGTCGGTCTCATCGACGAAGACGGGTTCCTGTTCCTGCGTGACCGCAAGATCGACATGATCATTTCGGGTGGCGCGAACATCTACCCGGCCGAGATCGAGAACGTACTTCTCTCACACCCGAAGGTCGGCGACGCGGCCGTGTTCGGCATCCCCCACGAAGACTGGGGTGAAGAGGTGAAGGCCGTCATCGAGCCCGCTGAGGGGATCGAGGCCAACGACGAGCTCGCTGACGAGATCCTGGCGTTCTGCGGCGACAAGCTCGCGAAGTTCAAGACCCCGAAGACGATCGACTTCACCAACGAGATGCCGCGGGATCCCAATGGCAAGCTCTACAAGCGCAAGCTGCGTGACCCCTATTGGCAGGGAGTGCAGCGCGCTCTCTGAGCGAGAGCGCTCAGCCGAATTCCATCACTTCGACGACGTCGAGGTTGCGGAAGACCGGCGGGCCGTCCAGCAGGCTTCCCATCTTGTCCGAGTACTTGGCCACCTGCGGGTTTTCGGAGTTCTGCATCGCCTCCTCGTAGGAGTCGAACTCGACGATGATGTAGTAGTGACCGCGGCGCTCCCGGTCCTCGGCCGTCGTCGCCTTGCGGGCCTTGAACTCGCCCCCCAGCGACGTCGCGAGGTCCCGCCCAAGGGCATCGACCTCGCTGATCTTCGACGTATCGAGCTCCATGATCTGTACGAATCCGGCCATGTCAGCACCTCCGGTCTCGGGGTTCGTCGACGGACGCTACTGCGGCGTCGGACGCGAAGCACGGGGGTAGCGGGGTCGTGCGGGCATGCTGGAGGCATGGCGGTGAAGCCCGAAACCCAGATGCGAGTACAGGAGAACGGCTCGGGCGAGATCTGCCGGAGCGTCCTCGCCACCCTTCCGACGTGGTTCGGCCTCCCAGAGTCGGTCGAGGACTACGTAATCAAGGCCAACGAGCATCCGACGGTGGTGGCCACGGTGAACGGGGACGACATCGGCGTCTTGACCATGGTCGTCCACACCCCGTACGCCGCGGAGGTGTACGTGATGGGCGTCCGGCCCGAGCAGCACCGGCACGGCGTGGGGCGTCAAATGCTGGCGGTCGCCGAGAAGTGGCTACGGGAGCGGGACATCGAGTACCTGCAAGTGAAGACGCTCAGCCCGCGGCACCCCGATCCTGGCTACGTGAAAACCCGGGCGTTCTACTTCGCCGTCGGATTTCGGCCCCTGGAGGAATTCCCGGACCTGTGGCAACCGGAGAACCCGGCGCTGCAGATGGTCAAGACCATCGCTCCTCGCTCCCCGGGCGCATGACCGGCCGGGAGGGAATCGGCACCGACGCCGACTACCTCCGCGACAAGCAGTACAAAGATGCCACCAATCTCAACGCCCGCATCGCGCTGCACGCGCGCTTCGGCCGGGCGGACGAGCCGTGGTACCCGTGGCTGGCCGCCCGCGTGGACTGGCCCGATGGCGGCGAGGTGCTCGAGGTGGGGTGTGGCCCCGGGCTTCTCTGGACGAGCGTCGCGCCGCTTCTCCCCCACCTCCGACTCACCCTGACGGACCTGTCCGAGGGAATGCTCGACGAGGCAGGCAACGTCGTCGAGCCGATCGATTCTCTCGATCTCGTAGCCACGCAGGCATGCGACGCACAGGATCTCCCGTTTCCCGACTCCTCGTTCGATGTCGTGGTCGCCAACCACATGCTGTACCACGTGCCCGAGCCCACCCGGGCTGCCGCAGAATTCGCCAGGGTCCTCCGAGCAGACGGTGTCCTGATGGCGGCGACGAACGGCCCGGCCCATCTCGACGTCATCGCAGAGATCTCGCGCCAAGTCTTCGGCTGGTCGTCGCTGGACTTCGTCGACCGGCGCTTCGGACGCTCCAACGGCGGCGCAATCATCGGGACGGCGTTCGAGGACGTCGTCTGGCAGTACCACCCGGGCAGACTGGTGTGCGACGACCCGGAAGCGGTCATTGCGTACATCCGGTCGTCGTCCGCCGGCCAGGAAGCCGACGCACCGAAGCTTGCCGCGCTGACCCAGGTGGTCCACGACCGGTTCCAGACCGCCGGCGGCGTGGTCACCATGACAACGGACGCTGGTTGCTTCATCGCACAGCGTCCACGAGCGGTCACTTCCTGAGCCGGCACTGACGACGATGCTCTGAGAGAGGTGCTCGATCGCCGAGCTCGCGTAGCCCTTCGACGGCACCTCGGGGGCGATTTCGAAGGAGTGGAACGGGGTAGCGTCGGCATGGACCGAACACCCAGGGTGGTTCTGGTCGCTTCTTCTGGACGGGAGACCAGGCGGTGGTCTCGACAGCCATCACGGCGCCGACGCCGAAGCGGCGACCGAGTTCGAGAAGAACTCAGCGCCATGTACGACCAGCTGGTACGAACCGCCATCACGCCCACCGGGGGTGCGCAACTTCGACTTCGGTACCGGCCGAATACCGCGATTTCCTGCAGGAGTTGGCCGCACGGATGAATCCGTGACGCGCTAGGACGCCTCACCGGCCGGGTCATGCCACTGAGCGCTGAACCGGTCACGCGCATCTTGTTCGGCGAAGCCAATAACGGCCCAGACGACTCGCCGGCCGGCCCGGCGAACGCCCTCGGCTCGGTGGTTCCCATCCTCCAGGACGAACTCGCCATCGCGGCATGCGACGACGACTGGCGGCGGGTCCCATCCCCGCTCGGCGAGCGCGTCCATGGAGTCGACACGTTCATCCCAATACGCCTCGTCGACCGGGCAGAGCACCGGGTCCCCTGGCGGGCCGGCGAGGCGGTTCAGCCTGCTGAGAGGCAATTGGAAAGGGCCGGCCCACCATGCAAGCTCCGCCGAGAGCTTCTCGGCGAGGACCGGGTTGTCACTGCCGGGACTCGCCAGGAAACGAGTTACCCAGTCGCGCAGCCGGTCTTCACCGGCGGCCTTCCGGGCACCTTCCACCGAAAACTCAAGCTCGTCGTGCACGGAAATCGCTCATCCCCTCCCCTATGTCGTCTCCTTCACTTCCGAGTGCGGACGACCGACGCCCTAGGCCGAGGAGGTGAGTCTGCTCATTGAACGAATGCAGCGTCCATCGTTGGCGTGTTTCCTCGTGCTCCCATTCCGTAAGCCCTGTGTTGGTGGGTTGAAGGCGCGCTCCGGTGCCAGGGTGAGGGACAGCGAGCAGTACCCGTATGGATGCCACGATGACGCCGGCATGGCATACGGCGACGACCGTCCGGCCCGCGAATTCGGTGACGAGCCCGTCGAAGAGCCGGCGCACTCTCTCGTGGAAACTCACCCAGCTCTCGCCGCCGGGGGCGAACACGCGCTCGGGCTCGGCCTCCATGCTGAACGAGCCGTAGCGCGTCGCATATTCATTCCACATGAGGCCGTCCGCCTCACCGGTAAGGATCTCGCACAGGTCGCCTCGCTGTCCGAAACCGCTGAAACCCAGTGCAGGCGCGATGAGCCGCGCCGTCTCGATTGCTCTCGGCAAAGTGCTGCTCAGCAAGACGTCGGCGCGAATCCGGCCGGTGGCAGTCAAATGGGAAGCCAACGCGGTCGCCTGCATTCGGCCAAGGTCCGTGAGGCCCCTGCACCCTTTCGGTCCGCTGACAACCCCGTCGAATCCGGCGTACGCGTCACCGTGGCGAATGAGGATCAATCGCATGAAGCCGTACGTAACCTAGATAGGCCCCCTACTCACCGAAGCATGGGTTCGGGCTCCGGCACGGGAGAGGGAGGGTGCGGCTCGGGTTCGGGCTCAATCGGCGTCGGATCCTGGGGAACGGTCACACAAATGGGGATACCCAGGGGAAGGACGAGAAAACAAGACCTGAGGTCACGATGTCGCTGGGGCCGGATCGACGACCAAGATGGTCTCGAAGAAGGTCCCCCCACCTCCCACGAGGGATCCCGCCGCTGAATGAAGCAGTCCGGCGACCATTTCTGGTTCGGCAGACCGATCCCGGCCGTGCCTTTACGAACGATGGCACGACGTGTGCGGGCAAACGCCGGGGTAGCCTCGAAGCCAGAGTGTGCGTGGCCCCGTGGTCGCTAACTCGAAGAGGAGGACGGATCCCATGACTCTCGCCGCAGAGGTGCCTGAGGGACTTGCCGTCCTGGACGCCGATTCACATTTCACCGACGTTCAGGACCTCTGGACGAAGCGTGCCCCTGCGGCGTACCGGGATCAGATCCTGCATGTCGAGGAAGTAGATGGAGAGCGCCAATGGGTCATCGAGGGCACACCGGTGGGGAAGGCCGGCGGCGGAAGCACGATTGATCGTGAAGGCGTGAAGCACCCCTTCCTGGAATCGATGATCGAGTGGGATTTCGAACGTGCGCACGTTGCGGCGTGGGACGTCGACGCCCGCCTCGAGGTACTCGATGACATGGGCATCCAACATCAAGTCCTGTATCCCAACGCGCTCGGGCTGGGAGGCCAGACCCTGGGCGAGGTGAAGGACCTCGGCCTGCGTCGAATTTGTGTGGAGATCTTCAACGACACGCGGGCGGAGATCCAAGAGCGCACGAACAACCGCTTGTTGCCCATGCCCATCCTGCCGGCGTGGGACGTCGACGAATGTGTCCGCGAGGCCGAGAGAATCGGAAGCCTCCGGCTGCGAGGGATCAACATGACCTCGGACCCCCAGGACTTGGGGGCCCCGGACCTGGCCAGCAGAGCCTGGGATCCCCTCTGGGAGGTTTGCTCCGACCTCGAGCTGCCGGTCCACTTCCATATCGGGGCGAGCCTGACGGCAATGAACTTCTACGGTCAGTATTTCTGGGAGTCTCAGGACGAATTCGTCAAGCCTGCCATCGGCGGTTCGATGCTGTTCATCGGGAACGCCCGCGTGGTGATCAACACTGTCTTCTCGGGGCTGTTCGACCGTTTCCCCAAGCTCAAGATGGTCTCCGTCGAGAGTGGGATCGGATGGGTGCCCTTCATCCTCGAGACAATGGACTGGGAATTGCCCGAGAACGCTCCGGCACAGGCAGCCGAGCTCGGGAAAAGTCCGTCGGAATACTTCAAGTCGAACTGGTTCGCCACCATGTGGTTCGAAACCGGACGCGGCCATCTCCAGCAGCTGGTCGACAAGGTCGGTGAAGACAACATCCTCTTTGAGACCGACTTTCCCCACCCGACTGCCCTCTGGCCGAAGCCCCTCGAGCATGTGCACGAGGCCATGGCCACGCTCCGTGTGGAGTCGCGCCGCAAGATCCTCGGTGAAAATGGGGTGAAGCTCTACCGATTGGGCTAGGCGTTTCTGGCGACACCGTTTCGCAAGTGCACGCTGGAGGAACCCGCCTGTCTCAACCTTCGATGACCCGAGTAATCCGGCTGTCTGGTACCAGCCAGACGACAGCTACTCCGATGTAGATCGCAATCGCTACCCACGGTTCGAAGAAGGCGACGACGATGCCCACCACGTACGCAATGGCGGAAAGACGCCCTTTGCGGTCACTTCCGATGGCTTTGGCCAATCGAGAATCTGCCGGATGCAGCGCCAACAGCGCCCGAGTGAGCAGGAAGTAGGCGATCGCCGAAAGGAGGAGCACAAGGCCGTACACAACCACGGGGGCGGTGTCGCTGGTGTGCCCACCCCACCAAGCCGTGGCCGCCGGCGTCAGTGAGAGGGCAAACAACAATCCCATGTTTGCCCAGAGCACCCGACCATCGATCCTGTCCACGACGTGCATCAGATGGTGGTGATTGTTCCAGTAGATGGCCAGGAAGGTGAAGCTCAAGGCGTAAACCAGCAGTCTGGGCAGAACATGCTTCAGATCGCCGAAGCCGTGACCAGCGGGTGGCCGGAGATCCAGCACCATGATGGTCATGACGATGGCGATGACGGCATCGGTGAAGGCCTCGAGCCTCCCTCTTGTCACGGCGAGAGCATCGCATACCCAGTAGCCGGTAACGGAGTTTGAGATCTAGTGCCGTCGAGCCGAACACCTGACACGGGTCGTCGGCGATTTATCCGAAAGCAGCCGCCCCGGCGAACGCCGTTTCGGTCTCAGGCGGAAATCCGACTGACATCAGCCCAGGTCTCCTTGCCGCGTCCGAGGGGCACACTGCCCCAACCGCTCGCTGTGCCGGACACGATCGCGAGGCCTCGGCCGCTTTCCTCCCCAGATGCAGCGCGTCGCCGCACGGGCCGGTCGTTCGACTCGTCTCGCACCGCGATCCGCACGAACGTCCTGGTCAGTTCGATGGCGACGGAGAAGATCGAGCCCGCGTGGAGCACTGCATTGGCGGCGAGTTCGTCGGCCACCAATTGGCATTCGAATAGGGCGTCTTGGTCGGGACCGACGCGTTCTAGGGACTCCTTGACAAACGCCCGCACTGCTCGCATGCAGTTTTGCGAAGGCGTGAACTCGCGGAATCCGATCGTGTCCAACTCGAGCAACGCATGCTCTCGTAACTCGTCCTGGGATATGACGTAGCCCTTGGCCATGACTCGTGCATACCCCCGCCCTTGCGCGACAAACGACCTCGAGACGGCGCCATAATTGAGGCGCGTCCGTTCCGGCCCGCGGGACGGTCAAGGCCTAGGGCGTTTCACCCTTCCGTCGCTCGCGTTCACCCATCATCCGCTGCCAGTCCGCGTCGACGAGGGGTCCTTCCGCACTGTGCGCACCGTGAGCGTTCCCGGAGACAATGTCGAGCATCCGTCCGAACTCGACAAGGATGAAGACACCCTCCGCCTCGGCCGTGAGCTCGCCCTCGTGGTAGAGACCACCCCACGCGAAGACCTTGCGGCCCTCCTGCCCTGTGTGGCGCGCCGCCACCTCGAGCGGCGCCAGCAACGGCGTCGGGCGCCGGTAACGGATCGTCAGCGTCCCGGTCATGGCACCCTTTCCCGAAAGGATGTTGGACAACCCGAGCAACTCGTCGAACAACTCCGCGATGACGCCCCCGTGCACACAGGTCGGCGGGCCCTCGAAGGGGTAGTCGAACGTCACACGGCCGCGGAGCTCGCGCCGGCCGTCCTCCCCCTGGACCGCCCATACCTCGACCGGCGGCGAAATCGGGTTGGCAAAACCGATCATGGGGCTGGTCGGGAAGTGGTCCTGGGGATGGACGCCGGGGAAACCGGCCTGTCCCGGTGTCTTGCGGTTCCGCTTCGAGACTGCTGCGGCGGCCTCGAGCTGATCCGCCACCTCTCCCAGTCGCGCACTCGCCGCACCGAGGACGTCGTCCTCGAGCGGTTGACCGATGGTCACCGCGCCGATGCGACGGATCGCCGCAGCCACCTGGTTGATGGGCAGATCGGCACTGACGGAAGTGGGATCTCCGTCGACGCCGGGATGACCCTCACCAGGACCCGGGTCGAGGTTCTCGCCCCCGGCGAAGGCTCGACGCGCGGAACCAGACTTTTCCTCGCTCATGTTCGCGTGTAGTTCGGCGGCCGCTTCTCTGCGAAGGCCTTCTGGCCCTCCGCCGCGTCCTTCGAGGAGAAGACGGGCCAGCCGATCTCGAGTTCGCGGGCCAGACCGTCGACCTCGGACATCCCCTCGGTCTCGCGCACGCTCTGCAATATCGCCTCCACCGCGAGTGGCCCGTTCGCCCCGATCACGGCGGCGATCTCCAAGGCCTTCTGCAGCGCCTTTCCCTGCGGCACCACGTGGCCGATGAGCCCGATGCGCAGTGCCTCGTCCGCCGGCACCTCACGCGCCGTCAGCAGGAGGTCCATGGCCACGGTGTAAGGGATCTGGCGGCGCAGGCGCACCGTCGAACCGCCCAGGGGGAACAACCCGCGCTTCGCCTCGAAGACGCCGAACACCGAGCTCGAGCCGGCCACGCGGATGTGGGTCGCCTGCAAAATCTCGGTCCCGCCCGCCACGGCCCACCCTTCGACCGCCGCGATCAACGGCTTCTTCACGTCGTAATGCCGCAGCAGGGCCTTCCAGTGCAGGTCGGGGTCCTCGGCCATACGCGACTGGTACTTCTCGGCGTCGCTGCCGCCCATTGCTTTGAGGTCCATGCCGGCGCAGAACGTGCCGCCCGCGCCTGTGAGGATGGCGCAACGGATGTCGTCGTTGCCGTCGATCTCCTCCCAGGCGTCCTTCATGCCGACGAGCATCGGCAGGCTCAACGCGTTCCTCGCCTCCGGGCGGTTCATGGTGACGATCGCCGTCGCGCCGTCGCGTTCGAACGTCAGGTGCTCAGTGGAAATGTCTGCCACGGTCCCCTCCAGAGGTAGCGGCGGTTCGGTATTGCCGTACTGCTGCGAAACGAAGCCGCGCAGCCCGCCGGACAACGGCGAGCGCGCCCGCCCTTACAGGCGCTCGATGATCGTGCCCGTCGCCACGGCGCCCCCGCAGCACATCGACACCAACCCGTAGGTCGAGTCGGTCCGCTCGAGCTCGTGCAAGATCGTCGTGATCAGCCGGGCCCCGGTCGCGCCAACGGGGTGCCCCAACGCGATCGCCCCGCCGTTCACGTTCAGCTTGTCCATGTCCGCGCCGTGCACCTTGGCCCAACTCAGCACGATCGACGCGAAGGCCTCGTTCACCTCGTAGAGGTCCATATCCTTCATCGTCATGCCCGCCTTCGCCAGCACCTTCTCCGTCGCGACGATCGGGCCGTCGAGGTGGTAGTAGGGGTCGGACCCGGCGAGCACCTGCGCCACGATGCGGGCCCGGGGCTTGAAGCCTTCGGCCTTGGCCCGCTCCTCGGACATCCACAGCACTGCGGCCGCCCCGTCGGAGATCTGCGACGACGTCCCCGCGGTGTGAATGCCCTCGGGCAGCACCGCCTTCAGCTTGGCCAGACCCTCGAGTGACGTGTCGCGCGGCCCCTGGTCCTTGCTGACGATCATCTTTTCGCCAATGTGCTCGCCCCTCGGCCCCTCCTCACCCACGATCGGCGCCTCGATGGCGAAGATCTCGCGTGCGAAGCGGTCCTCGGCCACGGCACGCGCCGCCTTCTCCTGGGACGCCAGCCCGAACGCGTCGACGTCCTCGCGGCTGATGCCGTACTTCTTGGCGATACGCTCCGCCGCCTCGAACTGGCTCGGCATGTCGTAGGGCAGGTCCTCGGGCAGCGCACGCCCGACACCCGGCGCCGACGCGTTGGCGCCGAGCGGGATACGGCTCATCGTCTCCACACCGCACCCGATCGCCGTGTCGATCGCACCCGCCGCGATGAGGTTGTTCGCCATGTGGTTCGCCTGCTGCGACGAGCCGCACTGGCAGTCGATCGTCGTCGCCGCCACGTCGTAGGGCAACCCGGCCAGAAGCCACGACGTGCGCGTCACGTTGAAGCCCTGCTCGCCTGCCTGCGTCACGCACCCGCCGACGACCTGGCCGACCGATGCGGGATCGACGCCCGCACGCTTGACGACTTCGGTCTGTGCGGCGCCGAGGATGTCGGCCGCCCGCAGGCCCGACAGCCACCCGTTGCGCTTCCCGATGGGCGTGCGGACCGCCTCGATGATTACCGGCTGCACCATGGCGGACCTTCCTCCTGCGACTCCCGGCCTCGGGCCGGCTGCCCTGCTTGGGCAAACTTTAGAACCTGTTCTAACTTTAGCACCGGCCCCCCGAAGTCTGCCTGGGCCTGGTCGCCGGGCGCCAACTCCGTCCCGCCGGACCCTAGAACTGCTTCAGGGTCTCACGGGCGATGACGACGCGCTGGACCTGGTTGGTCCCTTCGTAGATCTGCGTCACCTTGGCGTCGCGCATCATGCGCTCGACAGGGAAGTCCTTCGTGTAGCCGTAGCCGCCGAGGAGCTGTATCGCGTCGAGTGTGATCGCCATCGCGGCGTCGGAGGCGAAGGCCTTGGCCATCGCGCCGAACTTGGTCAGCTCGCCGTGCGGGTCGTTGTCGACCATCGCACAGGCGCGGTAGACGAGCGCGCGGGCCGCCTCGTTGCGCATCGCCATGTCGGCCAGCATGAAACGCAGGCCCTGCAGGTCGGCGATGGGACCTCCGAACGCGTGCCGCTGCTTCATGTACGCGGCCGCCGTGTCGATGGCGCCCTGCGCCAGCCCCACCGCCTGGGCCCCGATACCGGGTCGGCTTCGGTCCAACGTGTGCATCGCGATCGTGAAGCCCTGGCCCTCCTCACCGATGCGGTGCGAGACCGGTACCCGCACGTCCTCCAGCAGGACCTCGCCCGTCGGGCTGCCTCGCATGCCGAGCTTTTCCTCGACCTTAGGCACCTTGATGCCCCAGTCTTTGTCGACTAGGAAGCACGTGACCCCCCGGGCGCCGGCGTCGGGGTCGGTCTTGGCGAAGACGACGTAGACGTCGGAGATCCCCGCGTTGCTGATCCAGTACTTGGTGCCGTTGAGGACGTAGACCTCCCCGTCGCGCACCGCGCGGGCCCGCATGGCGGCGACGTCGCTGCCGGCGTCGGGCTCGGACAGGCAGTAGCTGCCCTGGATCTCTCCGGTGGCGATCCGCGGGAGGTAACTCCTCTTGAGCTCGTCGCTGGCCCAGTTCATGACAGGCAGCATCGAGAGCTTCGAGATAATGATGGTGAGCGACGTCGCGCCGCACACGCGTGCGAGCTCCTCGATCATGATGGCCTGCGTCACCGTGTCGGCACCCGCTCCCCCGTACGCCTCGGGGATCCCGAGCGCCGGCAGCTCCATCTCCTTGCACGCCTCGAACGACTTCCACGGGAACTCTGCGTTTCGGTCCACCTCGGCTGCGTGCGGCGCCACCTTCTCCTCGCAAAAGGTTCGCAGCGTCTCGCGGAACTCATGCTGGACGTCTGTAAGGTCGAAGGCCGAATCACTCACGAGCGTCATTCTCGCAGAGGTGGCCGAGAGGCCCAACGCTGACCTGGCGTCAGGTCGAGGCCAGATGCCGAATCAGAAGCCCCGACAGCTGCTCCGGTGCGGTCTCAGGGACCCAGTGCGACACGCCTTCCAGCACCTCAAAGCTGTACGGACCTTGCACGTGCTGCCCGGTGCCCTCTGCAGCCACGCGGCCGATCGCCGCGTCGCCGGTCGACCAGACGTACATCGTGGGGACCCTTACCGGTTCGAGATCCGCGAGCGTGCTCGGGCTCATGGCCCGGTACCAATTCGAGCGCGGCGGTCAACGCTCCGGGTTCGCTCAATGCGATGGCATACATGTCTGCGTCCTCGCTGTCGAGACCCGTCTCGTGCAGCATCTGCCTCAGGCCGCTGCCATCACCCTTGGGCCCAAGCAGCAGGCGTTCGGGCTCCTCGAGTGCTTGGAGCGAGGCCGTCGTGGCGGCCTGAACGGCCTGGTCCGGGTCGGCACCTGCGAGGGCGCTCTGCAGCGCCAACGGGTGCGGCATCGAGACAACGGTGAGGGAACGAACCCGGAAGGGGTATCGCTCTGCGACGATCCAGGCAAGAAGACCACCCCAGTCGTGTCCGACGAGGTCGAAACCCTCCATCTCCATGGAGTCCGCCAAGGCGATCACGTCGCCAATGAGGTACTCGGTGGCGTAATCGTCTGTCTCAGGCGGCCGCGCCCCGCTGCAGTAGCCGCGTTGATCGGGAGCGACCGCGCGATAGCCGGCGTGGCCCAGGGCCCAGAGCTGGTCGCGCCAGGCCCACGACGTCTGGGGGAAGCCGTGCAAAAACAGGACGCGCCGCCCCTCACGGGGCCCACAGGCGCGCCCCGTGAAGGTGAAGCTGCCGGCCTCGATTTCGATGCGGTCGATGGCACGGGGCACGTCCTCGGCTGCCACAGGGTGCGCCCGATTATGCGGAGACGGAACCGCCCTTGAAGCGCGCGTCCTCAGGGGTCAGGCGGAGGGTGTCCTCGTCGATGGAGTCGACCAGGCTGCGCTGAGCGACGTAGTCGTGGGAGATGGAGGAGAAGGCGGCACGGCGCGTCGTCTTGAGCTCGGCAGGTGCGTCGTCGAGGAACCCCCAGAGGTTCAGGGCGACGCGCACGTCGTAGACCGAAGGGGCCCGACCGAACAGCGCTGCACGCTTCGACGCGATCAATGCCACACCCAGCGCGACGTCGTGCTCCGTCTCACCGTCGCCCAACTTCAGTTCGTGCTCGAACCGGTGTGCCAGCCGCAAGGCGAAGCCGGAGTCGGGACCAGGTGTGCCCATGCCGCGCCCACGCGGATGTTCGGGTACCGTGAGCTCGGCGGGGCGGGAGGTGGTCCACGATCCGGGGACGTGCATGTGGCGGGCAGGGCGGACCTGGTCGGCCTCCGCGATCGGCACGAAGGTGGGCTGGGCCATGGGGCGGAGACTAGCCGAGGCCGTCCGGGCGACCCATTTACGAGAGCTGTTCCTCCGCCATCAGGTGCACCACAGGCAGAGTGATGCACGATGGCCGCCCGGCGTCGTGGAACACCTCCTGATCGGCGGAGCGCAGGTTGGCGCCGGTCGCCAAGGGTTCTCCCGTCCCCGCATTCCTCGCATAGAGGGGATGCGCGCCGCTCGAGACCTGGAGGCGGATCCGGTGACCGGCCCGGAACGTGTTGGCCGTCGGCCACATGGAGATGTCGAGTCGGATGATGCGGTCGCCGTCCTTCTCGACCGAATCAGGTGTCACGCGGATGATGCCGTCGCTCACGTTGAACGACTTGCCCTTCTGCGTCACGTCGCACAGCCGTACGACGAAGTCGGTGTGCTCGAGCGACGAACGTACGAAAAGCGTCGCAGTGAGCGGGCCGATGACGGTCAGGTCCTCAATGAGAACGGGGCTCGTGTAGGTGAGGACGTCGTGGCGGTGCTCCCGCCGTCGCTGGTCTTTCCGACCCGCCGTAGCGAAGTTGAGGCCGGCGCCACCTACCGCCGGCGTCGGGTCGTGCGGGTTGTAGTGGTAGTGGTCGTGCCCGCTCGCGTCCGGGGGCTCGGTGCCGAGCGTGCCCCAACGGCCCAGGTACCAGTTCTGGGACTCGCCGGCGGGCGGCCACAAGGAAAAGTCCTGCCACGTCCCTGAACCCATGACGTACACCCGTACCGGTGCGCGTGGTTCCTTGCCGCGCCACTCCCCCAGCTGCTTGTTGAACCAGTCGAGCCCGTCGCGGACGCCTTCGCCGAAGAGACCGGGGCTGGAGTGCGTCCAGGGCCCGATGGTGATGCGGGCCGAACCGCCGGCGCGACGCAGCGCCTCGTAGTCGGTGACCTGGCCCGGAAGGAAGAGGTCGTACCAGCCGGCCACGAAGCTCGAGGGTGGCACTTTTTCGAGACGACGCCCGAAATCCATTTCGTCCCACCACGGGTCGCCCGGCACGTTGTGCTCGAGCCAGTCCTGGAATGCGGGCGAGACCTCTCCGAGCGTCGCCGTGTCGCACGTGCCGAGCGGCAGCATGTCGGCCATGCGAGCCACGACGCGGTTTGCACCGAGCTGCTTGCGCACGACAGTAGCGACGCCTGACTCCTGGTACTTCATCTGATAGAGCCAACAGAGGGCCATCTCGAGCGCGAAGGACTCGCCGGGGTAGACGATGGCGTCGCGGAACTTCGACGCGGTGACCTGAAGGTTCAGCGCCTTGACGAAGGGGGGTGGGTCCTCCGCGATCGCCCATTGGGTCATCCCGAGGTAGCTCGCACCCCACATCACCAGCCGACCGTCGAACCAGGGCTGGGACGCCACCCACTCGAGCGTCGCATGCCCATCGGCTTGCTCGTGGCGCACCGGAACCAGATCGCCCTCCGACCCGAAGGTGCCGCGGCAACTCTGGATCACCACCTGATAGCCGCGTTCCGCGTAGAGCCGGCCCAGTGGACCCATGAAAGTCCGCCCGTAGGGTGTGCGGATCAACACGGTCGGTCGCCCACCCGACGCGTCCGTCGGATACCACCGGTCCGCCAGGAGCACCGTGCCGTCGGGCATCTTGGCGGCGAGGTCGCGCTCGACGGAGATGTCCGTCGTCTGTGGCGGCGGCAGCTTGACGAGTCGCGCGGCCAAACGGCTGAACACGGTCATGCGTTACGGATCCCCAAGCTCACACGGCCCTCCCCCGTCCCGTGCCGGCCTCTATCGCCGAAGCGCCCTACGCGGCGTGGAGCAGCCCGAAGACGATCGAATCGTAGAGCGCCTGCCAGCTCGCCTCAATGATGTTTTCCGACACCCCGATCGTCGTCCACGTGCGCTCGCCGTCGGTCGAATCGACCAGGACACGGGTGACGGCGCCAGTGCCGCGGCCGGTATCGAGGACGCGGACGCGGTAGTCGGTGAGGTGGATGTGATCGAGCGCAGGGAACTTCGAGCCGATGGCACCCCGCAGCGCCCCGTCGAGTGCGTTGACCGGTCCATTGCCCTCGGCGGTGGCGACGACCCGCTCCCCTCCGACGTGCACCTTGACCGTGGCTTCGGTCGTCATAGAAGCGATCGATGCCGAGGACGACGCCGCATCGTCGTCCGCTTCGCGGGCGTCGTGATCCGTGATGACCCGGAACGACTCCACCGTGAAGAAGTCGGCGGCCCAGCCGGTGGCGCGACGCAGCAGGAGTTCGAGGGAGCCGTCGGCGACCTCGAAGTGGTAGCCCTCGTGCTCGAGGTGCTTCAGTTCGTCGAGGACGCGCCCGATCACCTCGCCGTCGAGGTCGATCCCGAGCTCGGTGGCCTTCATGGCCAAGGTGGAGCGACCCGCCATCTCGGAGACGACGACGCGGGTGCCGTTACCGACGGAGTCGGGCACGACGTGTTCGTAGAGGTCGGCGCTACGCGCGACGGCGCTGGCGTGCAGGCCGCCCTTGTGCGCGAACACCGAGTTGCCGACGTAGGGCTGCTGGGGGTTCGGAGCGATGTTCACCAGCTCTGCGATGTGGTGCGCCACCGGCGTCAGCCGCTCGAGCCGCTCGGTCGGGATCGTACGGATGTTGAGCTTCAGCGAGAGGTTGGGGATCGCAGCCGAGAGGTCCGTATTGCCCGCGCGCTCGCCGTAGCCGTTGATGCAGCCCTGCACCTGGGTCGCGCCGGCTTGCACGGCGACCAGCGAGTTCGCCACGGCGCAACCGGCATCGTTGTGGCAGTGGATCCCGAGCTGGGCGCTCGTACGATCACGCACGGCAGCAACCGCCGCGCCGACGTCGTCGGGCAGCGAGCCACCGTTGGTGTCGCACAGGACGAGCGCCTCCGCGCCGTTCTCCTCCGCCGCCGAGAGGACGGACAGCGCGAATTCTGGGTTGCGACGGAAGCCGTCGAAGAAATGCTCGGCATCGAGGAACACGCGCAGGTCGTGCTCACGCAGGTAGCGCACGGAGTCGGCCACCATGGCCACGGCCTCTTCGAGTGACGTGCGCAGTGCCTCGGCCACGTGGCGGTCCCACGACTTGGCCACGATGCAGGCGACCGTCACACCGGCTTCGACGAGGTTGGCCAGGACCGCGTCCTTCTCCGGCTTGACGCCGGCCCGCCGTGTCGAACCGAAGGCGACAAGCGTTGCGGAGCCAAGGTTGAGCTCTTTCTTGGCCCGCTCGAAGAATTCGACGTCCTTGGGGTTGGCGCCGGGCCAGCCGCCCTCGATGTAGCTGACGCCGAGGTGGTCGAGTTGCTCGGCGACACGGAGCTTGTCGTCGACCGTCAGCGACAATCCTTCCTGCTGGCTGCCGTCACGGAGGATGGTGTCGAAGATGTCCACCGCTCCGGGGAGCTCGGGCATCTTGTAGTCGTGGGCATGCGCGGTGTGGCCATGGGCGTGCACGTGCGGCACGCCACCGTGGCTGTGGCTCCCCGATTCAGTCGACATAGTCCAGCCATTCCTTGTACTGGTCGACCTCGCCGCGGACGGTGGCGAAGTAAGTCTGCTGGATCTCCTTGGTGATCTTGCCGGGCTGGCCCGTGCCGATCTCGCGGTCGTCGACGGCCCGGATCGGCACCACTTCGGCCGCCGTGCCGGTCAGGAAGGCCTCGTCGGCCAGGTACAGGTCGGTGCGGACGATGTGCTCGTGTTCGACCTTGTAGCCCATGTCGCGCGCGATCGTCTCGACCGAGTTCTGGGTGATGCCGGCCAGAGCGCCGGCGTCGGAGGTCGGCGGCGTCACGATGACGCCGTCGCGCACGATGAACACGTTCTCGCCGGTGCACTCGCTGACCTTGCCGTTCGGGGCGAGGAGGATGGCCTCGTCGTACCCCGCCTTCAGGGCCTCGACCTTCGCCAGCGACGAGTTCGCGTACATGCCGGTCCCCTTGGCTGCCGTCGGCACCGCGTTGGGGTCGTGGCGGCGCCACGAGCTGATCTTGACCGAGACGCCGTTGGCCACGCCCTCGTCACCCAGGTAGGTGCCCCACGGCCAGCAGGCCACCGAGACGTTGACCGGGCAGGGCAGCGGGTTCAGTCCCATCTCGCCGTAGCCGAGGAAGACGAGCGGGCGGATGTAGCAACCGTCGTCCATGCCATTAACGCGCACGACCAGCCGTGACGCGTCAACGATCTGCTCGACCGTATAGGGCACGTCGATCATGAACACCTTGGCCGACGCGAACAGCCGGCGGATGTGGTCGCCCAAACGGAAGACGGCCACACCCCTGCTCGTCGGGTACGCCCGGATCCCCTCGAAGACGCCGGATCCGTAGTGCATGGTGTGCGTCAGCACGTGCACGGTGGCGTCGGCCCAGTCGACGAGCTCGCCGTCCATCCAGATCTTCTCGGTGGTGGTGATGGGCATTTGGGCTACAGCCTTTCTGCGATCGCGTCGCCCACGGCAGACGTGGACAGCTGTTCAGAGGAGGTTGACATGGAATCGGCCTGGGCGGAGAGCGCCTTGAGGATGCGGGCGGCGGCGTCGGCCTCGCCCAGGTGCTCGAGCATCAGCGCAGCCGAGTGGATGGCGGCGAGCGGGTTGGCGATGCCTTGACCGGCGATGTCGTGAGCCGCGCCGTGGACGGGCTCGAAGAGGGAGGGTCCGGTGCGGGCGGGGTTGAGGTTGGCGGACGCGGCAAACCCGATGCCGCCGGCGACGGCACCCGCGAGGTCGGTGAGAATGTCGCCGAAGAGGTTGTCGGTAACGATCACGTCGTAACGCTTGGGTTGCTCCACGAGGTAGATGCACGCCGCGTCGACGTGGTTGTAGTCCCACGACACGTCCGGGTACTCGGGGGCGACCTCTTTGACCGTCCGGCTCCACAGGTCGCCGGCGAAGGTCAAGACGTTGGTCTTGTGCACGAGCGTGAGACGGTTGTTGCGCTTAGTGGCGAGGTCGAAGGCGAACCGGACACAGCGTTCGGCGCCCATGCGGGTGTTCACCGAGCCCTGCGTGGCGACCTCGTACGGGGTGCCCTTGCGGAGGAAGCCGCCCTCGCCGGCGTAGGTGCCCTCGGTGTTCTCGCGCACGACCGCGAAGTCGGCGCCCTCGGCGATGGAGCCGGGCACGCCGGCAAACGGCCGCAGGTTGACGTAGAGGTCCAACTCGAAGCGGAGGCGGAGCAGCATGCCGCGCTCGAGGGTGCCCGGTGGGACCGATGTGTCCCCGACCGGAGGGCCCACCGCGCCGAGGAGGATGGCGTCGTAGCCGCGGAGCTCCGCGAGGGTCTCGTCCGGCAGGACGACCCCGTCCCGCAGGTACCGGGCGGCCCCGAGGTCGAACTCGGCGGTGTCCAAATCCACGCCGGCCGCGGCGACGACCTTCAGGGCCTCGGCACAGACCTCCGGCCCGATGCCGTCGCCGCCGATGACGGCGACCCGATGCCTGGTGCTGGCGGTGCCCACGTTCCTCTGTGTCCTTTCGTTGTCTGCTCTCGTCCCCGGGATGCTCCGCCGGCCGTCGCCTGTGCGCCGATGCCGAAACCGGCGGAAATTGAAAAACCGCCCACATTGTGGACGGTCGAGGGCGCGCGGGGAGGTGGCGCGCCTAATGAATAATGCCTACGAAGTGCTGGGGACGACGCATAGTCGTCCCAGTCTCTCGCAGGTGGGGAGGGCCCGTCAACAGAGGGTGCACGGCGAAATGAGGGTCGTCCGGGGGGCGTTAGCCTGGTGGTTGCGGCCGCCGTGCCCGACTTCGCACCGCCGCACGCCCGCTTCCCGAAGGACATGCCGTGACCAACGCTCCCGTCAACCAGACCGAAACGTCCAAGCTGACCCAGGCCACCTATGACCGCCTGGTGGCCGAGCTCGAGGATCTGACGACCCGGGGCCGGGTCGAGATCGCCCAGGCGATCGAGGCGGCGCGGGCGCTGGGCGACCTCAGCGAGAACGGCGACTACCACGCCGCCAAGGACTCGCAGGGGAAGATGGAGTCGCGGATCCGCCAGCTGCAGGCGATGCTGAAGACCGTCGAGATCGTCGACGAGTCCGGCTCGGACGACGGGTCGATCTCGCTCGGCAGCACGGTGACGCTGCGCTACGAGGGTGACGACGAGGACGACACGCAGACGTTCTTCGTCGGCTCGATCGAGGAGCGGCAAGGGGATCTGCCTGTTATCTCGCCAAGCTCGCCACTCGGGCAGGTCCTGGTCGGACGGAGCGCCGGCGACGAAGTTGAGTACAAGGCACCGGGTGGAATGCTCAAGGTGCACATCGTCACGACCAAACGCTGATGGCGAACGGCCCTCGCACGCTCAGCGAGAAGATCTGGGACGCGCACGTCGTCCACGCCGCCGAAGGCGAACCTGACCTTCTGTTCATCGACCTGCATCTGGTGCACGAGGTGACCTCGCCGCAGGCGTTCGACGGGTTGCGCCTGACGGGTCGAGGCGTGCGTCGTCCTGACTTGACCGTCGCGACGGCGGACCACAACGTGCCCACGGTTGACATCGACAAGCCGGTCGCCGACCCCGTCTCGGCGCAACAGCTCAAGACGCTCGACGACAACACGGCCGAGTTCGACATCACCTCCTTCCCGATGGGCGACCCCAACCAGGGCATCGTGCACATCATCGGGCCGGAGCAGGGCTGGACCCAGCCGGGCATGACCATCGTGTGCGGCGACAGTCACACGTCGACGCACGGCGCGTTCGGCGCTCTGGCCTTCGGCATCGGGACGAGCGAGGTCGAGCACGTGCTGGCCACGCAGACGCTGCCGCAGGTGCGCCCCAAGACGATGGCGGTGACGGTCGAGGGTGACCTACCCGCGGGTGTCACTGCGAAGGATGTCGCTTTGACCATCATCGGCACCATCGGGACGGGAGGCGGGATCGGCCACGTGATCGAGTACCGGGGCTCGGCGATCCGAGGTCTGTCGATGGAGGGCCGGATGACGCTGTGCAACATGTCGATCGAAGGAGGCGCCCGGGCCGGGCTCGTGGCGCCGGACGAGACGACGTTCGCGTACGTGCAGGGACGCGACCATGCGCCGGTTGGTACGGCGTGGGACGACGCCGTGGCGTATTGGCGGACGCTGCCGACCGACGACGGAGCCGTGTTCGACAAGGAGGTCGTGATCGACGCCGCCTCCATCACGCCGCACGTGACGTGGGGCACGAACCCGGCGCAGGTCACCTCGATCAGCGGGACGGTGCCCGACCCTTCGGCGATGGTGGATGCGGGCGACCGGGAAGCGGCGGAGCGTGCGTTGTCGTACATGGGTTTGGCCGCGGGGACGCCCATGCGCGAGGTCGCCGTCGACACGGTGTTCCTGGGCAGCTGCACCAACTCGCGGATCGAGGACTTCCGGGTGGCCGCCGACGTGCTGCGCGGGCGGCACGTGCGAACGGGGCTGCGGGCCTTGGCGGTGCCGGGCTCGCACCGGGTGAAGGCACAGGCGGAGTGGGAGGGGCTCGACGAGGTGTTCAAGGCCGCCGGCTTCGAGTGGCGTGAGCCGGGCTGCTCGATGTGCCTGGCCATGAACCCGGACAAGCTCGCGGTCGGCGAGCGGTGCGCCTCGACGTCGAACCGCAACTTCGAGGGGCGGCAGGGACGGGGCGGCCGCACGCATCTGGTTTCGCCCGCGGTGGCGGCGGCGACCGCCGTGGCCGGGACGTTCGCGACACCAGAGGACCTGGAGGACCCGGAGGACCCGGAGGACCTGGACTGATGGAACCCGTTGTTGTGGTGACCGGCCGGGCCGTGCCGCTCGACCGGACGGACGTCGACACCGACCAGATCATCCCCTCGGACTGGCTCAAGCGGGTCGAGCGGACGGGGTTCGGCGCCGGCCTGTTCTCGGAGTGGCGTGACGACCGCGACTTCGTGCTGAACAAGCCCGACTTCGTCGGCGCGACGGTGTTGGTGGCCGGGCACAACTTCGGCACCGGGTCGTCGCGCGAGCACGCGGTGTGGGCACTGATGGACTACGGGTTCAAGGCTGTCGTCTCGTCGCGCTTTGCCGACATCTTCCGCAACAACTGCACGAAGCAGGGGCTGCTGCCGGTGCAGGTGTCCGAAGAGCTCGACCGGCAGTTGCTCGACGCCGTGGAGAAGGACCCGTCCTTGGAGATCACCATCGACGTGGCGCGCGGCACGATCGAGGCGCCGGCGGCCGGCCTGACCGGCACGTTCCCGCTCGACGAGTTCACCCGCGAGCGGCTGCTCAACGGGTGGGACGACATCGGCCTGTCGTTGCGTTACGAGGAGGACATCACCGCGTACGAGCAGCGGCGGCCGGCCTTCCTGCCCTCGGCCTAGCCGTTCTGCCGATGGTCTCGTTCCGACCCATGACGGAGGCCGACGTCCCGGCCGCCGTTTCCGCGTTCGACAGCGGCTTCCTCGCCATGCTGGCGCGCCATTCGCTGCCCGTGACGCGCAACACGATCCAGGACGAGCGCAGGCGCCAAGACCGCACCCGCCACTTCCTCCAGACCGATCCGCAGGGGTCGTGGGTCGCCGAGGACGAAGGCATCGTGGTCGGGATGTCGCAGTCCTTCGTGCGGGAGGACTACTGGACCCTGTCGCAGCTGGGCACGCTGCCAGGGCGACAGGGGCGCGGCGTGGGCCGGGAGCTCCTACGGCTTGCTTTGTCGCACGGTGATCCGCACAGCCCCGGGACGATCCAGTGCTCGCGCGACCCCAAGGCGATGGCGCTGTATACGAACTACGGCTTCGTGTTGCACCCGGTTGTCGCCGCGTGGGGCGCCATGCGGCCGGGGTCGGTGGAACGGCCCGCGGACGTCGTGCGGTTCGAGCCTGATCAGGTGACCGAGCGCGAGCTCGACATCGTCACTGCTATCGACCGCCAGGTGCGCGGCTCTGGGCGGAGCGTCGACATCGTCTCGATGCTCGCCCAACCGGGACACCGGCTGTTGCTACATGCCGAGGACGGATACGCAGTAGCCCGGGACGATCGCATCGTGGCGCTGGGCGCGCGCGGCGAATCCTCGGCAACGCTCGTGTTGAAAGCGATGCTCGCCGAGGCACCCGCGGGCGAGACGATCGAGATCAACTGGCTCACCTCGGCGCAACAGTGGGCCATCCGTGTGGTGGTCGAAGCGGGTATCGAGTTGCAGCCCTATGGCCCGGTGATGGTGCGGGGCATGGACGCCCCGCCGTGGCCCTACATTCCGAGCGGCGGATACGGCTAGCTGTGAGCACGTCACTGCGGCGCGCCGGCGTTGCGGGTGGGGGAGATCCCTGACCCCCTCAGGGTCATTCCTGACTGGATACGACTTCGTCCGACTGTTTAGATACCCGGTATGCACAACGGGCCTCGGCGGGACCAGGCGTGACGCTCGTCGAAGCCCCACCGGTACGCAGCGACAGTGAGTGGGCGGTCGAGACCCACGGCCTGACGAAACGCTTCGGTCCGCAGGTGGCCGTCGACGACGTCGAGCTCCTCGTCCCCCGTGGATCGGCGTTCGGCTACCTCGGGCCGAACGGAGCCGGCAAGACCACGCTCATCCGCACCCTTCTCGGCCTCACCCACGCCGACAGCGGCACCATGTCGTTGCTCGGCATCCGCGTCCCGCGTCATCGTTCCCAGGCGCTCGCCCGTGTCGGCGCCATCGTCGACGAGCCCCGCTTCCACGGACACATCAGCGGACGCCAGAACCTGAGGCTGCTCGCCGCCGCGCGTGGCGGACGGGCTCCGGAGCGGATCGGGCCGTCTCTCGAGCGGGTACGGCTCGCCGAGCGTGCCGACGACAACGTCAAGGGCTACTCCATGGGCATGCGCCAGCGGCTCGGCGTGGCGGCGTGCCTGATCGGCGACCCCGAGTTGCTGATCCTCGACGAACCGATGAACGGCCTCGATCCCGCCGGCATGCACGAGATGCGCGACATGATCGACAGCCTCGTCGGAGAGGGTCGCACGGTCATGCTCTCCTCGCACCTCCTCGACGAGGTCCAGCGGACGTGCCAGGCCGTTGCCATCGTCGACCGGGGCCGGGTGATCCGCCAGGGGCCGATCCAGGACCTGCTGCGCAGCACCAACGCGGTGGTGCGCGTCGAGTGCGCCGATCCCGGTGCCGCGGCCTCGCTGCTCGCTCCTTCCGACCTGGTGGAGAAGACGGACACGCAGCCCGGCGTGCTCTCGGTGACCTTGCGCGTCGGGTCGACCCGCGAAACCGTCGCCGAGCTGAACCGCCGGCTCGTCGAGGGCGGCGTCGCGGTCTACGGGCTGCAAGAGGTCCAGACGAGCCTCGAGGACTGGTTCCTCTCGGTCACCAGCCGCTTGGGTGACCCCGCGTCGTGAGCGTCACGGTCACTTCATCGACTCCTTCGACGGGGAGCATGGCGGCCGACCGCCGCGGCTCGTGGCTGCCGACGTGGCCCATGATCTCGACCAAGTTCATGGAGCTGCGCAAGCGGCGGGGCCTGATGGTCGCCATCGTGTTCCTGACGCTGGCGCTCCCGGTGCTCGTACTCGGGCTGCGGCTCCTGTTCCACGCCATCGATCCGTCGCACTACGGACCTGCGGGCAGCCCGAGCGTCTTCGAGGCCCTGTGCGACCCGATCGCACAGTTCGGGTTCATCATCGCCGCCGCCGTCGGCGCCACCGCCGGCGCGACCGACCTCGGCGAGGGCATGTTCCGGCACCTGGTGATCACCGGTCGTTCGCGCGTCGCCCTCTTCTTCGCTCGCATCCCGTCCGGCCTCGCGCTGCTGTTGCCGCTCGTCGCCGTCGGGTTCACGTTCATGTGCCTCGTCACGGCCTTCGAGGGAACGCCGCAGCCGACCACGGTGAACGTCGACGGAGGCACCATCCCCTTGAATCTCAGCGAGGGACAGCTGCACTCGTTCCTTCTCGACCACGCCTCGGAGTTCGCCGGCGGCCCGGTCTTCAAGAGCGGCGACGGCACCATCACCTTCGGAGGGGGCGGGCCGGCGGTCAATCCGCAGCAATTCATCCGGTCCAACTTCAGCAGCCTCTATCAGGACTACCTGGACGCGCAGGCCACCGACCTCAACCCGCCGGCCAACGAGATGGTGAAGATCGGGCTGTGGATCGAGCTCCAGGTGGCGCTCGGCTTCATCATCGGCTTGGGGCTCGGCTCACTCACCGGCCAGCGAACGGTGACGGTGATCATCCTGGTCGCGCTGCAGATCATCGTGACTCCACTGCTCTCATCCGCGGTCATCCCCTACTTCCTCAACGGGCAACGACTGCTCGTCGGCGTCGCCATGGAGCAGCTCCGACCGGCCGCACTGATCAGTGTGAACGGTATCGGCCATCACGGCCCGGGCAGGGCCATCCTGGGTGGGCGCGGCGCGCTCGGTATTCCGGCCATGCCGACGTGGGCGATGATCTCCGTGATCGTCGGGTGGATCCTCGCCTGGACCGGAATCGGCGCCTGGCGGATGTCGACCAGGGACGCCTGACCGTCGACTCGGCCTCGGGAGTCAGGCGCCGTCGGCGACCTTCACCTCGGCGAGCCGCCGTGCGAACGCACCCAGCCCGACCTTCCAGCCCCCGTCCGAGCCCACCGCGTCTGCGCATCGTCTCCCACCCGTCGCCGTGGCGGTCGATGTGACGGTGCTCGAGCTCGACCCGGGTACGCGCCGGGCCGTCGGCGACGAACCTGACCTCGACCTCGCTCGTCTGGGCGGGGTCGGTCTCGACCTGCCACTGCATGGAGATGTCCCAACTGAAGACGACCCGATGGGGAGGCTCGTACGCCAGCACGCGTGCCCAACGGCACTCGCTGCCGTCGGTACCCACGTCGTAGATCGCACCGCCGACCTTGGGCTCGAACACCATCCGCGCGAGCGGCGCCTGCAGGATGTGATGCTCCTTCGGCCACCAGCTGTCCATGTCCTCGGTGAAGACGGCGAACGCGTGCTCGACCGGCGCGTCGACGACGATCGACGTACCGACGGCGGTCTGGGTGTCGGTCATGATGCGACTCTCCTCTTCCCTGATCGATCCCACTATGCGACCTTCTCCGCCTGCACCCGCTGCGCGAAGGCCGCAAGCTCGAGTGGCCAGCCGCCGGGCGAGCCGATGGCGTCGCGCAGGCCTTCCCAGCCCTCTCCGTGACGGTCGAGGTCGTGGTGCTCGACGTCGACACGGGTGCGACCGTCGTCCTCAGCGGTGAAGCGGACCTCGACCTCGCTCGCCTTGGCGATGTCCGTCTCCAGCGACCATTGCGGCGAGAGCTCCCACGTGAAAACGATGCGGTTCGGCGGCTCCCAGGCGAGCACGTGTGACCACTTGCAGTCACTGCCGTCGGCACCGATCTCGTAGATGCGCCCACCCTTCCTCGGCTCCAACACCATGTGGGACTCCTGCCCTTGCAGCATGTGGTGCTCCTTGGGCCACCAACTTGCGATGTCCTCCGTGAACACCGCGAAGGCGCGCTCGATCGGCGCGTCGACGACGATCGACGCAGTCACGGCGGTCTGGACATCAGCCATTTGACTCTCCTTCTTCCTTGTCCAGCTTCTCTTGTTCGACCCGCGTCTTGAACGAGTGCAGCGCCGTGCGCCAGAAACGCTCGAGATAGTCGCGCAGGCCGGCGAGGCCGTCGGGATCGAGGCTGTAGACGCGGCGCGTCCCGACCTGGACGTCGCGCACGAGCCCCGCTTGCTTCAGCACTTTCAGGTGCTGGGAGACCGCCGGCCGGCTGACCGGCAGGCGGTCGGCCAGGTCCACGACGGCGGAAGGGCGCTGCGCCGAGCTGCTCGAAGATGGCGCGCCGGGTGGGATCTCCCAGGGCATCGAGCACATGGGGGGTCGTGCGGGGAGTGGCGACGTAAGTGTTCACTTACCGTAAGTTTTAACTTACGGTCGGGTCGGCGTCAAGGGGCGGATCGGGGTGCGGCCGCCGGAGGGGCCCGGCGGGGCGGCGCGGCCGGCTACCCCCCATGCCAGCGATAGCGCGTCCAGCCCGCCATGGGGCGCGCGCCGAGCTGTTGGTAGAAGTCCATCGCCGGCAGGTTCCACTCGAGGACCTCCCACTCGAGGCGGCCGTCGGTCTGCGTGCGCAGGTGGTCGATGAGCGCGGTGGCGAAGCCCTTGCGCCGGTGCGCCGGGCGCACGTAGAGGTCCTCGAGCCAGATGCCGGTCTTGCCGAGGAACGTCGAGAACGTGCGGAACCACAGCGCGTGCCCGGCGAGGCCGCCGTCGCCGTCCTCGACCACGGTGTCGGAGACGACGGCGTCGGGAGCGAACAGCGCGCGGACGAGGTCGTCCTCGGTCGCCATGACCTGGTCGGCGAGCTTCTCGTATTCGGCGAGCTCGCAGATCATCGCCATGAGCTCGGGGACGTCCGCCTCGACCGCCGGGCGGATCACCCCGTGCGGGCCCTGTTCGCTGCGGAGACGACGGCGCTCAGGGACGCATCGAGAATGGACGAGTCGCGTCCGACGCCCCACCACGTCGTGCCGTCGGGTCCGGCACACTCGACGTACGCCACCGCCGAGGCGCCCGATCCCTCGGTCAGCGCGTGCTCGGAGTAGTCCTTCACCTCCAGCACGATACCGAGGTCGGCCTTCAGCGCGCCCACCAGCGCGTCGATGGGGCCGTTGCCCTCGCCGCTGATCGTGCGGTGCTGGCCGTCGATCAACAGCTGGGCGGTGACCTTCGTGTGCCCCTTGCCCGTCGTCACCTCGCTCGTCATGAGGCGCAGGCCGGCGTCCTCGGGCAGGTAGATCCCCTCGAAGACGTCACGCATCTGGCCCGAGCGGATCACCGTGCCGCTCGCCTCGGTGATCTCCTGGACGCGCTTGGAGAATTCGATCTGCAGTCGCCGCGGCAGGTCGAGGCCGTGATCGGTGTCCATCACATACGCGACGCCGCCCTTGCCCGACTGGCTGTTGACCTGGATGATCGCCTCGTACGTCCGCCCGGTGTGCTTGGGGTCGATCGGCAGGTACGGGACCTCCCACTCGTCGTAGTCCTTGCCGATGGCGGCCATGCCCTTCTTGATCGCATCTTGGTGGGACCCGGAGAACGCCGTGTACACCAGGTCGCCGGCGTAGGGGTGCCGCGGGTGGACGGGCAGGCGGGTCGCGTACTCGGCCGTCCGGCGGACCTTTTCGATGTCGCTGAAGTCCAGGGCCGGGTCGATACCCTGGCTGAAGAGGTTCATCGCCAGCGTGACGACGTCGACGTTGCCCGTGCGCTCGCCGTTGCCGAACAGCGTGCCCTCGATGCGGTCGGCGCCCGCGAGTACCGCCAGTTCTGCCGCGGCAACCGCCGTGCCGCGGTCGTTGTGCGGGTGCAGAGACAGGATGATGGCGTCACGGTTCTTGATGGTGCGGCAGAACCACTCGATCACGTCCGCGTAGACGTTCGGGCTGTACATCTCGACCGTGGCCGGGAGGTTGAGGATCATCGGGTTCTGCCGGGTCGGTTGGATCACGTCCATCACGGCCTCGCAGATCTCCACCGCGAAGTCGGGCTCGGTCCCGGTGAAGCTCTCGGGCGAGTACTCGTAGCGCAGGGTCGTGCCGTTGTCGGTCAGGAGGCGCTCGTGTTGCTTGCACAGCTGGGCCGCCTGGACGGCGATGTCGATGATGCCCTTCTTGTCGAGCCCGAAGACCACCCTACGTTGGAGTTCGGAGACCGAGTTGTAGAAGTGGACGCAGGCCCGGGGCGCGCCATGGAGTGATTCGAAGGTGCGCTCGATCAGCTCCTGGCGGCATTGGGTGAGCACCTGGATCTCGACGTCGTCCGGGATGAGGCCCTCGTCGATGATCAGCCGTTGGAAGTCGTAGTCGGTCTGGCTGGCCGAGGGGAATCCGACCTCGATCTCCTTGAAGCCGACGTCGACGAGCTGTTGGAAGAGGGCGAGCTTGCGCTCGGAGTCCATGGGGTCGATCAGGGCCTGGTTGCCGTCGCGCAGGTCGACGCTGGCCCAGCGGGGTGCCTTTTCGAACTGGTGGTCCGGCCAGGTGCGGTCGTGCAGTTGGAGCGGGACGTGCGAGCGGTACTTCTGCCATGGCATCGGTGACGCCATCGGGTCGCAAGGCATGGCCAGGGCCTGGTGACCCCGGTCCGTGTGCACGTCGCCACCCTGCCCTTTCTGTGCCTCGGTCGTCACTGTGGTGTCCCTTCTCTTTGTGTGTCTCGGTTTGGGTGTCTCGGTGGGTGAGTCGAGCGGTCGCGGATCGTCCCTCGTCCGGTTCCAACAAAAAACCCCCTGGCCGGATGGCTCAGGAGGTCGTCAGCGAACGCGATGTGGCGTTCGCCGTCAGGTAAGCAGCAGGCCGGAGGTCGAGGGCTTCACCGTCATTTCACGGCAATTGTAGCCGAAATTCGGGCGTCCAGCGTCAAGGGCGGCCCGACCGTTCCGGCCGGGGTTGCGCCGGCCCGGCCTTCTTGATGGGCGAGCCGAACCGCAGGAGGTTCCCGTCGGGGTCGGTGTGCGCCGCCTCCCGGACGCCGAACCCGGGGTCGAAGAGGTCCGTCGTCTCGCCCACACCGGCCTTGCGCCACTCGGCGTGGAGGGCGTCGGCGTCGTCCGCGGCCAGGTAGGCGGCCCCGGGCATGCGCACCTCGTCGCCGTCCTCGGGCACGCGCCGGAAGTGGAGGCGCACGGCGTCACGCGCCGCGGTGGCATAGCCACCGTGATGGACCTTTACCTGGAACCCGAGAGCCTCGTAGTGCGCCCGCATGGCCTCGAGGTCGGCGGTCGGGAAGATCGGCGCGGCGCTCTGCAGGGTGACCATGCCCGCCGACGCTACCGTGGAGCGATGCGCCGACTCCTGTGGACCCTCGTCCGTGCCGGCTTGGTGCTCGCGGTCTTGGCGATCGTGCGCTCGGTGCTCCTCGACCGTGCGCCGCAGCGGGCCCTCCACGGCGACGAGCCGATCATCGGCAGCCTCGACACGTGGCCGGAAGTGCCGCGCAAGCCGACGTCCTGACATTGGCGGGCCCCATGGGTAGGTGGTTCAGCCCCTCACGGCAAAGAGCGGCCAGGAGCCGGGCACTCCCTTGAGCTGGTGCTCACCCCGGTCGTCGAATTCGATGCCGGAGCCCGCCACCAGGTCCGTCACGGTGCGCGAGACCAAGGTCTCGGCCGCGTCTGCCGCGCTGCATATGCGGGCGGCCGTGTGCACGGCGATGCCCGCGATGTCTTCGCCCCGTTGCTCGATCTCACCGACGTGGACGCCGGCGCGAACGGAAACACCGATCTGGGCGACCCCATCGGCGATGGCCTTGGCGCAGCGGATGGCCGCCGCCGGCCCGTCGAACATTGCGAGCACACCGTCACCGGTCGCCTTCACCAGACGGCCGCCGTACCGGGAGATCTGTCGTTCGGCCAGCAGGTCGTGTCGATCGAGCCGATCCCGCCACGCCTGGTCACCGAGGCTGCGCACCGCCTCGGTGGACTGGACGATGTCGGTGAAGAGGACCGTGGCGAGGCGCCGGTTCCCCGTCGGCAGGTGCCGGGTGCCCGTCAGGAACTCCTCGATCTCGCCCACCGTGTCCGTATCGTCGGCCCACGGGACCTGGTCGGCGGAGGCGAGCTCGGTGAAGGTTGCCTTGGCAATGTGAGCTCCCAGATAGCGGCCGTGGTCGACCCGCACAAAGTTGTTGCCCGAGCCGTGGAGGACCAGCGTGGGGGCTTGAATCTGGGGGAGCAACTCCCGGACGTCGGAGTCCCGCGCCATCGTGGACACGGCCCGTGCCGCCGCGGGACTGGCTCCACGGTGGCCGGCCTGTCGCCACCAGGCTCGGAAGGCGACGTCATCCATGCGGCTCGGAGCCATGAGCGGGAGATCATCGACCTCGTCGGCCGCCGCCGTGGATGAGGACGCGGGCTCGACGAGGGAATCGAAGAAACGATCGTACAGACTCGTCGGAACGCCGATGGGGTAGTCGTCGGCTCGCAAGATCCGGGCGTACGTGTTGATCAGCACGAGCGCTCGTATCGCCGAGGGATTCGTCGCCGCCAGGAACACCGCCGCCGGTCCCGAATGCCCGGTGGCGACGAGCGCGGCCTCCTCGCTGGTTGCCGATGCCATCACGGCGAGGGTGTCGCCCGCGTATTGCTCGATCGTTGCGCCTTCGGCGCTGAGAGGGTCGGACAATCCGATACCGCGAGGGTCGAATCGGATGAGACGCGTGAATGCCGCGAGCGCGTCCACATACCCTTGCCAACGCGGCTCGTCCTGTGCGGCTTCGATGGACATGTTGGTCCCGTTGCCGACCTCGATCAGGTCGATGGGTCCGTCCCCGATGACGGCGTAGGCGAGGTGCGCCCCGTCAGACGCCTTCGCGTAGCGGACTTCGGGGGCAGTCACGGAATCAGTCTTGTCGAATCCGATCAGGCTGGCTGTAGGGGCCCTCCAGGCGGGGCACCGCCCTCAGACCTCGTGCTTCAGAGCGTGACGCGGTGCAGCTCTTGGATCCCGCCGTCGGTGCGCAGTTGCTCGATCACCGCGTCGGGCGCCGGTGTCGTCGTGGAGATCACCATCATCGCGGTCGAGGTCTCGGGGCTCGGGCCGACCGCCATCGATGAGATGGAGACGCCCGCCTGGCCCAGGGCGGTCCCGACGACGCCGATCACACCCGGTCGGTCGTCGTTGCGCACGACGAGCATGTGCTCCGCGGGCGGCACCTCCACGACGTGGTCGTCCACGATGACGATACGCGGCTCGGTGCGCAGCCCGGCGGTGATCAGCGTGCCCGCCACCGAGTGCGAGCCCGAACGCAGCGTGATCAGCGATTTGTAGTCCGCCGACGTCGCGGTCGACGACTCGCGGACCTTGAGGCCGCGCTGCTCGGCGAGCTGCGGTGCGTTGACGTAGGAGACCGCCTCCTCGGCGGTGCCGCCGAAGATGCCCTTCAGCACCGAGAGCGTGAGGATGCCCGTGCCCTCCCCCGCCAGCTCGCCCTGGTACTCGATGTCGATCGCGTCCGGCATCCCGTCGTGCAGCCCGACGAAGAAGCGCCCGAGCTGCTCGGAGAGCCCCATGAAGGTGCGCACCACGTCGGAGACGTCGCGGGCGGCGACGTTCACGGCGTAGGGGACGAAGTCGCCGGCCAGCGAGAGCAGCACCTGCTCGGCGATCGTGACGCCCGCCTTGTCCTGTGCCTCCTCGGTCGACGCGCCGAGATGCGGCGACACCACCACGCCCGGCAACTCGAACAGCGGCGACTCGGTCGCGGGCTCCTTGGCGAACACGTCGAGACCGACGCCCGCCACGATGCCGTCTCGGATGGCGTCGGCCAGCGCGTCCTCGTCGACGATGCCGCCCCGGGCCGTGTTGATGATACGGATGCCCGGCTTGGCCCTGGCCAACAGCTCACGCCCGAAGAGGCCCATTGTCTCGGGCGTCTTCGGCGTGTGGATGGAGACGAAGTCCGCCTCGGCCACCAGCTCCTCGATGCTCACCAGCCGCACCCCCATCGCCCGCGCCCGGTCCTGCGACACGAAGGGGTCGAAGCCGATCAGCTCCATGCCGAAGGCGTGCGCGCGCTGCGCGACCAACGACCCGGCCCGCCCGAGTCCGACGACGCCGAGCACCTTGCCGTGCAGCTCGACGCCTTCCCACTTCGAGCGCTCCCACCGTCCCGCCTTGAGCGCGGCGTCCGCCTGGGGGATGTTGCGTGCCTGTGCCAACATCAGCGCCATCGCCTGCTCGGCCACCGAGAGGATGTTCGACGTCGGCGCATTGACGACCATCACGCCCCGCTCGGTCGCGGCGGTCACGTCGACGTTGTCGAGCCCGACACCTGCCCGCCCGACCACCTGGAGCGACGAGCCCGCCGCCAGCACCTCCGCCGTGACCTGCGTGGCCGAGCGGATGATCAGCGCACGGGCGCCGACGATCGCCTCGAGCAGCGCCTCGGGGCTCAGTCCCTCGCGGACGTCCACCTCGTGACCAGCTTCGGCCAGCAAGTCGAGTCCGCTCTGCGCGATCTTCTCAGTTACCAGTACCCGTGCCACCGCGGTGGTTCTCCTTGCTCCCCCGGCCTCGTGTGGTGCAGCCGACTGCTCGGCCCGCCCGTTCTGCCCCGACGGCCCAGTCTGCCCAGTCTGCTCAGGCGGCTCAGTCTTGCGCCTCGGCGAAGAGCGCAGCTAACCGGCTGACGCCCTCGACCATGTCGTGGTCCGCCATGGCGTAGGACATGCGGAAGAAGCCCGGCGCGCCGAACGCCTCACCGGGCACCACCGCCACCCTGGCCTCGTTGATGCAGATCTCGGCCAACTCCGCGCTGCTCGCCGGACGTTGTCCCCGGAGGGATCGCCCGAGCAGCCCCTTGACCGACGGGAACGCGTAGAACGCGCCCTCGGGCTCGGGGCAGTCCACGCCGTCGATCTCGTTGAGCATCTTGACGATGGTGCGGCGACGGATGTCGAACGCCTCCCGCATCGCCGCCACGTCCTCGAGACCGCCCGACACGGCGGCCAACGCAGCGCGCTGGGCCACGTTCGAGACATTGGAGGTCTCGTGGCTCTGGATGTTGGTTGCGGCCGCCACGGCGTCGCCGGGACCGATCATCCACCCGACACGCCAGCCGGTCATGGCGTAGGTCTTGGCCACGCCGTTGACCACGATGCAGCGCTCGGCGAGCTCGGGCACCAGCACCGGCATGGAGTGGTGCTCGACCCCGTCGTAGGTCAGGTGCTCGTAGATCTCGTCGGTGATGACCCAGATCCCCTTGCTCACGGCCCAGCGGCCGATTGCTTCGATCTCCTCACGCGGGTACACCGCGCCGGTCGGGTTGGACGGGGACACGAACAACAACGCCTTGGTGTTGGAAGTCCACGCCGCCTCGAGGTCGTCGACCGAGAGCCGGAACCCGGTTGTCTCGTCCGAACTCACGTACACCGGCGTCCCGCCGGCGAGCGCGATCGACTCGGGGTAGGTCGTCCAGTACGGGGCGAGCACAATGACCTCGTCGCCGGGGTCGCACACGACGGCGAACGCGTTGGCGACGGCGTGCTTGCCGCCGTTCGTCACGAGGACCTGCCCGGCAGTGACCTCGAAACCGGAATCGCGCTCGGTCTTGGCGGCGATGGCCTCGCGCAGGGCCGGGATGCCCGCGGTCGGCGTGTAGTGGTGGTTGGCCGGGTCCTTGCAGGCGGCGACGGCAGCCTCGACGATGTGCGCCGGCGTCGGGAAGTCCGGCTCGCCCGCGCCGAAGCCGATCACGTGCTCCCCCGACGCCTTCAACGCCTTCGCCTTCGCATCCACGGCGAGCGTGGCCGAGGGCGACACGGCGGCCGCCCGGCGCGAGATGCGGCGGACTTCGGTCGTGGAAGGGGTGGTCGTCACGAGTGTCATGATCTCATACGTGCCAGAGATCCCCGACATCACGATCCCGCCCTCCTTGCATCCTTCCGACGGCCGTTTCGGGTCCGGGCCATCCAAGGTCCGGCCCGCACAGGTTGACGCGCTCGCCGCCGTCTCGACCACCTACCTCGGCACCAGTCACCGTCAGAAGACCGTGAAGGCTCAGGTCGGGCGGGTGCGCGCCGGCATGCGCCAGCTGTTCTCCTTGCCCGACGGACACGAGGTCGTCCTCGGCAACGGAGGAACCACCTGCTTCTGGGACGCCGCCACGTTCGGGCTGATCGAGGAGCAGAGCCAGCACCTCAGCTTCGGCGAGTTCTCCTCGAAGTTCGCCGCCTGCGTGAAGGCAGCGCCGCACCTGAAGGACCCCCAGGTGATCGAGTCGGAGGTGGGCACGCACCCGCTCCCGGCGACCGATGCAAGCGTCGATCTCTACGCGCTGACCCACAACGAGACGTCCACCGGCGTTGCCATGACCATCCGGCGCCCGGCCGGCGCCGCCCTGCCGGCCGAGGGCGGTGGGCTGGTGGCGGTCGACGGCACCTCGGGCGCCGGGGGGCTGCGCGTCGACCCGACCGAGTTCGACGCGTACTACCTGGCGCCGCAGAAGTGCTTCGCCAGCGACGGCGGTCTGTGGATCGCACTGATGTCGCCCGCCGCGCTGGAGCGGGTGGAGCGGATCGCTGCATCGGGGCGCTGGATCCCGACATTCCTCGACCTCAAGACGGCGGTCGACAACTCGAAGCTGGACCAGACCTACAACACGCCTGCGCTGGCCACCATCTACATGCTGGCCGAGCAGCTCGACTGGATGAACGCGAACGGCGGCCTGGAATGGACGGCCTCCCGCTGCGACCGCTCGGCCGAGATCCTCTACACGTGGGCCGAGCAGTCCGGTTATGCCCGACCCTTCGTCGAGAACCCGTCCGACCGCAGCCACGTGGTCGGGACGATCGACTTCGTCGACGCGGTCGACGCCTCCATGGTCGCGGCGGTCCTCCGGGCGAACGGAATCGTGGACACCGAGCCCTACCGAAAGCTGGGACGCAACCAGTTGCGCATCGCGATGTTCCCGGCGATCGAGCCCGACGACATCGCCTCGCTCTGCGGGTGCATCACCCACGTTGTGGGCGCGCTGGCGAACTGACGCGGTCGGGCCGGCGGATTCCTCCCCTCAGCCGAGCGGAAACCCGGGCAATCCACTCCAGGAGCCGTTCGTTCTCGTCCCACAACCACTCGGCCGCCGCGTCGTCGCGGGCGTGGCGGCTCATGTGGCCCGGCTTGCTCCTCACCCACTACATGCCGGTCTTGCCGGCGACGTCGGGAGAGGTGGCGAGGTAGATCGACGTCTTGGCCCCTCGCCCCGGGCTGATTTGGATCGGGCGGATCACCCGCATGCCGAAACCCATGAAACCGTGGTGTCCCCATCCGTAACGAAACTGCTCCGCACCCAGCCCGCATGACGGCCTTGGCGGTGACGCCGCTGCCGCGCAGCCTCTTGGCCAATTCGCGGAAGGAAGAGGACATTGGCCAACTTCGACCGGCAATACACCTCCATCCCCTCATAGCGGCCTTTTGCTCCGCAGGTCGTCGAACGGCATCCCGCCGAATGCGGCGTGGTGGCCGACCGAGGTCAGGCTGACCACGCGGGCGGGCGTGTCGGTGCGCAGCCGTTCCGACAGCAGGTTGGTCAGGTAGAAGTGACCCAGGTGGTTGACGCCGAACGTGTACTCGATGCCCTGCGCGGTACTGGCGCTGGCTGCACGTCCCGCCGGCGTCGTTCACGAGGACGTCGGGGCGCCCCCATCGGGACAGGATGTCTTCGGCCGCCTCGCGCACCGAGGTCAGGTCGGCGAGGTCGGCGAGGTCGAGAGGGACGTGCACGTCGTCGTTCCAGGTGCGCCGCGTCACGACGTCGGCGGCTTACCCCTCGACTGTAGGACTCCCAGGGGTCGGGCGTAACCTTGGCGGCGCATGCGTCCGGCGGGAACCGACCCATGAGCATCGTGACCAGCCCGACCCTCGACGGGCACCTGCTCCAGGTTCTGATCACGCCCGAGGGGCAAGCCAACCCATATCCGTACTACGCGCTGATGCGCGAGGAAGCCCGGGTCTACCGGACCTCCTTCGGGCCCTACTGCGTCAACGGCTATGCCGAGAGCCAAGCCGTGCTGCGCGACCCTCGGCTCGGACGGGGCGTGGGGATCGAAGACCCCGGCATGGACATCTTCGGCAACACGAACAGCCGCCGCGGCGAGTTCTTCGACGTCGGCCAGCACAACATGCTCATGGCCGACCCGCCCGACCACACTCGTCTGCGACGCCTCGTCTCTCGGTCGTTCACCCCGCGCCAGGTCGAGCGGCTGCGTCCGGCGATCCACGAGCTCGTGGAGTCCCTCCTCGACGACCTGGCCCGGCGCGGCGACGTGGAGTTCATGAGCGAGTTCGCGCTGCTGTTGCCGATGGCGGTCATCGGTGAGCTCGTGGGTGTGCCCGCCGAGGACCGTGCCAGTCTGCAGCCCAAGGTGAGGGCGGCGGCGCGCGGGATCGAACCGGTGCTGACCGAAGATGAAATCGATGCGGCGATCGGCGCGATCGCCGAGCTGGGCGCGTACTTCGAAGCCTTCTTGGCCGAGCGCCGCCGGAAGCCGCGCGACGACCTCATGAGCGCCCTGGCGGGTGCGAGCGAGAACGACGACCGGCTGACCGACGAGGAGATCCTCTCGACCGCCATCCTCCTTTTCTCCGCCGGCTTCGAGACCACGACGAACCTGCTCGGCAACGGGCTCCTCGCCCTGCTGACCCACCCCGAACAGCTGGCGGATTGGAGGGCGAACCCAGCGATCGCCTCCACCGCGGTCGAGGAGCTGCTGCGCTTCGACAGCCCGGTGCAGTTCAACTTGCGCGCTGCGCTCGAGCCCGCTGACCTGGCCGGCCAGCCGCTCGAGCGAGGTGACCGGATCGTCGTCCTGCAGGGAGCGGCCAACCGGGACCCGGACGAGTTCGACTGCCCCGAAGAGCTCGACCTCCGCCGGTCCCCCAACACACCGTTGAGCTTCGGTTTGGGGATCCATCATTGCATTGGCGCCGCGCTGGCGCGGCTCGAGGGTCGAGATCGCTTTCAACGCGCTCTTGGCGCGCTTCGAGTCGATCAAACTCGTCTGGCGATGAGCCGCAGTGGCGACCAGGTTTCACCCTTCGCGGGCTGCAGTCCTTCCCGCTACGCGTCGCCGCTCACTGATCGACCGCTTTGCCTGCTTCCCCCGGGGGTCCGAGCACGGACGCCTCCGGCCCGAGACGGTCGACGTAGTCGGGATGGACGGCGCGCCAGCGCTCCGACGGCGTGAAGGGGAAATCCTCGCCGCTGGCGACGTACGCGAGCCGTTCCAGACAGACGTGCCACCCGGCGGCGTCCCGTGCCGCCTTGGCATACTCCGGGAAGGTGACGGTCAGTCTCAGGACGGTGCCCGAGCCCTCGGGTGCCAATTCGAAGCGCAGCACGTCGTCCCCCCAGCGCACCTCGAGGAGCGACGGTGCGTCCACGGCGAGCATCTCGCCCTCGAAGGGTGGCGCTTCGTCCTCGCGGAACGAGAAGCGAAGCGGCGCGCCGGGCGACCGCTCCCCCTCGATCGTCGTGGGGAACCAGCCGGCCAAATGCGCATCCTCGGTCAGGGCGCGCCAGACCATCTCGGGCGACTGGCGCAGCACCCGCCGGTAGCGGAGCACGCACAACTGGCCGTCTCGCTCGAGCGTGCCGAGCTCGTCGTTCACGTCCACTGTCCCTCCTCTCCCTCGCCCATGAAGTCGAGGTGTCGTTCCAGCGCGCTGAGGTGTTCCGCCCAGCGGGCACGGTACGGGCGCAGCCAGTCGTCGACCTCGCGGAGCGGCTCGGTACGGACCCGGTAGATCCGGCGTTGGGCGTCGGTGCGGGAGTCGACGAGCCCCGCGTCCCTCAGGACCTTGAGGTGCTTCGAGACCGTGGGCTGGCTCAACGCGAGCCGCTCGACGAGGTCGCCGACCGGGCGCTCCTGCTCGATCAGCAGATCTAGGATCCGACGCCTGCTCTCCTCGGCCAGCACCTCGAAGGTGACCGTCATACAGCTAATATGCTCTTAATTGCATATAGCTGTCAAGGCATATTCAGCTGGCCTTCCTCGCGGCGATCCGGCGGAGCGGTGGCAGCGTTGGGGGTGGCTGCTTGCGGGGCGGGAGCCCCTCGAGCAGTTCGGTCGTGGCCTCGGTGACCTGGCGCACGGCGCGCTCGAACGCCTTCTCGGTCTGGAGCGACGTCGACTGCACGCCACTGACCTTGCGGACGAACTGCCGCGCTGCGGCCTCGATCTCCTCGGGTGTCGCCGCGGGCTGGAGCCCGCGCAGGGTGGTGATGTTCCGGCACATGCAGACCACCCTATGAGCCGGGACTACGGGGGACTTCAGGAAGTGCAGGAGCCGGGCTCGACGGTCACCGTCACGAGGCGACCGGTGCGCGCATTGGCCACCTCGAGCAGGTCGCTCCCCGGCGCCGAGGTGACGTGTCCACCTTTGACTTCGGCGCAGTAGCCCTTCGGGTAGTGGATCTCCGTCGGTACGAAGACGACGGTCGGCGCGCGAATGCCGTGGTTCGGCGCGTACGCAAGATGGAATACATCGGTGTCGGGTGAGTAGTCGAAAGAGATCGGTCGACCTGCGACGGCCTCGGGGTAGGTCCGGCTCAGCACACGCGCCGTCGCCTTCAACCGACCGTCCGACATGACCAGCGATTCGGCGGCGCTCCCGGTGGGGTCGCCATAGTACTTCCACGACCAGTAGATCCACCCAACCTTCTCGGCGTCCATGAGGGAGGTGACACTCGCGAGGTACGGCCCGCTGGATGTCGCACCGAACTCGGTGACGAGCCAGGCCGGGCCGCCGGGCTGCGTCTGCGACGCCATCTCCGGCCGGTCCGAGTATCGCTTGCCGAGCGAGTGTGCGGCCTGGCTGGCACACAGGGAGACGTTGGTCGGGTTCCCCGTGACCGGGCTCCTCGCACCGCAGTAGAGGTGCACGTTGTACACGAGGTTGCGCAGCCGCATCGGGCCGAGGTTCGTGACGTCCCCGAGTGTGCCGTAGATGTCGTTCTCGTCGAAGACGAGGTGCGACGGGTCGTTTGCGAGAATGGTCGGCACGACACCGCTCGCCGGATCATGTGGTGGACAGTGCAATGCCGGCGCATCCGCAGCCCGGATCTTTATGTACTTCGTCCCAGTGTAGAAACACTGAATCTGGGCGTTGAAGTGCTCCCCTCGATAGTGCACAAGCGAAGTCGAGAACGGCTCGTTGAACGGGTCGTAGCCGATGAGCCACGGATTACCGCGGAACGCCTCGGCCACGTACCCCCAGACGTTGTCGTATTGGCCCTGCAGGTCGCCGCGGACGTCATTGTTCCAGAAGTGGTCGTAGGCGATCTGCGTCGCCGTTGTCGAGTACATGTGCGACCATCGCCCCGACGAGTCCGTCGTTGCTACGTGGTTGGTACACACCGCCCAAGACGGTGCGCCCTCGCCGTCGAATGCCTGGTTGTAGACGTCCTGGTGCATGTCGAGAATCGTGAAGACGTGGAAGCGCCCGAGGAGGTCGACGGTCTGCTTGAGGTGGGCCACGTAGCGGTCGAGCACCGCCAGGTTGAGTTGGTGCGGATTGGTCGGTTTCCCACGGCCGCAGATCGCATGGGAATTGGCCTTGTCCTTCCCGGGCTCGAGGCCGCTCCACGTCATGCCCAGACGGACGACGTCGAAGCCCAGCCGTGCCATGAGCGACGCATCGGCTTCAGAGAAGTTCCACGGTTTACCCGGATCCGCGTACAGCTCGAAGGGTCGACGCTTGTAGACGGCGTCCACGCCATGGAGGAAGACGACGCGCCCCTGGCGGTCGTAGAGGTAGGGCCCGCCGGGCGACCCGATGGGGCCCGCGATCGCCGGGGCCCCGCTGACACTGGCGCCGGCGAACGCGGGTGACCGCAGTGTGGGCAGGCCGGCTTCGACGGCCGAGGCCGGTCCCGCCGCGTCCAGCGCGACGACCGGGACGGTCACGACGACCGCGGCGACTCCGGCAACGCACCTGGCAACAATCCCTCGCAACATCGCCGGTCAGTCTGACCGCGCAACATGAAGACTTGGTCGCGACCTGGTGGCTATTCGGAGGGAGTCTGGCCGGGCAGGTTCGGACGCAACGGGTAGTCGGCGATGATGGCCCGAGCCGCGGCCAAGGGCCGGACCGAGTGCGGCACCTCGGGCGGGACCACGGCGACGCAACCCGCCGTCAGGAGCTGCTCCTCGCCGTCGATGGTGAGGGCGATCTCCCCGTCGACGACATGCCACACCTCCTCCTGCTCGTGGTGGTGCTCGTGCAGCGGTGCGGCGTCCGCGGCGATGTCGTAGTGCGCGAAGGTCATGTTGGCCGAATGGAGGAACCGCCCTCTCCAGCCCGGGAGCGGCGTCCCGCTGAGCATGTCGGAAGGCCGGACGAAGGGCACGTCAGTAGTCCAGTCCGGCGTACCAGTCGCCGCGGCCTCGGGGCGTGATGTCGAGGATGTGCCAGGCCGGCGTGAACAGGTCGATCCCACGTTCGCGGATGTCGTCGTCGAATTGCGGATGGCTCGTGTAGAAGTGCCGGGGCGAGCCATCGGCGTCGAGGGTGAAGACCGACACGGTCGAATTCTGCCACCCTTCGTCGTCCTCGGCCCCGAAGTCGTGCTGAAACGCGCTGTTGCCGCAGCTCAGGAGGCGCACGTGCTCCCAGCCGCGGTCACGAGCGTGCGCGCGCAACGCCGGGGAGTCGGCGGCCGCGGCGACGACGAAGTCGACGTTCTGTGCCACGTGGCGCGCCACACCGTTGATGCCGTCGATCCACATGGTGCACATGGGGCAGGGGGTCGTCTGCAACTTGCCGTACATCAGGTGGTAGACGACCAGCGGGCGGTCCGGCGCCGTGAAGAGCTCAGAGAGCCGTACTGTGCTGAGAGGTTCGTCGCCCCCGGCCAGGAGCCGCGGTCCCTCGATGAACTCGTAGTCCCGGACCGTCGCCCCGGGTGGGAGCGCGCGCCGCAGCGCCGCTACCTCCTCGCGCTGGCGCATGAGCGCGATCTCCGCTTGGAGAAGTTTTTCTCGGCTAACGGCGTAGTCAGCCGGCTCGTCGAGCCGGGTCTGTTCCAAAGGTCCGCACCTCACTTCCGCGTCCTGTCGAATGTAGCGGCGGGACAACGGACCTTGGCCCCTGGGCACGGGGTACTGGAGGGCGGATCTCGTAGGGCCAGCCGACCCAGGAGGAGTACGTCATCCTCGCCGACGACTCCCCGGACATCTGCCCGTCCTCGAACGCTCGGAGCCGGGCGCGGGCCATGGAGGGCCTGGGCCAAAATCTCCCCTAGCTCTCCGAGAAGCACGCGGTGGCGTTCCTGACCGGGCCTCTCCACCTCGACCCCGGCCATCGCACGGTCTCGGCCGTGGAAGCGCCGAGCATCGAGGCCGTCGCCGAGCTCGTCTACGAGAACGGCCTGTCGCAGTGGAACACGGTCGAGGACTGCCCGACCACCCCGGTGCCCGTGCTCCATGAGCAGGATGGACGACTTTTCCGATCGTGTTCGGGTACCGAAGCCTCCGCCGGCAAGACCAGGCCGGCCGGCATCAGGCCACCTGCTCGAGCGCCCGTTCGATCTCGACGTTGCCCGAGACGCTGCGTACGCTCAGCTGGACCAACGCGTCCTTGCGCGCCGATCCCGGCTTGTCCTCCAGCGGGATGTCCGACCGCACCTCGCCCGACATCGTCTCGGCGTCGACGTGCAGGTCCACGCCGGTCACCACGCCGACCACGACGCTGCCCGACACGGAGCGCACGTGGAGTGTGCCCTCGCCGATCGCGAGCACCCGGACGTCGCCCGAGACATTGGTCACGCGCGCCCCGTGGGCCAGCTCGCCGAGCCGCACGGCGCCCGAAGTCGCCTTGACCTCGACCTGACCGGAAGCGGCCCCCACCTCGATATCACCCGATGCCGTGGTGAAAACGGCCCGTCCGGCGACGCTCGAACAGCGCAGGTCGCCCGAGGCGGTCTGGACCTTGAGGTCCCCTCCCACCGCGCCCACCGTGAGGCCACCGCTGGCGGAGCGCGCGGTGAGGTTCGCGGCGACGTCGTCGGCCGCCACGTCCCCGCTGGCGGTGGTGAAGTCCCCGGCGCCGATCGGCCCGGTGACCTCGACGTCGGCCGAACCCGCGACGACCGTCACGTCACTGCCTTCGGGCAGGTCGACCCGCACCGTCACCGGGTTACGCCGGATGAAGCGGCTCCCCGTCCCCTGCTTCGGGACCTTCACCACCACCATGTGGCGGCGGCCCGCAGGGCGGCATTCGACTGTCGCGCGCGCTCGACCAGCTCCTCGCCTCCCGGCGTGTGCGCTTCGAGCCACACGACGGTCTCCTCCGAGCGGGTGGCGGTGATGGCAACGAGGCCGACCTCGTTCTGCACGTGCAGGCGAACTGCCGCAGGCGTCTCGAATGTCTTCTCCATCGCAATTGCTCCTTATCAATCAGCTCTTCAGGTAGTCCCGTAACCGCGCAGGCGGTGGCCCGCGTAGCTCTTCCGCTCGTGATGGTCCGAGGCGCCGCGCTCCAGCGTGCGCACGATGAAGGCGTTGACCGAGATCCCCTCGCGCGCCGCGCCCTCCTCCACCCGCGTCTTGAGTCTCTCGCTCAGGCGCAGCGTGATGCGCGCCGACATGTCCCGGTCACGATCCCCAGCCCCGTTGCCACCGCCCGCGCCCTGGGGGCCGGTGGCCCGGTCGGGCGCGTCCTCCACATAGGCGAGGTCGATGTCGTCGCCCGCGACCCGGATCTCGACGCGGCCCTCGGGCAGCTCGGCCGACACCTCGGCCGCCACCTCCGACAACAGGTCGAGGATCCGCGAAGGGATCGAGCGGCCCAGCAGCTCGGCGATACGGTCGGCCACCTCGGCCACCGTGTCGTCTCCGAGCTCGCCGACACCGATCACGTCGGAGCGCAGCCCGTCGACCACCAGTGACATCTTCATGATGTCACTTTGACATCACTTTGATGTCAGGTCAACCCTCCCGGGCAAGACGCAAGAAACTCCCTGGTCAGCCGCCGGACGCGTCCTGCACCCGGGTCTTGCCGGCCGAGATGAACGGCATCATCGCCCGCAGCTCGGCGCCCACCGTCTCGATCTGGTGGGCTTTTCCCGCCTCTCGTAGGGACTGGAACTTCGGCCGCCCGGCCCTGTTCTCGGCGATCCACTCCTCGGCGAAGGCACCGCTGCGGATGTCGGCGAGGATGCCCTGCATCGTCGCCCGCACGGCGTCGTCGATCACCCGGGGCCCCCGGGTCAAGTCGCCGTACTCGGCGGTGTCGGAGATGGAGTAGCGCATGCCGGCGATCCCCTGCTCGTACATGAGATCGACGATCAGCTTCAGCTCGTGCAGGCACTCGAAGTATGCCGACTCGGGCTGGTAGCCCGCGTTGACCAGCGTCTCGAAGCCGGCGGTGACGAGCGCGGTGAGCCCACCGCACAGCACCACCTGCTCGCCGAAGAGGTCGGTCTCGGTCTCCTCGTCGAACGTCGTGTCGAGCACGCCGGCGCGCGTCGCGCCGATCGCGTGCGCGTAGGACAGCGCGAGGTCTCGTGCCTTCCCCGTGGCGTCCTGATGCACGGCAACCAGAGACGGGACCCCTCCACCCTCGGTGTAGGTGCGCCGGACGAGGTGGCCCGGCCCCTTGGGCGCCACCATTGTGACGTCGACACCCGCCGGCGGGACGATCTGGCCGAAGCGGATGTTGAACCCGTGGGCGAACATCAGCATGTCGCCGTCGTTGAGGTTCGGGGCCACGAACTCGTCGTAGGCCGCCTTCTGCTCCGTGTCGGGCAGCAAGATCATGATCACGTCCGCCTCCGCGGCGGCATCCCCGAGCGACATGACGCGCAGCCCGGCTTCTTCAGCCTTGGCCCGGCTCGAACTCCCCTCGCGCAGAGCGACGCGCACGTCCACCCCCGACTCCATCAGGTTCTGCGCATGGGCGTGGCCCTGCGACCCGTAGCCGAGGATGGCGACCTTGCGCCCCGCGATCAGCGTGGGGTCGGAGTCGGACTCGTAGTACAGCGTGGCCATTTTGTGTGCTCTTTCTCTTTCCTTGTCCCCGGTTGACGCCGGTTGTCCCGGCGGGTCAATGGCGTTCCAGCTTAGGCAGGGCCACCCTGCCCGTCCGTTGGAGCTCGACGACGTGATACTGCTCGAGCAGGCCCTCGAAGTCGTCGATCTTCTCGGGCCGGCCCGCCAGCATGACGGTCAGCCGGTCGGTCCCGACGTTGATCACCTCGCCGCCGAAGACGCCCACCAGCTGGATCACCTGCGATCGCTCCGTGGGGCCGGCGGCCACCGTCACGAGGACCAGCTCGCGCTCGACCGCCTCGGCCGGCGAGAGCTCGCCGATGGAGACGACGTTGACCAGCTTGTCCAGCTGCATGATCACCTGCTCCAACGGCGCTGACTCCACGTCGACGACGATCGTGATGCGACTGAAGTGCTCGTCCTCGTCGGTCGGCGCGACGGCGAGGGAGTAGATGTTGAAGCCGCGCCGGCTGAACAGCCCCGCCACCCGTGCCAGCACGCCGGCCTTGTTCTCGACCAGCACCGAGAGGATGTGGTGGCGTGGCGCCGGCGGCTTGCCGCCTTGCAGCGCGGTGACGCTGGCGCCGACGGCGGCACCCGAGGTCGTGCTCATCGGGGCGCCCCGGTCACCTGGTCCGGATGCACCACGATGTCGTCGTTCGACGCGCCCGCTGGCACCATCGGGAAAACCTTCTCGAAGGCGTCGGTTCGGAAGTCGACCACGACCGGCCGGTCGTCGATGGAGTTCGCCTTCTCGATGGCGGGACCCACGTCCTCGGGCGACTCGGCCCGGATGCCGACACAGCCCATCGCCTCGGCCCACTTCACGTAGTCGGGCAGGTCGGGAGAGAGGTAGACCTCCGAGTAGCGTTCCCCGTAGAACATCTCCTGCCACTGGCGCACCATGCCGAGATAGGCGTTGTTCAGGATCGCCACCTTCACGGGGATCTGCTCCGCGCTCGCCGTGACCAGTTCCTGCGCCGTCATCTGGAAGCAGCCGTCGCCGTCGATGGCCCAGACGGTACGGTCGGGTCGGCCGACCTTCGCCCCGATGCACGCCGGCACGGCGAAGCCCATCGTCCCGGCACCACCCGAATTCACCCACGTGTAGGGGTGCTCGAACTTCCAGTACTGCGAGGCCCACATCTGGTGCTGGCCCACGCCAGCGACGACGATGGTGTCCTCGTCGGCCGCGTCCCGCAGCTGCTCGACGACGTTCTGCGGCTTGATCGCCCCGCCCTCCGTCTCGGTGTAGTGGAGCGGAAAGCGCTCCTGCCACTCGCGGATCTGGCGCCACCACGGCTCGAGGTCGCCGACGACCGGCCCCTCGCCGACGGTGTCACGGGCGTCCATCGCAACCAGCAGCTCGTCGATCACCTGGCGGCAGTCCCCCGCGATCCCGACGTCGGGCATGCGCACTTTCCCCAGCTCGGCCGGGTCGATGTCGACATGGATCACCTTGGCCTCGGGCGCGAACGACGAGATCTTCCCGGTCACCCGATCGTCGAACCTGGCGCCGAGGTTGATCAGCAGGTCGCTCCGCTGCATCGCCGTGACCGCGGTGTAGTGGCCGTGCATCCCGGGCATTCCCAGCGCCTGGGGGTGCGAATCCGGAAAAGCTCCCCGGGCCATCAGCGTCGTCACCACCGGGATCCCGGTCCGCTCGGCCAGCGCGCGCAGCGCCTCGGCCGCCCGCGCCTTCAGCACCCCGCCGCCGACGTAGAGCACGGGCCGCTTCGCCGCCGCGATCAGCTCGGCCGCCTGCGCGACCAGCACGGGGTCACCGAACGTCACCGGGTGGTAACCCGGCAGGTCGAGCTCCTCGACGGACGTCGGCCAATACCACTCCATCGGCTGATTCGAGATGTCCTTGGGCAAGTCGATCAGCACCGGCCCCGGCCGCCCCGTCGTCGCGACGTGGAACGCGGCGGCCACGACCCGCGGAATGTCGTCGACGTCCTTGATGAGCCAGTTGTGCTTCGTGATTCCCATCGTCACGCCGGTGATGTCGCACTCCTGGAACGCATCCGTCCCGATCGCGGGCGTGGCCACCTGTCCCGACACCACGATCAGCGGAGTCGAGTCCATGTAGGCGTTCGCCAGCGGCGTGACGATGTTCGTCGCGCCCGGCCCGCTCGTCACCATCGCCACGCCCGGCTTTCCCGTCACCATGGCGTAGCCCTCGGCGGCGTGGCCCGCGCCCTGCTCGTGCCGGACGAGGACGTGGCGGATCGACGAGTCGATGATCGGGTCGTACACCGGCAGGATGGCGCCGCCGGGCAGCCCGAACATGACGTCGACCCCCTGCATCTCGAGGCTCTTGATGAGGGCCTGGGCCCCTGTCAGCTTCATTGTCGTCACCTGTTCCTGTCTTCCTGTCGGTGGTGCGTTGCGGCGAAAATTGTCCGGGAATTGAAACGACCCCCCGGATCGGGAGGTCGAGAGGCGCGCACTGCGATGTGAGGGCGCGCCTCTACGTTACGACTACCAGAATCGTCTCGGGCCGAGTGGGGCGCGCGTACATAGCCCGATCATTCTGCCACGCCGCTCGAGGGGCGACAACCCCGCCCTCCTGCCCTCACCCTCCCCGCGGCGGCCCGCCGAACCGCCCTGGTCGTCGCCGCAAGCACGGAGTGACGTGCGAACGGGCACCGCGAGCCCCTGTCTCGCGGGTGCCGGCTCTGCGCCCCGGATGGGAGTGCGGCCATGCCCCACACAGTCGTGCACTTCGAGATGAGTGGTCCCGATGTCGCCGCGCTTCGCAGGTATTGCGCCCGACCTGTTCGGCTGGGTACCTTCACGCGAACGACCGCGGCCCCTCCGTCGCCTTTTCGCCGACCCACGAGCCAACACCGTGGGCCTCTTCGACAGGGCGCCACCGTGCCTGCCAAACCCAGGACGAACCCGTTTGGCTCCCGAAGAGTTGCGGAAGAATCGTGCAGCGCTTGTGGAAGAATAAGGGCTGGAGAGACTCGTAGCGGAACGGCTACGGCAGTCTTTTTGGGGGAATCCATGAAGCTGGCGCCACCCGCTGAGACGGCGGCGAGTGACTTCGCCCACGGCAACGGGCAGTTCGTAGGCGCTTCCGTGCTGCAATGGACGCCTTCATGAGACACCGCTGGCTCCCCTCCCCCGTCGCCCTCCTCATCGGGGCGGTCATCGTCCTCCTGAGCATCGGCGGCTACTTCTTCCTCCAGCACAGCGTCAACCAGCAGGAGACCGCCCTCCTCTCCAATGAGACGACGGACGCCGGAGAAACTGCATCGTCGGTCTTCGGAGGCATCATTACCGGGGTTTCGAACAACGCCGCGGTCGTCAAGCTGACCAAGGCCGATCCGACGGCGTTCGTCAATTTCGTGAACCCGAGCGGCAAAGCGTCTACGGGTGTGGACAACATCCTCGTCCGCATAGACGGGGATCGCTATGTCGTCGTTGCCTCCGCCAGCACCACGTACCGGCCCGGCGATGCCCTAACAGGTGGGGCGCTTGCCACCGTCCAGCGCGCGTCTGGCACCGGAGTGATCAGCGGACCCGTCACGTCGAACGGGAAGACGAGCATTGCCCGCTTCGCCGCGGCAGCATCGGGTGGGCTCTACGTCTACGAGCAATTCACGATCCCCACGCACATCAACATCGCCACAGCGATCGGTACGGCCTTCAACAACCTCAACGTCGCTCTGTACGGCCCGGGCCCGCCCATGCCCTCCAACTTGCTCATTGCTTCCACCAAGACGCTCCCTCTAGCCAAGCCGGCGGCACACGCACGGGTGGACGTCGGTGCCTCGACCTGGACCGTCGTTGCGAACGCACGCAACCCCTTTGTCTCAGGCCTTGCATCCTCGGGACCGTGGATCCTGCTCGTCATGGGCCTCTTCATCGCAGTCGTCGTCACGATCACGATCGAGACCGTCCAACGACGCCATCGTTACGCCCGGGCCGTCGTCGAGGAGCGCACCGCCGATCTGAATGCGTCGCTCCATGACCTCAAGACCACGCAGAACGCGCTCGTACAGCAGGAGAGGCTCTCTGCAGTAGGTGAGATGGCGTCGGTAATCGGCCATGAGCTCCGGAACCCGCTGGCCGCAGTGACGAACGCCCTGTTCATCGTCCGGGGCGATCTCGGTCAAGACGTCACGCCGACGACCGAGAGGTACCTGTCGATGGCGGAGCGTGAGACGTCCAAGGCCGCTGTGCTGGCCGACGACCTGACCGCGTTCGTCAGGCCACGCGAGCTGGTCGAGAGCGATATCGATGTGCCAGATCTCATCGACGAAGTCATTTCCGCAACGCCATACCCCGACCACGTCCAGGTCGACGTGGAGGTGGCGCCGTGCTCGCTCGTCGGCGACCGCGGCCAGTTGGCCGAAGTGCTCGCGAATCTGGTCACCAACGCGTACCAGGCCATGCCCGAAGGTGGAACGGTCCGTCTCGGCGTGTCCTGCTCCGACGGCCACGCGACGTTCACTGTCGAGGACAGCGGGAGCGGCATCAAGGACCAGACCATGGAGCGGGTTTTCGAACCCTTCTTCACGACCAAGGACAGCGGGACCGGGCTTGGACTGGCCATCGTGCAGCGGCTCGTGCAAGCGCACGGGGGAGAGATTTCGCTCGAGAACGCGGCAACCGGTGGCGTCCGTGCGACCGTTGTCCTGCCGGTCAAGGAGCGGGTGGCGAAGTGAACCGCGTCCTGCTCGCCGACGTGCTCGTCGTGGACGACGAGGAGCCGGTCCGCACCTCTGTCGCCGAGATCCTGCGATCAGCCGGCTACTCAGTCGTCGAGGCCGTCGATGGTCAGGACGCGCTCGACATCCTGGAATCCGGAAGCGTGTCGGTCCTGCTCCTCGACATTCGCATGCCGCGACGGACCGGCATCGAGGTCCTCCAGGTCCTCGACTCACCACCGAACGTGATTTTGATGTCGGCGTACCGCTTCGAGGGAGAAGACAAGCGGAGCGTCGGCCACAAGGTCTGCTCCCATCTGATGAAGCCCGTTGCGCCGCGGCAGTTGCTCGACGAGGTCAGAGCTGCGATCGATCACGAGACCCCATGACAGATCTCTACGTCGCACCGGACCACACTGAGACCGTCCTGGTAGTCGACGACGACGAGGAGATGCGCGACACGCTGGTCGAGGTCCTCCGCATGGACGGGATCGAGACGATTACCGCCGGAACGGTCGACGACGGGCGGAAACTGGTTGCCATCCACACGCCGGCCGTCGTCGTCGTCGATTACCAGTTGCCCGATGGCACCGGGATAGATCTCGCGAAAGACGTCAAGGCCCACGATCCGGAGATCCCCGTTCTCCTGTTGACGGGATATGCGATGCTCGACACCGCCATCGCAGCGGTGGGTCAGCTCGACGCATATCTGATCAAACCGGTCGCGCCGCCTCAATTTCAAAAGAGCGTCGCCGACGCCCTGACGAGAAGGCGCCTATTCAAACAGAACCGTGACCTTGTCGACCGGTTGAAGCAGATCAACGCATACCAGGCGATGTACGACCCGTTGACGGGTCTACTCAACCGCGCCCTGCTCGACGACCGCCTGGAACAGAGCTTGGCGCTCAGTCACCGCAGCGGCGGATCCGTGGCGCTCTACTTCCTCGATCTCGACCGTTTCAAGGTGGTCAACGACCTCTTCGGTCATCAGGTCGGCGACAGAGTGTTGCAGGAAGTCGCGCATCGCCTGAGCGCATCGTGCCGGAAGACCGACAGTGTGGCGCGGTTCGGGGGCGACGAGTTCGTCGTCATCTGCCCGGACGTCCGGGGGTCCAACGAGGCATGCGCCATCGCCCAGCACCTCCTCGACACGTTCCAGAAGCCGATCGAGATCGACGCGTCCGACTACGGGATCAGCGCGAGCGTGGGCATCGCCATGACAGTGCCGGGACTCCGGCGGCATTCGGCGGAGACATTGCTGCGCAACGCGGATACCGCGATGTACCGGGCCAAGGAAGGCGGCCGTGGCCGTTGGGAGCTCTTCGACGACGAGATGCGCGCCCAGGTCCGGGAACGGTTCGAGATCGAGCGCGAACTCCCAGTCGCGATGGCGAGTGGCGCCTTGTTGCTGCTGTACCAGGCCGTCGTGGACCCCTTGACCGAGGACGTGGTCGCAGCCGAGGCGCTGTTGCGATGGGACCGTCCCGGGCACGGGCGGGTCCTTCCCGAGAAATTCCTGCCCGTCGCGGAAGATAGCGGCCTTATAACCCCGATCGGCACGTGGGTGTTGGAACAGGCCACGGCGGATCTGGCGCGGTGGCGGGCGGAGGACAGGTTCTCCGGCCCCTTCCGTCTGTGGGTGAACGTGTCCCCGCAGCAACTCGCCGATCCGGGCTTTCCGGCATTGGTCGTGGACGTGCTCACCCGCAACGGATTGCCCCCGGAGTTGCTCGGTTTCGAGATCCTCGAGGAGGCCCTGCTCGACGTGGGGGTCGCCGAGGTGGTCATGCGATCGCTTCGGGAACTGGGTGTGTGTCTCGCCTTGGACGACTTCGGGGCGGGTTACTCCAACTTCTCATGGCTCCAGGACCTGCCCATCACCGGGATCAAGATCGACCGCCGCTTCGTCTCGACGCTCGATTCCGACGACTGTCGCAGCGCGGCCATCGTGCAGGGGTTGGTCAACCTCGGGCATTCGCTCAACCTGTCCGTAGTCGCCGAGGGAGTGGAGACGGCAGAGCAGGCCGGGGCTCTCCAGGCAATCGGGTGCGAGTCGGTGCAGGGATTCTTCTACGGGCACCCCGTGCCTTCCGATGAGCTCTGGGACACGGTCGCGTCGATCCGGCCCGAAGCGATCCACCGCACCGGCCAGAAGTAACGGGGCGGCGCCCCCTGCTCAGGCGGGCGGCGGGGTGGCCATACCTCCGCCCAAGAGCGCGGGCAGCGCCGTGGCTCGCATCCGGGACAACACCCTGTCCGTGACCGGAGTGGCATCCGGGTGCACGCCACCGTTGCGATCCACCTCTGCCCGCCAGGCCGCGACACGCTGCTCGAGCACACCCGCTTCGTCGAACTGCGCGCAGTCGATGCGATCGTTGTTAACGTCGATCACGATGGTGTCGCCCTGTTCGACGAGTGCGATGGGTCCTCCGAGGAAGGCCTCGGGCGCGACGTGGCCTATCACCAACCCGACCGATCCGCCCGAGAACCGCGCGTCGGTCATCAGGGCGATGGTGATGTCCCGCTGCCGGCACAGGGCAGTGATCCGAGACGTGGGATCGAGCAGCTCGGGCATGCCCGGCGCGCCACGGGGCCCTTCGTAACGGATGACCACCATGTCATTGTCCTCGAAGGAATCCGGCTGCTGGTCGAGGGCCTCGACAAGAGCGCGCTCACTGTTGAACACGCGGGCTCGACCCGTGAACACACCGTCCTGCACGCCACGTTCGACGCCGGCCACCTTGAGTATCGCACCACCCTCCGGTGCGAGGTTTCCCCGGAGCAAACGGAGTCCGCCCGTGTCCTTAAAGGGATTGTCGACTGGGTAAATGACGTCCTGATCGGGCGGCGGCGGGTCGAGGCGTCGAACCTGCTCGGCGAGGGTCTCGCCGGTGCAGGTGAGCGCATCACCGTCGAGGAACCCTGCTTCGAGGAGTTCCTTGACGATGACCTGCAGCCCGCCCTTGGCGTCGACGTCGACCATGGAGTAATCGCCAAAAGGCCGCATGTTGACGAGTACGGGCAGCCGCCGAGCGAGGTCGTTGAAGTCGGCTTGGCTGAGCACCTCGGCCCAGAGGTCGATCCCGGCGGCACGTGCGATCTCGACGCTGTGCAGCGCGACGTTGGTGGAACCACCCATGGCGATGGCCACCGTCAACGCGTTCCGGAGCGCCGAAGGCGTCACGATGTCCCGTGGGCTGATCACCCGGCTCGCCATGGCCAGCAGGCAGTCGATGAGTTGATCCGGAAAATCGTTCAGACGGCGCGGGTCGTCGGACGGAGGAGCGACCATGTGCAGCGGCTCGAGCCCGAGCACCGCGATGAACGTCTGCATCGTGTTGTACGTGAACATCCCCCCGCAACTGCCTTGGCCCGGACAGGCGTGCAGCGCGTAGCGGGCGCGAACTGCCGCGTCCTGGTCGGCAACCTGGAAGGCCGCCACGATGTCGATCGGCGCACCCGTCTCCGGATCGATCCCCGGCCGGATCGGCCCGTCCGAGAGGATGACCGCGGGAGTGTCGTTCTCGAGGATCGCGGCGAGCGTGCCGACCGGCGGCTTGTCGCACGCCACGACAGCGACCAGCCCGGCAACCTTGTTCGCGACGAGGTGCACGTCGGCGACGTCGTGCACCAGCTCCCTTCCCACGAGGGAGAACCGCATCTCAGGTGTGCCGTTGAGCTGGCCGTCCGAAACGCCGAGGGTGAATGCTGGCGGGATCAATCGGACCGCAAGGTCGTCCTTCGCGATGCGCCGCGACAGCGCTGACTGGATGTTCTGCACCTTCTGCGGGACGCCGAGGTAGCACTGGCTGTCGCCGAGGTTCCCGACGACGGCCCACACGGGGTCGTGGACCTTCTGAACGTCCTCGCCGAGGAACTCGGCGGTGCCGACCCTCTGTGCGTCGCGCCCCGGGTTCAACGAAACGAACGTGGACGCCGGCTGCTCGCTGCTCATGAGGGGCAAGCATACGGCTGCCCCTGCGCAGGTCAGGCGGGCGTGGGCAACGGCGTCGATGCCGGGGCGGGAGTGGGAGTCGGGGTCGGGATGACCTCGATCCCGAGCCTCGGCATCGACCGATCCATCCAGCGAGGCAGCCACCAGTTGACCGGCCCGAGCACCTCCATGATCGAAGGCACGAGCACCATGCGGACGAGTGTGGCGTCAATGAGCACCGCGGTCGCGAGGCCCAGACCGAACACCTTGAGGATGTGCAGCGGATCCTTGATGATGAACGATCCGAAGACGCAGAACATGATCGCCGCCGCCGCGGTGATGATGCGGCCGGTGACGGCCAGACCGTCCGCGACGGCGGTCGAGTTCTCAGCTGTGCGGAGCCACTCTTCGCGAATGCGCGACAGAAGGAAGACCTCGTAGTCCATGGAGAGGCCGAAGAGGACGACGAACATTGCGACCGGGATCCAGGGGTCGATCGGACCCTTCTCTCCTATGCCGATGATGCTCCCAGCCCAGCCCCACTGGAACACGGCCACCATCACTCCGTAGGCCGCTCCGACACTCAGGAGGTTCATGATCACTGCCTTCAGCGGCAGGACCAGCGAGCGGAAGACGACCATGAGGAGCAGGAAGGAAAGGATCAACACCGCGCCGATCACGATGAAGAGGCGATGACCAAGGAAGTTGGCGGCATCGATCGATGCCGCTGTCTCCCCACCCACCTGCGCGTTGACGCCTGTCCCGTTGACGAGCGGCGGGATCATGTCGGCACGCAGCCGGTTCACGAGGTCGACCGTCTGCGACGTTTGTGGCGACGTGGTCGGGATGACCGGGATCAGGGCACCGGTGTCGTTCGCGTTGAACTGCGCCGGTGCCGTGAAGGCCACGCCCGGGATTCCCGACGAGAGTGCGCGGTCGAGATGCTGCACCGTCGGTACGTCCGAGGGTCCGCTCATGGCAACCGCGACGATCAGCGGACCGTTGAACCCAGGTCCGAATCCCTGGGCCAAGAGGTCGTAGGCCTGGCGCGTCGTCAGGTTGGAGGGGTCGTTACCGGCATCGGTGAATTGGAGACGCATGCTGAACAGCGGTAGTGCGAGCGCCACGAGGACGAGCACCGCCGCGATGCCAGTGAACCAGGCCCGCCTCTGGATGAACCGGCTCCAGCGGTGCCAGAACCCGTTCTCTGGCGGGGGCCCGCCGCTCTGGAGCAGCCCGGGGATGTGCAGCTTGTCGATCACGTTGCCTGCGAACCCGAGCATCGCCGGGAGGAGCGTCAACGCCGCCAGGAGCACCATCAATACGGCTGCGATGCAGGCGGTGGCGAGCCCGATCATGTAGGGCTGCTGAATGAGGTAGAGCCCGAAGAGGGAGATCACAACCGTGCTGCCGGCGAACATGACCGACCGACCGGCGGTCATGTGGGACGTCATCACCGCGTCGCGCGGTGTCCGGCCCTCGAAGATGCCCTGTCGGTAGCGGGTCACGATGAAGAGCGCGTAGTCGATGCCCACTCCAAGACCGATCATGATCGCCATCTCGGGCGAGAAATTCGGCACGGTCAGCAGGTGGGTAAGCAACTCCAGCAAGGCGATACCGATCCCAAGACCCGCCAGGGCGGTGATCACCGGCAGACCCATGGCCACCACCGAGCCGAAAGCCAGCAGCATGATCAGCAGCGCCGCAGTGATGCCGATGCCCTCGCTCGGTCCCGGCGCTGCGGTGGCGGCGGCGGAGATCGGGCTTCCGCCCAGCTCTACCTGGACCCCGTGGGTGGCCGCGCCTTGCGCGGTGGAGATGACCGTCTTCACGGCGCCGGTCGGGATGTCGGCTGTGTCCGTCGTGAACTGGATCTCGGCGTAGGCGATGTCACCTCTTGGCGCGATCTGGTGTGCTCCCTGCGCTGAGAACGGGCTCGTGATGCCTTGGACATAGGGAAGCGGTCGCACCTTGTCGATGACGTTGGTGATCGCCGCCTGGTTGGCGGCGATCGGCGTCGATGTGCGGAACACGATGTCGGCGGTGTCCCCCGACTTAGACGGAAAGCGCTCTTGGAGGATGTTCTGCGCCTGCTGCGATGGGGTGTTGCCGGCGGTGAACTTGTTCTTGAAGGTGGTCCCCACCGCCACCGAAACGACTGTGATGCCGATGATGGCGACGATCCACAGCACGAGCACGGTGCGGCGACGGTCGTAGCACCAGCCGGCCAGCCGGCCCAGAGCCGTGACCTCTGTCTGGGACCTTTGATCCATTCCGCTCACCCGCTCATGATCATATGATTCATCACTGATGAGTTTTAACACAGAATTCCCCGCTGGTGAATACCTGCTGACCCGCAATTTCGCAGTGCGACAGCGGTGAGCGCCGTCGGACGCCGGCCCGGCAACGCGGACACCCGAGGTGAGATCGTCGAGGCGGCCAAGCGCGTCTTCGCTGACAAGGGCTACGACGGCACCAGCCTGCGGGCGGTCGCCCGAGAGGCCGGGGTCGACCCCGCCCTTGTCCACCATTACTTCGACGGCAAGGCCGCCTTGTTCGTGGCCGCCATGGCGCTGCCCTTCGACCCGAGGCAGGTAAAAGAGCACGCCGCCGGGCCGGAGTACTCGGGCTCTCGGACCATCGAGGGCTTCCTCACCATGTGGGACCACGCCGAAGGGTCCGGGCGAACCCGGCCAGCAAGACGGCGACGACCGCGACACGGTTATACTTCATCGTTTCCTATTAGGGCTGGCGGGACCGCTGGGTCCTCCTGCATCGCCCGGGACTCTCAAAAGCGCGGCCCGATCTCGCTACGGGCCGGTCGTCGACGCCGTCTTCAGATTCGGAATTGCGCGGGCGCTGTTCCGAAGGACCTGGCGACACCCAACTAACGCTCAAAAAGCGCTGCAAACATAAGAAGGCCTAAGCGCCTTGGACGCTCCTTCGCCGAAAGTTTTAGCCATCGCTTGGCACGGCGTGGGAGCGTCCCTTTCCACCAAAGAATGGACTTTGGAGTCCGGGCACAAGCAACTTCCGCTTCGCGACGAGATTCGATGTGATGGCTGCACACCGCGCACTCTTAAATTCAGTGCTGCACTCACCGTACGATCATTGTCAGCGCAGCGGCCCACAGGACGAGCGCGCTGCCGAACCCGGCCGCCATGGCACGCGATGACGGCTGCCGCAGCACCGCTCCAATGCCGACGGCGCAGAGAGCCGCGCAAAGCCAAAGAAAGAGAGCGTCGCCGGTAGCCAGGAAAAGGCCGATAAAGTGGAGGCCCACGATGATGGCGATGCTGGGACCGATCATTGTGACGCGGTTGGACCGTCGCATGACGGCTACTACAACGATAATAGCGATCGCTTCGAATGCAACCGCGGCGTAGTAGGTCGGCAGCAAGAACTCCCGCCCCACCACTCCGGTGTGGTGGATTCCGCCGGCGATCAGCACAACAGAAATGACCACCGCTGCTACCGCAGCGATCGCTCGGCGGCGTCCGGGCAGTCGTGAGGCACCGTAGAGGCACCACACGCCTCCGAATGCAGCGACGATTATTGTTGCAAGCGTGGGGCCGGTGATAATCACGTCGGTCTAAAAGCACCCAAAGTGGACTTTTGGAATACAGTGGAGGAATGGGGCTTCGTTCCGCAATTATGGGATCAATTCAAATAATCCAAATTTGGCCGTTTGGAGCTGACCCACTATCGTAGAGGATTGTTGATTGGACATCAGGCGGCTTGACTCCGCCGTTCGTACTCGGCCGGCGAAATGTTTCCGATCGAGGTGTGCCGGCGATGAGGGTTGTAGAATCCCTCGATGAAATCGAAGACCGCCAGCGCAGCTTCTCTCTGAGTTTTGAAGCGGTGCTTGACGAGCAGCTCGCATTCCAGAGTTGCGTTGAAGCTCTCGCACATCGCGTTGTCGAAGCAATCACCGACCGAACCCATTGAAGGTTTGATTCCCATCTGTTCGCAGCGCTTGCCGAATGCGATCGACGTGTATTGGCAGCCTTGGTCTGAATGATGAATCACTGCTCTTGGTTTGCGCTGATGGAACGCCATCTCGAGCGCATCGAGGACGAGTTCGGTCCGGAGATGAGTAGCCATTGCCCAGCCGACGACTCGACGGCTGAATACGTCCAGAACGACGGCAAGGAACAAGAAGCCGCTCCAGGTTGGAATGTAGGTGATATCAGCGACCCAGAGCTTATCGGGCGCAGTCGCTGAGAAGTTGCGGTCGACCAAGTCCGGCGCGGGTCGAGCATCGCGATCGCGCACGGTCGTTTTGAAGCTTTTTCGCCTGCTAGCGCCGTGAATCTGGCGTTCTCGCATCAATCGTGCGATGCGCTTTTCGCTTGTTCGAAAACCAGCGTCAATGAGGTCGTCAACGAGTCGTGGCCGACCATAGATCTCTCGCGAACGCTCGTGATACACCTCAAGAGCATCGCCGATCGCGATGTCGGCCTCCGCGTGGTCCGATGGCGGGCGTTTGATCCACGCGTAGTACCCGCTGACCGAGACGTTCAGCACGCGGCACTGCGTAGCAACTGGCCAGACGGCATGGTGCGCTCTCACGAATTCGAAGATTTTCCGGGTACCGAATCGGTCTCGCGAGCGAACCACGCCGTTGCTTTTTTTAAAATGTCGCGTTCAATCTCGAGTTCGCGGACTCGTTTGCGCAACTTTGCGTTCTCTGCGCTTTCGGCGCTCGTCATGCCATCTGTGCGACGGCCGACGTCGAGATCATCTTGCTTGAGCCAGTTGATGATCGATTGACGAGATATCTCGTACTCCCGGGCGATCGCGTTGGCATTTTTTCCGGACCGAATCAGCTCAACGATCTTAGCCCGGAACTCCGCTGGATAGACTCGTTTCTTGGCCATGGTGGGGTCCTTCTCCGCAAAGCGGAAAGACTCCACGAAACCGGGTCAGCTCCAAATCCGGCTTACGAGTCGTCATGGGAAATGTCCGCGCAAACCGGGACTTCCGCTGTCGCTTGTCGCAGCTCAGATAGCCGAAGCGCAATGCGGATTTCTATTGGCCTGGTTAAGCTCACCCAACGTTGTTACGGAGAAGCATGCCGCCGAGGCGCTCGTCGCCACTTCGCGGGCAATCGCTTCCGTAAATGGGATTGGCCCCTGGGACACGCGAGGTGCGCTGTACGTTCAAGCGGCGTGCGCGTTCCGCCCCGCTGGGTAAATATTCGCTGCCCTCGCTTCCGCAATACTACACACCTTGGTTGTCAAAGCGCGTTTGCTGGTCAATGTGATCTCGAACGTTCGCGTTAGGGCGCGCTCAGGACGACTTTTCGCCGAGCTACAAAAGATGACTTGGTATATGCAGAAAAACTACGAGATCCGGTTTGAATGGGGCTTAGAGGGCGCCAAACGCCTCAGCTCGTGGGCTGATGTTGCGATAATCGTTGATGTCCTTTCATTCTCCACTTGCATTGACATCGCGGTTTCATTAGGCGTTGAAGTCTTTCCTTATCCCTATGGCGACGCACAGGCAGAACGTTTCGCTGAGAGCTTGGGCGCCATTTATGCGCAACCAATTCGTTCCAAGACTAAGGCGTGTCTTTCTCCGCGAACACTGGGTCAGCTCAGGGCAGGCGACAAACTCGTTCTACCCTCGCCTAACGGAGCGACGATCGCTCTCTCTGTACAGAGTCAAATCGTATTAGTTGGTTGCCTTCGAAACGCTTCCGCAGTTGCACGAGCCGCACGAAGGCTGGGCAGAAGTATATTAATTATAGCAGCAGGCGAGAGATGGGATGACAACTCTCTCCGACCAAGCCTAGAAGACATGCTCGGCGCCGGCGCCATTATATCTGACCTCTACGGTAATGCTTCCCCAGAGGCAATGGCAGCACTTTACGTGTTTAAGCGATTTCAGGATCATCTTCCTGATGCCATCGAAACGTCCAGTTCAGGGCAAGAACTAGTCCTCAGAGGTTTTCCGGAGGACAATGATGTGGCTTCGGCGCTCAATGTTAGCAAAGCAATACCGATTCTCAGGAGAACCAGCTTTGTCCAACTGTCTGCTTAAATCGACCAACTTAGCCAGATTGAAACGATCTGCCGGTTAACGTTTCTTTTCTAAAGCATCTTACGTTCGCGTGAGAACATCGAATGGACGCCTTTCACTCAAGGACGCCGCAATGCTTCGACTTGTTGCTCGCGCATCGATCCGACTCTAACATAACTAACGTTGGTGTACGTGGCTGTGCCCGACTTAAATGGACAGCTTGGTAAAGCTACTTGCTTTCTGCGTCCGGATCGCTTCGCTAACATTGCGGGCAAGACAAAATCTATGGCAAACCGACATATTATTAACGCAGATCACGGGTTTTTAACGCAGGTGCCATCCGAAAATAATAAATATCCAGAGCACTAACGTGCTCAGTGTAGGACATCAGTTGAACAAGTATCCTAAGATTAGGCGGCTGTAAACAAATCATCGCATAAACACGATCTTGGACGATGCTTTGCCAATGTCTTACGCCATGGCGGTTCGATCCAGAATCTGGGTAGTGCCCGGAAAAGTGTGTAAAATCGGTTTAGCCCTCCTGCCGGGGAGCGAAGCCGCTGCGGTCCAACTCTCGCGCTATGAAGCGCAAGCGAAAGGACCGAATGGAGTCTCTGAACCTCACGCCTGAGCAACGGGCGGCCTTGGTCGAACTGCTCGGCACCAAAGATATGGATTTCTTGCGCGGCATGCTGTCGCTGGTGTACGACACGGCGATTCAGGCACAGTTTGACGGCCACATCGGAGCCGATCCGCACGAACGCACTGAGCAGCGTCGCGATCAGCGCAACGGCACGCGGATGCGTGGCCTCAATACTCGCGCGGGCACGCTCGATCTCAGCATCCCACGGGCGCGCAACAGCAACTTCAAACCGACGGTCATCGAGCATTTCAAACGCAGCGAGCGGGCGTTAGTGTCGGTGATCCAAGAAGCCTTCGTCGGCGGCATCAGCACTCGCAAAATGGAGGACGTGCTGGCTGCGATGGGCGTCGAACGGCTGGCCAAATCGCAAATCAGCGAGCTGTGTGCCGAGCTGGATGTTCGAGCCGAAGAGTTCCGTACGCGGCCGCTGACCGAGAAGTATCCCTACCTGTGGCTCGACGCTCTGTACGAAAAGGCGCGCGTCGATGGTCGTATCGTCAGCAATGCTGTCGTCATTGCCTACGGGGTCACGGCGAGCGGCTTTCGTGACGTCATCGGCATCGACGTGGTCGACGCTGAGAGCAAAGAGAGCTGGACGCAGCTTCTGCGCAGTTTACGCAAACGTGGACTCAGCGGCGTCAAGCTGGTGATTAGCGATGCGCACGAAGGGCTCAAGGGCGCGATCGCGGCGGTGATGACCGGCGCCGCATGGCAGCGGTGCCAAGTTCACTTCTATCGGAACATTCTGGCGCACGTTCCGCAGAGCCGTAAGTTGGAGGTTGCAGCGGCGATCAAGGCCGTCTTCTCTCAGGTTTCGGTGGAAAGCGCCCAACGCGCAATCGCCGACGTCCGAACGCGCTTTGCGGATTCCTTGACCAAGGCGATGGCGATCTTCGACGCCGGCATCGCCGACGCGTTGTCGTTTCTTGCGTTCCCATTGGAACACCATCGCAAGATCCGCTCGAACAATCCCGTCGAGCATTTGAATAAAGAGATTCGACGCCGGACGCGTTCGATCGGCATCTTCCCGTCGGTGGAGTCGACGCTTCGCCTCGTCACAATGATTCTGATCGAACAGAGCGAAGCTTGGATGACGGAACGAAGATACATGTCGCCGGAAAGCCTGGAGCTCGTCCTGCAATCGTGAACTCGATTACATCACTCTGCGATCGCAGTTACACACAATTCCGGACACAGTCCAGAATCTGGAGACCTTCTGGGAACGACGCTCTTGGGCAGTTGTTAAAGCTGGGCTAACGATCAGGACGTCTAGCGGGACCGGCTTACCGGAGCGATGCTGCTGGTGAGCGAGATGCTAAAGCCGAGGCGCGCCGTGAGGATTTAGGACCGCCTTCGGCTTAACAAAGGGGACCACCAGATTTGCGCGGCGTTCATCCGATGTCGAAGACCGCTATCAGCGTGGCGACAGCTTTCCGATAAATTGCCGTGTAGCCATTTCTGTTCGAATAATCAACCATCACCTATCGACGTTTTGACGCGTCGACAAAAGCAGTCAGCTGCGCTTCGTCACCGCCGAAATAATCGAGATCCACGGGTGTGCAACCAAAAGCTTCGCGATTCACATCTTGCGCGTACTGCCAAAAATAATAGCCTTTCCAGGGAACCGGCACCAACGGTTTTGGAACAGCGTAGTGTGCAAACCATATTTTGCGGATCGCATACTTTTCGTCGAATCCAACCGTCGCGCAGAATGACGGATTTGTGTAAATTATAGCTTCTCGTTGCAAATGATCTTCGACTATTTCCAGCCACGAATCAATGATACATGTGTACACGGCTCGCGACGCAAATTGATCGTTACCGTCCGCTTCAATATCTATAACCGGCGGTAAATCAGAGTCCTTTAGCGGCGATGCCGCCTGTAAGGTTTTAACGAATGCGCTCGCCTGATCAGCACCGCTAGCATAACTGCAAATTCGTTGATATGGCCCACAAGGAATGGTGCGCTCCGGACTGTCCCAGATGCTCTTGAAGTTTTTCGACTGCGTTGTACCCCGGGCGGCCTCGATAAACGCGTATTTATACTTCGTTTCTGTTAGAACTTTCTTCCAGTCTAACGCCTCAATATAAAGGGAAATGTCAAAGCCGTATAGTCCATCGGAATCGTTGCGGGGAAGTTGAACAATGTTTGCCTGCAAGTTTCCTTCTCCTACCATTTCAATCGTCGACGGCCGCATCTCCTGATATCTTGAGACGGTCTCCGGGTGTGGGGGGTATTGCATCGCGCGATTGATCCTTAACTCGCGGAGACCAAGCCAAATCCGTTCCTTTCAAATCTCTACCCCTCCCAATCGGTCTGCCCATATTGGTATCCCCAGCCGTCGGGACTTTACCGTTCCGTCGTCAGGTTTCCAGCGCCTCTGCGGCAGCCTTGTATGTCTGGGCCTGCAGTTCGTCGTCCATTTCATGGTAGAAGAAACCGATGCTTGCGCACGGACCCTTGAAAGTTGCTTTGGCGAGCCGAATAGCCTCGAACGCATCGTACTTTTGCTCCGACTTACCTCCCCGAGGTTAGAGATGGCCTCGGTTAATCGTACAGGCGTCTAAGTGATGACTTCGCTCCATCGAAGGCGAAAAGGCCTTCAGAAGGAGCATCTTGTGGCACGACGTTCTCGCCGGAACCACTCTCCGGCCTTCAAGGCAAAAGTGGCGTTGTTCGCCATTCGCGGCGAACTCACAATGGCCGAGCTTTCCAAGAAGTTCGACATCCACGCTAATCTGATCACGCAGTGGAAGACCCAGCTGCTTCAGAACGCCACGAGCGCGTTTGACGGCAGCAGCGTCAAGACCGAAGAGGTCGACGTTGAGAAACTCCACGCGAAGATCGGCCAGCTTACGCTGGATGTCATCGCCGGCCGAAAAGTGACCCGCTTAGGCTCGAAGGTGCCGGTTGAAAAGGGACCCTCCCGGCCGAATCAACTTTGGGTTACTTTAAGCTCAGTAGGGATTGGCGGCAGGCTGACGCCGGCCTTCCGGCGCTCTTTTAGGCGGTAGCTATCGCCGGTGATAAGGGCGACGTGGGCGTGGTGCAGGAGTCGATCGAGCATGGCCGCCGTCATCGTGGCGTCGCCGGCGAAAGCGGAGTCCCACTGGGTCAGCGGCAGATTGCTGGTGATGATTACCGAACCGCGTTCGTAGCGATTGGCAATCACCTGGAAGAAATGGTTGGCCTCTTCGCGGCCGAACGGCAGGTAGCCGATTTCATCGATGATGAGCAGCTTCGGCGTTTGCACGGCGCGCCGCAACGATTCTTTGAGCCGCCCCTGCCGCTGCGCTGCTGCAAGCTGCAGCATCAAGTCGACGGCCGAGATGAAGCGGGTCTTGATGCCGGCCTGCGTCGCCTTGTAGCCGAGTGCGATGGCAATGTGCGTCTTACCAACGCCGCTGGGCCCCAGCAGCACGACGTTTTCCGTGCGTTCGATGAACGACAGGTTTGCCAGTTCCATGAGCAGTTGCCGCGGTGCACCGCTGGCGAACTCGAAGTCATAGTCGTCGAGCGTCTTAATCGCGGGAAAGCCGGCGATCCGCGTGAGCAGTGTACTGCTGCGTGCGTGCCGGGCTTGCAACTCAAGCCGCAGCCCGGCCTCCAAGAACTCACTGTAGGGCTGTTCGTCTTTTGCAGCACGTTCGGCCAAGCCGGGGAAATCGTTGCCGAGCGCGTCGAGGCCAAGCTGCTGGCACAGCTCCCGTATCCGTTCGTCGGCAAAGCTCATGGCGCCACCTCGAGCGCCAGGTCGTGATAGCGCGACAACGGGTGCTGAAGCGATTCGACGGGCATCGGTACGACGATCGAGTTCGATGGGATCTCAATATCGAGCCGCACGCCGCTGTAACGAGGCGGCAAAGGCAGCAGCATGGCGCGCTCGTACTGCCAACGCACGACCGGCTGTTCTTTGGTGGTGCCGTGGACGCGAGTGTTGGCGACATCCCGCAGCCAGGGCCGGATCTCCCGATTGGCCGTTGCGACATCCACGAGGATTGGCCTGATGCGTGTCATGAGCGGAACCCAGAACGATTGCCGGACATAGCGGTGAAAGCGCTCGACTTTTCCTTTGGTCTGAGCACGATACGGATGACAGAGTTTGGTTCGTATGCCGTAGTGGCGGGTGAAGTCCAAGAAGGCGGGATTGAAACGGTGCTTGCCGTCGCCGTAGGTGTCCCGCTCCAGCACGATGGTCTTCGGGTTGTCGCACAGCAGTGTCAGCGCCGCCCCGCCGAAGTAAATGAAGGCATTTTCGAGGCAGCCGATCAGCGTTTCGACGCGTTCGTTGTCGGCGAACTCCGCATAGCCATAGCGCGAATAGCCGAGGCTCGCGGTGAAGGCCACCAACTTGGTTGGTCGGCGCCGCAGCACCATGAAATCGATCTGGCACTGCTTGCCGGGCTCCGTCTCGAAGCGCACGATCGGCTCGGGCTGCGCTTTTGGCTGGAGCGACGATACCAGCGCCTTGAGCTGTGTGTAGCCGCCGCCATAACCTTGGTCGCGAACCTCTCGCAGCAAGACCGTGGCGGCTAAGCGATCGGGCTTGGCATGTTCGACACGTTCCCGAATGTACTCGACGTAGGGATCAAGCTTCGTTGGCCGCGGGGCACGCGGACCGTAGCGGTCCTTGGCCTTGCCGCGCAGCACGCGACGGACGGCCTTGCGCGAGCACTTGAGAAGCCGCGCGATTTCGCGGATGCCTTTCCCCTGGCGGGCGAGGACTTGGATTTCCACCTGAAGCTCCTTTGCAAACATGGACCTGGTGGTCCGAGGGAGGTTCGGGTGGGTCCCTTTTCAACCGGCGGGGTGGGTCACTTTTACTCCGGCGCTAACAACGCGAGCGCCAGATCTTCGCTCCACCCGCCGGTGGCCTCAAGACACGCGTGCACCCTGTCAACTTTGCGATTACCGCAACCAGGTCTGCAACTGCTTGAAACCGGCTGCCGAATTGGCGACGCTCTTCGATGTTGAGCGATCATCCTGCAGCAGAACCGCGTGCATCTCGTGCTTTCCGACGTCGATGCCTAGGATCTCCACGCTCACCTCACTCGCCGGCGGGCTACCCTACGCGATCACCCTGATGCATACAGGCTTCGCGACGTACCCGGCCTAAGATACGGTCCGATCTCTTAGGATAGCAGTCATCGGGTCGGCCATCGATCTTATTTCCGGGCTCGAAGCCCAAGGCTTTTCAGGATGTGCCGACCCGCCCTTTTCGGGTTAAGAGGACCGTTCAACGCGGCCCGAGCAGTAACATATCAGGCGTTTTTCAACTCTCGCCATCCGGCCGCCGTGGCGTAGCGCCGGGTGCAAAATTTGCAGTCGCGTTTGCAAAATCCGACGCCTGCGGAAAACGCTATATGGGACCGAGGCTTTTGTGCTGATCCTAAGATGCAAGCTTACGGGCCATGCGTCGGAGCCCTCGCGCATGGCGGTGCAGTCCCTCTACGATGGTACTGAGAACGGCAGCCGAACTTTGGGATTCATCACATCGCTCTCACGCCATTGCTTGCGGGCACAACTCGGGCTCTTTCGCTACTTGTGGCATCCTTCCTCAGAACCCGAAGTGCCTACTCTTAGCTCTCACTTTTCGCACGGCACTTTGCGCATTCATCGTTCAGCCAGCGCAATCGCCGCATGTGAGGACCAGAATCGTAGCCTAACGCGAGCAATGCCGAAACGTTTTGCGGTGCAACAATGCTGATCTTGGGCATCACAAACCTGCGGTCAAGCATGTTCAGATCCAAGAAACTCGCAAGGTCTATGAGATAGCTTGCAACGATTGGGGCCTTCGAGCGTGTTCTTAAAAACCATTGCTTGTCGTCAGCTGTAGCCCGTTGAAACGCTTCGATCTCGCTGCTGAGCTGTTGGTAAAGGGACGTCTTATCAGGGTCTTTTGCAATGGTGCCAAGTGTCACTCCAGCATCAAACGGAGAAACATCCACATCCTGAAGCGCGTTCTTTGCCATCATGCGGTCGATGATCTTTATCGAGTTACGCAAGCGTTCGTTTCGATTGAATGCGTTGAGCTGTACGTTGGCCACGATGACAGCCGCCGACCCTGTGGCGGCGATAACCGCGACCTGCGCCCACGAGGCCCAATCGCCTATGGCCATCCCATGGAAGATTGCTGGTTGCTTCAAGTGTTCCGACATAAGCCGATGGTCAGCTACTTCGCCTCGGAATGCCGCGTCGCAGAGTGCTCAGGTTCGTGCGTTTACTGACGGCCCTGAGCCGCGCGCGTCTCTTATGAAAATCGATCCAGCGTTGTTCCTGAGCGTCATCGACAAATCGTCGACCAAATGCACCATCAAGCGCGTGTGTGGCCATCGCCTCGTAGCCGCCTTCCGAGTTCGCAAAGGCGTCGGCGATTTCTATAAAGAGCGGCTCTTCGTGGTCAGCGTGGCAGTTCTCGACCGTTAGCAAGTCGCCGGAGATTGGGCAGCGTCTGGCGGTAGCAAGTGCTGCGGCGCGAACCTCCGCAAGCTGATCACGAACGGCGCTACGCATCGCGCTCCTGACGAGGTCTGGAATCGCGCTGCCGTAGAGGCACTTTAAAAAGGAGAAGTCCGTCTCGCTGCCGTCCGTGCGCACGATCCAGAAGCCTATGTTTCTTAGGTTCCAACGGGTCTCAAACCGATCGATTCCAACACCTACTTTCGCTTCAGCATTTGGATGGAGCGCTACGAGGTCCCGTAGAAACTCGTCATCTTCTGGAGTGGCTATGCCAGACTGATATCGGCTTCGAACCTCGAAAATGGCCTGTTGGGCTTCCTTTTTGGACGAATATATCCGAGCGCCAATGACTATTGCTCGCATTTAGAGTGGACGACCCCGAGCATGCAATTAGTACTTCGATATTTTGCGACCAGCTTATTGTTTCGGCTAACCTTGCTCACCCTTAGCCGCAGGGGATTCAACAAGAAACGTGCGATAATCGTCGCCTCCCTGAAGTATTCCGCGCGTCTCCATCAGCCGCCGCCTGACAACGATTGCCCTTGCCGGGTCAGCTAAGACTTCAACTACCATGCCAAGCAACTGCACACCACTTACAAGGCAGTGCTCACGCTGCTCCGAATATCTCAGCATTTGGTCGGGAAAGATTGCCTGAGTCCTCCCCTGTAATGGTTTATCGCGAAAAGCATTTACCACAAGAATACCCTTGGGCGCAACCCCGCCGTGATCAGCTGTATAGGTGCTGGCCCATTTTTCTAGCTGAGCCGCATGTGTTTCACTTGCGCTCCCGGTTACGCCTTTGACTTCCACAACAGCCGGCGCGCCGTCTGCCTCAACGATAAAGTCGTCGCGCCCAGGCAAGCCCGGCTCGACCGCGAAACCGAAGAGGTTTAAAGCCCTGCGGACTTGCTCTTCAAGCTCCGGGCCTGTCGCGTAAATGAGCCTCTTCCAGGCGCGCAGCTCGTCGACCGTATTAACAGCTTCTTCATATTCAATCGTAATAGCTTTAACTTGTTCATCAAGCAGATCGACCTTCTCTTGCTCTTGTCGCTCAACATCTAAGGCCGCACCGGAGAGCCAAAGCGGTACCGCTTGGTAAGCTATGGCTTGCGTGATAGCGCCGTACCATGCCACAACGCCGGCCACGAAGGTAAGACCCTTGTCGGTAAAATGTGGCGTGAACAGCAGATGACCCTCACCCACTCTCACGTAGCTCCCAACTATCGTTGGCGTGCCGGTGATAAATAAGAATGCCTCCGCCATTGGGTCCTGCAGAATCGCCTCGTATCGAAGCGCTCCTTTCGAAGCTTCGTAGAAAAGCTTTAGAGGGCCCTGAGCTCGATTCTCGACGTTTAGACCAGCTCCCTCGACCGTTGCGGCGCAGACACCCACTGCATCTACAACTCGAAAGGAATCGTCAGTGTTGAAATTCCGAATCGACGTTGGCGGGGGAACGAGACAAACGACCACTTTGCCAAGCTGCAAAAGGGATTGAAATTCTTTGACCCTGCGATCGTAAATATCGCGCAAAGGCGTGTAGTGCGGGGTTTCCAGGCTGACAGACCGATTGAGTTGGCCAGTGAGGTTTAAATGAGCGGCAAGTGGATCGAAGATAACTATATCGTACCCCAGGAGCGAGTATGAGCTTTTGAACATGCATCGCTCGGCACCCGGTGTCTCAACGGCACAATCTACAGCGAGTAGCCGTAGTGCGCGATCAGTCACAATGGATCACATAAGAGGGCCGGTGCGTTGCGCATGATCACGTCAGTTTCGTGACCGGAGGTGCGGTCGAGCTAGGCCCTTGAAGCGTCGATTTTAGTTGTTCAACATCCTCTGGGGATTGAAACTCCAGCCGATTGCCGCAAGCACAGTTAAGCGCGTAATCTGCACGATCATCGTACGCGCCATCTATTGCGGATGCCTCGACGCGATTGCCATTTTCGTCAAAGACCCAAGACACGCTGGCACGACGCGCCACGAGCTGCCCGCAGGCCGAGCACGACAGCGCTCGGTGGTAGCGAACCTCCTCGAACCAAAACTGCATTCGGCCCTTTCCACGTATTCATTCCGAGAATAAGCGATTTGTAAAGCCCTGCGTTACGCTATGTATTCTCGTCCACCACATGTTTTCTTTTTCATCGTTCCAGAAGCGTGAGCAGCGCCTCCCAATGGCGCGGATGCGGTATCCGCGCGCCGATGCGATAACGAGAGCACGCAGCAAGAGAAAGGCCGGTCGCGCGCGCCATAGTAGTCAGCGTTAAACCGTCGAGCTTTGGTAAAATCTCACGGCGGTACCAACCCTCGTCCGCCTTTGATTAACCTGCCCGCGCTTCCACTCGCGGTTGCGGCGATGCCCTTCCGAGATCGCCGTCCCACGGCGATTGGTGTAAGCATCTTCACGTGGATCATTGCCAGCTGCGGTACGCTCCGCGAGCACCTTGCGCGCGATTGGCGTCAGCAGGAGCGCTTCGGGCCGCGGTGCGCTCCAGGCCTTCCTCGCATACGGCCGCGGCGTCATACTCCTTGTGTTACTGTAAGCGAGCATGCGCTTAATAATACTTGTTTTTTACTCGGGCCACGGCCTTATACGATGACTGGTTTCTCGTACCTCGCCATCGTTCTGGATGTCTTAAGCCGCCGCGTCGTAGGATGGGCCAAGAGAAATCATGTCGTACTGAGCTCGTCCTTGAAGCGCTTGAAATGGCGATCTTCCGGCGCAGGCCAAACGGCGTCATCCATCACTCGGACCAAGGTACGCAGTACACGTCGATTGCGTTTGGTAAACGGTGCAGGCAGGCTGGCGTCCGGCCATCGGGCCATCGATGGGTTCGGTCGGCGCCTGCTACGATAACGCGTGTGCGACAGCTTAGACGCTACGCTCTTACGCCAGGCGTAGAACGTCGCTTCGGAGATACCGAGTTTGCGGGTGATGTCGGCGATCGGGGTGGCGGCTTCGGCGTGGCGCAGGCTGCGGCAGCCTTGGAACACCGGAAATCCGCCGAGCTGCGGCAGCTGCGTGAAGAAAATGGCCGCCTCAAACAATTGGTCGCCGATCTGACGTTGGACCGTCAGGTCCTCCAGCACGTCGTTGGGCGTAGTGCCCCTTGCAACAACATTCAAGAAGAGTGACTGAGGTCAATTACGTGAACCGAAACCGGATTGTTCGACATAATGACGGGAAACGACGGAGGTTATCGAATCATCCTTAGGGGCAGGAGGATCTTATGAATTTTTCCGTTTGCATTATCCGCGCGGTCGTTACCGTTGCGGCTATCAGCATCTTCGCCGGCTGCGATGGCTCCCAACCGCAAGCTAACGGCCCGGCGACAACAACCCCGAGCGACACCCGCAGGGCTCCTGACTCTAAGTCACGGATGCTCGCCAAATCGAATGCAGGCGATCTACTTTATGCTGTCGGTGGTTGCGGTGGCACGTGTGTCCTCTCGTACCCGGGCGGCACATTGGTCGGAAGCCTTAACGTGGGCCAAGAAGGCGCTTGTGTGGATTCCGATGGAAATGTTTTTATTACCAACAACACCGCCGTGGTTGAATTTGCTCATGGCGGCTCGTCGCCGATTGCGACCCTAGCATTGCCTGGAAACGATGCCTTTGGCTGCTCGGTAGACCCCACAACAGGGAATCTCGCCGTGACATTCAACGGTAGCAACGCAAACGTCGCGATATTCCCAGGAGCTCGAGGAACGCCGGCGATATACGACGCTAATCTTGCGGGCCTCTATTGTGGTTATGATGGTGCTGGCAATCTCTTCGTTGATGGCTACATCAACGATCAATTCGCACTCGCGGAGCTACCAGCGTCAAGCAGCGACTTTAGGGACATCACCGTAAACGGCAGTGTTGGATTTGCCGGCCAAGTGCAGTGGGACGGACGCTATGTGACCGTTCTTGGGGGCGGCCGCCGAACCGCAGAGCTTTTCCTTTTACAGGTTTCTGGCTCGGCAGCAACGGTTGTTAGTAGCACAAAGTTTACGGGCATCACCTACGCGTATCAGTCTTGGATTTATAAGAACAAGATTCTCATTCCATACGCGAACCGCGGCGTCCGCGCCAGGAAAGTAGGAGTATGGAATTATCTTACCGGCAAGAAGACGGCGAACCTTAAACGCTTTGGAGACGCAGTCACAACGGACCTCCACGGCGTCGCGCTCAGCCCGGGACCTTAATAGCGCCTTGCACACACAGCTCAAGGGAAAATAAGCACGATGCCGGTTCCTACAGGTCCTTACTCGACACCGGGAATCTTCAACGTTCTCGACCCCTGGGTCAATATAATGGGGGTCGATAAGGGTCTGACACCAAACCAGCCTTTATTGGCCCTACAGAACACTCAGGTTTTGCAGGGCATTATAAATCTCGCTCAGACGAGCTGCGATCAAAGCCACCCTTATGGGGCAACTGGAGCTGACCCGGTTTCGTGGAGTCTTTCCGCTTTGCGGAGAAGGACCCCACCATGGCCAAGAAACGAGTCTATCCAGCGGAGTTCCGGGCTAAGATCGTTGAGCTGATTCGGTCCGGAAAAAATGCCAACGCGATCGCCCGGGAGTACGAGATATCTCGTCAATCGATCATCAACTGGCTCAAGCAAGATGATCTCGACGTCGGCCGTCGCACAGATGGCATGACGAGCGCCGAAAGCGCAGAGAACGCAAAGTTGCGCAAACGAGTCCGCGAACTCGAGATTGAACGCGACATTTTAAAAAAAGCAACGGCGTGGTTCGCTCGCGAGACCGATTCGGTACCCGGAAAATCTTCGAATTCGTGAGAGCGCACCATGCCGTCTGGCCAGTTGCTACGCAGTGCCGCGTGCTGAACGTCTCGGTCAGCGGGTACTACGCGTGGATCAAACGCCCGCCATCGGACCACGCGGAGGCCGACATCGCGATCGGCGATGCTCTTGAGGTGTATCACGAGCGTTCGCGAGAGATCTATGGTCGGCCACGACTCGTTGACGACCTCATTGACGCTGGTTTTCGAACAAGCGAAAAGCGCATCGCACGATTGATGCGAGAACGCCAGATTCACGGCGCTAGCAGGCGAAAAAGCTTCAAAACGACCGTGCGCGATCGCGATGCTCGACCCGCGCCGGACTTGGTCGACCGCAACTTCTCAGCGACTGCGCCCGATAAGCTCTGGGTCGCTGATATCACCTACATTCCAACCTGGAGCGGCTTCTTGTTCCTTGCCGTCGTTCTGGACGTATTCAGCCGTCGAGTCGTCGGCTGGGCAATGGCTACTCATCTCCGGACCGAACTCGTCCTCGATGCGCTCGAGATGGCGTTCCATCAGCGCAAACCAAGAGCAGTGATTCATCATTCAGACCAAGGCTGCCAATACACGTCGATCGCATTCGGCAAGCGCTGCGAACAGATGGGAATCAAACCTTCAATGGGTTCGGTCGGTGATTGCTTCGACAACGCGATGTGCGAGAGCTTCAACGCAACTCTGGAATGCGAGCTGCTCGTCAAGCACCGCTTCAAAACTCAGAGAGAAGCTGCGCTGGCGGTCTTCGATTTCATCGAGGGATTCTACAACCCTCATCGCCGGCACACCTCGATCGGAAACATTTCGCCGGCCGAGTACGAACGGCGGAGTCAAGCCGCCTGATGTCCAATCAACAATCCTCTACGATAGTGGGTCAGCTCCACGGCGGCATTTTAGAGCGTCGAGCGGTTCGCTTGGATGGCGTTCCTCAGACAGGAGTAATGCGGGATATGATACGTTTGGGTTTTCGCTGTTACGTACTTGGCATCTTCGCGGTCGTTGCAGTGCTTGCCGGGGTGCGGCGGTGGAAATGGCACTACGCTTACTCCATCGCCTACTGGTTTCGCGGCCATGAAAAACCGCCCGAGTGGTGCGTACCACGTCCTCTATAACTTTTCGGGGCGCCGCGGCGCAAGCCCGTATGCGGGCCTTATCGATGTCAACGGTACGCTCTATGGCGTGACCGCATATGGAGGCACCTTTGACCACGGCACCTTCTTCAAAATCACCACGTCCGGCAAAGAAACCGCGCTGCACAGCTTCTTTGGGGTACATGGCGCCCTGCCGCTGGCAGCTCTCACTGACATAAACGGCAGGCTCTACGGTACAACCAACATTGGCGGTCGTGGCGGAGATTGCTCTGGCGACCATTGTGGGACTGTCTTTTCGATCACAACTTCCGGAAAGGAAACCGTGCTCCATAGCTTCGTGGGCCTCGACGGCTCAGAGCCGCAGGCAAGCCTGACTGACGTGAAGGGCACGTTCTACAGTACGACCCTTACTGGAGGTGCACACAATGTCGGAACGGTCTTCTCGATCACACGCTCCGGCAAGGAAACCGTGCTCCATAGTTTCAAAGGCGGCTCGGGAGACGGCAACGGCCCGAGGCAGGCCTCCTCAATGTCAAGGGTACGCTCTACGGCACCACCCACTGTACGGGGGCGCGTCACGGCGACGGAACGGTTTTCGCTGTCACGACGGCCGGCAAGGAAACCGTGCTCCACCGTTTCAAAGGCGGCAAGCGGGACGGCGCATACCCGGCATCGGTCCTCCTCAACGTCGAAGGCACGCTCTATGGCACGACCGCAAGTGGGGGCGCAACTTGCGGCAACCCTCCGAAGGAATTCGGCATTCTTCTCGATCACGACATCCGGCAAGGAAACCGTACTACATAACTTCTCGGGCAGACGGGGCGGCGCCGTGGGCGACCCTTATCGATGTCAATGGCACACTCTATGGCACGACGGTATCCGGGTGGTACCGCCAGTGGTTCGGCGTGCGCTAACTATGGCTGTGGAACCGTTTTCGCGGTCACAGCGTCTGGTAAGGAGACAGTACTACACAACTTCGGTGACTATGGGGACGGCACCAACCCGTTTGCAGACCTCCTTAGCGACAAAGGCAGACTTTATGGCACGACCGCTCACGGGGGCGCCGGCGGCTCTGGAATCGTCTTCTCGCTGAAGCTGTGAAATATAAACGGCAGGCGCCGCTCCGAATCTTAATACCGGCGTGGGTACGCTGCCGAATTGGGGCAGCCTTCGATCACCTGCTCCCTCAAAGGCCTCACAGGAAGCGGCACCAGAAGTTTGAAAGCCCTTATGTAATATCCCGCGGGAAAACCCATGGGATACTACATAAGGGCCTCGGAACTTCCGGTCGCCCATGCGAATGAGGTCATGGGGCTAATCGGCTACGACGCCGCGGGCGCGAGGCGCCTTTGTGGGTTGGCGCGGCTGACCGTGCCGTCGTATAACGGCATCAGTTTCGCTAGAAGCGTTGGCAAAAGCTCCTAGCATTTAGGTCCGAAGTCGATCCGCAATGACGCAACTATCGCCCTCGCCGTGTTAAGCTGATCAGCCGAAAGATTTCGCCAGTACGCTGCAACTGCCCACGAGCCGGGTTCACCCATCACCGCGGTCCCCGAAGTACTAGCGTCTGCCACCCAGGCCGGGCTACCGTTTAGGCAGGTCTTCTTGAACAGTTTAAGATCGTAAGCTCCTCCGCCGTCCACGATTCGTCAGCAACGGCTTGGGCCCGTGCGGTTGATAAATATCGTACTCAGTTGTTTCAAAGTTAACGTTTTGCTTCTTTAGTTGGATACTAGTCGGCACGGCTAGAGTCACGTGCCCGTCATCCAATCGTAAGATGATAGTGGCGGCTAAAAGAAAAGCGTGCATTCGCTTGCCCTTGCGGCCGCGATCCGTTGGAGTGACCCCGCCAAAACTAGACAATGAGTGATGTTATTCTGGCCTGATCGCGCTCCCGCCATGCAGCCGGCGAGAGGTAACCGAGGCTCGAATGAGGACGGCGGTTGTTGTAGTGTTCGATCCATGGCCCGACGACTTCGATCACGTCGTTCGAGGCGTCACGAATCGATGCTGCCACACGCATTCGCGCTTGAAGGTCTTGTGATAGGCCTCGACGACTCCGTTTTGCTCTGGAGTGTGCGGATGGATGAACTCCTGGCGAAGCCGTACGATGAGAGCAGACGCCGGTAGAGCCGTGAGGCGAAGACCAAACCGTTGTCGCTGCGCACGACTACGTCGGCGTCGCCATGTGGAAGAACGCCGAAGCGCTTGATGCACGCATCCTCGAGCGCCCAGACCGCCTCTTGGGCTCGGCATTGCTTGCTGATGCAATAGCCGACGACGGACCGATCGGCGCAGTCGATGACTTCGTTGACATAGACCAGCCGTCGTACTCGTCCACACGCAGGTGAAGTCTGTCGCCCAACGCTCATCGGAATGCGCCGCGATGCTCGAACTGACCTCAACCCGCGGATAGCAGCTCTTGTGCAGCCGGCGATGGCACTGCCAGCCCTTGAACTGCATAATGCGCTGCACCGCTTTGCGATTGACGATGCATCCCTTCGGCTCGCAGTGTCGCCCAGACCATGCGATATCCAGATATGGCTCGTCGTCGATGAGGTGCTTGATCCGCTGAGCCAGCACCTCGTCGACCTTCGCCGTGCGCGGTCGGGCTTGATAGTACGTCGAGCTACGCGGCATGCTTAAGACTCGGCAGACGGCGACTCGGGTGAAGCCTTTCCGAGCAGCGAGTCGATCGAACGCTGCTCGCTTTCGTCCAAAGGGATAATTCGCAATGCCTCCTTGGCGATCTCGTTATCCATCACGAGCTGACCGATCTTGGCCTGGAGACGCCGAATCTCGGCGCGATGTTCGGCATCGAGCCCTTTGCGGTTGACTTTGAGCGCGTCGATAGTGGATGACCTGATCCGAAAAAACGGATGGGGCCTTCGCAGCGACAAGAAGCGGTGAAGGCCTTGCAAAATCGAGGATTGAGTCAACGCGAAGCCTGCAAGATCATGCGCGCCAGGCGCCGCTCGCCCAACGAAAAACCTGGCATTGGAGCTCTTGAGGACGCACCGACCATCAAACGGATCACGGAGCTTGCCCAGACGTATCCGCGCCGCGGCTGCAGGCGTTTGTACGATCGCTACGAGCGAGCGGCGCGCGAGAACGATCCGTACATGAACTACAAGCGGTTTCGGCGCCTCTACCGCCTGGGGAATCTGCAGATTTCCAAGCGCCGGCGACGGAGCCGAGCGAAGTACATTCGAGGAGTTGTGCTACGCCGGTCGGATCGGCCCAACGATATCTGGACGATGGACTTCGTTTCTGATCGGCTGCTGCATGGTCGCGTCTTCCGCGCGCTGACGCTGCTCGATGAGTGCAGCCGATACGCGCTGGCGGTACAGCCCGAGTTCTCGTATCCAAGCGCCTCGGTCGTTCGCACGCTGGAACAGGCTGCTCGTGACCATGGTTATCCGCGTTGCGTGCGCGTAGACAATGGACCGGAATTTATTGCTACGGCGCTTGAGACATGGGCCGAGGATCACCCTGTCGAGCTACTCTTTATTCAACCTGGAAAGCCGACTCAGAACGCCTTTATTGAATCGTTCAACTCGCGCGTTCGAGACGAATTGCTGATGATTAATCGTTTCCGAACGATCTTTGAGGTTCGCGTCGCTGCCGAAGATTGGCGCAACGAGTACAACACCACGCATTCGCATAGCTCGCTGGGCGGGATGACTCCCGAGGAGTTCCTCGCCCGTTACGAAATTACTAACCCGCCACAGAAATCACTGGCCGCATGACGGGGCCTACCCCAGGTTCGACAAGGTAAAATTCGGAAACAAGACCATCCCTGAATGCGCATATCCATATCAGTATACCAATCCCTCGGAAATCAAACCATATTGGGACATGGCGAAGCAATACACCCTGGCCGAACATATGTTTACCACGCAGGGCAGCGACAGTTTTACCGCCCACCAAGACTTGATTCGTGGCGGCACAGTCGTTCAAGCAAAGCAAGCAATGGTTGACTTTCCAACCTGCGGCAATTGCCATTGGGGATGCGATGCGCCGGCTGGAACTTTCACGCATCTCATTACCAAGGAGAACGAGTATCTAAAAGGGAGGGAAGGCCCGTTTCCCTGCTCGACGGATTTCAGTGCGCAATACAAGACGTTGCGGGACCTATTGGATTCTAAGGGTGTTTCTTGGAAGTATTACGTGCCTCCCGATGATACGCCAAACGGCAAGCTGTTGAGTGCATTCGACGTCATAGCGCCGGTGCGTTATGGCTCTGAATGGAACACAAACATTATCACCCCGCAGACCCAGATTCTGAACGATGTGTCAAGTGGCGTCTTACCGGGCGTCTCCTGGGTTGTTCCCGATCAGCCAGACTCTGACCATCCTGGCGACTCCCAAGATAATGGTCCCTCGTGGGTGGCAAGCATTGTCAACGCTATTGGCAAGAGTTCCTGACTGGATTCTTCTGCGATCATCATCGTATGGGACGATTGGGGCGGCTTTTATGACAATCTCTCCCCGCTGGCAATTAGACTATGGCGGGCTAGGCTTTCGGGTGCCGGCGATGATTGTTTCACCATATGCTCGACCTCATTATATTTCAGCGACAAACTATGAGTTCGGTAGCATTCTGCGCTACATCGAAGACAATTGGCAACTTCATTCTTTAGGGACGTCGGATAAACGCTCGGCAAGTATAGTTGACTCCTTTAATTACTCTCAGCGGCCGATCAAGTTCAAGCGAATCCGTTCGAAACTTTCTGCAAACTATTTCCTTCACGGGCGCCCATCTTACGTAGCCCCGGATACTGACATGTAACTGATGGGCGAGCATCCAGGCATTGTGCTCGTTTGAAAATTTATCACAGTTAACGAGGACGCTCATATGAAGAGAATGCTTTCCCGGCGGTAGCCTTGACAATGCTGACATGCGCGCAGTCAGTTGACCAGCTCGGGCAAGCGGCGATGCAGCGCAGCACGTAATTGTCCGCGCATCGGGTCGAAAAGAGAATCAATAAAGGCGCGCCACGGAAATACTATGATTAGGAACGTGTATGTCCTAACGCAAAAATGGACCGGGCTACGTCTACGGGAGCGCCTTGGAGTGCTGCTTCAGCAACACCGCCGGCCGCGATCCCCCATAACTCCGGAGAAGGCTATCGTTGCTATAGTGAGGACGGTCCCCCCATTGTTCCGATCATGAACCGCGAGTCCCCATTCGATGCGCCGGTCGCCCGACCCGTGCGGCCGAGCTCGGGCCCTGCGTGGCGGCCGATTTCGGGATCGCAATCGCTGAGCGGCCAGAAGGCACTCCCGCGATACGCAAGAGTTTGCGGCGCGTCGGAGGGGTCACGATGCCTGTATGCACCGTAACAGCGCAACCGCAGAGAACCACGTGTTTCGCGATCAACCGACTAGAAACGACTCCCGCGACCGACTACGGGGTCATCGCCGGCCGAAAAGTGACCCGCTTAGGCTCGAAGGTGCCGGTTGAAAAGGGACCCTCCCGGCCGAATCAACTTTGGGTTACTTTAAGCTCAGTAGGGATTGGCGGCAGGCTGACGCCGGCCTTCCGGCGCTCTTTTAGGTGGTAGCTATCGCCGGTGATAAGGGCGACGTGGGCGTGGTGCAGGAGTCGATCAGCATGGCCGCCGTCATCGTGGCGTCGCCGGCGAAAGCGGAGTCCCACTGGGTCA
>CAWHFH010000014.1:0-36816 GCA_963828455.1 uncultured Acidimicrobiaceae bacterium | reverse complement strand
GGCGTCGGACGTGACGCAGACGTAATTAACGAGGGGTGCCCTGGGCGATGTGGCCGGCCACGGGCGCCGGGTTGCAATGACTCAGGACCCACCGCAGGTCCGGATTGCGGGTGAACGGTCGGACACCTACGAGGACGCGGTTGATCCGGCCCTGGTGCCCGTTCCTCGACGAACTGCGACAGGGGTGTGCTCGGCACCTGCCCGGAGAAGCCGCCCACGGGGTGGCTATCCCAGGCCGGTGGCCAAAACCTCGCGGCTGACCTGGGCCGATGTCTCCGATGTCTCCATGCTGCGTCCCTTCGGGACGGGGAGGGGGCGGCATGCGCGGCCAGCGCCGGCCAGGCCGCAACGTTGTGCAGCCACCCGGCTTGTTGGAACCCGGTCAGCGCCTGCGACTGATAGGGCGAATCGAAGGGCCCCAACCTACCGGCGACGGCGGTGCCCATGCCCGACGTGGCCCCGACGAGGAGTGCGGCGGCGCCCAGCCCGAGGGCGCGGCGGGCGACCCACTTCGACGTCGTTGGGGTCCGGAGTAGGCAGAAGGCCAGGCAGGCTGTGGCGACCGTGGTGAGGACGATGGTCGTTAGCAGGACCCACGGCCATACGCCGGCGCTGCGCGGGACGAGGGACAGCGCCTCGGCGATACCTCCGAGAACGGTTACGCCGAAGACGGCGGGAACCACGCGGCTCTCGGGGTTCGGCGCCTGCGAGATCCTCCAGCCGACCACCAGGCTCAGCCCGCAGAGCGCCGCCATCGGTGGCGCCAGCGCGGCCAGGTAGTAGGCGTTCAGGAACTTGGAGTCGGCGAAGAAGGCCCACGTGAGGATCATCCAGAAACCCCACAGCACCGCGGCCGTGCGCCAGGGATCAGTGCGAGGCCGGCGACGTCGGGCGATCAGGATGCCGACCAGCCCGACCATGGCCGGAATGAAGAGCCAGGCGGCGTCGCGGCCGAGCGACCCGGCGAGGTATCGAGCCGGCCCCTTGTTCCAGCGTGATGGTTCGGGGCTCCTCCGACTGCGGACGCGGTAGTCGTCGCAGCGGGCGGGGAGCACCCCGGCTGCTCGAGCACCTTTCCGTTCAGGCGATCGGCGCCGTTGTAGAGGAACACCTGGCTGAATTCCGAGTCGTTGCACTGCCGTCGACATACGGCCGGTCCTGGGCCGGCACCAGGGCGACGACGGACATCCAGCTCAGCGAGACGACGAGTGCCACCGCCACGGAGACCGCCATCTGCCAAGAACGGCAGGACAGGCTGAGGGCCGGCGCAGCCATCAGCCAGGCCAACGCGATCGCGGGCAGCACGAGCCAGGCCTGGAGCATCTTCGCCTGGAACGCCAGCCCGACCCGAACACGCCGCCACGAGCCGGCGCAGGCGGCCCGACATGAATGCGTTGGTGGCGGCGTCCGCAGCCAGGACCAGGAGGAGGATCAAGAGCGAGTCGGAGATGTTGCCGCGGTTGAGCAGGATCGTGACCGGCGTGACAACGAGCGCGCCAGCTGCGAGGAGACCGGCCCCGGCCCCGGCGACGCGGCGGACCGCCCGATAAAGGACGAGCACGGTGAGCGTGCCCTCGACGACCTGGGGCAGGACAAAGGCCCAGACATGGAAGCCGAACACACGCACCGAGAGGGCTTGCACCCAGAAGGCGCCGGGCAGCTTGTCGATCGAGACGGTGCCCCACGGGTCGAACGCGCCGAAGAAGAAGTTGTGCCAGTTCTGCGACATGCTGCGCACGGCGCCGCCGTAGAACGTCTCGAGCATGTCGCCATTCATGCCCCAGGCGTAGGCGAACGCGGCGAGCGCCGCGACCGCCATGAGCGCGGGCCGGGCCCAGCGCGGCTGGTCGTCGGGGGAGCGCCAGAAATGCAGACGACTGGTCTTCGGACGGTATTGCGGCCGCGACCCCGCCCGCGACGCCTCAGTGGTCGGTGGCTCGACCGCGCCGGCGAGTTCCACCGGGCGCGTATCGAACTCCAGCCGTCCGCCGACGACATCCCCCATGGGGCGAACCTACTGCTCAGGGGCGGTCGTCAGGGTGCTTTCTGGTTGCAGGGGCGGCGCTTCTCGCCCCGTAGGACGAGGCCCCTGCCAGAGCGGAACGGGGCGGTCCGGTGGGCGACGTCGTCGAACCCGGCTGCGGCGAGCAGCTCGGCGGCGGCTTTCACCCATTGCTCGAGCGGGAACCGCTTCTCGATGGCCCACACATGGGTGATCGCGACGAGCCGACCCCCGGGAGCGAGGACGCGTCCGACCTCTCGCACCGAGGCGTCGAGCGGATCCCAGAACTGGATGGAGTTGACGGCGAGTGCCCCGGTGAACGTCCCGTCGGGCCACGGGATCGAGGCGGCTGTGCTGCATTCCAAGGTGACCTGGCCGCACTCGATCGCGGACAGATTGCGCCGACGGGCTTGCTGGAGCATGGCGGAGGACGGGTCGACGCCACCGACGACGCCGCCCGGCACGCCCTTTGCAAGTTCGGCCACGCCGACTCCCGGTCCGAAGCCGAGTGCGAGCACGGACGCGTCGGGCGCCGGAGCCAGCTCATCGATAGCCGCCAACTCCATGTCGCGGTTCATCCGGGCCATCAGCGGCCCGCTCAGTCTCCCGGCAGCGCCGTCGAAGTTGGTCGAGCGGCTCCGGCTCTCCATGCGCTAAACCCAACCACTTGAAGTACACTTCAAGTCAATGGGGTCGACTCCTATTTCCTCCGACGTGGTCGTCGACGACGAACCGGACTTGCTCGACATCGGGGAGGTCGCAGCGCGCTCGGGGTTGGCTCCTTCGGCGCTTCGCTACTACGAGAGCGAGGGGATGATCGCCAGCGCCGACCGCAAGGGCCTGCGGCGCCAATTCCAGCCTGGCGTCCTCACGACGCTCGCGGTCGTCGCCATATGCCGACAGGCGGGGTTCACATTGGAGGAGATCAAGTTGGTGCTGGCCACGGGTGGTGGGCCGAGCTGGAAGACCTTCGCGGAACGCAAGCGAGACCAGCTGCGGGCACGGGCAGACCATCTCGCCACCGTCGCCGACCAGCTGGACCATGCGCTCCGTTGCCCGAGCCCGAATGTCTTCGACTGCCAGCACTTCCGTGCCGCCCTGGCAGACGCCCTGCCGGTGCGCGGCGACGCTGACGGGGTCGTGGCGGGACGGTTTCCCGGTGGCCGCTGACCAGACGAGGCCGGCGCCGGCGACCAACGGGTCCGGTCGGACGGACCGTTCCCAGTCGCGTTTCTTCTGCAACGTGCCGCGCAAGGTTGCGCTGCTCTTTTTCGTGGTGGCGTTCGCCGCCCTGGTGATCGGCGGTGGTTTTGCCGAGATCAGCACGAACGGATCGCCAACGTCACTCGAGACCGCGGTCGTGCGCTGGACGATCGTCGGTTCGCTGGTGATCGGGGTGGTGGCGTATGTCATCGGCGGCCGTCTCCTGGCCGAGCGCTCCGGTGGGGGCGGCTAAGCGGCTGGGGTGGCCCTGGGATGGGACATTCCGGACAAGAATTTTTTTTTCCTGCAAGGTTTCCTGCAAGGTTCGCAGCAAGCCTTCGCCTCCATGCTCCGTCACGCTCTCGAAGCCGAGGGCGTGACGAAAGCGAGGATGCAATGGCGAACACCACGACGATCATCGGCAACCTGACCCGGGAACCGGAAATCCGGTATACCCGAGAGGGTCAGGCGACTGCGCAGTTGGGCGTGGCGGTCAACCGCCGCTGGCAGGACAGGGCGACCCAGGAGTGGCAGGAGTCGACATCGTTTTTCGACGTCATCTGTTGGCGGGACCTGGCCGAGAACGTGGCGCTCAGCCTGGCCAAGGGGATGCGCGTCGTCGTCACCGGCCGGCTCGAGCAGCGCACATGGGAAACCGAGGAGGGAGATCACCGGTCCAAGGTCGAGATCACGGCCGAAGAGGTCGGGCCGAGCTTGCGATTCGCCACCGCCGACGTGCACAAGGTCGAGCGCCGCGGCGCGCTGACGGGTGACGGCGCGACGGAAGCCAACGACAGCATGGCCGTCGAGGCGTGAGTGTCGCCCTGGCTCATCACGACGAGCGCATGGTCGTGGCTCATCGGAGCAACGATCCACGGCATGGCGGGTGCGCTGCGGCGCTCCTCAGAAACGTCGACTGCCCTGGCGGCTGCGGGACTGGCGTGTCTGCTGGTTTTCCAGATCCGCTCACGCCACCATCGATCGACTTCATGAGGGACGAAGTCGCCGACATCTGTGGCGCACTCGCCCTAGGCGGCTCCCTGCTACGCCGACTCGGTCTGGGCGCCGAGGCGGTGCGGTTCGAGTCGCTCTACGGTGCCGTCGCCGGCCGCCTGGCCGAGGGCAGTCAGTCCTCGGCCGAGTCGTCCTGCGCGAAGGTCAGCGACAAGGAGTTGACGCAGTAGCGGAGTCCGGTCTCGGTGGGGCCGTCGGGAAACACATGCCCGAGGTGCCCACCGCACCGGGCGCACAGGATCTCGGTGCGGGACATCCACAACGCGCGGTCCTCCCGTTCAATGATCGTCCCAGTGGCAGCGGCCCGGTCGAAGCTCGGCCAGCCGGTACCCGAGTCGAACTTGGCCTCCGTGTCGAACAATTCGGCGCCGCAACCGGCGCAATGGAACACTCCTTCGCCGTCGACGTGCAGCAACTCTCCTGACCATGCGGGCTCGGTGCCGGCCCGGCGGAGCACGGCGTAGCGATCGGGCGAGAGTTCTTGCCGCCACTCTTGGTCGGTCTTGGTCACTGCGTAACCGGTCGCGTCCTGCGTGCCTCGCTTGCGTGTGAACATCAGTGCCTTCCTTCGTACTGCTACAACAAGCTCCAGTTCAGAAGTATTTCGGCGGAGCTTCGATCGCTTCGTAGAGGGCGCGGATCAGGCCGTGGCTGCGAGCGTCGCCGGTGAATTCCTCCATGGCCATTTTGTTCACGACGTAGCCGACGGCGAGCCCGTTTTCAGGATCGGCGAATCCGTAGGAGCCTCCGGCACCACCATGGCCGAACGAGCCCTCCCCACCGAAGAGGGTCACCGGACTCGACCCCCAGAATCCGAGGCCGATCTTTTGGCTCCAGCTTGAAGACCAACGAGGCGAACACCTGGTCCGCCACCGACGTCAGCGGGGTGCGGGCTCGTCGAGCTGTTTCCGGCGACAACCGGGGCTCGGGCGGACCGCCGTCGACCGTGCCGATGACCGCGGCGTACATCCGCGACAGCGAGGTGGCGTTGGTGATCCCGTTGCCTGCCGGCAGCTCTGCGGCGTGCCACGCCCGCTGGTTCATCCAATCCCGGTCCCGGATGGCGTCCCGAAGGTTGAGTGGCTTTTGGAACCCGGACACGGCCCACGGGCGCAAAAAGCTGCGCCGACTTCGCGGCCTTGTTCGACGTTGCTGGCGAACGCGTCTCGGACGGCCTCGAATCCCGGCTCGACCAGTCCCGTGATTGTGTCCGATTTCGGCCATCACTCAGGCCGCCAGTGCCAAGCCAGCGTTCCCCATCAAGAAGAGGAAGTTGTCCACGTAGAACTGGCGTCGGATGTCTTCGCTCCGGTCGCCCAGCGAGGATTCGAAACGTTCTAGCGGCTTTCGACCGCCTTCGACATGTGGATAGTCCGATGAGAAGAGGACTAGGTCGGCACCTGCCTGGTCGATGATCCAGCCGACATCCTCGGTGGGATACGGCGTGACGCGGACCTGGCGGTGCACATACTCGGAAGGCGAGAGCGACAGCGCTTGCAGGCGCTCTTCGTGACGCCGAAACGCCTCGAATGCCGACTCCATCTGCCGGAGCCACGAGGGCACCCAGATGGCGCCCTGTTCGATGACCCCGATATGCAGGTTCGGAAAGGCCTCGAGCACGCCGTCGAAAATCAGTGTCGCGAGCGTCTGCGCCGGAGGCACAGGGATCCCCATGTAGTCGACCGATCGGAAATTCTCTTCTCCGCCATGGAAATCCGGAGGGACTGGCCTTCCGTTCACGAAATAGTTCTTGTCGATGAGGTCGCCCGTGCCCCCGACATGGAAGACCACAGGGATGTTCGCTTCCTGGGCTCGTGCCCATACCGGGTAGAGATCCGTGTGGCTTGGTGAGTAGCGCGGCGGACAACCCGACGCGACGAGCAGCGCTGCTGCACCTTGCTCGAGCGCATTCTTGGCGGCTACCTGCGCCATCTCGGGATCGCAAAGCGGGACATAGAGGGAGGGGAGGAGTCGGCTGTCGACCGAGCAGAACTCGAGCATGCCTCGGTTGTGCGCCCGGGCCGCCGCGTAGGCAAGGTCGACGTCGCCGGCATGTTCGAGGTCGTGGAGCCGACCATTGTGGAAGGTGTTGAAGACGAGTTGGCTCGAGAACCCGAGGAGATCGAGTGCTCGAGGCCGGTCCTCCGGAATGAACGAACCGGTCGCGGCAAAGTTCTTACGAGCCATGATCTGGGCTTCCTCGTCGGCTCGATATTCGGCCGACCCATGTCGTGCCCGCAGCCGCTCGAAAGCTGCGTCGAGGTCCCGCTGCTGTTCAGCAGGGTCGCCGGTCTGTCGGAGCTCGTTCCCGCCTGGATAGCGGAGCACCGGAAGCCGGTCCCGAAATGCTGCCTCCGCGTGGTCCCGCAGCCAGGTCGGCGTCTCCATGATGTGGGCGTCGGCGTCGTGGACGACCCGCCCCTGGGAGTACGGCATCGTCACCCTCCCTTCGTGTTCTCGGCCCGCGCCATGAGTATTTCAGGGCGAGCCGACGGCCCGCGGTGCGCCGTGCTGTAAATCTGACGCCCCGTCAGATCAGGGCTGCGTGCTTGGCTACGCTCCCGGGGCGATGGATCTGCGCGACGGCCCGGAGGACGTGGCGTTCCGCGCCGAGGTGAGGCGGTTCCTGGACGAGAACGTCGTCGCAGAGTTCGCCGAGCTCAAGGGCCGAGGCGGTTCGGGCGACGAGACGTTCGGATTCGAGGTCCGCCGCCGTTGGGAAAAGGTCCTGGCCGACGCCGGATGGACCTGCCTGGGCTGGCCGGTCGAGCATGGAGGCCGGGGTGCGACGATCACCCAACAGGTCATCTTCAACGAGGAGTACGCCCGGGCCGCCGCCCCGGGCCGGGTGTCGGTCATGGGCGAAGGGCTCCTCGGCCCCACCCTGATCCACTACGGCACGCCCGAGCAACAAGCTCGGTTCTTGCCGCCGATCAGGGAGGGCGACGAACTGTGGTGTCAGGGGTATTCGGAGCCCGACGCCGGCAGTGACCTGGCGAACGTCAAGACGCGGGCCGTCCGAGACGGCGACCAGTGGGTGGTCACGGGACAGAAGGTCTGGACCTCTCTTGCCCACCAGGCCGACTGGTGCTTCGTGGTCTGTCGCACCGACCCCGACTCGTCTCGTCACAAGGGCCTGTCCTATCTCCTGGTGCCGATGGACCAGCCAGGCATCGAGGTGCGGCCTATTACCCAGCTGACGAGAACGAGTGAGTTCAACGAGGTGTTCTTCGATGGTGCGCGTACCGATGCATCCAATGTCGTCGGAGGGGTGGGCGAAGGCTGGCGCGTCGCTCTCGCCACGTTGGCATTCGAACGCGGCGTGGCACTGCTCGGCCATCAACTCACGTTCCGGCGTGAGCTCGAGCGAATCGTCAGCTTGGCCGAGGAAAACGGTCGCACTCGGGATCCTGTCGTGCGGCAGGCTCTGGCGCAGGCCCATATCGAGCTCGCCATCATGCGATACAACACGCTGCGGTCGCTGGCGGGCATCGACGGACCCGTTGCGCCGCCGGAGGCCTCAATCGCCAAGCTCTACTGGGGGACCTGGCACCGCCGGCTGGGCGAACACTGCATGAACTTGATGGGGATGGGTTCGACGGTGTTGGACGGCGACGCGTCCCCCGACAACGCGGGCTATGGCCTCAACGAGCTGCAGCGATCCTTCCTCTTCGCCCGTTCGGAGACCATCTACGGCGGATCGAACGAAATTCAGCGCAACATCATCGGTGAGCGGGTGCTGGGTCTCCCGCCCGAACCGAAGGGGACCAGGTGACCAGCACGAGCCTCGGTGGATCATTCGAACCACCATCGCCGCCTCCACCACCGACAGGACACGGGCTCCTGGAGGGAAAGGTCGTGGTCGTCACGGCGGCTGCAGGGACCGGCATCGGGTCGGCTACGGCTCGCAGATGCCTGGAGGAGGGCGCGACCGTCGTGGTGAGCGACGCACACGAACGGCGGCTCGCTGACACTGCGGCACAGTTGGCCGACGAGATCGACGACCCGCAGCGGGTCCATTCGTCGGCATGCGACGTGCGAGACGATGCGCAGGTCGAAGCGCTTTTCGACGGCTCAATCGATCGTTACGGCCGGATCGACGTCGCGGTCCACAACGCGGGACTCGGCGGGACCGTACCCCTCACCGAGATGACGGATGAGCAGTGGTCGACCGTCATGGACATCACCTTGACGGGGACGTTTCGGTGCACCCGGGCGGCGCTGCGCCGGATGCTCCCGGCGAGGAGTGGCGTCATCGTGAACAATGCCTCCGTCCTCGGATGGCGGGCCCAACCCGGCCAGGCCCATTACGCAGCCGCCAAAGCTGGGGTGATGGCGCTGACCAGGTGTGCCGCCGCCGAAGCGGCACCGTCCGGCGTCAGGGTCAACGCTGTGTCGCCGAGCCTGGCCGAACATCCCTTCTTGAACCGGGCGATCCCCGACGAGGATCTCGCGGTGCTGCGAGGCCGCGAGCTCTTCGGGCGGGGGGCGGAGACTTGGGAGGTGGCCAATGTGATCGTCTTTCTCGCGAGCGATTACTCCTCCTACATGTCCGGAGAGGTCATCTCCGTGAGCAGCCAGCACCCATGAACGACGGCATCGGCGGCGCACCCGCCGCCCAGGAGGACCCGAGGGCGGACCTCATGTGGGGGACGGTGCCGCGACTCGTCGAGGACGCTGCGACAAGGTACGGGTCGACTGAGGCCCTGGTCGATGGCGACCTCCGGCTCACCTACGAACAACTGGCACCGGAGGTGGATCGTTACGCCCGCGGGTTCGTGGCGGCTGGCCTCGGCACTGGAGAGCGAGTTGGTATTTGGGGCCCCAACTGCGCCGAGTGGATGCTTGCCGCATTGGGCGTGCTTCGTGCAGGAGGCGTGATCGTTCCGCTGAACACAAGGTTTAAGGGGGGAGAGGCGGCCTACATCTTGCGCAACTCGGGCGCAAAGTGGTTGGCGACGGTCCGCGGCTTTCTGGGGTTCGACTACCCGTCGATGCTGGGCGGCGAAGATGTTGGTCCACTCGAGAGAATCCTTTTGCTCAGGGACGAAGGTACCGACGAGCGCCACGTCGACTGGCCCACTCCGCCATCGATCGTCGATCTGGCCGATTTCCTGGCCGCCGGCGAACGGATTGCTCCTGCCACTACGAAGGCACGCGTTGAGGCACTGACGCCAGACGACGTTTCGGACCTGATCTTCACCTCTGGCACCACGGGCCATCCGAAGGGCGCGGTGACGACGCATGCACAGTCGTTGCGGACCTTCGGGACGTGGGCCTCGATCGTCGGTCTCGGGTCCGGCGATCGCTACCTGATCGTGAACCCGTTCTTCCACACATTCGGATACAAGGCGGGAATCCTCGCGTGCTTGATGGCTGGTGCCACGGCGGTACCGGAGCCCGTTTTCGATGCGGTGGCGGTGCTCCGCCGCATCGAGGCGGAACGCATCAGCGTGCTGCCCGGACCACCAACCCTCTACCAGACGCTGTTGGGCCATCCCGACCGGGACAAGCACGATCTGTCCTCTTTGCGTCTCGGCGTGACCGGTGCTGCCGTCGTGCCCGTGGAGCTCGTGCGCGCGATGGACGACGAGTTGGGGTTCACCACGGTGCTGACCGCTTACGGGCTCACCGAGTCATGCGGGACCGTGACGATGTGCCGGCGTACGGACCCGCCCGAAATCGTCGCCCGGACGTCGGGACGGGCGATTCCCGGCCTGGAAGTGCGCGTTGTCGCAGAGGACGATGAGGTTCCGACCGGCGAACCGGGCGAGATCGTCGTCCGCGGCTACACGGTCATGTCTGGATACTGGGGCAACCCTAAAGCGACGGCTGAGGCGATCGACACCGATGGATGGCTGCATACCGGCGATATCGGCGTGATGGACGCGCAGGGCAACGTCACCATCACGGACCGCTTGAAAGACATGTATGTGGTGGGTGGCTTCAACGCCTATCCGGCCGAGATCGAGGCAATCCTCCGTGGTCACGAAGCCGTGGCCCAGGCTGCCGTGGTCGGAGTACCCGACGAACGGATGGGAGAGGTGGGGTGCGCCTACGTCGTGCCCGTGGTCGGAGCCCTATCCGGCGATTCCGATGACGAGGCTGACGAGCTGGGCCGTACCATCCTCAGCTGGTCCCGAGGCGCCATGGCCAACTACAAAGTGCCCCGCGGCATTGTGCTGGTCGACAGCCTGCCGGTGAACGCCAGCGGGAAGGTCTTGAAACGAGAGCTGCGCGGTCGCCATTCAAATGGAGCTGATCGCGTGGTGACGATCGAGAGGAGCAAGTAAGTGCGAGGCATCGTTTACACAGGAGAAGGAGTCGAGGTCACCGACGAGCTCGGGGTTCGTGGGCCCGGTCCGAACGAGGTACAGGTACGGATGCGGGCTGCCGGCGTCTGCCACTCGGATCTGTCCGTCATCGACGGGACCATCCCCTTCCCGGCTCCGGCCGTGCTCGGCCACGAGGGCGCGGGCGTGGTCGAGGCGGTGGGCGACGCCGTGCGTTCGGTGAAGCCGGGCGACCACGTCGTGATCGCAACCCTGGCCAGCTGCGGAGCCTGCCGCGCCTGTGGGACTGGCCATCCGACATGGTGCAAGAGCTCGCTCGGCAATATCACGACGCCGTTCACCTTCAAGGGCGAAGCGGCATCGAACTTCGCCGCGGCGTCGGTCTTTTCCGAGGTCACGATCGTGAGTGAGGTCCAGGCCGTGCGCATTCCAAAGGACGTCCCACTGTCGTCGGCATGTCTCATCGGGTGCGGTGTGCTGACCGGTGTCGGTTCCGTCTTGAACCGAGCCAAGGCGCGGCCGGGCGACACGGCGGCCGTCTTCGGCGTTGGCGGCGTTGGGCTGAACGTAATCCAGGGCCTGCGTATTGCCGGCGCCACCCGCATCGTCGCCGTGGACACCGTCGCCGCCAAGGAGGAGCTCGGCCGCCAGTTCGGCGCTACCCACTTCGTCGACGCCAGCGCTGGCGATGCGGCAGCAGCTGTCCGCGATCTGGTCCCGGCCAACCGGGAGTCGGCCGCCGGCGCCCTCTTTCCGCTTGGCGGCGTTACGTGGGCCTTCGACTGCGTCGGGCATCCGGCCGTGCTCAAGAGCGCGCTCGACTGCCTCGACTGGGGTGGGAACGCCGTTGCAATCGGCATCCCACCGCGGGGAACCGAAGTATCGGTCGATGTCAACGCCTTGGCCTACGTCGACCGCGGATTGCTCGGTTGCCGCTACGGCTCGTCTCGCCCACACCATGACATTCCGTTGATGGTCGACCTCTACAAGTCCGGGCAGCTCATGTTGGACGAGCTCGTTTCTCTCACTCGTCCGCTCGAGCGCTTCGGCGACGTCGTCGACGAGATGCACGCCGGTCGGGTAGCGCGCGGCGTCCTGACGTTCGACTAGACAGATCTCATGGATTCGATCGACCAGGCGGAGGGGACGCCATGAAGGGGGTCATCCTGGCGGGGGGCACCGGCTCGCGCCTGTATCCGCTGACCCGGATCACCAACAAGCACCTGTTGCCGATCTATGACCGCCCGATGATCGCCTGGGCGATCGAGGCGGTTGTGCAGGGCGGCATCGACGAGATCATGCTCGTGACGGGAGGCACCCACGCGGGTGAGTTCCTCCGTCTCCTTGGGAACGGCCACGAATACGGCATCGATCAGCTCTCGTACGGCTATCAGGAGAAGGCCGGTGGGATTGCGGAAGCCCTCGGTTTGGCCGCACACTTCGCCGAAGGCGGTCCCGTGCTCGTCATGCTTGCGGACAACATCGTCGAGCGCTCCATCAGGCCCATTGTCGAGGCCTTCCGTGCGAACCCTGTCGGCGCTCGCATCCTGCTCTCCCCCGTAAGCGAGCCCGAGCACCTGCGTCATCTCGGCGTTCCTGTCTTCGGTGACGATGGGCGTGTCGTGCACATCGAGGAGAAGCCCGAAAACCCGGCATCCGAGTATTGCGTCACCGGTATCTACTGCTACGAAGCCGGCGTCTTCGACATCATCGGCGACCTCGAGCCTTCGGGACGAGGCGAACTGGAGATCACCGATGTCAACAACCATTTCGTCGGGAAAGGTCAGATGGCTCACGACATCCAAGAGGGGTTCTGGGGCGACGCCGGCGAGTCCATTGATGCCTATTACGCGGTGAACGATTTCGTGCGCGAGCACGGCGCCAACCATCCGTAAAAAGGCACCGCCGCCTGATCGCTGCCGCCTAGCGTGAACCCAGTGGGAGGCCTGCTGGAGCTAGAGGGGTTGCGGCGTACATTCGGATCGCTGGTTGCTCTCGACGATCTGACCTTCACGGTACCGAGCGGCCAGGTCGTGGGCTTCCTCGGGCCGAACGGTGCCGGCAAGACGACCACAATGCGCGCCATCTTCGGACTGATCGATCTCGACGCGGGCGTTGTCAGATGGAACGGGACAGCGGTCGGACGCGCACAATGGCGGCGCTTTGGCTACATGCCCGAAGAGCGAGGCCTCTACCCTGGGATGCTCGTCGCTGAGCAGGTCGAGTACCTTGGCCGGCTGCACGGCCTGAGTCCCCACGATGCGGCCTCGGCCACAAAGGCCTGGCTCGAACGTCTCGAAATCGCCGATCGGGCTACGAGCAAGGTCGAGGCCCTCTCGCATGGGAACCAGCAGCGCGTCCAGCTGGCGGCGGCCCTCGCCCACGAGCCAGAAGTGCTCGTGCTCGACGAGCCGCTATCGGGGCTCGATCCCACCGGTATCGACGCCATCGGGCACGTGCTGGTGGATCAGGCGCGCGCCGGGTGTTGCGTGCTCTTCTCGAGCCACCAGCTCGATCTGGTCGAGGACCTTTGCGAGCAGGTGACGATCATCGACCACGGCCGCCTCGTGGTTTCTGGAACGGTGGACGACCTGGCCAGCAGCGGCGCTCGCCGATTGGTCGTCCGGATAGAGGGCGAACGGACGGCGAATTGGGCGCGAGGCCTCAACGGTGTCTCGGTGTCGGAGGTCGCCGCCGGCGAGGTCCGGCTCGTACTCGACGACGATGTCGACAGCGACAGCGTCCTGCGGGCCGCTATGGCGGCGGGACGGGTCACCGAATTCACCTTTGGGCGCCGTCGGCTCTCCGAGGTGTTCCGGGAGGCCGTGGCATGAGGTTCGTCCTCATCCCGATCATCGTTGCGATCGCCATCGGACTGCGCGTCCTTGTCCGGCAACGACGGCGAAAGCGTCGAATCGCCGTCGCGTCCCCCGAAGAGGTCCTTACACCGACCCGGCGCGGCTTCGCCGTCGGGGCCAACCTGGGCAGTGTGGGCCTCGTCGCGAGGCGGGAGATCCTCGAGCGAGTCCGGGGCCGCATCTTCCGGGTCGGAACGATCATCATCCTTCTCGTCGTCGGGGCGGCCATTGTCATCCCGAAGATCCACAACAGCCATAAGACGCCGCCTCAGCAGGTCGGTGTCGTCGGTGCCCCGAATGCTGCGCTTACCCAGGTGATCAAGTACAGCGGGAAGCAGGGAAAGGTTCCGGTGCACGTCGTGTCGGAGCCAACCCAGGAATCGGCGAAAGCGGCACTCGGAGACGGCAAACTCGATGTCGCGATCGTCAACGGAGACAAGATCCTCGTCAATCAGCCCATCACCTCTGACAGCACGAACGACACGGCCACATTGGTGGCCGTCCTCGCACCGGAGCTCGGGGTCCTCCACGCCTACCAGCAGGCCGGTCTTTCCGGCTCCCAGATCGAACAGGTCGCCAGCGCCCGTCCGGTCCCGGTGGAAAGCCTGCAGCAGAACAACAAGAGCAAGAGCGCCAACCGCGGAACGTCGGTGATCGGCGTCATCCTGATCTTTCTGATGCTGAACCAGTACAACACCTGGATCCTCATGGGCGTCATGCAGGAGAAGGCGAGCCGGGTCGTCGAGGTGTTGCTGGCCGCACTGCGACCGATCCAATTGCTCGGCGGCAAAGTTCTCGGCATCGGTCTGGTCGCAATGGGCCAAGCCATTCTCATCGTCGGCTTCGCGTTCATCGTGAGCAAGGCCGTCGGATCCGACCTGCTCCGTGGAACGGGCGGGTTGCTCCTTCTGAGCGACCTCGTCTGGCTCGTGCTCGGGTACGCCTTCTATTGCTGGCTCTTCGCCGCTGCGGGCTCCACAGCTGAGCGTCAGGACCAGGTCCAGACGCTCGCGCTGCCGCTCAGCCTGCCGATCGTCGTCGCCTACGTGTACGCCATCACCGTGGCGAGCTCGGGCAATCCGAGCCTTCTCTTCAAGGTGCTGGCCTATCTGCCCCCGACAGCGCCGTTCGCCATGCCGGTGCTCGTCGGTTTGGACCAGGTGGCGTGGTGGCAGTTCCTGATCTCTGTCTCGCTGGCCATCGGCGGCATCGCCCTCATGGCGTGGTTCGCGGCGGGTGTCTACCGGCGAGCAGTGCTCAAATCAGGACAACGGGTGCGCTTGCGTGAACTGCGCGGTGGCCCCCGTCAGCCTCGGTCCAAGCCCGGTCCCATCGTCGATCCCGCCTAGAGGTGACCTCGTAGACGAGGTCAGTGCGGCGGCTCTGTCGCGGTCACCTCGAGCTTCACACGCCGCACGCTCTCCGCGATACCGGCGCCGTCCAGGCCCAAGCTGGCCAAGATCTCGTCCGCCTTGCCCTGCGCCAGGAACTGCCGGGGGATCCCCAGAACCCGGATCGCCGGCATCGCCAGTCCTTCGGAGTCCACCTGCGCCGACATGGCGTCGACGAGGAAGGCACCCGCCCCACCGAATCGCACCCCGTCCTCCGCGGTCACGACCAGCTGATGGCGCGCCGCGTCCGCCAGCATGGCGACGTCCGGCGGCGAGATCACCCGCGTGTCCCACACCGTCGCATCGATACCCTCCAGAGCCAGCTCGTCGGCCGCCGCCAGACACGGGCCGACCATCTTGCCGACGCCGAGCAAACACACCGACCCGTCACCGCGCCGCAGCCGGCGAGCCGACAGCCCTTCGCCCACATCGTCCGGAGCGACGTGCCGCGGCGCGGTCTTGGGGAAGCGGATGGTCGACGGTCCCGATAACGACAAAGCCGTCCGCAGCATCGGCTCGACCTCTTCCGCCGCGGAGGGGGCGAACACCGTCATGCCAGGGATCGAGAGCGCCAGCGCCAGGTCGAGAACCCCGTGGTGGCTCGGCCCGTCGTCGCCCGTGATCCCCGCCCGGTCAAGGACGAAGACCACCGGGCAGCCGTGTAGCCCCACGTCCAGGTTCGCCTGGTCGAAGGCCCGGCTCAGGAACGTCGAGTACACGGCCACCACCGGGCGCAGTCCCGCCATCGCCATCCCGGCGGCCGCCGTCACCTCGTGCTGTTCCGCGATCCCGACGTCGTAGAAACGGTCAGGGAAGCGAGCTTGGAACGGGAGCAGCCCCGTCGGGCCGGGCATCGCCGCGGTCAAAGCCACGATCCGCGCATCCTCCTCGGCCACCCCCAACAGAGCCCGTGAGAACGCGTCCCCGTACGTCGCCGCCCGTTGCAGCGCCCCGTCGACCTCCATCTCGCTCTCGGGCATCGAAACCGGCGACGACAATGACGACAACCCGCCGCCGTCCGTACTGCCTGGCCCGCCGACGGCGATCCCGGCCGACGACCCGACGACGTTTCCGGACCCACCAACGCCACCACCCGCACCGACACCGACACCTATACCGCCACCGCCAGACGTCGGCACCTTGAAGTCGTGCAACCGCTGCACGTCGTCCTCCTCCGCCGGCGCGTACCCCCGCCCCTTCTGCGTCAGCACGTGCACGACGATCGGCCCGTCCCACTCCGCGGCGTGGGCGAATGCCTGCTCCATGTGCGCGATGTCGTGCCCGTCGATCGGCCCCGCGTAGCGGACCCCGAGCGCCTCGAAGAACGTGTGCGGCGTCACCATCTCCCGAACCGCGCTGTCCAGCGCCCGCACGCTCGAGTACGCCAGCTCGCCGAACCCGGGCAGGTCACGCAGCCGTTGGCGCCAACGCTCGCGGGCCGCGGTGTACGTCGGGTTCAACCGCAGGGCGGTCAGCGACTGCGACAGCTGCGACACCGTCGGCGCATACGACCGTCCGTTGTCGTTCAGGACCACGACGACCCGACGGCGCGAGTGTCCCAGGTTGTTCAGCGCCTCGTATGCCATCCCGCCGGTCAGTGCCCCGTCACCGACAACCGCCACCACCCGTCGCTCGCCATCCACCCCACGCACCGCAAACGCAGAGGCGATCCCGTGGGCGTACGACAGCGCCGTCGACGCATGAGAGTTCTCGATCCAGTCGTGCTCGGACTCAGAACGGTTCGGGTACCCGCTCAACCCACCCGTCTGTCGGAGGCCCTTGAACCCGTACCGACGCCCGGTCAACAGCTTGTGCACGTATGCCTGGTGCCCGGTGTCCCATAACAGGACGTCACGAGGCGAGTCGAACACCCGGTGCAGCGCCAACGTCAACTCGACCGCACCCAGATTGGACCCCAAATGGCCGCCTGTCGTGGTCACTGTCTCGACCACGAAAGCCCTTATCTCCTCGCACAGCTGGATCAGCTCTTCGCTGGTGAGGGCCTTGACGTCGGCTGGCGTCTCGATACTTTGCAAGATCATGACAGGAGGCCTCAGGCTACCCGGTGCCCGCGTCCCCCTGCGGTCGCAGCACGCCGCCGCCGCCCCCATCGTCACCTCCACCGACACTGCCGACGCTCCGTCGTCCGCTCACCACAGTGATGAGCGCCACCCCGAACGCAGCCACCGCCAGCACCTGCAGTCCCCGGGCCGGCCCCCACGCCTCCGACACCCATCCCACGATCGGCGCCCCCGCCACCCAGCCCACATAACCGGCCGCCGTGAACGTCCCCACCGCGCTCACCATCCGTGTCGCGCTCCGGCTCACCGTGCTCATGATCAAGGGCCAGAACAAGGACGCCCCGCCCGCGCCCAGCGCCAGGCCCACCGCGGCCGCGCCCGCCGCCGGCGCGACCGACTCCAACAAGATCCCAGCGCCCGCAACACACCCACCCACCACCAACGCCCCCCGGCTCGACAGTCGTCCCAGCAACGAACCCCCCGCCCCCCTGGTTGTCGCCGCCACTGTTTGCCCGACCACGTACGCACCCGCCCCTAACAAGACGCCCGTCGCCAAGTGGTTCCGCAAGAACAACACGCCCCACGTGTCCACGCCACCCTCGGTCACCTCCGCCAAGGCGAACACGAACAACAAGACGACCAACCCGTCCCGCCGCAATCGCCGCAACGGGTGCCTCGGCCGTGTCTCGGCTCCTTCCCCGTCCAGTTGCGTGGCCGCCGCCCCGTACTGCCCCGGATCGGTGGAGGCGGCCCACAGCGCCACCGCCAGACCGACGACGGCAATCGCCGGCCACATCCATCGCCACGACACGCCCGCGTGGATGACGAGCGCTGCGGCCGCCGCACCCACCAACGCCCCCGTGTTGAACAGCGCGTGCAGCCGCACGAGCATCGACGGATGGTTGACCAGCCGGTGCGACGCCTCGGCGTTCATCGCGGTGTCGATGCTGCCGCCGGCCATCTCGGTGAACACGAGCACCACTACGAACACCCATCGCTCCCGGGTCAGGGCCAAACCGCACAACAACACCGACCAGGCCACCAGCGCCAGCCACAACATGCGCCGCGCCCCGACCCGGTCGGCCATGTGCGCCATCACAGCGCTCGACGCGCCCGCCACCGCGATGGCAATCGCCAGCACCACACCGAGCTCGGCGTCCGACAGCGAGTACGCGTGCTGGATATCGAAGAGCATCACCGCCCAGCTACCCCAGAACACTCCGAACGTCACGAACGACGCAACGACCGGCCCTGCCCCGGCGAGCGGCGACGGCGACCCCCGCACCGACCTCGTAGACGAGGTCGTCAGGACTTGCCCGTCGCGCCCGCCTTGGCCAGGAACGTGGCGCGGTCCAGCACCACCCGCGTCAGGCGGCCCGCGCCGACGAGTCCGCCCCCGTCGCCCTCCAGGCGGGCCGCCGACACCGTGAAGATCAAGCGGCGGCCCTCCACCTTCACCAACGTCGCCTCCGCGAGCACGACCGACCCCATCGCCACGGGGGCCAGGTGGTCGAACTGGACCCGCGTCGCCACGCTCGCTTGCGAGTCCTCCAAATGCCCGTCCGTCGCCCGGCACGTCGCCTCCTCGCACAGTGCGAGCAAGCGGGGCGTCGCCAGGACGGGGACGTCGCCCGAGCGGAAGGCCTCCGCCGTGTCCTCTTCGCCGACGATCAGCTCGACTTGGGCACTCAGCCCGGCATGCGGGCCGTGTCCCGCCGCGGTCGCGGCGGCGGCCTCGGATGAGCGTTCGGGCACGACGATTACGATACCGCCGTGACCGACACCGCCCTCATAGACCCTGACGTGCTCGAACGTGTCCTCTCGACCGCGCTCCAGGCCGGAGGCGACATGGCCGAGGTCTTCGCAGAGGACGCCGTCACGTCCGGCGCCGTCCTCGATGACCGCCGCATCGAAGAGCTCTCCTCCGGCCGTTCCCGGGGCGCCGGCATCCGCGTGGTCGACGGTGAGACCACCGGTTTCGCCCATACCGCCGACGTCACCGAGGGGGGGCTCCTCGCCGCCGCCCGCGCCGCTGCCGCCGTCGCCCGCGAGCAGGGCCCCGGCACCCGCACCGTCGCCCTCGGCACGCTCGCCGGTCACGACCGCGGCGAGCGCACCCATCCTGGCGACGTCGACAAGGCGCGCAAGCTCGAGCTCCTCACCAGGGCCGACGACGCCGCCCGCGGCACCGGCGACTCCATCACCCAGGTCCAGGTCGGCATCGGCGACAGCCGTCGTCGCGTCCTCATCGCGAACTCCGACGGCCTCTTCGCCACCGACGACCAGATCCGCAATCGCTTCAACGTCTCCTGCGTCGCCAACGGCGACACCGGCATGCAGACCGGCTACGAGTCGCTCGCCCGCACCGAGGGTTTCGAGATCTTCGCGCGCCACGCCGTCGAGGACATCGCCCGCACCGCCGCCGGCCGCGCCCTCACCAAGCTCTCCGCCCGCCCGGCACCCTCGGGCGAGGTCCCCATCGTCCTCGCCGGCGGTAGCGGCGGCATCCTGTTTCACGAGGCGTGCGGCCACGGCCTCGAAGCGGACCACGTCGTCAAGGATGCGTCCGTCTACAGAGGCCAAGTCGGCGAGCTCGTCGCCAGCCCCCTCGTCACCCTCGTAGACGACGGCACCGTCCTCGGCGAGTGGGGCAACTTCGCCGTCGACGACGAGGGCAACGCCCCGGCCAGAAACGTCCTCATCGAGAACGGCGTCCTCACCGACTACATGTGGGACTGGCTACGGGCCCGCAAGGAAGGCCGCAAGTCGTCGGGCAACGGCCGCCGTCAGAGTTATCAGTACCTGCCGATGGTCCGTATGACGAACACGTACCTCCTTGCTGGAAACGAGGACGCCGACGAGATAATCGCCCAGACCCCCACCGGCGTCTACGTCAAGAAGCTCGGCGGTGGTCAGGTCAACACTGCGACGGGCGACTTCGTCTTCGGCACGACCGAGGCGTACCTCATCGAGAACGGGCGCATCACCGAGCCCCTCAGAGACGCCAACCTCATCGGCAACGGCCCTGAGGTCCTGCGCCGCATCGACGCCGTCGCCACCGACTTCGACATGACGCCCGGCACCTGCGGCAAGGACGGCCAGGCGGTACCGGTCGGCTGCGGCCAGGCCACACTACGCATAACCGGCATCACGCTCGGGGGGACGTCGTGAGCAACGCCGGCGCGAGTGCCGGCACGGACCTCATGGACCTCGCAACGACGGTCGTCGACCAGGCCAAGCCGGGCGAAGGCCTCGAGGTCTACGTCACCAGGGGCACCGACACCGAGGTGCGGGCCTACGAGGGCGAGGTCGAGTCCCTGACCTCCGCCGACTCGTCGGGTGTCGGCATCCGCGTACTCCTCGAAGGTGACGGTCCTGACGCCGAAACCGTCGGCAGCCGGGTCGGTTTTGCGTGGGCGGGCTCGCTCGATCCCGACGTCATCGCCGCTACCCTCGCCGACGCTCGGGACAACGCCCGCTTCGCCACTCCCGACCCCGACGTCGTCTTTGCCGAGCCCGACGGCGTCGCCGCCTTCGACCTCGATCTCTGGGACGATGGCGTCGCCTCCACGCCGATGGAGAAGAAGGTCGAATTCGCCGTCCAACTCGAGCGTGCCACCCGCGCCGCCGATCCCCGGGTCCGACAGGTCTCCTCGGCCGATTACTCCGACAGCCGGGCCGAAGTGGCCCTCGCCTCGACCACCGGCATCTCGTCGTTCCGGAGGCGCACGACGTCCTTCCTCTCTGTCGATGCCATCGCCGGCGAAGGATCCGACACCCAGACCGGCTCCGGCTTCACCGTCGGACGCGGACCGGGCGATCTCGTCCCCGACGAGGCGATGGACGACGCCGTCCTCCGCGCCACTCGCATGCTCGGTTCGCAGAAGGCACAGTCGGCTCGCTGCACCGTCGTCTTCGACCCCCGCGTCACCTCGACGCTGCTTGCCGTCGTCGCATCCGCGTTGTCGGGCGAGGCCGTCGTTAAGGGACGGTCCTTCTTCGCCGGCCGCATCGGCGAGTCGGTGGCCGGCGCCGCCGTCACGCTCGTCGACGACCCGACCGACGCCCGTACCTTCGGGGCGGCGTCGCACGACGGCGAGGGACTGGCCTGCCGGCGCAATGTCCTTATCTCCGACGGTGTGCTCCGCATGTTCGTCTACGACACTGTGTCTGCCCGCCGGGCCGGCACGTCCTCCACCGGGTCGGCGGTCCGGGGCGGCTTCGCCGGCACGCCCGGCGCCGGTTGCCGAGCGCTCGTGCTCACACCCGGGGACCTCGACGCCGAGCAGATCCTCGCGACGGTGGACAACGGCCTCTACGTGCAGTCGGTCAGCGGTGTGAACTCGGGCGTGAATCCGGTGAGCGGCGACTTCTCGGTCGGGGCCGAGGGTCTGATGATCCGCAGTGGAACCTTCGCCGAGCCCGTTCGTGAGATCACAGTCGCTTCGACACTCCAGCGCATGCTGCAGTCGATCGTGGCCATCGGCGCCGACTTGCGTTGGCTGCCGGGGTCAGCGGCGGGTCAGACGCTGGCGATCGCCGACATGCAGCTGAGCGGCGAGTGAGCTGATCAGCTGGCGGTTGCGGCCGCCGGTTTGGAATCCGTGCTCCCACTGCTCCCACTGCTCCCACTGTCGCTCTTCGAGGAGGTGTCCCTCGAGTCCTTGCTCGGCGAGTCGGACGTCGAAGAGCTCGAGGACTCCTTCTCCTTGTCCTTGCTCTTCTCGTTCCCGTTGCCGTTGCCTCCGGCGGCCGCCCGTGAGTCGGTCTTGTAGAACCCGCTGCCCTTCAGCACGATCCCGACCGCGCCGTAGACCTTGCGGAGCGCGCTGCCACACTCGGGGCACTCCGTCAACGGGTCGTCCGAGAACTTCTGGACGGCCTCGAGCCGGTGCCCGCACGCCGTGCAGGCGTATTCGTAGGTCGGCAATGGATTCCTCCTGCGGCGCTCGCTGGCACTCACTACCTGAGACTGCCAAGTGTACCCGCTCGACCACGGTTCTCGGCAGTTCAGGCCTGCCGAAGGTCAGTAGACTGCTGCTCCGTGACCGACCGCATGCTGGCCAATCTCGACCCGCTGGGCGGCGCCCGAATGGTCGATGTCACACCTCGAGAACCCACGCACCGCCGGGCCCTCGCTCGTTGCCGGGTATCGATGCTGCCCGAGACGACGACCAAGGTCGCCAACAACGCGATCACCAAAGGCGACGTGCTGGCGGCGGCCCGGATCGCTGGGATCCAGGCCGCGAAGCGCACTGCCGAGCTGATACCCATGTGCCACCCGGTGCTGGTTGGCTCCATCGGGGTCAACTTCTCCATCGGCGACGACTTCGTCGAGGTCGAGGCGCAGGTCGAGACCGTCGACCGCACCGGCGTCGAGATGGAGGCCATGACCGCTTGTGCGGTCGCCGCCCTGACCGTCTACGACATGTGCAAGTCCTCTGACCGCACGATGACGGTCGAGCATCTCGCTCTCTGGGAGAAGGCAGGCGGCCGGTCCGGTCCTTGGCGCCGGGCCGATCTCAACGCCCGCTAATCGGCGCCGCCGACAGGACGGCCGCGCCGGGCGCGCTCACCCGGGTCCACAACGGTGACGGGTGCGAGGTCATTACCCGTCCGCTCGGACCGACGAAGCTGAGCTCGCCGTTGGCGTCGCCCTCCAACTTCCAAGCCTTGGAGTGGACCAGAGCGTGGTGGTGCTCGCAGAGGAGCGCGAGGTTGTCGAGATCGGTCTTGCCGCGGTCGCGTTTCCACCACCGCAGGTGATGGGGATTGACGAAGGTCGCGTTTTTACAACCGGGGAAGCGGCAATGTCGGTCTCGGCGCCAGAGTTCGCGGCGCTGGGTGGGGGTCGGATCTCGGCGGGTCCGCCCTTCGTACATCGTGCGGCCCACGTCGTCGTCGAGGGCCACCACCAACGTGGCGTCACAGGCTAGGCGGCGAACGACCACTGCATCGATCAGGCCCCGGTGCTCGAGCTCGCCCGCCAGTTCGCTGTCCTCGTCGGTGAGGGTGCGAAGCGGCACGTGGGCGACCACCAAGTAGGGGCTCAGGTTGACCTCGTCGCCTGAGGGTTCCTTGTCGGCGGAGCTTCCGCGTGGGGGAGAAGGACGACGCTTCGGCTGCCGTCCGCCGGCACGCACCGTGGCGACGAGCGCGTCGGCGAGGCGCTGGTCCCAGCGGGTCTCGCCATCAGACGGGACACTTCGTGCAGTCGCCTCGAGCCCGGCCCGCACTTCGGCGTAGGCCTCGGCGGGGAGCTGTGCCGTCATAGTGCGGCACTCGTCGTTGAAACGCACAGACCGCGTCTCGTGTTCGCGGGCTGACGAAGAGGAGGAAGCCGGCACGATCGGGGCGGCCGCGTTGGCTGCTTCGGCGAGCTGGCGTACCGAGCACTCGGAGGCTCGGGCGACGAGTGCCCCTTCGTTCTCGGGTCTCGCCAGGTCGACGACGGCGCGGACCTGGTCGAAGGTGACCGAGCCGTCGCAGAGGCCCTCGGCCAGCTTGGGCAGGTCGATGAGGCGCGTGCCCACGTGGGCCCAGGCCCGCGCCGTGGCGGAGGAGACGGCGCAACGCTCGGAGAGCCAGGCCTCGAGGCTGGTGGCTCCCTCTTCTCTCCAGGCTTCGCGGCGATCGAGCTCCGCGGCCAGCAGGACAATGCGTCCCGCCAGGGAGGCGAGTTGGCGGGACGTCGCGGCGGCCTCCTTCATCAACTCGGAGGTCGGCAGCGTGGCGATCGAGGAGATCGTCGTCGTAGGGGCCATCGTCGGGAGAATGGTCGGACGCGTCGTTTCGTGTACGTTCGGCGTCGGTGACCACGACGGAGGCGCCACGGGTCGGCAAAGGCATGGTCGGGGCGGTCATGTCGCACGTCGGGCGGGTCGGCGGGCGCAACGTTGTGGTCTGCCGGTCGGAAGGCTCGATGCGGCGCGGTGCGATCACGCACGCCGACGGGGTGCGGCTGGCGGAGGCGGCGGACCAGGCGAGGGAGCTTGCGGTCCCGTTTGTGTTCTACGTCGTATCGAGCGGAGCCGACGTACACGACGGGGTGGCGGCCCTGCACGGATGGGGGCAGGCGGCGGCGGCCGTATCGAGGTGCAGCGGGCAGGTACCGGTGATAGCCGCGGCGACGGGGCCGGTGGTCTCGGGGCCGGCGCTGTTGCTGGGGTTGTCGGACCTGGTGGTGATGAGCTCGGACGCGGTCGCCTATGTGTCGGGGCCGCAGATGGTTCGGGAGTTCACCGGTATAGAGGTGGGGCTGAGCGATCTGGGCGGGGTGGCGAAGCACGCGACGTCGAGCGGTTTGTGCGCCGTCGAGTCCGACGACGTCGAGGGCGCCGTGTCCGAGCTGCTCGAATACCTGCCCACGTCTACGGACGAGCTGCCGCCGACTGCGCCGGTGGGGGATTCGGTGTTGCGGTCGACACCGGAGCTGCGGACGGTGATCCCCGACCGGAAGGCGGCCACGTACGACGTGCGGGACGTCGTACGGGCGTTGTGCGACGACGGGGAGTTCCGGGAGCTGTGGGCCCGTTGGGCAGGGCAGGTCGTGACGGCGTTCGGACGGATGGGCGGGTTGCCGGTGGGTTTCGTCGCGAACCAGCCCCGGATACTGGCGGGGACGCTCGACATCGTCGCCTCGCAGAAGGCCGCCCGGTTCGTTCGGTTGTGCGACGCGTTCAACGTGCCGATCGTCAGCCTGGTCGACACGCCCGGATTCCTGCCCGGGAAGGACCTGGAGTGGCGGGGGATGATCCGGCACGGGGCCGAATTGGCTTTTGCTTACGCCCAGGCGACGGTTCCTCGGCTGTGCCTCATCATGCGGAAGGCGTTCGGCGGGGCGTATATCGTGATGGACTCCCGAGGGATCGGGAACGACGTGTGCTTGGCTTGGCCGGGTGCCGAGGTTGCGGTGATGGGGGCGTCGGGGGCGGTCCAGATCTTGAACCGGGGGTTGGAGCCTGGGGCCCGGGCGGATCGGGAGGCGGCGTACGAGGAGGCTTACCTGAATCCCTGGCCAGCCTCGGAACGGGGACTCGTAGACGAGGTCATCGACCCGGCCGAGAGTCGGATCGCCTTGTGCGCCGCGTTGCGCCAGCTGGCGACGAAACGGGAGTTCGTAGTGGGACGTAAACATGACACGGGACCGCAATAGGCCTACACGCTGGGACGATGCGGATTGTCACCAATTCGTAACGATCCTGAGGTGCATTCGACGCCGAACTCGGTAACAGATCGGGCATGATCAGCGATGTGGTCCCCCCCACAGACGACCCGCTTTTCGTCCTCGAGTCGTGCCACAGCACCTGGATCTTCGACACGGACAAGATGCGGTTCCGGCGCGTCCTGAAGGGCCTGGCGCTCGATGCGCCGTCGGCGACGACGGCTTGGCGCGCGTACTACGGGCTCGAGATCGACCCGATTTCGGAGTCCTTCGTCGTCATGCTGAACCCTGAGGGGACGCGTTTGCTGCGATCGTGGCGCCACGTCGAGCACTGTCCCCAGTGCGGCGGGAACCAGACCGCCGAGTTGTCGCTCGACGACCTGCGGAGCGCTTCACTGGCCTGACGCGCCGTTTGGCGCTGACAACAGGCAGGCCGTTTCTCTCTTCCGAGGCGTTTCGTCGACGTCGGGACCCCGACGTCCGGCTGTCAGAAGCGGGTGACGTGCACGGCCGAGAGGAGCAGCAGCGTCATCGTGACCGCGAACGCGGCGACGACAGCCACCGTGAGCAGCCGAGAGACCGCCGGACGGGGCCACCGGGTGCGCAGCCCGTGGTTTCCGGCGCGTCCGCGGATGAAGTCCTCCGTCGCGTCGGCGTCATCCGTGGCCAGGACGAAGCGATGGCGCCGGCGATGGTCGCGTTCGACGACGACTATGACGACGCCGTCCTTGCCGTCGGGGAGAACAGACCGTTCGATCGGCGTCATCTCCATTAGGTCGGACCAGTCGCAGTCCCACACCATCTCGCCGTCCGCCTTGTCGAGCTCGAGGCCCCCCTGCCGGAACGTGAGCCGGAGATGCGGTACGGCGACCGGGCCGTCCGAGCCCGTAGTCAAGAGGTAGACGTCGGGCACGGTCCACACCTCGTCCTCGTCCTCCATATGATCAGCAGACGCTACTGCCACTGGCGGCGGACGAACGAGGCATATGGGCCCGCCATTCGCAGTGGGAGGAGGGGCGGGTCGCGGCGCGTCACGCAGAGCACAGCGGCATCGACCGACGGGACGGGACGGAACGCAGTAGCCGGGATGCGCGCGACTACGTCGAACGACCACCACGGTGCCCAGGTGGTCGACAGCAGCGTCGACGGCGGCATGACGGCGCGTTTGCGCGCCACCTCCCACTGCACAATGAGGTCCGCACGTAGGAGACACGAGTCGGGATCATCGAGCAGATGACGGAGGATCGCCGTTGTCGCACCGAAGGGGAGTGAACCGATGACGCGATACGGGCGCCGTGGCATGCGGTAGTCGAGGGCATCGCAACGGACGATCCTGACCTCGCCGTCGAGGCGGCGTCGTCCCACCTCGCGGCGAAGTGCGTCGGCCCAATGCTGGTCCTTCTCGAGTGCGACGACGTGGACGCCCCGGCGGGCGAGGGCGTAGGTCGAGCGCGCCGCGCCCGGCGCCTATCTCGACGACTAGGTCGCCGGCGACGAAGGCCGCCGAGTCGACGAGCTTGTCGGCCCGCTCAGGCCGAAGGAAGTTCTGTCCGAGACTGCGTCGCCGCCCGTCTCGCCGTGTCCGCCTCTCCGCGGACACGGACCATCACCGTGACACCCATAGGTCACCATTGTGCACCGGGACACGGGTGCATCGCTACAGGCCCGACGCGACACGACGTGTGGCGAGCCGAGCCGGCGTCAGGACGGGTCCTGCGGCGGTGGCAGGAGGTCCCGCCATCCGTGCCGCCGTTCGCGCCGGTCCGCCCGTTCGAGCTCGCGCTCGACGTCGGACCACATCATCGGCTCGGAGTCCTGGCCGGCCCGGTCAGCCGACTCCGCCCGCGTCATCACCACGAACGCCACCGTCCAGAGCACGGCGATCGTCCCGAGCTTGGCCACGAATCCCGAGAGCTGCTGGTCGAGCAGAGGCGACATGGAGATCACCTTGCCGGCATGTGCGAAGGCCGGGTACAGGGGGTGCCGGGCGAAGATCCACACGATCGAGAGGAAACTGGGCACGATCGACTGCACGATCAGATACGCCCCCCGTCCCAAGGCCGACAGTTTCGGGGCCCCGGGCAACTCGTGCAGGACGGGCGCCCAGAGTACGAAGCCGGCCCCCAGGACGACGAGCTCGAGCAGTGCCTGTGCCATCGACGAGCGGGCCGCCCAGCTCACCGCGCCGGTCGTCAGCGTGGCCGCCGCCACCACCGTCACGATCGCAATGGCGGGGACCGGCCGAACGACTACTCGCAGCACGGCGTCGACCGGGACGGGCCTCGTAAGGCGAACCAAAAGCGGCCGCGGCATCCCGAGTATCAGCAGCGGCGGAACCGCCAGCATGAGCAGCAGACGTTGAAGCACCAGCGCCACCAGCAGCCAGTGCGCAGCCAGGTCGCCGAGTGGCCACGTCACGGAGGCGCCCAGCAGCACCGCACCCGTGACGAAGAGGAACTTCTGTCGCGCCGTGGCGGGCCACCGGGGCTCGGGCCCCGACGTCGACGTCAACCGCAGGTACCCGGCGATGAGAACCACGACGGCGAGCAGCCAGAGGACGTGCAGGTGCCAGTCGAGCGGGTGGCCAGGCCGAGCGACGGCCGTCAGCACGTGACCCGCGTCCCGGCGCGTGTCTTAGGCTCGTCCCGATGGCCACCGCCACCCCCAGCCCAACCCCCACGAACACGAAGCTGGACCGGCTCGAGCGCGTCACCGACCTCGTCCTGGTGCTGCTCGAGACCCAGCAACCGCTGACGCTCGATGCCATCGCACACCAGGTCCCGGGGTACCCCGTCGAACACGCGGCCCGGCGTCAGGCCTTCGAACGTGACAAGCGACTCCTCCGGGACGAGGGCATCCCCGTCCTCACGGAACGCCTCCCGGGTAACGAGCAGTACGGGTACCGGATCGACCGCGACGAGTTCTACCTGCCCGACCTCGCACTCGAGCCGGACGAGCAGGTCGCGCTGCACCTCGCCGTCGCCGGCGTCCACCTGGGCGATCCTAGTGGGAGGGATGCGTTGCTGAAGTTGGGCGCATCCGGCCTCGGCGAAGTCCGTCCCATCGCGTCGATGGTCCCGACGCCCGCGCTCATCGACCTGTTCGAGGCCGTCCGCACGAAGGCCAGCGCGGCGTTCTCGTACAGCACCGGCCGCGATCGTCGCGTCGCCCCGCTGGGCCTGTGGTTCCGGTTCGGCCACTGGTACGTCGTCGCGTGGGACCTCGACAGCAACGCCGTGCGCACGTTCCGCGTCGACCGCATCGAGGGCGACGTCACCAGGGGAGAGGCGGGCAGTGCCGAAGGCGTCGTGCCGGAGGGCGAGGGCGCCGTCGACATCGAGGCGGCGCTCCCTGACGAGCCGTGGGATACGGAGGCTGCAGACCCCGTCGAGATGCGCATCCTCGTCGACGCGCTCGAAGCCCGTCGTGTCGCCGATCAGGTCGGAGAGGACAAGGTCGTGGTTCGTCACGAGGACGGCAGCGTCGAACTCGTCCTGGGCGTGTCGTCCTTCACCTCGATCCGCTCCTGGGTCCTCGGCCTCGCCGACCACGCCACCGTGCTCGAGCCCGAGGCGTTCAGAGACGAGCTCGTCGACTGGCTGACGGCGCTGACAGAGACAGAAACAATGACGGAGACAGAGATGGCGACGGGGGCGGCGACGGACACCGACGGTGGTCCGGGTCGGGCGGAAAAGATGGAGACCGCCGCGTTCGATGCGGGCAGAACCGGGGCGGCGGGCGCACCTCGTTCTGCGCCAGGAGCCGAGACGAGCCGGCGGCTGCGGAGGTTGTTGGCCGTGATCGGGTGGCTGGCGCAGGTGGGGGAGGCGCCGATCGCCGAGGTGTCGAAGCGGTTCGGGATGAGCGAGCAGGAAATGGTGGCCGAGTTGGAGCTGGCGGCGTGCTGCGGGACGCCGCCGTATACGCCGGACACGCTCATGGAGATCGAGGTGTCGGAGACGTCGGTGCGGGCGTTCCTCCCGACGGAGTTCGGGCGACCGCGGCCGTTGACGCCGGCGGAGGGGTTCGCGGTGGCGGCTTCGGCGCGGTTGTTGCTGGCGGTGCCCGGCTCGGAGGACGACGCGTTGCGGCGGGCGCTGGCGAAGCTGGACGCGGCGCTGGGTGTGCGGGCGGCGGTGGGTCTGGACGTGGACTCGCCGGGTCTTCTCGGAGCGGTGCGGGGCGCGACGGAGGACGGACGGCCGGTCGAGATCGAGTATCTGTCGGGGTCCCGTGATGAGCTGACGACGCGGGTGGTCGATCCGGTGCAGGTGATGACCATCGACGGGCACTGGTACCTGGACGGCTTCTGCCATCGCGCGGGGGACATGCGACGCTTCCGGGTGGACCGGATCAATGCGGTGCGGGAGGCTCCGCACGGGGCCGGCGGAGGGTCGGGGTCTTCGGGGTCGACGGTGGCGCAGCGGACCCGGCCGTTGGAGGAGATGTTCGTGCCGGGTCCGGGTGCGGTCGAGGTGCACGTGCGCCTGGGGCCGTCGGCGCAATGGGTGCCGGAGTCGGTGCCGGTGCGGACGGTGACGCGGGATGCGGACGGTCGGATCACCGACGTGGTGTTGGACGTGGCGGGGATGGCGTGGTTCGAGCGGTTGTTACTGCAATTGGGGCCGGCGGCGCGGGTGGTGCGGCCGGCGGAGCTGACAGGGCTGGCGGCGGAGGCGGCCCGGCGGGTTCTGGCGCGTTATCAATAGCTGTCGTCCCGGTAGGTTGCTTGGGATGAGCCAGGTCAACGACTTCAATACCGGGATTATCGAGGAGTTTCGTTCCAACCACGGTGTCGTCGGCGGCCCGTTCACGGGTGCGCCGCTGGTGCTCCTGACCACGACGGGGGCGAAGACCGGGAAGAAGCGGACGAACCCGTTGGCGACGCTGCCCGAGGGCGGCAGGTTGTATGTGTTCGCATCGAAGGGCGGGGCTCCGACGGACCCGGACTGGTATCACAACGTCGTCGCGCATCCAGAGGTCGAGGTCGAGTACGGCGACGAGAAGTTCTCCGCCGTCGCCCACGTCGTGACCGGCTCGGAGCGTGACCGGCTGTTCGAGGCTCAGGTGCAGCAGATGCCCGGGTTCGGCGACTACCAGGCACGCACTGGTGGCCGGGTGATCCCCGTCGTGGAGTTGCGCCGGACGACGTAGGGACGGCGTGTCGCGTGTCGCCTGCCGCCGGTTACCGACCGTTCGGTCGGTGATGAGGACGATGTCGGACGGGGATGCTGGGGATACGGCGGATCGGCGCGGGCCGGGCTGACTACTACCTGGCCGACCTGGCGGCGGAACTGCCGGTACCGGGACCTGGACCTGGTCGGGATGCGGGTCGGTGGATCGGGTCTGCCGCGGTCGATCTGGGTCTGGACACCAGTGTGGCCGTCGAGGCGGCGCAGTTCCGCTCGTTGTTGGCCGGGCAGCATCCGGTCACCGGGCGCCCCCTTCCGCTCCCGAACCTGGCACGTGGCAGCCGTCGGGTTGCGGGCTACGACCTTACCTTTCAGCGCGCCAAAGTCGGCGAGCGTCGTCCTCGCCTCTGGTGGGGAAGAGGTCGCACGAGCGGTCGTGGCGGCGCATACCGAGGCGGTGGCGGGTGCGCTGCGGTATCTGGAGCAGCACGGATTGGGCGCGACCCGGTGGCTCCGTGAAGACCGGGAGCGTGCGGTCATCGGCACCTCCGGCTTTGCCGGCGCGGTGTTCACGCACGGCGTCAGCCGGAACCTCGATCCGCACCTGCACAGCCACGTCGTCGTGGTCAACGCTGTCCACGGCGTGGACGGGCGCTGGAGCGCATGCGACGGGCGGGGGCTCGACGCACATCGTGCGGCGGCGGGCGGCGTCTACGAGGCGCACCTGCGGCACGCTTTGACGTCGGCGCTCGGGGTGGGATGGGACACGCCGACAGGTCCTGATGGCACTCGGACACCGGAGATCGCCGGAGTGTCGCCGGCATTGCTGGGTGAGTTCTCGTCGAGGAGTGCCGATGTGCGGATTCACGCCTTCGTCGTGGGGGCGAGGTCGGCTCGCGGCCGGCACGTGGCATGGGCGGCGACGCGGCCCCCGAAGACCGCCGGGGCCCCCTATGACGAGCTCGCCGCGGAATGGCGACGTCGCGCCGCTTTGGCGGGTCCGGGACTGGAGCACGACCTGCGGGTGCGGGTGCGGGTACAGGCTCCGGGCACGGACCTCGGCTCCGTGCCCGGCTCGTACGACGAACACCGCTTCGCCGGGATGATCGCCTTCACGCCGCACGGTGGGGTGCATCGGCGCGACGTGGTGGCGGCGTTCGCCGGCTCGGCCCGGGAGGGCGTGCCGGCGGCATCACTCGAGCGGGTCACCGACCTGTGGGCGCCCGAGGAGGGCGTGGGTGTGTCCGAGGAGCTGACGACGCGGCGATCGGTGGTGCCGGCAAACCACCACCTGCGCGCGCTCGGTCCGCGGCCGGTGGATCCGTCCGACCACGAGACGTGGCTGACGGCGGCGCGGACGATGGACGCGTATCGGACGCGGTGGGGTATCGAGCGGGCTTCGGAGCCACTCGGCACCGATCACCCGGTGTCTTCGTTGCCGGCAGCCCGGCTGGCAGACCATATACGGGTGGCGCGCCAGCTTGACGCAGCGCGGGTGCGGCTCAGACGGCGTGCGCCGGCGGAGATGGAGCTCGGACTCGACCGGTGACGAACCGATCAACGGCCGAGACCCGGTGGGTCTCTCTCGACGGCGTCCCGGCCCCGAGCCCGACCAACGAGATCGCGCCACGGCGAGCGCTCGTGAGCCGGGGTCAGGGAGACATCTGTGACGTCTTTGTCCGGACCGAGTACGAGCGCGTGGCCGCGCACACCGCGCGACACGGCGTCGACGGGGAGACGCGGCTCCCGTGACGGACTCACCGAGGTCGACGGCCGGATGCGCCCCCAATGGTCCACCGAGCGGCTGATCGTGGTCGAGATGATTTCGCGGTCGCCAGCGAGCACACTCAGATCGCGCAGTGTCGCCGTGTCCGCGATGCCAGGCAGCACGACGGTGGTGCCGAACAGTGAGAGAAAGCCGTCGGCGGCCTGGCCCCAGCGCGCCCGGGCCTGCGACAGATCCTGCAGGCAAGCGAGCACCAACAGACCCTGACCTGCTCCCTCGCTGACCATGGCTGGCAGGTCGGGGACGGGGGCGATGTTGGCGACCTCGTCGAGGGCGAGCAAGGTGGGCGGTCCGTCGTGGCCGTCGAGAGCCCGCGTATAGGTCGCGTCACGCACGTCGCCGATGGTCGCGACCACGAGAGGGGCGAACTGGCGTTGACGCCGGCCCGCCGAGCAGAGGTAGAGCGTGTTGGGGCCCGAGCAGAACGTCTCGACATCGAACGGCGGGATCGTCGTCGAAGCCATAGCAGACGCGGTGCGATACGCGGCGAGCACGCCGGAAGCGGTGGACCAGATGCCCGATTGCTCCCTGGGGTCGGTGGCGACGATCCCGGCGAGCAGATCGGTGGCTGCCTCATCGTGCCCAGGATGCGAATCGAGGAGCTCGAGGGCCGGGCTGCCGTCGTGACGGTCGATCCAGCGGAGCACGTCCCGCATCGGGTGCTCTCCCAACGCGGCGGCGTGAATCAGGGTCGAGAGTAGAGCGCTGGCGCGCTCAGTCCAATGATGTTCCCCGCTCCGCAGGCCGTTGAGCCTCGTGGCACCGACCATGGCGTCGGCGGTCACGACAGCCGCATCCCAGGACTTCGCGGTCGTCAGCGGTGACCATCCGACACGCTCGACGCCGGGGGGACACTCGACTTCACCGCTCGGGTCGTAAAGGAACACCCACCCTTCGTTCGAGCGCGACGAAGCTGTCGCCCGCATCACGTCCGGCTTGGTGGACGTCGAAACCACCGGCCCGTCCGACACCAAAATATTGGGGATGACCAGGGAAGATGTCTTCCCGGAGCGCGGTGGGCCGAGCACGAGCGTGGATCGCTGCGCGCCAGCCCACAACCACCCTTGTGCGCCTTCTCCAACGTAGATGCTGTGACGCGCAAAACGGTGGATCTCATGCAATGCAGGAGCGGAACGCACGAACGAATCAGTACGTTCCACGCGAGACACGTTTTTCGCTGGTGAACAGAAAATCTTGCATTTTTATTTTCGGTAAACGCGGTAATGCTCGAACGTCTGACACGTCACACACATGCAGCGTGAGGATCGATTTCGTGCCTAGAACGGTCTCTAACGAAACTCAGAAGCGAAACAAAAATGAGCCGCGCGAACAAGAATGCTTGACCTGAGCATGTTGACAACAGAAGAATGGGTATTACCCGACGTGTGAGGGAGGGTTGACATGTGCTGCGACACGATGCGTGGCGCGCAAAAGCGAAGGATGTCGGATCGCTCATTGCGCGCCTGGCGTCCCGTCGCTGTGCGTCAGCTCGACGTCGCAAGTAGGGCAACCAAGGCGGCTTGGTGTGGTGTGGAGGCGTCGATGACGTCACTACGGATCACCATCCGTCAGCAGTGACAATGAATCCGGTGCGGCAGTGCGCACGGCGTGGGGCGTCGGTCCTCGACGTGGCGCAGGCTTCACCTCTAATCAGTGACCATGCTCCTAGGGAGGTGCACCTGTGGCAGTAGCCGCGAAGAGAAGGGCCCCGGCCAGAAAGGCCGCAAAAAAGCGGGCTCCCGCAAAGAAAGCAGCCAAGCGCACGACGCGCAAGGCAGTGAAGCGGGCTCCGGCTCGGAAGGCAGCGAAGCGGACAGCGAAGAAGCGCTCCGCCAAGCGCGCTCCGGCTCGGAAGGCAGCGAAGCGGACAGCAAAGAAGCGGTCCGTGAAGCGGGCTCCGGCCAAGAAGGCCGCGAAGAAGCGGCGTTCAACGAAGCGGGCTCCGGCCAAGAAGGCTGCGAAGAAGCGGCGTTCAACGAAGCGGGCTCCGGCCAAGAAGGCTGCGAAGAAGCGGCGTTCGACGGCGAAGCGCGCTCCGGCCAAGAAGGCGGCGAAGCGGCGCCCGGCGAAGCGGCGTGCGGCGAAGAAGAGCGCACCCGCCAAGAGGGTGGCTCGTCCTCGCGCTCGCAAGGCGGCGCGTCGGCGCTAGAAGCCAAGTTCCGCTTGGAACGTGTGAGACCGGGGGCCTTCGGGCCCCCGGCTCCGCGTCGTCGGTCAAGTCAGGTGCGGTCCAGCTCCTCGACGTCGGCCGGCCAGTCGACGTCATAGGCCAAGTAGGGGTCACGGACGACCCGGACGGCGAGACCGATCCGCGTGGCCTCCGCACGGTGCGCGCGGAAGGATCCCGATCCGTAGGCGAAGCAGAAGTCGCAATGCGCCGGCAGACGTAGGACGTTCGTGCCATCGTCCCTACGGTCCGGCACCAAGGTGACGCCGTCAAAGGGGGGCAGCGTCCCCAGGCCGTGCGCGCGGGGCAGGTCGCCATGCGCAATGGTCACCCATCGTGCCCCGGACGCGGCGAGCCGTCCGACGCCTGCCCGCACCGCTCCGTTGAGCCCCTGTCCCGGCTCCCACAGGACGGTGGCACCGCGGCCGGCCGCCCACGTGGCCACCTCTTCGTCGTCGCACACGACGGCCACGGGGAGCGGTGCACAGGCGGCCACCACGTGTGCCGCCATGGTGCGAACGAGCCGCTCCCGTTCGGGTTCGGAGAGGACCTGATCGAGGCGTCGCTTGGCCTGGTGGAACGCCTTGACGGGTATGAGGACGACTTCGGCCCCGATGCGCACGTCTTCGACGGTCGGCGTGCTCGCCCTCGACACCGAGACAGTGTACGGGCGCCCGCAGAGCGCGCCGCGGGGCCACCGTAGTCTTTTGGCATGAACAGCGACAAGGTGGCGGTAGTCGGGGCGGGCTCGTGGGGCACAGCCGTGGCTGCCCTCATCGGCGCCACGCACCCGACGTCTCTCTGGGTGAGGTCGCCGGACCTCGCCGCGTCGATGAGCGACACTCGCGAAAACGACAAGTATCTGGCCGGGGTCCGGCTTCCGGATGGACTGCGGGTGACGTCTTCGCTCGAGGAGGCGCTAGAAGGGGTGAACGTCGCCTTCATGGCCGTGCCCTCGCATGGCTTCCGCACCGTGCTCGGCGACGTGGCGCCGTTGGCGGGCGAAGTCGAGGCCATCGTCAGTCTGGCCAAGGGCATCGAGATCGGCTCCAAACTTCGCATGTCGCAGGTGGTCGCCGAGGTGCTGCCCAACGTGGCCGCCGGCGTGCTGACCGGCCCGAACCTGGCCAGCGAGGTCGCGCACGGCCACCCCGCCGCGTGCGTGGTGGCGTTGCCGGACGAGGCCCTGGCCTGCCGGGTCCAGGACCTCGTCCACACGAAGACGTTCCGGGCGTACACCGGTACCGACGTCGTGGGATGTGAGATCGCGGGCGCAACCAAGAACGTCATGGCCATCGCCGCCGGGATCAGCGATGGCCTCGGCTTGGGCGACAACACCCGCGCCGTGCTCATCACACGCGGCCTCGCCGAGTTGGGCCGCCTCGGCGTGACGTTGGGAGGAAAGGTCCTGACCTTCGGCGGTCTCGCGGGGGTGGGCGACCTCGTCGCGACCTGCGCCAGCCCCAAGAGCCGTAACCGCACCGTCGGATTCGCTCTGGGTGAAGGCCAGTCCCTCGAGGAGATCATCGGCGGCATGCACATGGTGGCCGAGGGAGTCAAGAGCGCCGGACCGTTGGTCGGGCTCGCCCGAGCCGCCGGGGTCGAGATGCCGATCGCGGAGCAGGTCGATGCGATCGTCGAAGGACAGTGCTCGCCCACGGAGGCGTTGATGTCGCTCATGAGCCGGCCCTCGCGGCCCGAGTGGGACGAGGCGCTGTTGCGGGGCCTGCCGTCGTGACAGGACTATTCCAGAGCTTCGAGGAGTCGCCGGAGCAGGTGGACGAGGCGAGGCGTGCTGCCGCGTTGGTGCACATCAAGGAACTCTTGCTCATGCGCGGGGCGACGGAGGAAGAGATCGACCAAGCCGTCGCGGACGGCGTCATCGACCTCTTTGTTGCAGATCGCATGCTCGTACCGTCGAGGCGTCGTTACACGAGGATGGAAGTCTCCGAGCTCACAGGGGTCTCGATCGACAAGCTCGAGCGTTTCTGGCGGGCCCTGGGCTTCCCCGCGGCGGACGACGCCGACACGGTGTTCACCGACCTCGACCTCGAGGCAGTCCGCATCTATCAGGGGCTGCAGGCCCTGGGCGCCGCGGACGTCGAGACGTCCGTGCAGCTGGCGCGGGTGATGGGCTCGTCGATGGCCCGTATCGCCGAGGCCGAGCTCGGTACCGGCAACCTGATCAGCAACGAGGTCGACCCCATCATCTCCGCCGACGCCTTTGCCAGTGTGGCGGACGTCACGATTTCAGGGGTGGCGCGGCTGCTCGAATTCGTGTGGCGACGGCAGGTGGCGGCGGGCATCCAGCGCAACATGCTGCTGCGCAGCCACGGTCTGCGCCCGGGACAGAGCCCGGAGGTGGCGGTCGGGTTCGCAGACATGGTCGGCTTCACGCTTCTCAGCCAGCACCTCACCGACGAGGAGCTGGCGGCCGTCGTACGGCGGTTCGAGGAGATCTCGCACGACATCGTGACCAACGCACGGGGGCGGGTGGTCAAGATGATCGGCGACGAGGTGATGTTCGTCGTCGACAGCGTCGCAGACGCGGCCCGGATCGGGCTCGGTCTGGCCGATGCCTATGCCGACGACGACCTGTTGTCCGATGTCAGGGTGGGCCTGGCGTTCGGGCCGGTGCTCCTCCGGGACGGGGACTACTTCGGCCCCACCGTCAACCTGGCCCATCGCATCGTCAATATCGGGAATCCGGGCACGGTCCTGATGTCCGACGAGTTCCACACATCGCTGATGGAGGAAGCGCCGGGCGAGTTCACAGGCAAACCAT
>CAWHFH010000013.1:0-83085 GCA_963828455.1 uncultured Acidimicrobiaceae bacterium | reverse complement strand
CATCGGCAACAACCACGGCACCGGCTACTGGCTCCTCGACCCGCAAGCCTGGCAGTACAGCTTCACGACCGCGACGCCCGAACCCGAATTCCCCGGGTCGGCCACGATCGCGGCGGCGGTGGCGAGCCAGATCGAGCCGGATCCGGACACCCAGGGGGCGTACTGCAACCCGTACGGGCCATGCGAGCAGTGGTGCGCGCTGTTCGCCACCTGGGCCTGGGAGCAGGCCGGCATCGGCATTCCCCGCTACGCCTTCACGGGCGACATGTACGGCTGGTCCGCCGCCCACGGTGCGGTCCTGCCGCCGACCGCGATGCCCGCCGTGGGTGACGCGGTGCTCTACGGCACCGGTCCGCAGAGCGTGTACACCTCGGTGCACGTGGGCATCGTGACCCAGGTCTGGCCCGACGACGCGATCATGACCGTGGGCGGCGACTCGGGCCCGGGGCGCGACGGGTACCTGTCGGTCGCACTCGACGGCCCCTTCCTGCCGATGGACTCGGGCAGTTATAACGGCACGCCGATCTACGCCTTCGCCCAGCCGTAGGCGCACCTGGCCCGACGTTGCCTTAGGCTCCTCGCGGAGGTGCCCAACGTGCCCGTCTACGACTACCGCTGCTCGACCTGTCGCGCCGTCTTCGACGAACGGCGGTCCATGGCCGACGCCGACGCGCCGGCCACGTGTCCCGACGGCCACGTCGGGGCGCGCCGCCTGCTTCCCGTGTTCGCCACCACCGGCCGCGCACCGAGCCCGCCGCTCGATGTGCGGTGCACCCGTCGCCGGCGGTTGCGGCGCCGGCTGCGCCTGCTGCTGAGGGCGCCATGTCACTCAGCTCGTGGGACGACTACCCGGTCCACCAGGCGTCGGAGTTCATTGCGCACCCAGCGACGAGTGATCGCAACTTCTACGACCGCTACTACTTCAACATGCACCCGTGCGACGACGACTGGTTCGCCATCTTCGGGCTGGGCCAGTACCCGAACCTCGGCGTCGTCGACGCGTTCATCGACGTGCGGCTCGGAGGCTCCCAGCACATCGTGCGGTCCTCGGCGCCCCTGCGGGACCGGGGTGAGATCTCGGTGGGGCCGTTCCGGATCGAGGTGCTCGAGCCGCTGCGCAAGCTGCGGGTGATCGTCGAGCCGACCGAGGACCGCGTGGCGATGGACGTGACCTGGGAGGGCCACATTCCCGCGGTCGAGGAGCCCCGCCAGTACCTGCGCTCCAAGGGCAAGGTCGTGTTCGACACCCAGCGCCTGGCCCAGACGGGATTCTGGACTGGGACGCTGTCCGCGGGCGGCAACGACCTCGCGGTGACGCCCGACCGCTGCTGGGGCACCCGTGACCGCTCGTGGGGGGTGCGCCCCGTCGGCGAGCCCGAGAGTGACGGCATCCGCCAGGGCGAGCACGTGCTGAGCGGGATGTGGAACTACTTCCCGATGCAATTCGACGACCACGCCATCATGTACATCTGCCACGAGCGCGACGACGGGGAGCGCCTGCTCGTCCAGTCCGAGCGGGTGTGGGCCGACCCCTCGAAGGGCATCGAGGACCTGGGCCGCTCCGAGCACGAGCACCACCTGATCCCCGGCACCCGCATCATCGACCGTTCGGTGCTGCGCTTCCCTGAGGCGGGGATCGAGATCGCCTGCCGGCCCATCCTGCCCAACTTCGTCTCCGTCGGCACCGGCTACGGCATCGACGCCGACTGGCGCCACGGGATGTACCACGGGCCCGAGACCGTCACCCAGGGCCTCGTCCTGTCGGTCGAGGAGATCAAGGGCATCGCCCAGTACGGCATCGTCGACAACGTCGCCGAGTTCTCCTACGACGGCAAGGTCGGCTACGGCCTGCTCGAGCACGCCTTCATCGGCCCGTACCGGCGCTACGGCTTGACGGACGGCGCCATGGGAGCGCCCGCGGAGTAGACGCGGACTCGCCGCCGGGCCCCGGTCGGCCGGCGCCGGAGGCATGCGAAGATGGGGGATGCCCGACGCCGTCCGCGTGCTCGCCGACCGGCTCCAGGCCGCTTTCGACACGGTGTCGCCCGGCGCCGATCCCGTGCTGCGCCCGTCTGACCGCGCCGACTTCCAGGCCAACGGCGCCCTGCCGCTCGGCAAACAGCTGAGCCGGCCGCCACGCGAGGTGGCGGAGCAGGTGGTGGCAGCAGCCGACCTCGAGGGCGTCTGCTCGCTGGTGGAGGTGAGCGGGCCCGGATTCATCAACCTGAGGCTGTCCGACGATTTCATCGCGTCGAAGGCGGCCGAGGTCTCGGCCGACCCCCGCCTCGGGGCCCCGAAGGCGAAGACGCCACAGACCGTGCTCATCGACTACTCCTCGCCCAACGTGGCCAAGGAGATGCACGTCGGCCACCTGCGCACCACGAACATCGGCGACGCGCTGGCCCGGGTGCTGACGTTCCAGGGCCATACCGTGCTGCGGGAGAACCACATCGGCGACTGGGGGACGCCGTTCGGCATGCTCATCGAGCACCTGCTGGACGTGGACGGCGCCGCCGACGCGGAGTCCTTCAGCGTGCGCGACCTGAACGAGTTCTACGCCGCGGCCCGCGTCCAGTTCGACAGCGATCCTGAGTTCGCGGCGCGCAGCCGGCGCCGCGTCGTCCTGCTCCAGAGTGGCGACCCCGAGACGATGCGGTTGTGGCACATCTTCGTGGCCGAGAGCATGCGGCACGCCCGCGAGGTGTACGACATGCTCGGCGTGCTCCTCACCGAGGAGGACACGGTCGGTGAGAGCTTCTACAACCCGTTGCTGCCGGTCGTCGTCGACGAGCTGACCGAGAAGGGACTCCTGGTCGAGGACGACGGCGCGCTGTGCGTGTTCCCCGAGGGGTTCGCCAACCGCCAGGGCGACCCGCTGCCGCTCATCGTGCGCAAGTCCGACGGCGGGTACGGGTACCCGGCCACCGACCTGGCGTCGGTGCGTGACCGCACCGGCCGGCTGGGCGCCGAGCGGCTGCTCTACGTCGTCGGGGCCGAGCAGTCGCTGCACCTGCGGATGGTCTTCGCGGTATCCGTGCTGGCCGGCTACCTGCGCGAGATGTCGGACGCCGCCCACGTCGCGTTCGGGCTCGTTCTCGGCACCGACGGCAAGAAGCTGGCCAGCCGCGGTGGCGGCTCGGAGCGGCTGGTCGACCTGCTGTCGGAGGGGGTCGAACGGGCCGCGACCGCCATGAAGGACCGCGATCGCGAGACCGACCTCTCGCCCGACCAGCAGGCGGCGGTGGCAAGGGCGCTCGGCATCGGCGCCATCAAGTACGCCGACCTGTCCACCGAGCCGATCGCGCGACTACGTCTTCGACTGGGACCGCATGCTCGCCTTCGAGGGCAACACGGGCCCGTATCTCCAGTACGCGCACGCCCGCATCCGCTCGATCTTCCGGCGCGCCGAGGCGGACCCGCCGCCGGCCGGCTTCACGCCGCGGCTCGACGAGGAGCCGGAGCGCGCGCCTGGCCTTCCACCTCCTGCGGTTCGGCGAGGCGGTCGAGGCGACGGCCGAGAACCTCAGCCCGTCCAAGCTCTGCACCTATCTCTTCGACCTCGCCACGGTCTTCACTACGTTCTACGAGGCCTGCCGGGTCCTCGTGGAGGACGAGGACGTGCGGACCTCGCGGCTCGCACTGTGCGACCTCACGGCGCGGGTGCTCCAGCAGGGCCTCTCGCTGCTGGGCATGGAGGCGCCCGCGCAAATGTGACCGGGGCGGGTGCGGACCCTATCCTCTGGCCCGCACAACACGACCCTCAAGGAGCGGCAGAGAGATGGATCTGAACGGCACGTCGGCAATCGTCACCGGAGGCGCCTCGGGGCTGGGTGAGGCCACGGCGCGCCTGCTGGCCGAGCGCGGCGTCCACGTCGTCGTCGCCGACCTCCAGGCGGACAAGGGAGAGCCGCTGGCAAAGGAGCTCGGTGGGCTGTTCGTCCAGACCGACGTCACCAACACCGAGCAGGTCATCGCCGCGGTCGAGGCGGCGATCGAGATGGCGCCGTTGAAGTCGCTCGTCAACTGCGCCGGCATCGGCTGGGCCACCCGCACCATCGGCAGGGACGGGGACTACGCGTCGGCCCACGACCTCGACCTCTACCGCCGGGTGATCGAGATCAACCTCGTCGGCACGTTCAACTGCATCCGCTTGGCGGCGACCAAGATGAGCTTGAACGAGCCCGACGCCGACGGCGCCCGCGGCGCCATCGTCAACACCTCGTCGGTGGCAGGGGAGGACGGCCAGATCGGCCAGGCCGCCTACTCGTCCTCGAAGGGCGGCGTGATCGGGATGACCCTGCCGGTAGCCCGCGACCTCGCGGTCGTCGGCATCCGGGTCAACACGATCCTCCCCGGGCTCATCGACACGCCGATCTACGGCGCAGGCGAGGGCTCCGACGCATTCAAGAGCAAGCTGGCGCAGGACGTCCTGTTCCCGCACCGCTTGGGAAACTCGAGTGAGTTCGCCACGCTCGCGGTCGAGCTCCTGAGCAACTCGTACATGAACGCGGAGTCGATCCGGCTCGACGCCGGCATCCGGATGCAGCCGAAGTAACACCGAGCGAGCGGGGGAGGGCAGGACGATGATCGATCCGGAGCTGGAGGCGGTCCTCGAGTTCATGCCGGTGATCGACCTCGACGACCCGGTAGCGGCGCGACGCGAGTTCGAGAAGCTGATCGTCGCGATGCGGACGCCGATGCCCGAAGAGGAGCTGCTCGACATCGAGGACCGGCGTGATCCCGGGCTGGGAGGGCGATCCCGAGGTCTCCGTGCGCGTCTACCGGCCGAAGGCAGTCGCCACGGAGCCGGTCACCGCGGTGCCAGGGATCCTCCAGATCCACGGCGGGGGCTTCATCGTCGGCAGCGTGGAGGCCGAGCACGCCGGCGCGGTCCTCACGGCGGCTCACCTCGGTGCGGTCCTGGTCTCGGTCGAGTACCGCCTGGCACCCGAGCACCCGTATCCCGCGGGACTGCACGACTGCTACGCGGCCCTGTCCTTCCTCCATACAGAGGCGCGTGCGCTCGGCGTGGACCCGGAGCGGATCGCGCTCGACGGGTGCGAGCGCGGGCGGCGGTCTGGCTGCCGCCACCGCGCTGCTGGCCCGCGACCGGGGCGGTCCTCCGGTCTGCTTCCAGATGCTGCACATCCCCGAGCTCGACGACCGGCTCGAGACGCCGTCGATGCAGAAGTTCGTGGACTCTCCGCTCTGGAACCGGCCATTGGCGGTGAAGAGCTGGCAGTTCTATCTCGGGGATCTCTCCGGGAAGGATGACGTGCCGATCTATGCGGCACCGGCGCGGGCGACGGACCTGGCGGGACTGCCGCCGGCCTACGTCTCTACCGCTGAGAACGACCCGCTGCGCGACGAGGGAATCGCGTATGCCTGGGCGATGCTGCAAGCCGGCGTATCGGTCGAGCTGCACCAGTTCCCCGGCACGTTCCACGGCTCGGCCCTCGTGACGGGGGCGGCGGTGTCGCGCCGTGCGGCGCAGGAGGCGTCGGTCGTCCTGCGTCGCGCGCTCGGCGTGGCCGAAGAAGTAACGAACCGGAACGCCGAACCTCGGCGTTACCAGCCCGTGGCCGCGATGATCGAACCGTTGAGGGCGGTACCGAGCATGGAGCCGTCGTTGGGTGCATCGCCGTAGTTCGCGACCGCACCGTTCGCGGCGGCTACCCAGTAGCCGCCGCCGTCGGCGGTCGTGAAGATCGCACCGGCGGGGTTGAAGCCGCCCATCTGGCCGGCTGGGCTTCCGAAGTTGCCGGCGTCGCCGTAGGCGTCGATGGTCCCGTCCGCAAAGAGGATCCAGTACCCGCGCCCGTCGGGCGTGCGCACGGCCGAGGTCACCGGTGCGCTCCGTGGTCCGGGAGCGCCGTAGTACGGGGCGTCACCGAACGTGTAGACGTGCCCGCTCTGGGTCACGAGCCAGTAGCCGTTGCCGCTGGCGTCGGGCATGACGGCCACTGCGGCACCGCTGCAGCCGCCGATCCCCGGGCAGCTGCCGGCGAAGCGGGCGTCGCCGAAGGCGAAGACGCCGCCGTCGGAGGCGACCATGAAGTACCCATGGCCGTCGGCGGACGGCACCATGCCGACTATCGGTGCGTTGAGCGAATTGGGCAACCCCGAGTCGGCCGGGTGGAGCCCGAGCCCGGGGATCGACCCGTAGAAGCCCGAGTCACCGAAGGCGAAGACCCCTCCGTCCGACGCGTCGAGCCAGTACCCGCCGCGGTCCGCCGTCGGCACGATGCCCACGACAGGCCGCTGCAGTCGCAACGAGCCCGTCGAGCCGTAGAACTGGGCCGAGCCGAACGTGAAGATCCCGCCGTCGGAGCCCACCAGCCAGTAGCCATGGGTCGGTGGCGGAGGCGGATCGTTGACCACGAGGGTCGTCGTTCCGGTCGAACCCGAGAACGAGCTGTTGCCGGAATACGTTCCCGAAATCGCGTCACTACCGGCCGGCGCAGCGGAGGAAGTGCACGACCCGCTCCCGTTGAACAACGTCGCCGTGCAGAGTGACGTCGATCCCGTCGAGAAGGTGACCGACCCACTCAGCGAGAATCCCATGATAGTGGGCGTCACGGTCGCCGAGTAGGTGACTGAGGATCCCACGGGTACCGGGCTGAGGCTCCCGATCGACGTCTGTGACGGTGACTTACTGACGGCGAGGGTGGTCGTTCCGTTCGAACCTACGAATGAGCCGTCGCCGGAATAGGTTCCGGTGATCGTGTCGGTGCCGACTGGAGCCGCGGAAGAACCACACGACGCATTCCCGTTCGACAGGTTCGCCGTGCAGAGTTGCGTCGCTCCCGCCGAGAACGTTACCGACCCACTCGAAGGGAATCCCGCGATATTTGGCGTCACGGTCGCCGAGTAGGTGACCGAGGTTCCCACGGTTACCGGGCTGAGGCTCCCGATCGTGGTCTGTGACCGTACCTTGCTCACGACAAGCGAGGTCGTTCCGGTCGAACCCGTGAATACAGCGTCGCCGGAATACTCTCCCGAAATCGTGTCGTTGCCGACCGGCGCGGCTGTAGAACTGCACGATCCGGTTCCGTCGCTCGCCAACGTCGCCACGCAGAGCTGCGTCGACCCGGTCGAGAACGTGACCGATCCGGTCGGTGTGGGCTGACCTGTGACGTTTGTCGTCACGGTCGCCGAGTAGGTGACGGAAGTGCCCACCGTGACGGGACTGGAGCTCACGCCGATCGCAGTCTGTGAGGGCTCTTCGACGACGAGGGACGTCGTCCCGAAGGATCCCGTGAAATTGGCGTCGCCGGAATACGCGCCAGAAATCGTGTCGGTCCCGATCGGAGAGGCAGCGGAGGAACTGCACGAGCCGCTGCCGTTTGCCAACGTCGCCGTACACAGCGCCGTCGAGCCGATCGAGAACGTGACCGAACCGGTCGGGGCGGGCAACCCCGTGACGTTCGTCGTCACCGTCGTCGAGTAGGTGACCGAGGAACCCAGCGCCGCCGGGCTGGGGCTTGCGCCGACCATCGTCTGTGTCGACGCGGGATCGACGACGAGGCTCGTCGTCCCGCTCGACCCTGAGAAATCGGCGTCACCGGCATACATTCCCGAAATCGTGTCGGTCCCAACCGGGGCCGCGGCAGAAGTGCAGGAGCCGCCGCCGTTCGACAGCGTCGCCGTGCAGAGTGTCGTCGACCCCGTCGTGAACGTGACCGACCCGGTCGGGGTTGGCAACCCAGTGGCGGTCGTCGTCACATTTGCCGAGTAGACCACCGGGGACCCCAAGGTCCCAGCGCTGCCGACCGCGGTGATCGACGTCTGACTCGGTGCCTTGGTGACGGTGAGCGTCGTCGACCCGGTGGAAGCGGACAGCCCGATCCCGCCCGAATAGGTTGCGAAGACCGTGTCGGTACCCAGGGGCGCGGCAGACGAGTTGCAGGAACCGCTGCCGCTCGACAGCGTGGCTGTGCACAGCGACGTCGAACCCGTCGAGAACGTGACCGATCCGGTCGGGGTGATGACGCCGCCGGTCGCCGCCACGGTTGCGGAGTAGGTCACCGGTGTACCGAGTGCCGTAGGGCTGGGGCTTGCAGTGACGGGCGTCGTCTGTGTCGACGGTTGGCCGTAGGTCACCGACAGGTCGGACGCGCCCGGTACCGTCGGATAGGCAATGGTTTGGTTGGACGAGTTCACCATGCGGATGAGCGTCGGCGTGTTCGTCGCCGGGTTGGCAGCGGTGAAATTGAGGCCGGTGAAATTCGCGGTGCCAAAGTTCGCAAGAGGCGCCTTAGGACTCGTCCCCGTCATCTCCTGGATCCATTCGGCCGAGTTCGCTGGTTGGCCGTCGGTACCGCCCCCGCCATACGGGAAGTCGTGCGTGTAGTTGTGGGCGGTGGTCTGGTCGGTGATGGAGATCGCCCATGTTCCTTGCGTCGTCGGCGTGTGTGGCGACACCTGGAAGATGTCGGCGGCCATCTGGTCGCCCGCGTGGACGGTCATGCCGGAGATCCGTGTCTCGGGTGCAGGGAGGATCTCATACCAGGCGTAGTAGGTCGTCGCTCCTCCCGACGTGTCCTCCTCCGTGCCCGTTTGAATAAGGTCTCTGTTGCTGTATCCGTCGATGCCGACCCACGACGAGGACACCTGGAGCGGGATCGAGGGCAGAACAGTGGGCACGGACCACGAGGCGCTGACGCCGGTATAGGTCGTCCCGTTCTCGGCGAGCCCCGCCCAGTTGGTCGAGCTGACGTCAGCGAATCGACCGACCGCGATCGTGGTGCCGAAAGCCCCCGGCACCCGGGCGATCGGACGATTGCCTTCTGCGCTTCGGGTGTGCGACGGCACTGTGATGGTGCGCTGGCCGGCCGCTACGGCCGTCGTTCCGCCGGCCAGCAGGCCACCCGTGACCAGGGCGGCGACCACCAGTCGCCGCGCGGCCCGACTAACCCAGAACAATTGTGAACGACCCCTCATCCCTCCGCCTTACCCGACAAGCGTAACCAGGGCTGCTGCCCCAATTATCGGCGCGTGGGCTGGTGGACCCTTAGTCTCCTGTTCGGATAAAGGATCGGTCGCAAATTATGGCGTTCAAGGGCTGGCCGGACACCGCACTGGCCTTCTACGAGGGGCTCGAGGCGGACAACTCGAAGGCCTACTGGCTCGACCACAAGGAGGTCTACGAGCGAGACGTGAAGGGGCCGATGGACGCCCTGCTCGCCGAGCTCACAGCCGAGTTCGGGGAGACCAAGCTCTTCCGCCCGTACCGCGACACGCGCTTCAGCCGGGACAAGTCGCCCTACAAAACGGCGATTGCAGCCACGATCGGATCGGGCTACGTCCAACTCTCGGCCGACGGCCTGTTCGCCGGCGGCGGGATGTACCACATGATGCCGGACCAGCTCGCCCGCTTCCGGAACGCGATCGACGCCGACAAGTCCGGCAAGAACCTCGAGAAGGTCGTCGCCACGGTCACGAGGTCCGGACTCGACGTCCACGCTCCCGAAGAGCTCAAGACGGCGCCGAAGGGCTACCCCAAGGACCACCCGCGCATCGAATTGTTGCGGATGAAGGGCCTCGTAGCTGCGCGCTCGTGGGAGCCCGCCGCGTGGCTCCGAACCGCCGGCGCCAAGAAGCGTGTCGTCGAAACGCTGCGCGCCACCAAACCCCTCCTCACGTGGCTCGAGGCCAACGTGGGCCCCTCGACCGACATCGAGGCGTCCCGGTAACCAGGACCGGCCGGGCTACGCCGCCCGGTACGAGGTCATCGAGAGCGAACCGTACGCGTACCCGTCGACCACCACCTCCGGCCGTAGGCCCGACGCTGCCGCCAGCCCGGCGAAGTACACGAACGGGATGAAGTGGTCGGGCGTCGGCACGGCGTGTTGGTAGTCGGCATGCCGGGTGAGCTTCAGAACGTCGGCGGGCGTGTCGAGAACCATCGCACGCGCCGACTCGTCGAAGCGCTCCGCCCAGTCGTACGCCCCGTCAGGCTGGCTCCAGTCGATCACGCGCAGGTTGTGGACCACGTTGCCGCTCGCCAGGATCAGCACGCCGTGCGTGCGCAGCGGCGCGAGGCGCCGGGCGAGGTCCAGATGCGAGTCGAGCGGCTCGAGCGAGTTGATCGCCAGCTGGACGACCGGCACGTCCGCCTTCGGGAACATGTGGGTCAGCACGGACCAGGCGCCGTGGTCGATGCCCCAGCTGTCGGAATCGAGGCCGATCCAGCGCGGCTTGACCACCTCGGCCACCTCCGCCGCGACCTCCGGCGAGCCCGGGCAGGGGTACTGCACCTCGAAGAGGTCGTCGGGAAAGCCGAAGAAGTCGTGGATCGTCCGGGGCTCGGACATCGCAGTGACCGCCGTCGCGTTGGTGTACCAGTGCGCCGAGATGCACATGACCGCCCGTGGCGGCTCCGGCAAGGCCGCCGTCAGATCTGCCCACGCCTCGGTGAAGCGGTTGTGCTGCAGGGCGTTCATCGGGTTCCCGTGGCCGACGAATACTACGGGCATTGCAGTGGTCTCGGCGCGGGGCTTCATGCAAGCACCCTAGGGCCGTACCCTGCGCTTTAGGTCGCGGCCGCCCTCACCTCGGTCGCATCGTCCGCGCTCGACAACGCCTTCCACAACGCGAAGTAACTGGGGTACGTGATCGCGCCGGTCACGTAGCCGGCGCGCTCGAGCTCGGCGTGGAACGCCGGCAGGTTCCGCCACGGCACGCCCATGTCGACGTGGTGGGCCAGATGCCAGCCCGTGTTGTACGGCACGATCCAGAACCGTGCCGCCCACGACTGCCGCACGTGGTGCGTCGTCGCCCGCCGGTCGGGGCTGCGCTCCATGCCGCCATGCTCTGCGATGGAGCGCAGGCGGTTGAGGACGCGCCATTCGGTCATCCAAGGGAGGAACCACAGGAGAGGATAGACCCACCAACGACCGGTCGCCGCCCACATGGCCGCCCACAGCAGGATCTGCACGGCGAAGATCGAGAGACCGATGGGGCGGAACGGCCCCTGGCGCGCCGTGTTTTTCAGGAGCGGCACGAAGTTCTTCCAGCCGCTGATGCCGATGGCGTCCCGGAACAGGCGGCGGTACAGCGCCCGCCGCGTGCAGGGGTAGGGCCGGTAGAACGCGATGTCCGGCTCGTCGGGCCCGAACTCGTCCTTGTGGTGCGCGAAGTGGACCCGCCGGTACAACTGCACCGGCGTGAAGACCGGGTAGGCGACGACCCACTTGCCGATGAAGTCGTTCCACCGTTTGTTGGTGAACAGCAGCTTGTGCGCCGACTCGTGCATCAAGATGGCGAAGCGGGCGTACATCGGGCCCATGAGCACGAACGCGAGCAGGTAGCTCCACCACTGACCGAGCCAGACCGCGCCGCCGGTGATGATGGCCACCCAGAACCAGACCATGAAGACGGAGAGGGCGTTGCGCGCGTTGGGAATGCGCCGCAGGTCGCCGCGCAGCGCCGGGATCGCCATGCCGTTCGCCAGCAGCCGCTCGCTCGGCAGGACCTCGGGCCGGTCGACCACGGGAGGCACCATGGTGCTCGCCATGCGTCTATATTACGATATTCAGTCAACTGATGCAACCTCGTAATAGCCCCGACACAGCGCCAGCTCCTGGGCGTCCGCTCACCGCCCGGTCGGTGATGGCGAGCGCCCTCCTGGGCATGGAACCACCCGAGCTCCCCGTTGCCCAGCTGGTCCGCCTCACCGGCCTCTTCGGCATCAGCGAGAACCGCGCCCGGGTTGCCCTCAGCCGCATGGTCGGTGCCGGCGAGGCCACGTCCGACGGCGCCGGCCGCTACCGCCTGACCGGTCATCTGGCCGCCCGCCAGACGCGCCAGTCGGCGAGCCGCGCCGGTATCACGACCGACTACGACGGCTCGTGGTGGCTGGCCGTCGTGACGACCACCGGCAGCACGGCTGAGGTCCGCGGCGCCCGGCGTCGCGCCCTCGCCTATGCCCGGCTCGCCGAGCTCAGGGAAGGCGTATGGATGCGGCCGGCCAACATCGCCGTCCCGCTCCCTGACTCCCTGGACGCCGACATCGAACTGATGACCGCGGTCCCGCCCGACGCGGACCTCCTCGCCGGACGGCTGTGGGACCTCTGCGGTTGGGCGCGGCACGCCGGCGAGCTCCAGTCCGCGCTCGGTGCGCTCCCGCCCGACGGACCCGAGGCGCTGGCGCCGGGGTTCGAACTCTCGGCCGCCGTGCTCCGGCATCTGCAAGCCGACCCGTTGCTCCCGGTACAGCTGCAGCCGTCGGACTGGCCCGGTTCCCTGCTGCGAGAGACCTACGACGACTGGGATGCGCGTTACCGCGCCACGCTCCGTTCCTGGAGCCGAGACCTCTGACCGTGCGGCGGCGTCGGAGGCCCCGGGTAGGGATGGCCCCGGGCCTCCGAACTGCCGCCACCTAGTGGAGGATGTCGAGGGTGTTGGCGCTGCCGTTGTCGTCGACGAACAGCAGGCCGTGGCCGTTGGGCGTGATGGCCAGGCCGAAGAGGTCGCCGCCGCTGTTGAAGGGGTCGATCGTCTTCGTGTCCACCTGGATCCCGAACGGTGAGACCTCGACGGCGTTGCCGTCGCCCGCGTTCACCGTGATGAGGTCACCGTTGGGCGCGGTCGCCAGGCCGAGCGGACCGTTGAGGCTGCCACCGGTGCTCACGGGGATACCGCCACCGAAGACCGGGTGGAACCGGCTCGTCGCGAACGGGACCGCGGTGATCCGGTTCTTCGCCGTGTCGGCGACGTAGAGGGTGCCGTTCTGGCCGAGTGCCACTCCGGTCGGGCCGATGACGAGAGCGCTCGTGTTGAGCTCCTCGGCGAAACCAGTCGCGATCAGGTTGCTCGCGAAGAACACGGGTGGCTGGCCCGGCGGGTCGAACACGCTGAGACGGACCACCGTGCCCTGGTCGACCTCGCTGCCACCGGCCGCCACCGTGCCGTTCAGCACGTTGGTCACGAACAACTCGGCGAAGGGCCCGAAGACCTGCAGCGAGGTCATGTCCCATGGCCCGTTGATGCCGGCTCCGGCAAAGGTCTCGACCGGCACGCCGTTGCTGTTCAGCACGATGAGACACCCGGCGTCGGGCCTGCCGCTCCCATTCATGGTTACCGGAAGACTGCCCACCACCACATAGCCGTCACCCAGCACGCTCAGCGCGGTCGTCAGCCCGACGCCGCCGGGGCACGAGCCCGGCAGCGTGCTCGCGTCGATCTGGGCGAACACACTCACCTGGCCGTTCCGCGCCACCTGCATGATGGTCGTGCCGGTGCCCTGCGTGTTGTTGCTCGAGTTGAAGTTGCTGACCAGGGTGTCGCCCTTCACCAGGTCGCCCGTGCTGAACGGGACGTTGGCCACGCCGTAGGGGTTCTGGTCTCCGGTGCCCGGTCCGGTGGTCGGCACCGTCGACGCCACGACGTCGACGTCGTTCAAGTGCGACAGGAACGGTGGTGGTGCCGCGGACGCCGGCGTCACCGCCAGCGCTGTCACTGAAGCGACGACCGCCGCCAGTGCGGCTGACCCGCTCGCGAGGAGCCGTGTGCCGCGGGCGCGGCTCCCGGCTCGAGAGGTCGATTCGAAGCTCTCCATGACGAATGCTCCCTTCCGTCTGGTTCGTACGTCGCACACGCGACGAGCCGTCCCCCCACATGTGCGGTACGGACGGCGGGCCGATTCGGATTGGCGTTAGCGTGGATCCGTGGAGATCGAAGTCGCCTTCACTGGGGTTCCGGTCTCGGACCTGACTCGTGGCCAGGATTTCTTCGAGCGCATCCTGGGAAAGCCGCCCGACGTGCCTGTCAACGAGAACGAGGTGATGTGGCAGGTCGCCGATGCGGCCTGGCTCTACGTGGTGGTCGACCCGACTCGAGCAGGCCGTGCGTTGGCGGCCGTCTCGGTCCCGGATCTCGACGGCGCTCTCGAAGAGCTGGCGTCCAGAGGCATAGAGCCCTCGATGATCGAGCAACCCGGTCCGTCGGCGCGCAAGGCCACGATCTTCGACCCCGACGGCAATTCGGTCGCGATCATCGAGGTGCGCGAAACCTAGGGCACGGTCTCCGCCGTCTTTTCCCACACCGAGACGTGCATCCTGCTGTCGCTCGTGAAGATGGACCGGTCCCAGTCGCTCCATCGCTCGCGCGGCACCATGCCGGCCAGGCGGGCCATGAGATCGAGCTCGGCCGGCCAGACGTAGCGGAAGGGCGGGGACCATATCTCGATGCAACCGTCCCGCTCGAAGATGTGATGCGACACCGAGCGTTGCGTCGCGACGTCGTACTCCTCGAATCCGAGGTGCGAGGGTTCGTTCACGAAGGGCCGCACGGTTGTTCCGGGCGGGAGGCGTTGCAGCTCGGGCACCATGACCTCGATCACGAAACTCGCTCCCATCTCGAGGTGCCAGGCGACGTTCTGGAAGCACTCGACCTGTGCGTCCTGGGTCGTGAGGTTCATGATGGTGTTGCGCACGAGGTACGCCAGTGAGAACGATCCACCCCGGCCCTCGACCTTCGTCGTGGCGAAGTCACCCAAGCTGATCGCCACCGCCCCCGCTCCCTCTTGGAGCCGGAGCTGCTCCACCATGTCGGGGGACAACTCGATCCCGTGCACGCTGACACCCAGGGCGCTCAGAGGCAGTGCGAGCCGGCCGGTACCGATGCCGAGCTCGAGCACCGGCCCGCCGCGCGCAAGCCCGGCGAGGAACTCGACGGCCGGGTCCACCATGCCCGGCTGGTAGAGGTGTGGCCACAGCGACTTGTACTCCCGTGCGAACGCTCCGGTAAAGAAGTTCTCGACCACGTCCCCATGCTGCCAGCCGTGTGCACCGCCGGCGTCAGCCTTTTCCCAAGCATTCGTACGGACAGGAAGCCGACCTGCCAACAGGTGCGATCGTGGGCCCGGCTCAGGCCGCGTGCGACTGGTTGATCCAGGTCGCGTACATCTCGGCGTAGTGCCCTCCGAGCGCCACCAGCTCGTCATGGGGGCCGACCTCGAGCAGCCGTCCGTCGCCCACGACGACGATGCGGTCCGCCCGCATGGCGGTCGAGAGCCGGTGCGCGATCAGCACCGCCGTGCGTCCCTCCAACAGTACGTCGAGCGCAGTTTCGACCAGCGTCTCCGACTTGAGGTCGAGGTTCGACGTCGCCTCGTCGAGGACGAGCACGCGCGGCTCGGCCATGAAGGCGCGGCCCAGCGCGATGAGCTGGCGCTCGCCCGAGGAGAGCGACTGGCCCCGCTCGTGGACGGGCGTGTCGAGCCCGTACGGCATCCGGTGCACGAGCTCGTCCAGGCCGACCTGGTGCACGGCGTTCCACACCTCGTCGTCGGGCGCGCCCGGGCGGGCGAACGAGATGTTGTCCCGAATCGTCCCCGCGAAGAGGAACGGCTCCTGGGGCACGACGCCTAACTGAGAACGCAGCGATTCGAGCGTCACCCGGGTCAGGTCGTACCCGTCGATCAGCACCCGGCCCTCGGTGGGGTCGTAGAAGCGCGTGACCAGCTTCGCCATCGTGGACTTGCCGGCCCCGGTGGCCCCGACGAATGCCACCGTCTCCCCGGGTGAGATCGTCAGGTCGACGTCGTGCAGGACCGGGACGGCCGGGTCGTAGCCGAACGACACGTGGTCGAAGCGGATCTCGCCTCGGATCGGCGGGAGCTCCCCGGCATCGGGTGCCTCCTTGACCGACGGCTCCGTCTCGAGCAGGTCCCGCAGCTTGAACACCGAGGCCCGGCCTTGCTGGAACGAGTTGTACTGCTGCGTCAAGAGTTGGATCGGCGCGAAGAACCGGTTGACGTACAGGAAGAACGCGGTGAGCTCACCCAGGTTGATCTCGTTGTGCAGGAACATGTACCCACCGAACCCGAGGATGAGCACCTGACCGAACACGCTGAGTGCTTGCGACCCCGGGCCATAGATGCTGGCGATCCGGCCGGTGTAATTGTTGGCGTCCCGGTAGGAGCCGACGACGTCGCGGTGGGTCTCGATGTTGTAGCGCTGCCGGTTGTGCGCAGAGACGATGCGCACGCCCTGCAGGCTCTCGGAGAGGTCGGCCAGTACGAGCGCAATGCCGTCGCGCACCTTCTCGTAGCCGCGTTCGGACGCCCGGCGGAACCAGATCGACATCACGATGAGGATGGGGAGGACGCCGAACACGGTGATGGCCGCGAGCTCCACGTTCGTCCAGAACAAGAACCCGGTGATCACGACCATCGTCAGGCCCTGGATCGCAAATTGCGCGAGCCCGTCCTGCAGCAGCTGCTGCAGGTTCTCGATGTCGCTCGTCATCCGGCTCATCAGGACACCCGCCTTCTCCTCGGTGAAGAAGTCGAGCGAGAGCCGCTGCAAGTGGCGGAACACCTTGATGCGGAGGTCGTTCATCACCCACGAGGCGAGCCGGCCGGTAACCCGCGCCTGACCCCACTGGCCCGAGGCCGAGACTGCGATGGTCACCAGGTACAGGATCGCCATGGTCACGACGACGCCGAAGTCGTAGTGCGCGGTGGGGTTTTGGGGGGACGGGCCGGTCAGGCCGTGGTTGATCGCGTAGGAGACCAGGCTCGGGCCGATTTGGGTTGCGATGGCGATCGTTCCCACGAGCACGGCCGCCGCGGCGCACATGCCCGGGTACTCCACGAGCAGGCTGGTGAGAGAGAGCCGCTTCTTCTCGCTCGGCTGGGGGAGCTGGGTGAAGACGGCGTCCGACTCGCCGCGCTCGGGCTCCTCCTTCAAGAGGAGGTCGACGCCCTCCTGCAGCTCGTACGGGATACCGCCGAACGGCAGGCCGGGCTGGGCCGCGCCCGGCGGCCCACCGCCACCCATGGGGCCGCCGACCATGCCACCACCGCCGAACATCAGATGACACCCCCCTCTGCGCTCAGCAGGTCCTCATCGGCCTCCAGCCCGAGGTCCTCGCGACCTGCCGCCGCCTCGGCTGCCTGTTGCTCCTCGCTGGCTGCCTGCGCCAGCACCTCGGAGTACAGCGGCGTCGTGGCGAGCAGCTCGGCATGGGTGCCGTCGGCGACGATCTGGCCGCCGTCAAGCAGGATGACCCGGTCGGCCAGGCTGATCGTGGAGAGCCGGTGGGCGATGATCAAGGTGGTGCGCCCCTCCATCAGGACTCGCAGGGCTCCGTGGATGCGCTGCTCGACCTTCACGTCGATCGCGCTCGTGGCGTCGTCGAGGATCAGGATGGGCGGGTTCACGAGCAGGGCCCGTGCAATGGCGATGCGCTGGCGCTGGCCGCCCGAGAGCGTATAACCCCGTTCGCCGACCACCGTGTCGTAGCCCTCGGGCAGGCGGCCGATGAACCCGGCAGCGCCCGCCGCCTCGGCGGCTTCCTTGATCTGGTCCATGGTCGCGTCGGGCCGCCCGTACGCGATGTTGTCCCGGATCGACACGGAGAACAGGAACGGCTCGTCGAGGACCATGCCGATGTTCGCTCGCAGGCTGGTCAGCGTGAGGTCGCGCACGTCGTAACCGTCGACGCGCACCGCGCCACCCGTCACGTCGTAGAAGCGAGGGAGGAGCCGGGACAGGGACGACTTCCCGCTGCCGGTACGTCCCACCATGGCAACCGTCTCGCCCGGCCGGAGATGCAGGTTGAGGTGGTGCAACACGTCGCGCTGGGCCACCCCCGTCTTCGTCATCGGATTTGGAGAGCATGCTGTCGTCCGCGTAGGCGAACGTCACATCGTCGAAGAGGACGTCACCCTCGCTCTCCACCAGCTCGATGGCGCCCGGGCGGTCGACGATCGTCGGCTTCTCGTCGAGGATCTCGTAGATGCGCGCCGCGGATGCGGAGGCGCGCTGGCCCATCATGATGAGCATCCCCAGCATCATGAACGGCGCCTGCATCATCACCAGCCACAGGTTGAACGAGATGATCGTCTGGACCGGCAGGTGGTCGTGGATGATCATCCAGCCGCCCACGAGCAGCACGAAAACGAGGCCCACCTGCGACAGGTTCTGAACGAGCGGCGTGAAACGCGCCCGCAGGTCCGCATCCTTGATGTAGGCCCACTGGACGTTGTCGGCCGCCGTACCGAGTTGGCGGAGCTGCTGCTGCTCGGCGGCGAAGGAGCGGACCACGCGGACGCCGTTGACGTTCTCGTCGACCACGGTGGCCACCTCGGCCAGCCGAGCCTGGATGATCCACGACACGGGGAAGAGCTTGCGCCGCATGCGGATTCCCACCACGTAGATGAAGGGCATGGAGACCATCGCCACGAACGCCAGCGGCACGCTGATGGAGAGCATGAAGCAGAACGCGACGATGGCGAGGGAGCACTGGACGAGGATCATCGGGGCGAACGTCAGGTACATCTGCACGGAGCGGATGTCCGAGTTCGCACGCGAGATCAGCTGCCCCGACTGGACGCGGTCGTAGAACGGGAACGACATACGCGAGAAGTGCTCGTAGAGCAAGTTGCGCAGATCGAACTCGATTGAGTACGCGACCTTGAAGAGGTTGGAACGCGAGATGTAGCCGAACGCACCGGTGAACACGCCGAGCACGGCAATCAGGATGACGTAGCTTCGCAATCCCGAGGTGTTCCTGGCGATCGCGTCGCCGATGCCGTTCTGCAACAGCAGCGGGATCCATACCTGGATCATGAGGCCGGCGAACGCGAAGAGCACCGCCGCGAACCACTGCTTCTTGTGCGCCATGACGATCGGCGCCGCGCGCTTGATCCATGATTTGGACTCGTCCGGATCGACGGTGGCCTTCGGTTTCTCGTACCGGCTGACCGCCCCGGTCGGGATGTATGCCGCCAAGGGAAGCGGTTTTTCGGCCGTGGCCACCGCCCCGTCCGCCACCCGGCCGTTCCCGGCGGCCGGCGTCGGCGCGCCGGACCCTTCGAGGCGGTCCTCGGTCTTGCTCACTCTGCCGCCTTCTCGATGTCGTCCGCGGTCTCTTTCGGCGTTTCGCGCGATGCCACCATGGCGCGCCCCCACAGCTCGAGGGAGCGCAACGCCATCGCCTCGTCCTTGCTGGGCAGATAGCCGGCGAGCGAGGCGATGTACTCGTCGACGGCCCGGTCCGCCTCGTCGAGGATCCGCTCACCCTCCCTGGTCAGGCGAAGCGCGACCCTCCGGCGGTCGTCCTCCTCCTGGCGTCGGTCGACCAGCCCCCTGGCGACGAGTCCGTCGATCAAGGCAGTGATGGACGGGCGTCGCACCGCCAGGCGGTCCGCGAGGCCGGACGCCGCCGACGAGCCCTCGGCCAGGATGCCGAGCACCCGGAACTGGGGGAGGGTCAGATCGACCGTGCTGAGCGCCACCTCGACCCGCTTCGACAGCCAAGCGGTGACGCGGCCGTATGAGCCCAGCACCCGGGGCGCGCCAGTCGTCGCCGGGTCGGAGACCTGGCCAGCGCCTGGTTTCCGGCTCGGCGCCGCATCGGTGGAGGGGGGAGTGGTGACGGACACTTCGACCATCATACAGTTAGAACCTCTAACTACGTACGGCATTCTCGTCTCCCCGGGGCGACCCCGGCCCCCAGGGCGGGTTGCGCCACTCCGGTCACCAGCGCTGCAGCGCCCGTGTTGCTCCGGCCCCTTCCCTGAACACCCTTGCGCGAATTTCCCGCGAAACGGGGCTTACGGCTACCGCCGTGTGGGTATCAGAAGGCGGTCTGATTCCTAGCGGAGGAGTCGGATTTCCTAGCGGAGGAGTGGCGGGTCGATGAAGCGTCTTCTGTCGTTGTTCGCGCTGTTGCCCATGTTGTTCATGTTCTCCTCGATCGCTGGTGCAGCCTCGGCGGCCGTGCCGGAGGTGTTCCACGGTCCGATCAACATCTTGGGCGTCGAACACAACAATGTGAGCTCGACGAACTGGTCGGGCTACGCGGTCGAATCACCGAGCCAGTTCACCGAAGTGACGGGCAGCTGGGTCGAGCCGACGGCGTCCTGCACAACCAGTGGGCACACGTACGCCGCTTTCTGGGTCGGCCTCGACGGCTACAACAGCAAGTCGGTGGAGCAGCTCGGGACGGACTCCGACTGCACGAAGGCCAACTCGCCCTCCTACTACGCCTGGTACGAGATGTACCCGGCCGCGTCGGTCAGCATCTCGACCGCCACGTACCCGGTGAAGCCCGGAGACTCGCTGACCGCGTCAGTCACCCGTTCGGGCACCAGCTACACGTTGGCCATCACGAGCAGCGAAGGGTGGACGTTCTCCACGACCCAGACCGCCAGCGACGCCAACAGCTCGGCTGAATGGATCGCCGAGGCGCCGGACACGTGCCTGTTGATCTTCTGCGGCAACGCCCACCTCTCGAACTTCGGCACGGTCACATTTTCGAGCTCCGAGGCGGCAACGGGTGGCGCGCTCCAGCCGGTGTCGTCCTTCACGACCAACAGTGGTCCGCACGACATCACGATGACGACCAGCAGCGGGGTCACGAGGGCACACCCCAGCGCCCTCACCGCGAACGGCGCGGGGTTCAGCGACACCTGGCATCACAACTGACGGGACGCGCCGGGGACCTCCTCCGCTCAGCGAGGCAGTAGGTCCGTCCGGTTCTGGCCGGGCGGGCCGCAGCAGTTATCGCTCGTGGGTTCCCCACTCGGGGTCGAGTTGGCGCAGGAACAGCGCGCAGCGCTGCTCTTCGTCCACTTCGCCGATGGCTGCCGCGGCCAGCTGCAGGTTGTGCAGCGACCGGAGGAAGCCGCGGTTGGATTCGTGGCGCCATCGCACATAGCCCGAACCGCGCCAACCGGCGGCACGGAGGGCGTCGAGGCCGCGGTGGTAGCCGACGCGGGCGTAGGCGTATTGCGCGATCGGGTCGCCCGCCAGCTCGGAAAGATCCGCCCACGCCTGGAGGCAGCGCGGGTCGCTCGCGGCGACGGCTGCTACCGCCTCCCGACGACGGTCCGGAGGGAGGGACCGGGCCGCGTCGAGAGCGGAGGCAAGGTCCGGTGCCAGCGGGTCGAGGACGGTCTCGGGGGTGCTGGATGTGAACTGGACTGAGTGCTCGGGAGTCACCGGGCCATGTTATGAGCGCGCCCCGGGGAACGGTCGGGCGCCGCGGTGCACGATCCGCCGAATGTCGGAATGCGCGGGGCCGGCAGTACTCTTCCGGCCGTGCTGACGCCAGAGCCAGCGTCCTCGAATTCGTTCCAGCATCATCCAGGACTGCGCGACCGCGAGCCCGAGTCCCGCCAGTTGGCCGACGTCCTGCGCCGCCTGATCCGCCTGTCGGTCAGTACGGCTCCGTCTGCCGCGGAGACGCAACGGCTGACGGCGCAGTTGGCCGCCGTGGCGGACGAACTCGAGCAGCACGCGCCCGAGACCCCGATCCCGCGTTTCATGGCCCCCGATCCCGACGGGCCGCCCAAAGAGGTGCCGCTCGGTGGGGCCATGCCCTATGACCCCATCGTCGGCCCGTTCAATCCGCTGGCGCTGCCGGTCGTCCTCGAATTCGACCCGCCGATCGCCCGTGGCCGTGGCACGTTCGACGTCGCGTACGAGGGCGCGCCCGGCTGCGTGCACGGCGCCATCCTCGTGGCGGTGTTCGACATCATCTTGACGGCGGCGAATGCGATCGCCGGCCACACCGGTCCGACCGTGCGGCTCGGCGTGCGCTACAAGCGCCCGACGCTGTGCAACGAGGAGGCGGTGTTCGAGGGTTGGGTCACCGACGTCGAGGGCAAACGGATCCACTCCGAGGGCCGAATCGTGCAGGGTGGGATCGTCACGGTCGAGGCCCATGGGAAGTTCGCCATCTTCGATCACGAGGGCGTGTACCGCATGGCGAACGACCGACGGCAGGCTTTCGACGCCGGCAACTAGTCCCGAGGCTGGAGTCCGGGTCTCAGATCGTTGAGACCAGCAGCGCGAACGATTCCCCGAGTAGCTGCTTCGCGGCTCGGGGGTCGTCGGCCCGTGCCACCACCATCCCCGCCTGCATGACGGCGCCAACGAGAAGATGGGTGAGGGAATCGACTGCGTCGGCGTCGATCCGTCCCGACTCCGCCGCGACCGCGAGCACCGCCTTGATGGTGCCGAACGCGTAACGCTCGTCGAGCTCGTGCCAGGTGTCCCAGCCGAGCACCGTCGGGGCGTCGAGCATGACGATGCGTTGGACTTCGGGGTTGACGCACTGGTCGAGGAACGCGTTGAAACCGAGCTCCAGGATCTTGACGGGTCGGTCTCGCCGCCGGCCGTGGCGACCTCGAGGAGCTTGGCCGTCAACTCTTCCTCCACTGCCTCGAACGTGGCCCGGAACAGGTCCGTCTTGCTCGAGAAGTGGTGGTAGAGCGCGCCGCGACTGACCTCGGCCTCGCTCAGGATCTCCTCGGTCGAGGTGGCGGCGAACCCCTTCTCGCCGAACAGGCGGCGCGCGGGTCGCGATAAGCCGGGTGCGAGTGGCCTCGGTGCGTTCTGCCTGCGTGGGCACGGCGGGATCCTAGCTTCTCTTTACAAACAGACAGTTGGTATGTAGAGTGCGGGCATGACCCCCCCGACGAAATCCAAGGTCCCGAATCCATCGACCGCCTTCCCGACGGTCCTGTCCCGGCAGATGGCCGAGCTCTCCGGTGGGCCCGCCGCCTACGTCGACGAGGGCGACCCGGATGCGCCGGCGGCCGTCTTTGTCCACGGCGTGCTCGTCAACGCGGACCTGTGGCGCAACGTCATCTGGGACGTGGCGGATGTGCGCCGCTGCGTCGCACCCGACCTGCCGGCCCACGGCGGGACGCCGATTCCGGAAATGGGTTCTTCCGGCGACGACCTGACCTTGCACGGGCACGCCGCACGGCTCGACGAGCTGTGCGCGCACCTCGGCCTCGACCAGGTCGACGTAGTTGCCAACGACACCGGTGGCGCCGTGGCCCAGGTGTTCGCCGCCCGGTATCCAGGACGGATCCGCACGCTCACGCTCACGAACTGCGACTGTCAGGACAACTTCCCTCCCGAGCTCTTCGAGCCGTTCGTGGCCATGGCGGAAGCGGGAGAGCTCGGTCCGGTCGTTGCCGCTATGGCGGGCGACTACGTGTTGGCGCGTTCGGAGGCCGGATACGGCCAGGGCTACGCGTCCGCGGCCCAGCTGAGCGACGAGTTGCTCACGAGCTACACCGGACCGTTCGCGGCCGACGGCGGCAAGGGCCTCGAGCGTTTTCTCCTCGCGCCGAAGGCTGAAGAGCTGGTCGCGATCGCGCCGCTGCTGGCGGACCTGCGAGCCCCTGTCCAGCTCGCCTGGGGCACGGCCGACATCTTCTTCCCACCCTCGTGGACCGCGCGCATGCGGGAGCTCCTGCCGTCGACCGAGCGGGTCACCTTGGTGACCGACGCCATGCTGTTCTGGCCCGACGAGCGAGCGACGGACCTCGTCCCGCTGCTGCGTGACTTCTGGGCGGTCCACGCTTGATCGCTCCCGTCCTCAAGACGTCACGCCTTCCCCCCGCGCACCGGGGCGTTACCGTGCAGGCAGTGGTCAGTACGGAGCGGATCTCTTCGTTGCGGGGCGCCGCGCGACCTGATGGACCGGTGCTACGCCGAACCGCTCGACCTGGACCAGATGGCGTCGCATGTCGGGTTCTCGAAATTCCACTTCGGGCGCGCCTTCAAGGACGCCTATGGCGAGACGCCGGCGAACTACCTCACGCGCCGGCGGGTGGAACGTGCGAAAGACCTGTTGCGCTCCGCCAACCTGACCGTGACCGAGGTGTGCATGCTCGTCGGCTTCTCGAGCCTCGGCTCGTTCAGCTCGCGCTTCTCTGAGCTGGTGGGCATGTCGCCCAGCGCGTTCCAGCGGGCGGCCGCAACTCGGGGAGGCCCACCTCCGATCCCGGGCTGCTTCATGATGCAGTGGTCGCGGCCACGCCCCTGATCGTCGTCCTCGTCCGCAGCGGGGTGGACGCGAAAGAGCGCAAGGACGGAGAAGCCAACGGTGGGGGAGCCGCCTTAGCCTGAGGTGGACGAAACAAACCCCCGGAAGGGAGCGCCGCGACCATGATCCGCCAGATGTCGCACACGAACATCTTCGTCCTCGACCAGGACTCAGCAAAGGCTTTTTACACCGAGAAGCTCGGCTTCGAGGCTCGCTTCGACATCTCCATGGGCGAGGAGTTCGAGGGGGTGGGCCAAGGCTTCCGCTGGCTCACCGTCTCGCCCGAGGAACAGCCCGACCTTCAGATTGTGCTCGCCTCCTGCGACATGGGCCGCACGCCCGAACAGGCCGAGCAGCTGCGCGCGCTCGTCGCGAGCGGCGGCATGGGACCCGGCGTGATGACCACCGAGGACTGCCAGCAGACGTACAAGGAGCTCTCGGCCAAGGGCGTGACGTTCCTGTCCGAACCGACGGAGCGCCCGTACGGCATCGAGGCGATGATGCGCGACGACTCGGGGAACCTGATCAGCCTGACGCAGCCGTTTGCCTTCATGTACGACCCGGAGGCCGCGTCGACCGGGTAGGCGCGCCCGTTCGTCGGCGGAACCGCGCAGGACCGCGGGACCTCGACGCCGGGGGTTGACAGCGGGACCGCGATATATAACCATATGGTTATGTTACCGACGGCCACAGCAGGGCTGACCGAAAGCGACCTGGACAGGGCCTTCGGCGCTCTGTCGGACCCCACGCGCCGGGCGATCCTGGCCCGCCTGGCCGAGGGCGCTGCGGGCGTGCTCGACGTGGCCGCGCCATTCCCGATGAGCCAGCCCGCCGTCACGAAGCACCTCAACGTTCTCGAGGAGGCGGGCCTGATCTCGCGGCACCGGCGAGCCCGTCAGCGCCTCTGCCGCCTCGAGCCGGTCCGGCTCAAGCAGCTCTCGGACTGGGTGGGCTCGTATCGCGAGTTCTGGGAGCAGAGCTTCGAGCGTCTCGACGAGCTGCTCGAAGAACTTCACAACCCGTCGGAAGCAGACCAATCGAAGAAACGGACCAAGACAAAAGGAGAAGCAAGGTGACAATGACTGAGTTCCCGACCGAGATCATCACCCCACCGGGTGAGCCCGTAATCCACACCCGCCGGTTCTTCAAGGCGCCACCCGAACTCGTGTACCGGGCCCTGACCGAGCCCGAATTGGTGCGCCGTTGGTTCGGGCCCCGCTACCTCGAGATCACGGTGAGCGAGGCCGATCTGCGCGTCGGCGGCACGTGGCGGGTCGTCCACCGCGCGCCCGACGGAACGGAGTTCGGATTCCACGGTGAGTTCCTCGAGCTGGATCCGCCTCGCAAGAGGGTCGGCACCTTCGTCTATGAGGGCGCACCCGAGCACGTCGCAACCGAGACGATCGTCTGCGAGCCGGCGGAGGGTGGCACCATGCTGGTCTCGACGATGGTGCATGACTCCGTCGAATCCCGCGACATGCACGTCGCGAGTGGCATGGAGGAGGGGATGCTGGATTCCTACAGCCGGCTCGACGAGTTGGTGGCTGAAGAGCAAAGCACCTGATGGTTGTCGTGCTCGAACTCCTCGAGGCCCGGCGAGTGCAACGATTCTGGGCGGCGTCCCAGAATCGCTTGCCTCAGGCTCATGAGGTGGCGGGATGGCCCGGATGCAGTTGTGGGCTGGTGCGATGAGTCAGCAGCCCACGGCCGGGGCCTCCGACGGCGCGAACGGCACGGACCAGAAAGGCCTCATGGTCTCCTACCGAGAAGTGACCGAGTATTCCTCCCTCGAGCGCCAACGACACATCGGCGAGTAGTGGCGCCCCGGTCGTCCCGATCCGCCAGTCGACGTCAGCGAATTTGTCGACGAGATCGCCCGTCTCCTCTCCGAACAGCCGGGCCATGTCCAGTTGATCCTGACCCAGGAGGTGCAGGCCCATGGCGGATGAACGCTTCGCGACGCCGAGCGTGTGATTCAGCCGCGAGATGCAGGCGATGAAGTTGGGCGGATCAATGCTGCACTGCGTCACGAAGCCGGCCAGGCACCCGCTCATCTCTTCGTCGGGCGCCCGGACCGTCAGCAGGTAATAGGGATAGTCCACCCGCTCGAAGAACGGCGCGAGATCACGGGCCGGGTCGGCCAAGCGAACCCGCGGGCCTTGCACCTCGGGCATCGTTGCCTCCACGCCCCGCACGACAGTAGTCCGAGGGGTGGGAGGCCCACATGGAACTCGGCTGAAGACACATTTGCCAAGGCCACTGGGCTCCACCCCGTCCTAGGTTGCAGTACCCGGCGAACGGGTACGCAAAACTCAAATGCCTATGCGAGGTGGCACAGCGAAAACGACAGCTGGCACGGGCGAACGGCTCGTGACGTCGACCCGGGGCCCCGGCAACGGCTCCGACGGAGCGCCCGAGGGATTCGACATCAAGACCGGCGGCCTAGGATCGGCGGCCCAATTCATCGCGCTGGCGACGTTGTGCGCGGTGCTGTTCCTCACCTTCTTGGACAACACGATCGTCAGTGTCGGTCTGGCCAACGTTCAGAGCGACCTGCACGCGGGAGTCACCTCGCTGCAGTGGGTCGTCAACGGCTACGCCCTGACCTTTGCGAGCTTCATGCTCGCCGCGGGGATGTTGGGCGATCTGCTCGGTCGCAAGCGGATCATGCTCGCGGGCGTTGCCGTCTTCAGCATCGGATCGGTCATCGGAGCCCTCGCGGGCAACGTCGACTGGTTGATCGCGGCGCGGGTCATCATGGGAATCGGCGCCGCGGCCAGCGAGCCCGGAACCCTTTCGATCATCCGCCACGTCTACCCCGACCGGAAGACGCGGGCGGATGCCCTCGGGATCTGGGCAGCGGTCTCTGGGCTCGCTCTCGCGCTCGGTCCCGTGATCGGCGGTGCCCTGGTGGGATTCTCCAGTTGGAGAGCGATCTTCTGGTTCAACCTCGGCTTCGGCGTGGTCGCGTTCGTGATGGCGGCAATCGCGGTGCCCGAGAGCTCGGACCGCCGGGGGCAGCGGTTCGATGTGCTCGGGTTCATCTTCGGGGCCGCTTTTTTGGCTTGCCTGTCCTTTGCCGTCATCCAGGGGGAAGAGTCCGGCTACGGAGCCAACTGGATCGTCGCCCTCTTCGTGTTGTGCGTCGTCTCTGGCATCGCGTTCGTGGTAACCGAGCATCGCGTCAAGTCGCCGATGCTCGACCTTTCCCTGTTCCGACGGGCGCCTTTCACCGGGTCGAACTTCGTTGCGTTCGCCGCCTATTTCGGGACGTTCTCGATCTTCTTTTTCACCGCGTTGTATCTGCAGGTCGTTGCGAACGCATCGGCGTATCAGACGGCGATCGATTTTCTGCCCATGGCGGCAGGACTGATCATCGTCTCCGCGCTCACCGGCCCGCTGGTGGCCCGCATCGGTGCGCGGTGGCCCATGACGATCGGATGTCTCCTCGCAGGTGGCGGCATCTTGATCGCCAACGCCGTGTTGGACCCCACGGTCGGATTCGCGACGCTGGGCTGGGTCTTGCCCATAGCCGGCATCGGCATTGGCATGCTGCTGGTGCCGGTCACGTCCGTGCCGTTGACGGTTGTCCGATCCGAGCGATCGGGCATGGCCGCATCGGCCACCAACACCAGTCGCGAGATGGGTGCCGTATTCGGCGTGGCCATCCTCGGTTCCATCGTCAATGCCAAGCTGACCGGCGACCTGGCAGCCCGGCTCAAGGCGATCGGGATCCCGCCCAACTTCCAGAGCTTGGTGGAGCATGCGATCCAGACCGGGGGCGCCGGCAGTGGGGGTGCCGCGAGCAACGCCGAACATTCCAAGAACACGACGGTGGCTGAGATCGCGAAGAAGGTCGTCAATGCCGCATACGACGCGTTCGGTTCGGGGTTGCACGAGGCGCTCCTGGTATCGGGCTGTCTCATTCTGGCGGGCGCGGTCGTGGCGTTTTTCACGATCCACCGAGTGCGGGGCGAAACCTACGAGCTGTGATCAGCCGGACCGGTCCTCGACGAGGCTGGGGGGAAGTTCTCGACGTGGCTGGCTCCGACGGTCACCAGCTTTCCGGATTCGTCACGTCGTTCGGGTCGCGGTCACGGCCCGACGGCTGCGGCCAGGAACGAGGAGTTAGGCACTTTGAGCGGTCCCTGTTCGGTGAAAACCGAAACGTAGGTCAAGCTCATGGAGGTAACCGTCCCGTAGAACTCGCCTCCGAGAGCCCCTGAGCGCACTCGGATGTAGTTGCCGACGGAAATCGGGCGGACCAGGAGCAGCACGAACCCGGCGAAGACGTTGCCCAAGCTCTGTTGTGCCGCGATCCCGAGGACGACGCCAGCGATCGCACCGCCCAGGAGGAAATGTCCGACCGGGACGGACAGCATGGACAGGGTCCCGATCAGCGCGACGAAATACCCCAAGCCGGTGACGAGCATCCGCACCGCGGCTCCAGCCGTCTGGCCGCCTCGCCACTTGGCGAGATCGTCGAGTTCCGATGCGGTCGACCGTGCACAGGCAACGACCAGCATCAGGAAACCGATGGCGGGTGTGTAGAAGACCAGGCGTCCGCCAAGTGTGCGCGCGTGATGCGATGCCAGCGATGATCCGACCACCAGTATGAGGACTGCTCCGGCCCCAGTGGCCAGGGCGCGTCGAAACCGGGGACGGCGGACGAGTTCGCGGGTCGGGTCAACCACCGAGACGCGCCCGTCGCGGCGCAGCCTCACTGACCTCGACGGATCCGCAGCCTGCGCTTGCTCTCCTTCTTCGACCGCGACGAGCGGCTTGTCGTGCTCTCAGTGGCTATCAGCAAGAGGCCACCGAAAAGACCGAGGTTCTTCGCAAAGTGGGCGATCTGGAGGTTGCGCGCGTCCTCGTCCAGCTCTTCCCAAAAGCGGTGTCCAGCCAGGGTCGTGGGAACGAGCGTCCCCGCGAGCACGGCCGCAGACAGACGCCGAAAGATGCCGATCGACAACATCGCGCCAGCGATGACCTGCGTGATCCCGTTCAACCGCACCAGGGTTTCGGTATCGTCGGGCAGGGCCGTGACCCGCTGTGCGATCGGCCCGGTGACCTTCTCAGCCTTTTTGACCTTTCCCTCGGGATCCATCGCCGCGTCGAGACCGCCCCGAATGAAGATGGACGCGATCAGGGGGCTCGCTACCCGGGTGGTGATGCTGCTCATCGGCATGGCGACTCCTTTCCTTCGAGGGCGCGGCCAACGCCGAGATGGCCGTTGTGCCCGGTAATCACCTACCCCCTTCGGGGCCGATCAATCGGTTTTCATCTGCCTCCGAGTTGGAGATCAGGAAGCTCGGCCATGACGCGCAGGGCTCGGGCCGACAAACACCCTTTGCGCTGATGGTTTCCGAACAATTCCATGCCAGGTTTTCGGCGGGGGATGCCGCCAGGCCGGTGGCGCTGATGGCTCCTCCGACGACGAAAGGCAGCAGCATGCTCCGTGATCGGACGGGAGGACTGAAGGCACCCGCCGGGCGAGCACGTTCGGTGAGACTGGCCCTGGTGGTGGTCGCTGGCCTTTGTTGCGCCTGCGCACCTACCCATACGGGTCAGGCAAGCGGGTCCTCTCCTTCGACAAGTGCACCGCCAGACGATTCTCTTCGGGACGCAACTGTCACCTATGGCCTCGACGTCAATCCCGCCGACGCGGACATCGGGCTTGCACGGGTCCCGCAGGTGCTCCAATTGGTGCGGCGCGCCGGTGCGTCGGCCGTGCGCATCGGCGGCAATTGGTCGACGGAGGAGCCGTCTCCGGATCACTATGACTTCGCCGAGGTTGACCGACTCTTTTCCCTCGCCAAAACCGACGGACTGACCGTCCTCTTCGAGTTGGGTAAGGAGCCAGCGTGGGACGCGACCGGAGGGAACCGCAATGCACCGCCATCAGACTGCGATACACCATCTGCGAGCTGTGCGTCGGTTAGCCAATACGTCACGGCGCTTGTCGATCACGCAGCCGCGGAGGGTCTGCGCTACCTCGTCGTGCGCAACGAACCTCAGGACTTCAACAAGAACTGGGTCGGCGGCGATGCGGCTTCATACGCGCACTTTCAAGACGTTGTCTATAAGGCGGCACATGCGGCAGACTCCGCCGTCAAGGTGCTCAATGGTGGTACCGAAGCTGTCACGCCCTCTCTCGTTCAACACCTTGCGCCGCAGGCGGCACTTGACACGAAGGCCATCGCCTTCGCAACGGCTTTGTATTCCGATCTTTCCTGGTGCGACTCGCTCGACGTTCTCGACGTTCATGTCGGAACCTTCGGTCCGGTGTGGTCGCCCCAAATCGTCGACGCCTCAGAGCGAGCGATCGAGGCTTGCGATGGGGGAAGGCAGGTACCCGTATGGGTAACCGAAGTCGGCTACCCATCGACACCGGCACTCCAGGCATCGTCCGTCTACGTCAACGAACTGGGCGACGGGTACCGAGGTGGTGAGATAGGTCAGGCGCGATTCTTGACGAATACGTTCCGAGCGCTGGCGCACGACGACAACGTCATCGGGACGAACTGGACGTTCGCGGTCGATCCAAACTCGACTCAGGCTCCTCCTCCAAGTGCGAATGACAAGAACGTCATCGACGGCGGATTTGGGGCTGGGCTCGTGTATTCGAACTACCGGACCAAGGCTTCGTACCAGGCGTTCCGGCTGGTCTCAGCGGCGAAAGGCTGAGCGCCCCCGGAATAAAGGGGAGAGAGGGGCCACGCCAGGAAGGCGGCAGGGGAACCGCCGCGCAGACCGCGCACGGCCCGCACCCGAACGACCGAACGCGGCACACCGGCACCGGCACACCGACGACCGACGGCGGCACCGCGAGAGGCCGGCGAGCGCCCACCCGAGAACCCGGACGGCGGAGCGGGGCGAGCGGAGAGCGGGGAGCGGTTGGGCGGGGACAAAGCGCCGCGAAGGTTAGCCCGGCGCAGGGCGCAGCCCCGCGGAGAGGCGGTGGGGGTGGCCGTGCGGAACCGCAATGACGGCCTCAAATCCAATCCCTGCGTATCATCTTCCTTCGAACGGTGAGGGGAGACACATGGCGGTGGCTCAAAGTGTCGAGGAAAAGTGGCAACGGGCACGGCTCTTCCCGGTGACGGGTATCGGGAATCCGAACGAGCAGGAGCGGCGCGGCGCATCGGTATTGCTCGCCATACTCTCTTCGGTCAAAGAATTCGGCCGTTCACTTACCATGCGGTGCGGGGCGCCTGCGGGATCCATAGAGACGTTCATTGAGGTTCCGTTCGAGCTCAACGGCGCCGATTGTCGTCCAGATGGCCTCATTCGGGTCAGGCGAGGCCAACGAACTTGGACAGCGCTTGTCGAGATCAAAACGGGCCGCAACGACCTTCAAGCCAACCGCTGAGGGCTGCGCCGTTACCGCCACGACGCTTCGGTCGGGAGTTCCCACGAACGCAGCGCCGTCACCTGAAACGCCTTCGGTATCTGGCAGTACTGCCGTTGTTCCCAACGCCGTTGGAATGGCTGGCCGAGTTAGCAGGTCCGACCAAGCTGCGGTTGCAGCGATTGCCGCAGCCGGGTTGAATGCCAAGCTGTTGACGCAAAGCGTCGGCGGGAGCGGCGGATGGTGGTCGGTGGTGTCCCAGAGTCCCGCTGCCGGCTCGATAGTCCCGATCGGCAGCGCTGTAGTGCTCACCATGCGGTACGGCTGCTAGCCCGTGGCCCCCTTCGGGACTAACCCGGACTCTTAACCGATGGCGTACGGGGCACTTGTACCGTCCTCGTCCGATTTACCGAATGTCGCGAATCCTTTGCTCCAGGTACCAAGAGAAGTACCCCCGATACCTCTCCTGAAGGCCACTGCGCTTCCAGTCTCGCCCGTCGATGCGTCCCCGACATGATCGTTGGCCGCAGTGGCACTCCATTGAGCCGTCATAGTCATCAAAGAGGGCGTAATCAGTCGTCAGCTCTTCTCCAGCCTCAATATTGCGCATGGCGACGAGAACAATGTTGCCGCCGAAGCCAACGTTTGGCTCACACGAGTGATTGAGGAACAGCATCACCAGCTCGTATTCCTCGTCGGTCAGTGCCACGAGGTGAAGATCGTCGGTGATCTGTACATCCGCATTCTGCAGGTGAAGAGGCAAGGACTGGAGGGCTGCAGTTGAAACAAGATGTCCGCCCTTGACGGCGACCACCTCATCCTTGCGGATGGTGTCGACGGCGACAAGGCCGCGCCCCGCGATGTTGCTCTGTTTACCCTTGGTTGCCTTGGGCGAGATCCAGGATGCGACCACATCTCGATTGTGGCTCATCGCCGAACCGGGCGCTGTCCGGCTGCCTCACTCCCGGTGTTCTGAGGCGCTCTTACTTCCTGAGGGCTAGCGGTCCGACCTCTGTCACGACCATCGTGTGCTCGTGCTGCAAAACGCCCTTCGGGTCCGCAAATTGTTTATCCGTTGGTTGGAGTTCAGCCCAATCGGCTCTATTGCGGCGCGCATGCGCGGTGCACGATCCGAAGCGATCCTAAGCGCCCTCCTTTCCGAGGCGCGATTTGGCCGCGAGGCGGGAGAGACGGGGCTATGAAAGAAAGGGCCGGGCATCAATGATGCCGCAGGGTTATCCAACGAATCTGCGTCGGCAGCAGAGGCTTGGGCGAGTGCTGCTCGGGGGGTCTCTGGCTGGATCATCCATAATCGCTCTGGCCCTTTCGGCCGGCTCGGCCGGGGCGGCAGTGCAGCACCAGTCGGCGACAAAGCTCGTGCGAGCGGCCTACACGCAGACCATCGATGCCAAGACGGCGAAGGTCACGCTCAACGAGACCGTTGTCCAATCCAACGCTCTCCCGCCACAGATCACGATCTCGGGGCAGGGATCGGTCGATTTCAGCACGGGCAATGGCGCGCTGACCTTCTCGTCCTCGGCCACCGGCAGTTTCAGCGATCGATTCATCAAACCAGACCTCTATCTCCGACTCCCGGCAATCGACAAGGCACAGCTCCCAGCGGGCAAAACGTGGATCTCGGTCAACCTGAACTCGGTGGCCGAGGCCAAGTTAGGGACGAGTTTGGCGCAGCTGACCAGCTCTTCGCAGGAGTCGACCCAGCTGCTCTCGTACCTCCAGGCCGTGTCCACCTCAGGCGTCACCACGGTTGGTCCAGCCACCATCAAAGGAGTGGCCACCACCGAGTACAAGGCCACCGTCGACCTGACCAAGGTGGCCGACCAGAAGAGTCCCGCAGCACAAGCGGCCCTCAAGAGCGTCGAAGCCCAGTTGCACGCCACGACAATGCCGGTCCAGGTCTGGCTCGACGCTCACGGCCGGGTCCGACAGGCCTCCGACCAGCTTCAAGTATCAACCAACACCGCTTCGACCAGCGGAACAACGGCACCGGCTGCTTCAGGTTCGGTGTCGACGACGGTCGACTACTTCGACTTCGGGACCCCCGTGACGGTGCAGGCCCCGCCCACTTCGCAGGTGGACAACGTCACGAATCAGGTTTTGGCTGCTTCAAGCACCACGACGACGGCTGGCTGAATGGGACCTCGACGCGACCGCAAGAACTAGGACAAGGGCAACCAACACGCCTTTACGTATACCCGCGGCGGGTCTCGCCCGAGCACCATGACGAGAGTATCCCCGGGATGGGGTCAGTTAATAGCTCTCCGACGTGGGGTTGGTTTGCTTTCCAAATTTGAGACCGACGACTGGTCCGATCACCGCCAGCCCGACTCCAAATGCGAGTGCTCCCGCAATGCCGCCTTTGTAGTCCCCTGAGATGGCGTATCCCGGCAAAGACGCCGTAGGCCACAGCATCTCGCCCCGACGACACCCGACTCGCAAACGTCGCGACGAAGGGAAGCATCAGGAGCGGAGGCAACCACCCGAACCCGATCCCGGCCCCGGCAACGACTCCCAAGAGCGCAAGCAAGCCAACCCACCACCAGCCGTAAGCGGTGAACGCTCCAAGACCAGCAGCAACTCCGAAAGGTACGCCGAGATACACCGTGCGGCGAGTGCCGCCGACCATGCTGCAAACCGCGCCCAACAACAGCCCGAGGAACAATGCGTTGGCGGCGAACTTCCCGACGAGTATGTCCACCAGCACGACGGGCAGGACAACGACCACGACTACGGCACCAACGATGTGGATCGTCCGCCGAGCACCTGAAGGCTTGTCCGGCGCAGCCTCGACGTCCTCAGGTTGGCTCACTCGGACACGCCCCGTCTCTCGGCGCAAAACGCTACCCCCGATGCGTCACCGGGGCCCCGAGGTTTTCGGCATGTGCGCTCTCCCAAGCTCACCTCGATATGGAGCCTCGAAAGCCGACCCTGGGGTGCCCCCGTTTGACAGCTGCAGCCACGTCGCCCCTGCCTCTGAACGCCGGGCTGGGGTGCCACTGGAAGCGGCACAAAGGGGGACCCGCAATCTGGCTAGCCGAGATGCTGAAATGAATGAGTGCAACGACTACGCAATGCGTTTCGCATTCGAGGTTCCCGTTCGTTCAGGAAGCGAATGGGTGTCAACTTTTGCGACCAGGCGCATGCCGTCCAGCAGTCCTGTGGTGCTTAGGCCGATGGATGACGTGCGCATTGGCCGACTACGCCCGGGCTGACCCTATAGTCCGCAAACTCCGAAGCCACTACATCGGTCGAGTCGTGGAACAATCGAGCCAAATGGCGACGAGCGTGGACGATGCAATCATCTCTCTCCCGTTCCCTCCACCCTCGTGCCCCCGCCATCGATCGTCGGGCGTCGCCCTCCCGATCGCGCTCGTAGCTGCCATCGTCTTTCTCGGGACGTTGGTCCTCGAAGCCGGATCCACCTCGGCCGCGACTGTCACGGCTTCAGATCCTGTCCTGGCGCCGCACGGCGGGTCATACGTCTTCACGCTCAAGTTCGACGGCATCAAACGCGACTACCGGCTCCATGTACCACCGGCAGCCATGTACGGGGAGCCGCTTCCCCTAGTGCTCAACCTCCATGGCGCCACGCAGAACGCGCAGCTCGAAGAGATCACCTCCGACATGGACCCCAACGCCGACATGAACGGCTACCTGGTGGCCTACCCCGACGGGACGCGGATCTCCAAGGTGCTCACCCCCGATCCGATCGCCAAGAACGCCCAGTACGGATGGAATGCCGGACAGTGCTGCGGCCTGCCCGTAACCAAGCACATCAACGACGACGGGTTCATTCTCAAGGTCATTGCAGACGTCGCTGCCAGGACGCCCGTCGATCTCCGGCGGGTCTACATGACGGGCATTTCCAACGGCGGGATGATGGCCTACGCCATGGCGGCGGACGCATCCGACCACATTGCCGCCATCTCGTCGGTTGCTGGTCAGGTCGAGATTCCGGTGATCCACCCGGCACGTGCCGTTCCCACCATGGAGTTCCACAGTGTCAACGACCCGATTGCGAAGTTCAACGGCACACCGAACGCCAACCCCGTGCTTCGCCTCTCGGTGATGCAAGGCATTGACCAATGGGTCACAGCGGACGGGTGCAGCACAAAGCCCCACACCGGAGCCACCATCGTGGGCGCTGCTGGGTCAGTATCGGCAGGGGAATCGGCCACGCCGATCACCTACACGCATTGCCGGTCAGGCACCGAAGTCGCCCTCTGGCGCTTCACCGGATCCGGACACGTATGGCCAGGCAGCCCGTTCAACGTGGGACCGAAGAAGAACTGGATCCTGGCCGGTGTCGGACGGGGCATCATCCTCGTCAATGCCAACGAGACGATGTGGCAGTTCTTCAAGCGATACTCGCTGCCGTCCATTCCCCGGTAAACGTGCAGGGGTTGTCTGCGACAGGGAGTGCCCCAGTTTAGGCGTTACACGTGTATCACCGGTTCGGAGACGGTCGTCCGAGCCGTTCGCGCAGTGTCTCTCTTTCGCCCGCGCCGGCCTCTCCTCGGGTCTGCGCCCCGCGCCGGGCTAACCTTCGCGGCGCTTTGTCCCCGCCCCCAACCGCTCCCCGCTCTCCGCTCGCCCCGCTCCGCCGTCCGGGTTCTCGGGTGGGCGCTCGCCGGCCTCTCGCGGTGCCGCCGCCGGTCGTCGGTGTGCCGGTGCCGGTGTGCCGCGTTCGGTCGTTCGGGTGCGGGCCGTGCGCGGTCTGCGCGGCGGTTCCCCTGCCGCCTTCCTGTCGTGGCCCCTCTCTCCCGCCCCCGGAATAAAGAGCGCCCCCGGCAAGACTCGAACCTGCGCCACGGCTCCGGAGGCCCATCGGGTTTGTCCAGGTTGTCTTACAGGTCAGCCCGAGCACTCCTGAGCCAGGCTTTCAGTCCATGTTGGAGGTCGGTGTCTCGCCTGTAGCACTGGTTTGATTGCGAATTCGGGTTGCCAAAGCCTCATTTCGAGGGCCTTCGGCATTGTGGTAGCCAGAACAGACCCTGGTACGCGGAATTACGAAGAGGAGTTGACAGACGGACGCGATGATCGCCGGGCAAACTCGGCGATTGCGTGTCGATACACAGCGACGTACTCGTCAACCATGCGGTTACTGTCGAATCGTCGAATGGCCACGTCTCGAACTGTCTGCCTCTCGAAATGGCCGATACGACCTATTGCTTCGGCCGCCGATGCCACATCGGTCACGATGAAACCCGTCGTACCGTTGTCGATGATCTCTGACATGGACCCTCGGTCGAACGCAATCACCGGGGTGCCACAGGCCATAGCCTCCACGACCGAGAGCCCGAACGGTTCGTCAAAGTCGATCAAGTGGAGCAGAGCTACGGCATCGCCCAAGAAAGATGAACGACCCTCGGCTCGGACCGGACCGATGTACTGCACTCGATCGTCGTCGAGGCGTGGCACGATATCTCGCTCGAAGTACGCCTGGTCCTGAATGATTCCAGCAAGGCGCAGCGGGATACCTGACTCGTTGGCGGCGTCGATTGCCGCGACGACTCCCTTGTCCGGGTGGATGCGTCCGAAGAAGGCTAAGTAGGAGCCCGGTCCCGGATTGAAAGTGAAATCGTCGGTGGCAATCCCGTGATGGATTGTGCCCAGATAGTCCAGTTCGGGATGCCTGTCAGCGTCGCTGATTGCGACATAGAAAGTGCTCCGGTTGTACTTGGCGTAGACCGGCACAATCTTCGGCGAAGAGAAGCCATGGATTGTCGTGACCATCGGAGTCGAGATCAACCCCGAGTAGGTAAGCGGCAGGAAGTCGAAGCTGTTGTGGATGACGTCGAACTCAGACGCCCGCTCAAACATCTCCGATATGTGCAGGCACTCGGCAACCTTTGGATCGATGCTCGAGTCCTCCGACCAGCCTCGGGGGATCACGCTGCACAGGCGAGCCGTCGTTTCCGAATCACCGGTCGCGAACAGCGTGACGTCATGGCCCCGTGCTACGAGCCCCTCGGTCAGGAGAGAGACAAAAAGTTCCCAGGGTCCGTAGTGGTGCGGCGGGACACGCCATGCAATCGATCCGAGTACCGCGATACGCACCGGACTGTCAACGCCCCATTCCAATGCGATCAGTCTTCTTGCCTCGCTCCCCCCGCTTCTCTTTTTTTGCTTCCCTCTTCTCCTTGAGGGATCTGCCAGGCTTCTTCCCAGATGGCTTCTGGGGTGATCTGTCAGGCATGCGTTTCTCCATTCATTTGTGATGATTTCGGGTCAATCAGTGATGTTTCGCAGAGAGGCGAGTAGTTCCTCCAAAGGCACAGTCGCGACCCCGATGGCTGCGTCGCCAATGCCGTAGGGAAGGACCAGGGTGCCCGAATGAAGAAGGGACCCACAGGAGTAAACGACATTCGGCACATAGCCGTCCTGCTCATCGGTAGCTGGGCTCAGGAGAGGCTCTCGAAGCTGGCCGATGATCCGAGTTGGATCTTCAAGGTCGAGCAGAATGGCCCCGATGTTGTAGGTGCGCATGGGACCGACGCCGTGGGTGAGCACCAACCAGCCTGCTTCCGTCTCGATTGGTGATCCGCAGTTGCCGAGTTGAAGGAGTTCCCAGGATTGTGTCGGCAGTTGGCATTGAAGCCCTTCTTCCCAGCGATGTGGGTTGTCCGAGTAGGTGATGGTGTTCGACTCCCGGTCGCTTCGAGACAACGCCGCAAAGCGGCCGTCGATACGGCGGGGGAATAGCGCGAGACCCTTGTTGTCGGCAGCCGCACCGACCATCGGCGAGGAGGTGAAATTCAAGAAGTCTCGTGTTTCGATCAACTGCTGACGGATATCGCTACCGTTGTAGGCCGTGTACGAGGCGTAGTAGGCAACCGAGCCGTCGTCGTCAACAAACTGCACAAAGCGCGCATCTTCCATGCCGCTGGATTCAGCACTCATCGCCGGCAGAAGCACCCGCTCACTCAGCGGAGTGTCGTCTTCGAATTGGACGGCGTAGCTCCGCTCGGCGATCCTGCGGATGAGGCTGATAATCCTCCTCGCCTGCTTTCGGGTCGCCATCTGCTTCTCGAGGAGTTTGAGCTTTCTTTCCAGCTCCGCCACAGTGAATTGTTTTCCGAGGCGACCCAGGACATAGTCAGCGTCATCGCCGCTTCCACGTAGACGACGGAGTTCCCCTCTAAAGACGTCGGCGTCGAGCATCGCCGAGTCCGGATGCCCCGTGACCGCATACGTCGGCCGAGGATCAAACTCAAGGTCGTTCGAACCGGAGATTGTCCCGGTCCGAAACCCGATTGAAGAGCGATGGCCTTCTCCGATAGCCCGGACGCTCATAATAAAGCGAGCATTGCCCTGGCCGACTCTGGTCTGATCAGGGTGGATGACCATGCTCGGGTTGCAGACGGAGGCACCCTCAATGGCGTATTCACTCGTGAAGGTTGCCCCGAGCAGCAGACGTCGGCTCGGGGACAGCTTGCGTTCCGGGTCGAGACGATCGGAGAGCTCGTCGGCGTGCCGATGGAACGTGTCCGTCAGGCAATGATGCCGCCCGTTGAACCGGACCATCACGTCGTCAAGGCTTTGCTGAACGTCGTCATCCGTCAGCGCCAAAACGCGTTGTAAAACAGCAGAGGAACGTGATTCCTGCTCGTCGAAGCCTTCCTGCCCCGGAACGAACAGTCGGGTCACCACTCGCGATCGATCGGCCGCAATGTGTGCCGGGCTACGACGGACGAGGCGTGACGCCTGCAAGGTCACCGCAAGACGCTCACAAAGGTGTGGGCGTGCTGCAGGGTCGAAAGGAGAGCGAGCGTTGACTCCGTGCCCTGATTGAGATTGACCCCGCCGATCTCCAAGCCATCGAAGGCTCCTCCGGTGTCCGGGTCCCACATGACGACCGATCCGTCGTTGTCACCAAGAAACCAGTTCGCGGCAGCCGTTACGCCGTCCGACCATCGTCGGTTACCGTCAATTCTGTTTGCGCGGGCACATGCATCGGCCAGAGCCGCGACCTCAATGGGCTGTTGATCGAATCCCGGACCATGGTCCCAGGGGTTGTTGCCTCCGACGGGGGTGACAGAGAGATGCCCCTGTGAGCACTGGCGATCGAGCAGCCATTCCAAGAGGTCCAACCCGCGCTTGACGAGGACCGGACGCTCGAGCGCTGACCCGGCCGCAATCATTGCCTCGGGAAGGGTCGCGTTGGCGTAGGTGAGGGTTCGTTCTGGCCACGGCCATGCGGCGCGCCAGTGGATTCTCGTCATCGAATCGGCTGCATCGACCAGCAGGGCGCGCGCTGACACATCGTCGGGATGCATGGTGAGGAGTTCCGATGCACCCAGTACGGCGAACGCCATTGCCCTCGGCCAGGGTGATCGCCGTCTCAACGCTTGTTCAAGCCCACGGATCGCCCGATGGCGTATCTCATCGTCGTCGCTCTGCGAAGCCGCTGTGCCCAGTCCCCATATGCATCGCCCCCAGCAGTCATCGAGTGTTGGGGGGTCTTCCCAGGCGCCGTGTCGGTTCATTCGATTTCTACACTTCCCCCCCGGTTCCAACGCTTCGAGAAGAAATCGCAGGCTAAGCACGGCCAAGTGACGCACCGCCGGTGCACTGTCCGCTTCCCGGGTGGCAACGACTAACACGCGGGCCATGTCGTCAGAGCAATATCCGTGCTCGGGCCTGGGTTCGCGATAGAGGGCATGTTCGAACGTGCCGCGTCCGTCGGTCATGGAAATGAGGTGGCTGAAGTCCGGCTCAGGTATGTCCCGCGGCGTTGTCACACCAATGCCATTCGTTCCGCGAGGAGGCGATCAGCCAAGTGCAGGTACTCGCCCGCCACAACGGACCAGCCGAGGCTGGGCGCGAGCCGGGACGCTTCCGCGGCCATTTTGGCGGCCAGCTCGGGCCTCGTCAGCACCCTCTTCAGCGTGTGCGCCATTGCATCGGGGTCATCGTGGTCGACGACAAGTCCGGCACCGCTTGCAAGCAGCTCAACTGCATGCGGAAACGCCGTCGCAACCACCGGTCGTCCGGCCGCAATGGCGTCCACGAGGACGCCTGAGGTCACCTGGTCCTTGGAGTCATAGGGCAAAACGACCACTTTGCTGGACTGGATGAGAGCGGTAAGTGACGCCACGTCGCGATAGTCGGCGTCGAAGACGACGGACGACGTAATACCGTGGCGCTCCGCCTGCTCCATTCGATCGTGACGGTAGGACTCTCCGTGGGCAGCAAGGACCTTGGGGTGGGTTTGTCCGGCTACCAGATAGCGCGGCCGCATCGGGAGGTCATGCAACGTTCGCATTGCTTCGATCGCCCGCTCGATCCCTTTGCCCGGCCCGAGGAGTCCCCACGTCAGAATGAGGGGCCGCCCATCCCGGTCAGGTACCACACGTTTCGTCGGGATGGCAGCGCCGTGGGCGATGGTGGTCACCTTGCAAGCATCCACGTCGAACCGATCGCACAGGCGGACCCGAGCCGCCTCGGTCATGACCACCACCCGATCCGCCAGGGCAGCCACTTCATTCAGCACGGACCACTGGTGCGGCGTCGGGTTGGTCAGGATTGTGTGGGCGATCACGATGGACGGGACGTGGAGACCGCCGAGGATCTCGAGTACCTCGTCACCGTCAGTGCCACCGTAGAGTCCGTACTCGTGCTGTATTACCGCGACATCGCACTGGTTCAGTGCGTCCGATGCCACGGCTAAAGAGTGCTGTGACCCGTTAACCATTTCACCGACTACGGGATCGCCCGAAGCAATCTGGCTGCCGGCTTCAAGCACTCGTACGACGCTGACCTCGGTGTCGTGCTCACCCAATCCGGTGGATAGCGCAGCGCTGAACGTCGCGAGGCCGCATGCGGTCGGCGGGTAAGAGCTGAGGATCCCAAAAGAGCGAGCGCGCCCGCCAAGGTCTTCGACGGGCAAGTTCGGGACGCGCACAGATGCTCCTCAAGGAGGCTCGGTCGAGGCGTCGAACCTGCACGGGGCGACTGCGGCCGACGTGGCCGTCCTGCCCAAGCGAAGCGACTCTCCCAAGGGGACGAGACCGCCAGCGTACCGCGGAAATCCGGTCCTCATTCTGTCGGCCGAAGGTCACCAGAGTTGCGCTGTTCCGAGGGTACCTAAGGTTCTTATTGCTGGTTCTTCCCAGGCAGTACAGCGGAAATGGCGTCCGCCGCACAGCGCCCCCGGCAGGACTCGAACCTGCGCCACCGGCTCCGGAGGCCGGTGCTCTATCCGCTGAGCTACGGGGGCGGGCGCTGCTCGCACCGCTGCAGCGTCGCTGCGCGTGCAGGTCGGAGATCGTAGCCGTCGGGCTCGGACCTGGCCCCACCAGGGGCGACCGCGAACGCTGCCGTATCCTGCATCTCCATGCCGGTGGACCACGACCTCGCGACGGCACCCTTGGAGCGGCATCTCCTGCCACGCACGGCTGAGGTGGACGAGAAGGGTCACCTTCACGTCGGTGGCATCGATCTCCTCGAATTGGCCGAGGAGTTCGGCACCCCCGTGTTCGTCTATGACGAGGAGCACCTGCGTCACGCCTGCCGAGAAGCCGTCGCCGCCTGGGGAGACGGCGTGGCCTACGCCACCAAGGCCTTCTTGTGCCGGGCCATGGCCCGGCTCGTCCATGAGGAGGGGTTGCAGCTCGACGTGGCGTCGGGGGGCGAGTTGCACGTTGCTCTTGCTGCGGGCGTGCCGGCGGAACGCCTCGTCCTGCATGGCAACAACAAGTCGACCGATGAGCTCGCTGCCGCGCTCGAACAACGCGTGGGTCGCATCGTCGTCGATTCGTGGGACGAGGTGGCGCGACTTGGCGGACTACTCGAATCGTCACCACCGGCGGCAGAACGACCCCGGGTTCTCATCCGCGTCACACCCGGAGTCGAGGCGCACACCCACGAATTCGTGCGCACCGGTCAAGAGGATTCGAAGTTCGGGTTCTCGGTCTCGTCGGGCGCAGCGAACCAAGCCGTCGCGGCGCTCGAACTACTGCCAGGCGTCGAGCTCGTCGGTGTGCATGCCCACATCGGGAGCCAGGTCTTCGACGCATCCTCCTTCGAACAGGCGGCGGAGGTGCTCGGCAAGTTCTTTGCCCCGCTCGGCTTGCCGGAGCTGGTGGTGGGCGGCGGACTCGGCGTGCCCTACGTCAACGGTGAACGTGCCCCGAGTCAGCGCGAGTGGGCCGACGCCACCCGCGCCGCGTGCGCGAAGGTGGGCGTGGATTCATTAACCCGCATCTCAGCCGAGCCCGGCCGTTCCATCGTGGCTACTGCCGGCATCACCCTCTACAGCGTCGGCACCGTCAAGCACCTGCCGGGCATCCGCACCTATGTGAGTGTCGACGGTGGTATGAGTGACAATCCACGCCCCGTGCTCTACGGCAGTGGCTACGAGGCATTTCTGCCCCGCGCCGCACGTGCAGCGCGTCCACAGCCGGTGCGGGTAGTCGGCAAACACTGTGAGAGCGGTGACCTGGTTGTGCCGGAAGCCTTCGTGCCCGACGACCTCGAGGTGGGCGACGTGTTGGCCACGCCCGTCACGGGTGCCTACGGGTACTCCATGGCATCGAATTACAACAAGGTGCCCCGTCCCGGGGTGGTCTTCGTGGCCGAGGGCACCGCCCGCGTCGTCGTGCGGCGCGAGACCTTTGAAGACCTGACTCGTCTCGACGCCTGACCCTGACGTCTGATGCCCACCAGGGCGGCCGCCACGACCGAGGCGAATCGAACGCGGAGGGTTCGACAGCTACTCGGATCGGAGCGGTGACGCCGGCCGCGCGGGGCGGCGACGAGTGCCGGGATCACCGCCAGGACGTTTGTGACGATCAGCGCGCCCAGCGCGACACCCGCGATCTTCGCTGCGGTCTCGACCGGCTGGGTGCCGACGCCGAGATTGTCCGCGAAGGCAGACCAGACGAGCCGGCCCGCCGCGGTACCCAGCGGAACGCCGATGAGGATCGCGATCAGGGCGATCGTCGTTGTCTGCCACGAGACGCAGTAGGCGATCTGTCTGCGGAGCATGCCGAGCGACTTCAACAGGCCCGTCTCGCGCCGGCGCCGGTTGAGGCTGGTGAGGAGGAGGTGGAGCAGGGTCCCGACTCCGAAGAGCACAACGACCAAGCTGATGATCAAGGGGAAGTTCACTGCCTCACCGAAGTTGACGAGGTTTGTCGGCGGTCGCGGCAGGTTGACCTGATACGGGTAAGCCCGGCTCAGTTCGGCCAACGCCGCTTTGCCCTGCGGTCCGGGCGCCTCGCGCACGAGGAAGGAACCCGCCGCTGGCGGAGACCGACGACACGATGCAGGTGTTGCCATCGAGGCCCGAAGGGCAGTTGTACCCCTTGAATCCCCCCCAGCGAGAAGATCGCGCCGGTTCCAAGTCCGCCACGCGGGGTTGAAGTCCGGCGGCAGCACGGTCGTGCCGACCACCCGGCTCTGACCTGCGCCGGTGACCGAGGACGGCAAGCTGACCCGCACGGTTGAGCCGACGCGCACGCCAAGTTGCTGCATCGTCTTGGTGCCGAGGACGACCTGGTTCGGCGCCTCCGGCGCGGCGCCCGAGGTGGTCGTCATCAGATACGGGCCGCGGATCGTCTGCCCGGCGAGCGCGTCGACCAGTACGCCGTTGATCGTGACCGCGCCCGAGACGCCGGCCAGGATGGCGCTGATTCCAGGTCGTTCGAGCGCGGCGAGCAATTGCTCGTTCTGCGCGTCGGTGCCTGTGGTGTAGACCGAGAACCACGCGTCAAACCCTTGTCCGTACTGCGCGGGCCTGGCCGTGAGGCGAGCCAGGCTCGAGCCGAAGACCGCGGCCCCACAGAGCGTGGCGACAGCCAGGACCGAGCCGACGAGCGCCGAGCTCACTGGCACCGCGCTGCGGCCTCGCCGCGTTCGAGTGCGTTGCGGATTCCGATAAGCGCGCTGGGTGGAGCTCCCGAGCCAGCCAAGACCAGTGCAATGAGCACCATGAGCACCAGCCAGGATCGCCAACGGTGTCTCATGCCGGTCCTGAGCATGAGCCCGAGAAACGACATCGAACCTCCCCCGGCAGTCTGTTTAGCGGGACCGGGCTCCTCAAGGAGGTCAGCCGGGCGTCTCATGGTCGTGGTAGCACCACCGGCGGGACCTGTCTGACCTGGTTCGGAGTCAGATGACCCGCAGTGCAGCCTGTACCGTTTGGAGGTGACTGCGGCCCAGGCGAAGCTGCCTATGGACGTGCAGCCCACTCCGATGCGGGGGGCGACCCACGCCCATCCGGCCCCGACCGTGCGTGTGGCGCTGCTGGGCTGCGGCAACGTCGGCAGCGCCCTCGCCGAGATCCTCCTCACCCGGTCCGACGACGTAGCCGATCGCACCGGCATCCGGCTCGAACTCGTCGGCATCGCCGTCGCCGACGCGACCAAGCCACGGGCCGCCTCCATCGATACCGCGCTCATCGGCACCGACGCCGCGGCGCTGGTCGCCCGCGACGACGTCGATGTCGTGGTCGAGCTCATCGGTGGTCTGCACCCGGCGCACGAGCTCGTCGAGGCCGCCCTGCGGAACGGCAAGCCGGTCGTTACCGGGAACAAGGCTCTCCTGGCGGTCGCGGGGGCCGAGCTGGCCGAGGTGGCCGCGGCGGCCGGCGTCGACCTGCTCTACGAGGCCGCGGTGGCCGGCGCCATCCCCGTCATCCGGCCGCTCCGCGAGTCGCTGGCCGGCGAGCAGATCGTGCGCGTGATGGGCATCGTGAACGGGACCACCAATTTCATCCTCACCCGCATGGAGGAGAAGGGCGACAGCTACGACGACGTCCTCCGTGAGGCGCAGGCGCTGGGGCTGGCCGAGCGCGACCCGACGGCCGACGTCGAGGGCCACGACGCCGCCGCGAAGGCGGCCATCCTCGCGGTGCTCGCATTCGGCTCGGACGTGGTCGACGCCGACGTGTACCGCGAAGGCATCAGCGGGGTGAGCGCGGCGGACGTGGCCTACGCGGCGCAGCTCGGTTACTCGATCAAGCTCCTCGCGATCGCTGAGCTGGTGGACGGCGGGCCCGAGATCTCGGTGCGGGTGCATCCGGCGATGGTCCCGCGCACGCATCCCCTCGCTTCCGTGCGCGGCTCGTTCAACGCGGTGTTCGTCGAGGGGGCGGTGAGCGGCGAGCTCATGTTCTACGGGCGCGGCGCGGGCGGCGGCCCGACCGCCACTGCCATGCTCGGCGACCTCGTCGACGCCTCACGCAACCTGCTGGCCGGTGCGCCCGCGCCGGCGCCCAAACGCACGAGCACCAGCATGCGCGCGCAGGACGATCTGCTTTCGGCCTTCTACCTGAGCATGGACGTGGCCGACCGCCCCGGCGTGCTGGCGGCCGTCGCCAAGATCTTCGGCGACCACAACGTCTCCATCCGGGCCATGGAACAGGTGGGCCTGGCCGATGAGGCACGACTGATTTTCTTGACCCACGTGGCCCGCGAGGGCGACCTCCTGGCGACGATCGACGCCCTGCGCCAACTGCAGGCGGTCGACCGGGTGAGCGGGGTGCTGCGGGTGATCGGTGAGCATGACGACCGAGGGTCGTCGTGACTGCGGGTTGGCGCGGCGTCATCACCGAATACCGGGACTTCCTCGGTGTCACCGAGCGCACCCCGGTCGTGACCCTTCTCGAGGGAGGGACGCCACTCGTGCCCGCGCCACGGCTGTCCGAACGGGTGAACGCAGAGGTGTGGTTGAAGGTAGAGGGAGCGAACCCCACCGGCAGCTTCAAGGACCGTGGCATGACGATGGCGATCTCTATGGCGGTGGAGGAGGGCGCGAAGGCCGTCGTCTGCGCGTCGACAGGGAACACGTCGGCCTCGGCCGCTGCCTACGCGTCGCGTGCCGGCATCGCCTGCGTCGTGCTGATTCCGGACGGACACATCGCGCTCGGCAAGCTCGCGCAGGCGCTGATGCACGGGGCGCGCGTCCTGCAGGTGCGGGGCAACTTCGACCAGTTGCTGACGATCGTGCGCGACCTGCCCAACCACGCGCCGATCACGGTGGTCAACTCCGTGAACCCGCATCGGATCGAAGGACAGAAGACCGGCGCCTTCGAGATCGTGGACGTCCTCGGCGAGGCACCCGATGTGCACTGCATCCCTGTCGGCAACGCCGGGAATATCTCCGCCTATTGGAAGGGTTACATCGAGTACAGGGAAGCGGGAAGGTCGACGAAGCTGCCGAAGATGTGCGGCTTCCAGGCGGCGGGTGCCGCTCCAATCGTGCTCGGCCACCCGGTCGAACATCCCGACACGATCGCCACGGCGATCCGTATTGGGAACCCGGCCAGTTGGTACTCGGCCACGTCCGCCGCGTCCGAGTCCGGCGGATCCATCTCGGCCGTCACCGACGACGAGATCATGGACGCGTACGCGTTCTTGGCCAAGGAGGAGTCGCTGTTCTGCGAAGCGGCCTCCTCGGCCTCGGTGGCCGGCCTGCTGAAGCAGGGGGTACCGCCGGGGTCGAAGGTGGTCTGCGTCTTGACGGGACACGGCCTGAAGGACCCGGACCTGGCCATCCAGGCGATCTCGGTGCCGTCGGTGATCGACCTCGATCTCGACGCCGTCCTGGCCGAGATCTCGCTCTGAGTCGGGACTGCAGGTTTCGCCTGGTCGAGGGGTGTGGCGGCTGGGTGGGCACGACGCTGCGCCGGCGACCCCAACCGGGGGTGTGTTGGCACCGCCCGCTCGTCCCGCTAAAGTGTGGGCATCCCCACTGCGCTTCAAGGCGCTCTCCGCGGGTACAAGCGGTCTCGGGAGAGCCAGACGCAGCAGCGGTGACCCTGGGGGGAGGGCATTCACACGCGAGGCCCTTCTCCAACCTGAAATTCCCTCGCCGCGCGCGGACTCCGGGCCGGCGATAACCCTCTAGATGAGGAGCCCGATGACTGCGGAACAGCAGCTCGAACGATCGGTTCTCGAAGGCAAGGAGCGCGACGAGCTCAGTGCCATCGCCCAGGCCATGTCGCTCAAGACGAACAGCCGGACGAAGAAGGCCGACATCATTGACCAAATTCTCGACGCGACCGGCGTGACCTCCGGGTCCACCGCTGCGTCAAACGGGGACGGCGAAGGTGGCGACGCCAACGGCGCGAAGCCATCTCGCCGGTCCCGCTCGGTTTCGGCCTCGGCGAGCGGACGCTCGGACGAGGCGCGCTGACACTGCCGCCGGCGCTGGGTCTGCTTCGGGAGGTGCCGGCGACGCCACGCCGGCCACGGCACCCGCCGCCTCCGAAGGCGGGGCGCCGGAGGGCTCGGCGGCTGGGACAGCGCCGGGTGCCAGCACGGACGTGACGGGCACGGGCGCCGACTCGGGCCCGGCGGTCTTCGTCGAGCCACCCGACCTGGCGACGAGCACCGAGCCCGCGCCCCGCCAGAACGGTCAGGGCGGCGGTGGCGGTCAGGGCGGCAGCGGAGGTGGCGGCGGTGGCGGCAACAGAAACCGCCAGAACCAGAACCGTCAGGGCGGCGGCGACGGCGAGGTCGGCAACCGCCGCAGTCGCCGGCGCCGCGGTCGCGAGCGCGGCCAGGGCGGCGAGCTGCAGGGTGGCGGCGGCCAGGATCAGCCCTACACCGGCGAGATGGTCGAGGTGAAGGGCATGTTGGACCTGCGCGACGAGGGCTACGGCTTCCTGCGTTGCGAGGGGTACCTGCCCTCGTCCAAGGACGTGTACGTCTCAATCAGCCAAGCACGGCGCTTCGCCCTGCGGCGTGGTGACTACATCGAGGGCGCGTGCCGGCCGGCGAGCAACAACGAGAAGTACCCGGCGCTGCTGCGCATCGACTCGGTGTCGGGCCTCGATCCCGAAGCGGCGAAGAACCGGCCCAAGTTCGAGGACCTGACGCCACTGTTCCCCGACTCGCGGTTGAATCTCGAGATGCCGGGCGACAAGGACAACCTGACGGCGCGCATCGTGGACCTGCTCTCTCCGATCGGCAAGGGGCAGCGCGGCATGATCGTGTCGCCGCCCAAGGCCGGCAAGACGACGGTCATGAAGCAGATCGCCCACTCCATCGAGGCGAACAACCCCGACGTGCACCTCATGGTGCTGCTGGTGGACGAGCGGCCCGAAGAGGTCACCGACATGCGCCGCACGGTCAAGGGCGAGGTCATCGCGTCGACCTTCGACCGACCTTCGGACGAGCACACGCAGGTGGCCGAGCTCGCGATCGAGCGGGCCAAGCGTCTGGTGGAAATGGGTCGCGACGTCGTGATCATCCTCGACGGCATCACCCGGCTGGCCCGGGCCTACAACCTGGCCGCGCCGGCGACGGGTCGGATCATGTCCGGCGGTGTCGACTCCGGTGCGCTGTACCCGCCCAAGAAGTTCTTCGGCGCCGCCCGGAACATCGAGGAGGGTGGTTCGCTGACCATCCTGGCCTCCGCGCTGGTAGAGACCGGCTCCAAGATGGACGAGGTCATCTTCGAGGAGTTCAAGGGCACCGGCAACATGGAGCTGCGGTTGGACCGTCGTCTCTCGGAGCGTCGGCTCTACCCGGCGATCGACGTCAACGCTTCGTCGACCCGCCACGAGGAGCTCTTGTTCGAGCGGAGCCAGCTCCAGCAGGTGTGGAAGTTGCGCCGGGTCCTGAACGCCCTGGCCTCCGATGGCAAGGACGCCGCCGGCCTGGAGCTCCTGATGGACAAGATAAAGACGACCGGCAGCAACGACGAGTTCCTGGCCGAGATCGCCAAGGGGCCGGGCGCCTAGATCGGGCCTGCGCTCCGCTTGCGGTCGGCCGGTCGGCCGGTCGGCCGGTCGGGCATCGGGCATCGGGCATATTCCCGGGTCGATCGGCGTTCTGTCTGATACACGCCGACCAGGTGTGGCGCTTCGGCGCCGTAGACTGGTCGGGCCTCACGAGTCTGGAGACACCAATGAAGTCCGACATCCATCCCGCGTACGTCGAGGCCACCGTCAAGTGCTCGTGTGGCAACACCTTCACGACGCACTCCACGAAGGCCGACCTTCACGTCGAGCTGTGCAACGAGTGCCACCCCTTCTTCACGGGCAAGCAGAAGCTGGTCGACTCCGGTGGACGGGTCGAGCGCTTCCAGCGCCGCTACGGCGAGCGCAAGGGCCGGGCCAAGGCGAAGCCCGCCTCGCCCTCGCCGGCATCGGAATAGCCGTCGGCGCGACCGGTCCTCCGGTGGCGCCGATCGCCGGTCCTAGCCTCAGCTTCCAGTCATGATGGACGACCGGATGGCCGCGCTCGAGACCGAGTTCTCCTCGGTGGAGGCGGAGCTGGCCGATCCGGCCACGCTGTCGGATGCCGACAAGCTGCGCGACCTGTCGCGCCGGCACAAGGAGCTCGCCGAGGTCGTCAAGACGTGGCACGACCTGAGGTCGGCCCGCTCTGACGTCGCGACCGCCCGCGAGATGTTGACGGAGGCCTCGGGCGACGAACGCGAGCTCATGCGCGAGGAGCTCGAGTCGTCAGAGTCCCGGGTGGGTTCGCTCGAGGAGCGCATGGAGACCCTGCTGCTGCCAAAGGACCCCAACGAGGGGCGCAACGTGATCATGGAGATCCGCGGCGCCGTCGGCGGGGACGAGGCGAATCTGTTCGCGCGGAACCTCTACGACATGTACCTGCGCTACGCGGCGGCGAACAAGTGGAAGGTCGAGGTCCTGTCCGAGGACGAGTCGGACAAGGACGGAATCAACGAGGCGGTCTTCGTGGTCAAGGGGGCCGACGCCTACATCCACCTGGAGCACGAAGGCGGCACGCATCGAGTCCAGCGCGTCCCGGTCACCGAGGCCAAGGGCCGGGTCCACACCTCAACGGCGACCGTGACCGTGCTGCCCGAGGCGGCGGAGGTCGAGGTCGAGATCGACCCCAACGACCTCAAGGTCGATGTCTATCGCTCGAGCGGTCCCGGCGGGCAGTCGGTCAACACGACGGACTCGGCGGTGCGGATCACGCACATCCCGACGGGCACGGTGGTGGCCATGCAGGATGAGAAGTCGCAGATCCAGAACCGAGCCAAGGCGATGGTCGTGTTGCGGGCACGTTTGTTGAAGGCCGAGCAGGACCGCCAGGCCGCCGAGATGTCGGCCGAGCGCCGCGGCCAAGTCGGCGCCGGCAGCCGCACCGACAAGATCCGCACCTACAATTACAAGGAGAACCGGGTCACCGACCACCGGATCAACCTCACCCTCTACAAGCTCGACCAGGTGCTGGCGGGCAACCTCACCGAGCTGACCGACGCGCTCATGGCGGACAAGCGGGCGCGTCAGCTGGCGGGGGAGGAGGCGGCGGGCGCGTGACGCCCGCTGCGGGCGCTGGCGGTGGCGCTGCTGCCGGTGCTGCTGCGCCCGTTCGCACGCGTGGTCCGGGACCGACCCGCAGCGAACTCGTCGCCGAACTCGGCGCCCTCGTCGGCGCACCGCACGAGGCACGCTTCATCGTCGACGAGGCCCTTGGGCTCGGACTGACGCTCGGACACCCGAGCCCGCCGGCCGGGCCGTTGGATCCCTCCGTGGTGTCGGCCGCGCGGGCGATGGCGTCACGGCGTGCCGCGGGGGAGCCGTTGCAGTACGTGTTCGGGCACTGGCCCTTCCGTCGCCTCGATCTCTTCGTGGATCCGCGGGTGCTGATCCCCCGGCCCGAGACCGAGCAGGTGGTCGAGGTGGCGCTGGCCGAGGCGCGGCGGCTCGCGGCGGCCGGCGGCGGTGACGCCGCCGTGAGCGCCGGGCTCGTCATCGCCGACGCCGGCACCGGCACGGGTGCCATCGCACTGTCCCTCGCGACCGAGCTCGGTTCTCGCGTGGTCACCCAAGTGTGGGCGACGGACGCCAGCACCGACGCGTTGGAGGTCGCGAGGTCGAACCTCGAAGCCGTGCGCCGGGCACAGCCGGCTGCGGCTGCAGCTGTGGCTGCGGCTGCGTTGCCACCGGTCACGCTGGTGAACGGCAGCTGGCTCGATCCGTTGCCCGCACGCCTGCGGGGCGGCGTCGATCTGGTGGTGTCGAACCCGCCGTACGTGAGCGAGTCCGAGTGGGAGGACCTGGCGGACGAGGTCAGGCTCGAGCCCCGGGCCGCGTTGGTGGCCGGCACCGCGAGCGACGGCACCGCCGGGCTGGCCGGCGTGGAGGAGGTGTTGCGGCAGGCACGAGCTTGGTTGCGAAGTCCCGCTGCCGTCGTGATCGAGATTGCACCGCACCAGGCTCAGGCAGCGACGGCCCTCGCATCGGGCCTCGGTTACGCCGAAACCAGGGTGGAACAGGACCTGGCCGGGCGTCCGCGCGCGCTGGTTGCCCGCAACAGAGACTAGAGATGTGCTGCAGATGAGCGACAGGGGGGACACGGAAGCGGAGGACGAGGGCGAGAGCCCGCCTGTCGTCGCCCCCGGTGACGCGCAGATCGGCACCGCGTTGGCCGACGGCGCGGTCGTGGCCGTGCCCGGCGTCGGCGGGTACTGCCTCGCCGTGCAGGTGGGAACACCCGGCGCCGAAGCCCGGCTCGAGGCCCTGGCGGCCGACCCCGACGGACCGCACTACGCGGTCGGCAACCGCGACGACGTGCGCACGCTGACCTCGGGATGGACCGACGAGATCGAGCGGCTGCTCGAGCGCTGCTGGCCCGGTCCGGTGGAAGTCTTCCTGCCCCGTGCGGCCACCGGCCTGACCGGCGATGTGCCGGTGGTGCGTGACGACGAGCCTGGCGAGGAAGACCAGCTCCGCACCGGCGAGGTGCGCGTCGAGCCCGAGGACGCCGATGCCAGCGGGTGGGCCGTCACCGTCGGGATGCCCGAAGGCCGGGCCTTGCGCCGTCTGTGCAAGGAGCACGGGCCGTGGCGCACGGTCCCACTGACGTACAACGAGGCGATCCAGGTGGCCAACGCGTTCGACGTGGCCGACGTCGCGCTGGTCGTCGACGGGGGCCGTCGCGACGGCGAGATGCCGACGCTGGTGGACGCCACCGTCAGCCCGGTGCGCGTCCTGCGTGAGGGCGCGCTGCCCTCCAACTTCATCGACGCCACCATGGCCATGGGGACACGGAAGCGATTGTTCGGCCGGTCGCGCTCGAAAGAGGGCTAACTCACGCGCTCGACGGCCGGCAGCGAGCTCACCGAGCGCTTGGCCTCCCAGTGGCTGCGGCCGAGCGCCGCGAAGTACGGCGGCCGGTCGGTCAGCGCGTAGGTCGCCAGCCAGAGACGCTTGAGATGGCGCTTGTACCCGTTGGCCACGTCGTCCTCGTACGCGCTGCGACCGTGGAGCACGTGGTAGTTGTTGATGAACTGCATCTCGCCCGGCTGCAGGTCCATGTAGACGTTGTAGTCCGGGTCGTTCGCCAGCTCCGACGCCTTGGCGATCGCGGCGCGGGCCTCCTCGCTCAAACGGGGCGCGTCGGGGTGGCGCTGCGAGGCGAGGATGTACTGGGGGATGAAGCGCACGAACAACCGGCCGCCGTGTTCGGTGAACGCGGGGATGGAGTAGAACGCGCTGGTGCCCCTGGCCTGCTCGCCGCGCGCGTCGTAGGGCATCGGCTCGTAGAGGGCGGCGGCCAACTCGGGGCACGAACGGACCATCTCGTTGTGGATGCCCACCGCGTTGGCGACACACGAGAGGCCCCCGGTGCGCGCGGTGCGCAGGCACAACAGCCCGACGAGGTCGGAGCCGTCGGTGTGGTAGTCGAGCGCGATGCCGCCGAGTTCGTTGCCGCGGACCGTCGGGTCGTCGATCGTCTTGCCTTGGTCGGTGACGTCGCCCAGCACGTGGCCGTGCTTGTTCTGCGCCCAGGGCGCACCGAGATGCAATCCGATCCCCCAGTACAACAGCGTGAGGTCGTCGTCGCCGTAACGCGCCGCGTCCAAGGTGGCGATACGGCAGAAGCCGCGCCCGTTGAGCAGCACGTCGACGACGCCGTCCAACTTCGCAGCGAGTCCCTCGAGCGGGAAGTCGTCGCGCCCGAGCTCGAGCGGGTCGCGGCTCTTCGCCTTCGCCGTGGCCAGCGCGGCATCGAGCTCGGCCTGGTCCTCGGCGTCGAGGCGCAGCGTCCACGCCTCGGGCTCGGCCACGTCCGCCGCCCGCCATTCCGCCGCCGGCTCGAGCTGGTGCAGCTCCCTCGTTGTCATGCGCCCTCCCTTCAGGCTTTCAGGCCGCCGCCGTGTCGCGCCCGCCCCGCACGAGCCGACCCGGTAGCGCACCGGTGTGCTGGCCGTCTCGATACGTCACCTGCCCGTCCACGACCGTCACCTTGTACCCGTGCGCCCGCTGCACCAGCCGCTTGCCGCCCGCCGGCAGGTCGTAGGCCATCGTCGGGAACTCGCAGCGGACGTTGTCGAAGTCGATGACGTTGAGGTCGGCCTTCATCCCTTCGGCCACGACGCCACGGTCCGACAATCCGACCGCCCGGGCATTGTTCGCCGTCAGGCGTTGTACCACCTGGCCGACCGGCATGCGGCCGTGCGACCGGTCACGCGCCCAGTGCGACAGGAAGTACGTCGGGAAGCTTGCATCGGCGATGATCCCGACGTGCGCGCCCCCGTCGCCCAGTCCGAACAGCGTGTCGGGGTGCGTGAGCATCTCCCCGCACGCGTCGAGGTTGCCGTCGGCGTAGTTCGAGAAGGGCGTGTAGAGGAAGTTGCGCCCGTCGTTCTCGACCAGCAGGTCCATCGTCAACAACGTAGGGTCGACACCCCGCGCCGCCGCGATGTGCGCCACGCTCGCCTCCGGCGGCGGCTCGTAGTCGGGCGCCTCGCCCATCACGAAGAGCATGGAGAAGTCGATGGGCCGACGTCGCCCCGGGCGCCGGCCGCCCAACCCGTCGTCCTCGGGCACCTCGGCCAACAACCGCTCCCGGAACGCCGGGTCGCGCAACGCCTGCACCTGCCCCCCCAACGGCAACCCGGCGACCTCGCGCCACGCCGGGAACATGAGGAAGGGGTGGTACGACGACTGCAGCCCGACGACCAGGCCGATCGGCCGCGGCGCCACCTGCCCGCGGATCGGCAACCCCTCGGCGACCGACCCCTCGATACGCCCCAACAAGTCCCGCCACGCCTCCGGCTGCCGGTGGCTCTGCGCCAGCGACAGCGACAACGGCCGCCCCGACGCCTCGACCACCGACCGCACGATCTCGAACTCGCCGTCGGCGTCGGGATAGAAGTCCGAGATCAGCTCGATCACGCCGTGCCCCGCATCCGCCACACCCGTGGCGATCGCCACCAGCTCGTCCACCCGCGCTCGCAACGACGGCGTCGGGTCGCCGCTCGCGGTCCTGTGGTTCAGCGTCCTCGACGTCGAGAACCCGACCGCGCCGTCACGCATCGCCTGGGCGGCGATTTCGCGCATGGCCGCCGCGTCTTCCTGCGTTGCGTCCTCCAGGCGGGCGGCCCGTTCCCCCATCACATAGAGCCGCAGCGCGCCATGGGGGAGCTGCCCGCACAGGTCGATGTCGTGGGGCCGGCGCTCGACCGCGTCGAGGTATTCGCCGAAGCTCTCCCACGTCCATTCGATGCCCTCATGCAGCACCGCGCCGGGGATGTCCTCGACGCCCTCCATCAACGAGATCAACTGGTCGTGCGCGTCGGACCGCACGGGTGCGAAGCCGACGCCGCAGTTCCCCATGACCACCGTGGTGACGCCGTGCCAGCTCGACGGGGTGAGGCACGAGTCCCACGTGGCCTGGCCGTCGTAGTGCGTGTGGATGTCGACGAAGCCGGGCGTGACGAGCAGCCCGCCGGCGTCGATCTCCTCGCGTCCCTGGCCGGCGACCGCCCCCACCGCCGTGATCGTTGCGCCCTCGATGGCCACGTCCGCAGCCACCGGCTCGCCGCCCCGACCGTCGGCCAGGTAGCCGCCTCGGATCACAAGGTCGTGTGCCATGCCAGCCATGCCGCCCCCTTTAGTGGTGGTCCGATGCGGCCTCGGTTTTAGTTAGATCAATCTAACTAAATCCCTCTCGATCTGTCAATGCTCCCATTGCCGGCTCACGTCCCGTTCGAGACCGAAGACGTTGCCGAGCCGCTCCTCCCTGGTCTCGGCATGGGCGTCGTAGAGGTCAGCGAAGAAGCGCCGAACTTCGACGATGTCCACACCGGGCAGGAGTTCTTCCGCCCGTGCGGCCAACTCCCGTTCGAAATCGTCCAGCCGCGTTCGGCCGGCGGGGGTCAGTTCGACCCGGGTGACGCGTCCGTCGCCCGCCTCGTCCACGGTGTCGGCCACCCAACCCTGCTGGCGCAGGCTGTTGATCATGGAGGAGACCGTCGGCTTGGTCACCGCGTTGGCGGCAGCCAGTTCCCCGGCCCGCTTCGAGCCGCCCAGCAGGTACAGGAGGGTTCGGTACTGACCCATGCTCATGTCGCCGCGCCTGGCTACCTGCTCGAACTCCCGGTAGAGCGAGACGACGAGGCGGACCCCCGGCACCCGGTCGTCTCGTTGCGCGGTCATGCCGCACCATAGGTTCCGCCCGACGGCGGCCGAGCATAATTTCTCTTCGTAATCGGCGTTGAGCACGCTTCTCTCTCGTTGAGCGCCGTGGCGCTCGGCGTGACGATGCACCTCACCAACCACCTGCTCGGGACCTTCCCCGAGCGCGGCGCCGTCGAGGTGTCAGCGACCGTGCGGACGCTCGGTATCGCCGCCGAGGTGGCCGAGGCCCGCGTTCTCGTCCTGGTGATGCATGGGATCGAGGGTATTCATTTCTGGTTCAACCGATCACAAGAGCGTGCTCATCGCATATGCGAGCGATCACAGAGAGGTGTTCGCAACGCTTCGGAACGCCATCAAATTCCCGATTGGTGATGATTTGAGCGCAGACTGATTACGCAGAGGTGATCAAGGTTCAAGGGATTGATCACACCGACACCGATGTTGCGCTCCGGATACGGCGGACGCCTCCCAGGTCAGGTATCTAGATCAAGCACCCCATCGGCGTCCAGCACCCCGGTGCGGCCGATGCCCTCCTCGACGCACAACTGTGCCAGGGTATCGGCGTCGGTGACGTTGCCCCATGCCCGGGCGTCCGCCTCCGTCCGGCAGGCGACGATCCCGCGTTCCGTCGTCCCTTCCCGGTCGAACGTCACCGTGTAGCTCTCCACCCGCACCCTCCCGGTCGCCGACTCGTCGACGGCGCGCTGCGGCAGCGCGTCGACCTCGGGCTGAACGTCGCGCCAGGCAAACGGCCCGTCGCCCACTTGCGGCGGCCGCGACGCGTACACCCCAATCGAGTGCTTCGTCGCGTACCAGCCGAGCCCGGTGACCAGCGCCGCCGTTCCCGGTGACGCCCGCAGCGCACCCACCGCCCGGGCGATCCCGTGCGAGGTGTAGTTGTTGCCGGGACCGCCGCCGAACGTCAGTCCACCGGTCAGCGTCAGCGGTCGGGACGGGTCGTCGACCCCCAACCCGAGCTCGAACGCCGCCATCTGCACCACGGCCGGGAAGCAGGAGTAGATGTCGACCGCCGCCACGTCGTCGATCCCGATTCCCGCCAGTGCGAGCGCGGCACCGCCGGCCACTCGGATGGCGGGGGAGCGGTGCAGCTCGTGCCGCTGAGAGATGAACCAGTGGTCGTTCGCGTCGGCACCGGCCAACGGGAAGACCCAGCGCTCCTCGGGCGCCCGCGCCGAGCGTGCCGCCTCGACCGAGCACACGACATACGCCGCGCCCTGGTCGACCTGCATGTTGGCCGTGCAGAGCTTCGGGTAGGGGAACGAGACCATCCGGTTATCCGCCGAAGGCGTGACGATCTCCACCGGCGTCCGTGCCCTCCGGATCCAGGCGTCGGGGTTGCCCGCAGCCACCTCGCTGAAGCGGGACCACAGCGCACCGATCCGCGCGCGATGCTCCTCGAGCGTCCAGCCGTTGGCCGCGCGCAGCGCGTTCTCGAACAACGGGTATGCGTGCACCGGCAGGACCACACCGCGGTTCATCTCGAGCTCGCTGGCGCCTGGCTTGTCCACGCCGTACACCTCGGGCGCCGGGGTCCCCTCCGGCTGGGACGTCCATTCGAGCCACGGCTTGGCCGGGTCGCGCCGCGCCAACGCGCGGGCGTACATGGCTTCGGCGCCGGTCACCAGGACAACGTCGAGGTCGCCGCGGCTGATGGCGCGGCACGCGTCGTGCATCAGCGCCTGCGGGGAATTACCACCGACGGCCGAGACCATCAGCTGGCGCGGCTCAGAACACCCCCCAAGCCCACGTCCCAGCGCCGTCGCCACCGCCAAGGCCGGATTGGCCGCATGCCAGCCGAGCGGGGCCACGACACGCAGGCTGTCGGCCCGCCGCAACAACGCGGAACCCGCAGGCGCCGAGCTCCCGGCAGCCGCGCCGTCGCAGTCCTCGGCGGCCGCCCGCAGCGCCGCCGTCATGAGCTCGAGCGGCTCCGGCCGGTCCGCCGCGGCGAGTCCGGCGTCGGCCGGCGTCGACACCTGGCCGACGCCCACGACGACGGGGGTGCGCGGGTCGAGAGCCATGGTCGCAGCAGCGTACCGGCTGCTAAAGGGCGTCCCGGAGGCTTCCCAGGCCATCGTTAGACTCGATTGCCATGCGTCTCGCCGTCGGCTCGGACCACGCCGGGTTCGACCTCAAGGAGATCCTCAAGGCCGAGCTCGCTGCTCACGGCCACGACGTCACCGACCTCGGCACGAACGACGCCGTCACCTCGGTCGACTACCCCGATTACGGTGCCGCCGTCGGCCGCGCCGTGGCGACCGGCCGAGCCGACGTCGGCATCTGCGTGTGCGGCAGCGGCAGCGGGATCGCCATGGCGGCCAACAAGGTGCCCGGCGTCCGGGCGGCCGTGGTCCACGACGTCACCACGGCGGCGCTGGCTGGTCAGCACAACCGTGCCAATGTCGTCTGCTTCGGGGCTCGGACCACCGGCACGACCGTTGTCGTCGACGCGCTGCACGCCTTCCTCGACGCACCCCAGGAGCCGGAAGACAGAAACAGCCGCCACTTCCGCCGCATCGAAAAGCTGGCGGCCCTCGACGGCGTATCCGATGGACAAGGCACGGACGCCGAGAGAGAACTCGTCCACCACACCGCACCCGAAGGAACGACATGAGCAGCTATGACGATGCGCTGGCCACCGATCCCGAGGTCAAGGACCTCATCGGCCAAGAGCTGAACCGCCAGCAGACGACCCTGCAGCTGATCGCGTCCGAGAACTTCACCTCGCCGGCCGTCCTCGCGGCCACCGGCTCGGTGCTCACGAACAAGTACTCGGAGGGCTACCCGGGCCGCCGTTACTACGGGGGGAACTTCATCATCGACGAGGTCGAGGACCTCGCCCGCGACCGCGCCAAGCAGCTCTTCGGCGCGGCCCATGCCAACGTGCAGCCGCACGCCGGGGCGAACGCCAACCTGGCCGTGTACCAGGCCCTCCTCGAGCCCGGCGCCACCGTCCTCGCCATGCGGCTCGATCACGGTGGGCATCTCACCCACGGCTCGCCCGCCTCGATCGTCTCGAAGTTCTGGCGCTTCGTCTCCTACGGCGTGACGCCCGAGTCGAACGACCCGGATGCCGGGCCCGGCGAGGTCATCGACTTCGACCAGGTGGCGCACCTGGCCAAGACGGAGAAGCCGGCGCTTATCGTCGCCGGCTCGACGGCCTACGCGCGCATCATCGACCCTCAGCCCTTCCGGGAGATCGCGGACTCGGTCGGCGCCATGTTCATGTTCGACGCCGCCCACCCGGCCGGCCTCATCGCGGCCGGCGTGCACCCGAGCCCGGTCGGCATCGCCGACGTCGTCACGTTCACGACGCACAAGACGCTGCGCGGCCCCCGCGGCGGCGCCATCCTCTGCGGTGAGGACCTGGCCAAGAAGATCGACAGCGCGGTGTTCCCCGGGCTCCAGGGCGGCCCGCTCGAGCACGTCATCGCCGCCAAGGCCGTCGCCTTCGCCGAGGCCGCCCGTCCCGAGTTCCGCAAGTACGCCGCCCAGATCCTGGTGAACGCCAAGGCCCTGGCGGACGCGCTCGCCGGCCACGGCTTCCGCCTCGTGTCGGGCGGCACCGACAACCACATGCTGCTCGTCGACCTGCGGCCCTTCGACGGCGACCTCACGGGTAAGGAGGCCCAGGAGGTGCTCGACCGCGCCGGTATCACGTGCAACCGCAACACCATCCCCGACGACCCCCGCAGTGCATTCCAGACGTCGGGGCTCCGCCTCGGCACCGCGGCCGAGACGACCGCGGGCATGGGCCCGGCCGAGATGCAGACAGTGGCCGACCTCCTCGTGCGCACGCTCAAAGCACGACGCGACGAGGGGGAGATCGCAACGGTGCGGTCCGAGGTCGCCGCGCTCTGCGCCGCGTTCCGGCCCTATCCCGACCTCGTGGGGTAACGCATGCCCGACATCGGTTGGTACGGCCTGATCCTGGCGGTGGCCGCTGGCGCCACCGCCGCCCTGACCGTCCCCGCCAAGCGCATCGCTCTGCGTGTGGGTTACATCGCGCACCCCGGCGATCGCTCGGTGCACAAGAAGCCGATCCCCTACGGCGGCGGCGCGTCGATGTTCCTGGGCTTTCTCGTGGCCGTGCTGGTCGCGACGGTGCTGCCACCCTTCCGCGACAGCCACACCTTCACCGATTCGCCCGAGATGCTCGGTGTGGTCCTCGCCGCCGGCGCCATGTTCGTGGTCGGGCTCATCGACGACGTCCGCGACATGTCGGCCCCCGCCAAGATGGCGGGCCAGGTCCTCGCCGCGAGCATTCTCTACTTCTTCGGGGTCACCATGTGGCAGCTCAAGATCCCGCTCGCCGGCTTCTACGTCCTCTCCCCCGGCATCATCCCGCTCATCACCGCGGTCTGGGTCATCGCGCTGACCAACGCGGTCAACCTGATCGACGGGCTCGATGGCCTCGCCGCCGGTGTCGTCGCCATCGGCGGCGGCGCGCTTGCCATCTACGGCATCCGTCTCATCGGGCTCGGGCTCCTCCCCGCGGACAACATCGGCCCACTCGTCGCCGTCATCGCGTGCGGCATCTGCCTCGGCTTCCTCCCCTTCAACTTCAACCCCGCCCGCATCTTCATGGGCGACGCCGGCGCGCACTTCCTCGGCCTTCTCATGGCCGCGTCCACCATGGTCATCGGCGGCCGCGTCCCGACTGCGGTGCCGATCTCCGGCGTGACCTACTTCTTCTTCGCCCCCCTGTTCATCCCCCTGTTCATCCTCGGCGTCCCGCTCGTCGACATGGCCTTCGCGTTCGTCCGCCGCACGGCCAGTGGCAAGGGCTTCGGGACGCCGGACAAGGAGCACATCCATCACCGGCTGTTGAACTTGGGGCACGGCCCCCGACGCAGCGTCATCATCTTGTGGGCCTGGACCGCGGTCCTCTCGAGCTTCCTGCTCTTCCCGCTCTTCATGCACCAGGTGAACGCCATCATCCCGGTCGGTGCGGCCGCCCTGGGCGTGGGCCTCTACACGTTCTTCCACCCCGGCTTGCGACGCGGCAACGGACAAGACGAGGACGAGGACGAGCCTCCCCACCAGGAGATTCCCAGCTCCAACGGACAAGTCAAGCAGACCTCGGAGGTGGTCCGATTCCCCTTGTGATCGTTTGGACGAGAAACGGGCCGGGATGCGAAGATGACGTCTGTGTACCCCGTCCACCTCGCCTCGTCCGTCGCTGCCTGCGCGGCCATCAGGACGACGGACTCCGGCGCGCCACGCCTGGCTTAAGGGGGGAGCAGTCGTATGGAACGCCCCGTGAGCCTCGTGCCGCGCGCCCGGTCAGGTGACACCCGAGGACCAACCACCGCCGCCCGGGGACCCAAAACCCCTGCCCGGAGCGGCAGCCTTTCTCGGTATGGGGCTCTCGGCCGCGATCTGTGTCGGCCTTGGCGTAGTCGTCGGCCTCTGGCTGGACGGCAAGTTCCACACGGCGCCGGCGCTCCTGCTGGTGGGCTTGGCGTTGGGCCTGTTGACCGCCGCAGTGAGCGTCATCAAGCAGATCCGCACGTATCTGTAGGGGTCGCCGCGTGAACCTGCTCGAGGGTCTGTCCGACCTCCAGGGCAACGCGCTGACCAAGGTGCTTCGCCGGACCATTCTGTCCGCCCTCATCGTCGGTGCCGTGGGTGTCCTGCTCATCGCGCTCCTCGGATCTCTCTGGGGCGCGCTCGGGCTCATCATCGGGCTTGGCATGGCGGTAGTGAACCTGCGCTTCCTCGACGCCGGTATCGCCAAGCTCAAGCCGGAAGGCGAGTTGAGCGTGAGCAACAAGGTGTTGCGCCGTGCCATGGGGACCAAGAGCGTGACTCGTCTCGGGATCATCACCGTGATCTGCATCGGACTCCTGCTTCTCAACGGCGCGCTCGGCATCGGTGCCGTCGCCGGACTCGTCATCTTCCAACTGCTGTTCGTCTTCAACGTCGGCCGCATCGTCATGTCGCAGGGGATCCAATGACGTTCATCTTGGCGAGTGGCAACATCAAGATCGGCGAGCACCGAGGTGTGGTTCACGTTCCTGGGATCGGCACGGTCGATCTCGACGTCGTGTGGACGACGCTGATCGCGGCGGCGATCGTGCTTGGCCTGGGCCTTTTGATGGCGAGAAAGGTGACGTCCGGCGTACCCGGCAAGCTGCAGCTCTTCTGGGAGACCCTCGTCGAACAGGTTCAGGAATTGGCGGGATCTGCCATAGGGCCAGAGGGCATGCGTTTCGTAGGCCTCGGGGTGACGATCTTCTTCTTCCTGCTTGTCTGCAACTGGCTCGCCTTCATCCCGAGTGGCGATCCCGGAATCCTGGCTCCCCCCACCGGCGACGTGAACCTGCCGCTGGCGCTCGCAGTAATCGTGATCTTCCTCGTGCACTACAACTCGGTGAAGGCGCGCGGAGCACGCGGTTACTTCGGCCACTATGTGCAGCCCTACAAGGGACTGGTTTTGATCAACGTGATTGAAGAAATCACCAAGCCGATCACCCTGACCTTCCGGCTCTTCGGCAACATCTTCTCGGGCGTCTTGATGATTACCGTGATCGTCACGCTGATTCCGCCCTACCTGTCGTGGATCGGACTCGCGGTCTGGAAGCCGTTCGACGAGCTGTTCATCGGGGCGATCCAAGCCTTTATCTTCGCCCTGCTCACCATCATCTACCTGGGTATGGCCATGAGTACGGACGAGGCCCACTGACGAAGCCGATGGTCGGCGGTGCGACAACGATTTCCTAGAGATCTCGACAAAGGAGAAAGAAACAATGGCAGGTACAACTGAAGGTGCGATCCGAATCGCAGGTGCGCTCGTCGGCGGCGGTCTCGCCCTCGGCGGCGGCGCCATCGGCGCCGCTGTCGGTGACGGCCTGGCTGGTTCTCAGACCATCGCCGCCATCGCCCGGCAGCCTGAGATCGAAGCCAAGGCGAGGCAGTACTTCTTCCTGACGGTCGGTCTGGTGGAGGCCATGTACTTCATCAACCTCCTGTTCATGGTCGTGTTCGTCTACGTCTTTGCCGCCAAGAGCATCACGGCGTAACGGCACGCCGTATTTCGTCCAAATCACCACTCCCCGAGATCGGGAACCATGACCACAGCAAGCATCTTCCTGGTACCAAACGGCACGTTCATTATCGAGCTCGTCGTATCGATCCTTCTCATCCTCGCCATCTACAAATGGGTGCTGCCGCCCATCAATGAGGCCATGAAGAAGCGCCAAGAGCAGATTCGAACGTCGCTGGAGGCCGCCGACCAGGCTCGCGCCGACGCCGAGGCGGCGGACGACGAGCGTCGGAACGTCCTCGAGCAAGCGAGGCAGCAGGCGCGGGAGATCGTCGCCACTGCCAACCGCACGGCTGAACAGGTGAAGACCGACATGCAGGCGAGGGGACAAGCCGAGTACGACCGCATTGTGGGCAGCGCAGACGTCGAGATCTCGTTGGCCCGCCAGCGTGCCGTCGAAGAGGCCGCCGCTCGCATGGGCGAAGTCGTCATGGAGGTCGTCGAGCGCGTCATCGGGCGCGAGGTGAACCTCGATGTCCACCGCGGCCTCATCGAAGAGGCCGTGACCGCCTTGCGCGAGGAGCCGGACAGCGCCGCTGCCGGCGCGGGGGCCCGGCCGTGAACCCAGCCCTTCAGGGCTACTCCGCCGCCGTGGCCGAAATGGCCGGTACCGATGCTCTCGGGGGCGTGGCGGCCGACCTCGAGGCGATCGAGCAATTGGTGCTCGCCAACGGCCAGCTGCGAGCGGCGCTGAGCGACACAGCGGTACCCGGCACCTCCCGGCGAGCCGTCATGCTCGACATCCTGGAGGGGAAAGTCTCCGCCGCGGCGCGGCGCGTGGCCGCTTTCGCCTGCGGCGTCGTGGCCGCGCAGGAGGTCGCGACCGCCCTGGGCTGGCTCGCCCTCCGGGTGCGCCACCTGGCCGAGGGTCAAGACGACGAGCCGGGGTTGAGCCTCACCGCCTCACGCCAGCGCGTCGGCGGGTACGCCACGGCTGTACACGAGGACATGTCCACCGGGGACCTCGAGTCGCTCGAAGACGACCTCTTTCGCTTCGCTCGGATCGTCGCCGCCACGCCACAGCTCCGGGGCGCCCTCACCGATCGCGACCTGGCCGTGGCGGCCCGACAGGGTCTGGTGACCCAGCTGCTCGAGCGCAAGGTCCCGACCCCGACGCTCGGGCTTGTCCGCTACGCCGTCGCCGGAGGCCGCGCCAGGGACTTCGTCGGCACGATCGACTTCCTGGTCGAAGCCACCGCCCAGGCGCGCGGCTGGCGCATCGCCCGGGTCACCGCGGCGGCGCCCATCGACGACGCCCAGCGCGGCGACCTGTCCGAGTCGCTGGGCACGCTGGCCGGCGCGCCGGTCGAGTTGCAGGTCGAGGTGGACGAGTCATTGCTGAGCGGCGCTCGCATCCGCATCGGCGATTTGCAGGTGGACGCAACCGCACGGGGTCGCCTCGATGCGCTGCGAGAGCACTTGGCCCCGTCCGGAAGTTGGGAGCCTTCCGGGTTCGGCCGAACGACCCGAAGTTCGACAGACAACACAGAGGGAGCAAACTGATGGCAGAGCTGACCATCGATGCCAGTGAGATCACCAAGGCGCTCGAGCGCCATGTCGAGGAGTACACGCCGGCGGTGGGGACGGAACAGATCGGACGCATCGTCGAAGTCGGCGACGGCATCGCCCGTGTGTCGGGCCTCCCCGGGGCCGCGGTGAACGAGCTACTCGAGTTCGAGGACGGCACGCTGGGCCTCGCGCTCAACCTGGATGAGGACACGATCGGTGCGGTCGTCCTGGGAGACGTCGACAGCCTCGAAGAGGAGCAGACGGTCAAGGCAACCGGACGGATCCAGACGGTCCCGGTCGGCGACGCGCTGCTCGGGCGTGTCGTCAACGCGCTGGGCGAGCCGCTCGACGGCAAGGGCCCGATCAACGCCACCGAGACGAGGCGGATGGAGGTCCAGGCGCCGGGCATCGTGGGTCGGCAGCCGGTGAGCGAGCCCCTGCAGACCGGCATCAAGGCTATCGACTCCATGACCCCGATCGGCCGTGGTCAGCGCGAGCTGATCATCGGGGACCGCAAGACCGGCAAGACGACCGTGGCCGTCGACACGATCATCAACCAGGCGGGCCAAGGCGTGAAGTGCATCTACGTCGCCATCGGCCAGAAGAACTCGTCGGTGGCGCAGACCGTGGCCACACTCGAGGACCACAATGCGCTCGAGTACACGGTCGTCGTCGTTGCCTCGGCCGGTGACCCTGCGCCATACAAGTACCTCGCCCCCTACGCCGGGTGTGCCATGGGCCAGCACTGGATGGAGAACGGCGAGCACGCGCTCATCATCTACGACGACCTGTCGAAGCAGGCGGAGGCTTACCGCTCCGTCTCGCTGCTGCTGCGGCGTCCACCGGGCCGCGAGGCGTACCCGGGCGATGTGTTCTACCTGCACTCTCGCCTGCTCGAGCGGGCGGCCAAGCTCTCGGACGAGCGCGGGGCGGCTCGCTGACGGCGCTGCCGGTGATCGAGACGAAGGCGGGCGACATCTCGGCCTACATTCCGACCAACGTCATCTCCATCACCGACGGACAGGTCTTCCTCGAGACGGACCTGTTCAACTCGGGTATCCGGCCGGCCATCAATGTCGGGAACTCGGTGAGCCGGGTAGGCAGCGCCGCGCAGGTGAAGGCCATGAAGAACGTGGCCGGCACGCTGAAGCTGGACCTCGCGCAGTTCCGCGAGCTCGAGGCGTTCGCGACCTTCGGCTCCGAGCTCGACCGAGTGTCCCAGGCCCAGCTCGACCGCGGCTACCGGCTGACAGAGCTGTTGAAGCAACCGCAGAACCAGCCGGTACCGGTCGAAGAGCAGGTCATCGCGATCTATGCGGGCACCAAGGGCTGGACGGACGACGTACCGGTCAGCGAGGTGCAGCGCTACGAGACCGAGCTGATCGAGTACCTCAAGGCGAACCAGGCTTCCGTTCTCGACGACATCCGCTCGACAGCGGCCCTGCCCGACGAAGGGGTCGTCGACAAGGCGCTATCCGCTTTCAAGGAGACCTTCGACACGGGGAAGGTCGACTGAGCGATGGCCGGCGGCCAAGAACGCATCCTGCGGCGACGCATCCGTAGCGTGCAGTCCACGAGGAAGATCACCAAGGCGATGGAGCTCATTGCCGCCTCGCGTATCGTGCGCGCTCAGGCGCGCATCGCGGCGAACCGTCCATACCGCGAAGGCATGGAGCGGGTCCTGCGTGTGACCGCGGCCGCCGACTCGCAGGCGGCGGCCAAGCTGCTTGGCACGCCCGAGACCGTGAGCCACGTCGGCATCCTGGCCATCGTGGGTGACCGCGGGTTGGCCGGCTCGTACAACTCCGGTGTGCTGCGCGCGACCGAGCGCCTGGTGGCAGAACACAAGGCGAACGGCGCGGAGGTCACGGTGTGGTCGGTCGGTAAGAAGGCCCCGTCGTACTTCCGTTACCGCGGCATTGACGTCGCGGAGTCCTTCGTCGGATTTGCAGATCGTCCCGAGTTCTCGGACGCCCGACACGTGGCCGCAATCGTGGCGGCGCCGTTCGCCGCCGGTGAGATGGACCTGATCGAGATGGTGTCCACCCGGTTCATCTCGGCCGGGACCCAGCGCGTGGCGCGCCTCCAGCTGCTCCCACTGCCTCTGCCGGAGGCCGACGAGGAAGCGACGCAGGACGAGGACGCGAGCGAGGGTTACACGGAGTTCGAGCCGGAGCCCGAGAAGCTCCTGGTCGAGCTGGCGCCCCGCGCGCTCGAAGCCGAGATCTTCGCCGCCTTGTTGGAAGGGACGGCCTCGTTCTTCACCGCCCAGCAGCGGGCGATGGCCGCCGCGACCGAGAACGCGGACGAGCTCGTCCGCACCCTGACGTGGGTCATGAACCGTGCTCGTCAGGACGCCATCACCACCGAGATCATGGAAATCGTCGGCGGAGCAGAGGCGCTCCGCCAAGCGAAGGGAGCTTGACCCCCAATGACCACCACGACCATGCAAGACACCGTGCCGGCCGGCTCACTGGAGGACGGCCGGGTGGTTGCCATCGCCGGGCCGGTGATCGACGTCGAGTTCCCGCCGCACGCACTGCCCGAGATCAACCACGCCGTCGAGTTCACCATTGAGCTCGACGGCTCGTCCCACCAGGTCACCGCCGAAGTCGCGCAGCAGATCGGAGAGGGCCGAGTCCGCTGCATCTGCATGCAGCAGACGGACGGCCTGGTCCGCGGGGCCGCCGTGCGGAACCTGGGCCGGGGGATCACGGTGCCCGTCGGCGACGCCGTGCTCGGCCACGTGTTCAACGTGCTGGGCCAGCCGCTCGACACCGATTCGATCAGTGACCCGGACGACTATTGGGAGATCCACCGCAACCCGCCGGCCTTCGACCAGTTGGAGCCGCGGGCGCAGATGTTCGAGACCGGCATCAAGGTCGTCGACCTGCTGGAACCCTACGTGCAGGGAGGCAAGATCGGCCTCTTCGGCGGCGCCGGCGTGGGCAAGACCGTCATCATCCAGGAAATGATCCACCGGGTCGCCCAGCAGCACGGTGGCGTGTCGGTGTTCGCCGGCGTCGGCGAGCGCACCCGTGAGGGCACGGACATGTGGCTCGAGATGCAGGAGTCGGGCGTCATCGACAAGGCGGCGCTCGTCTACGGCCAGATGGACGAGCCCCCGGGAGTGCGCCTCCGCGTCGGCCTGGCCGCCTTGACGATGGCGGAGTACTTCCGTGACGTGAAGAACCAGGACGTGCTGCTCTTCATCGACAACATCTTCCGTTTCGTCCAGGCGGGCTCGGAGGTCTCGACCCTGCTCGGGCGCATGCCATCGGCCGTGGGGTACCAGCCCACCTTGGCCGACGAGATGGGCGAGCTGCAGGAGCGGATCACCTCGACGAAGGGGAAGTCGATCACCTCGCTGCAGGCCGTGTACGTCCCGGCAGACGACTACACCGACCCGGCGCCGTTCACGACGTTCACCCACCTCGACGCCACGACGGAGCTCTCGCGTCAGATCGCCGCACTCGGCATCTACCCGGCGGTGGACCCGCTGGCGTCGACGTCGAACATCCTGGCGCCCGAGATCGTGGGCGACCGGCATTACGCCGTGGCACGGCGCGTGCAGGAGATCCTCCAGCGCTACAAGGAGTTGCAGGACATCATCGCCATCCTCGGCATGGACGAGCTGTCTGAGGAGGACCGGGTGACGGTGAACCGGGCCCGCAAGGTGCAGCGGTTCCTGTCGCAGCCGTTCTTCGTCGCCGAGGTTTTCACCGGCGTGCCCGGCAACTTCGTGCCGATCGACGAGACGGTCGAGTCGTTCGAGGCGTTGGCCAACGGCGACCTCGACCACGTGCCCGAGCAGGCCTTCCTCAACGTCGGCGGGGTCGAGTCGGTGCTCGAGAAGGCGAAGAAGCTCGAGGCCGAGGCCGGCTAGTGGCAGACGGCGTCTTCGGCGTAGAGGTTGTCACGCCCGAGCAATCCCTCTACGCGGGCGGCGCCCGCTCGGTGGTGCTGGCCACCTCCGACGGCGCGCTGACCGTGCTCGACGGGCACACGCCGCTCGTGGGCGACATCGTGCCGTGCGAGCTCAAGCTCGAACAGCCCGACGGCCCGTTGCTGCGTTTCGCCTTGCACGGCGGCTTCCTCCAGGTCGACACGAGCCCGCACGCGGCCGAGGGCCTGGCCGAAGGAGACGGGCCGTTGCCGGGGCTCTCGACACGGGTGACGGTGTTGGCCGGCATCGCGGAGCTCTCCGAGGAGATCGACGTGACGCGGGCCGAGCAGGCACGGGACAGCGCCAACCAGCGAGTGAACGAGCTGCAATCGGGCCGGGGCGGCAGCGGCGAGGAAGTCGAGGTCGACCTCGAGCTGCTCGAGGCGAGGGGCTCGCTCGAGCGGGCCGAGTTGCGCCTGTCGGTGGCCGCCGGCGCGGCGTAGGCGGCAACGCGCGGCGCCGGGCCGGAGGCCCGGTCGCATCCAACGGTGCGAAACGACGAACGGCGAACGACGAACGACGAACTACGAGAACGAGATCGAGCTGAACTCCGCCAGCTTCTTCAGCGCGTGAGACGCGTCGATCTTGCGCAGGGTGCCGGACTTGGAGCGCATGACGAGCGACTGGGTGGTCGCACCGAACTCGTGGTACTGCACCCCCTGGAGCAGCTCGCCGTCGGTGATGCCGGTGGCGGCGAAGAAGCAGTTGTTGCCCTGCACGAGGTCGTCGGTCGTGAGGACCTTGTCGAGGTCGTAGCCGGCCTCGATCGCGGCGGTGCGTTCGGATTCGTCGCGGGGGTAGAGGCGGCCCTGGATCTCGGCGCCCATGCACTTGAGGGCGGCGGCCGCGAGCACGCCCTCGGGGGTGCCGCCGATGCCGAAGAGGATGTCCGTGCCGGCACCGGGCCAACCCGTCGAGATGGCGCCGGCGACGTCACCGTCGCCGATCAGGCGGATGCGCGCGCCGCTCTTGCGCACCTCGGTGATGAGGTCGTCGTGACGGGGGCGGTCGAGGATGACGGCGGTGAGGTCCCGGACGGGGCGACTGAGGGCCTCGGACAGACGGTGCAGGTTCTCGGTCGGTGTCTTGCGGATGTCGCAGGCGCCCTTCGCCCGGGGTCCGACGGCGAGCTTCTCCATGTAGACGCAGGGGCCGGGGTCGAACATGGCGCCGCGCTCGGCAACGGCGATGACGGCGAGCGCGCCGTTGCGGCCCTGGGCGGTGAGCGTGGTGCCGTCGATGGGGTCGACGGCGATGTCGGTCATCGGGGGCGTCCCGTCGCCGATCTTCTCGCCGTTGAAGAGCATCGGGGCGTTGTCCTTCTCGCCTTCGCCGATTACGACGACGCCGTCCATGGGGACGGAGGAGAGCACGGTGCGCATGGCCTCGACGGCGGCGCCGTCGGCACCGATCTTGTCGCCGCGTCCCATCCAGCGGCTGGCGGCCATGGCGGCCGCCTCGGTGGTCCGCACCAGGTCCATGGCGAGGTTGCGATCGGGGGCCTGTCGGGACGGCGATCTCTCGGTCTCTGGCGACGCCACGGCAGTGACCCTAGTGCGTGGCGAATCGAGGATTCGGGGCCAGGGTCGGAGTTCGGGGAGTGGCCAGCGGCGATACTTGAGGGGATGCAGAAGCCCAGCGACAGCGAGACGATCGTCGTCGAGGCCGGTGGACCGCTTTCCGGCACCGTCACCGCGGGCGGGGCGAAGAACTCCGCTTTGAAGCTCATGGTTGCCTGCTTGCTGGCCGAGGGACGCTCCGTTCTCTCCAACGTCCCGTGCATCAGCGACGTCGACACCATGGCCGAAGTGCTCCGGGGGTTGGGCGCTTCGGTCGAGCGGCTCCCGAACGGCGACATCGAGGTGACGTCCCCGGCCGCGGACGCGCTCGTGCCGGCGGCGCCACCCGAGTTGTTCGAGAAGATGCGGGCGTCGGTCGTCGTGCTGGGCCTGCTGATGGCGCGGTCGGGTTCCGTGCGGATGCCGCTGCCGGGCGGTGACGACTTCGGCGACCGGCCGATCGACTTCCACGTGAACGGGCTGACCGCCATGGGGGCGCGCTTCGAGTCCTCGCACGGCGAGGTGCGGGGGTCGGTGCCGGGTGGGCGCCTGGTCGGCGCGCGGGTGGTGTTGGAGTACCCGAGCCACACGGCCACCGACAACCTGTTGATGGCCGCGGCGTTGGCCAAGGGCACGACGGTCATAGAGAACGCGGCGAAAGAGCCCGAGGTGGCGGATCTGGCGGCCATGCTCCGTGCGATGGGCGCGGTGGTGCGGGGCGCAGGGACGTCGCGGATCGAGGTCGAGGGCGTCGACTCGCTCTCGCCGGTGCGGCACACGGTGGTGCCCGACCGGGTGGTGGCCGCGACGTTCCTCGCCGCGGTGGGCATGGCCGGCGGCGACGTCACGATCGCCGATGCCCACCCCCAGCACATGGAGATGCTGCTGCGCAAGGTCGGCCAGATGGGCGTCGTGACCTCGTTCGGTCCCGAGGGCGTGCGGGCGACGTCCGACGGGCATTTGGTCTCCGCCGACGTGGCGACGTTGCCCTATCCCGGCGTGGCGACCGACTACTCGCCGCTGCTGGTGGCGATGCTCACGGTGGCGGACGGGGTGGGGATCCTGACCGAGAACCTCTTCTCGGGCCGCTTCCGTTACGTCGAGGAGCTGCGGCGCATGGGCGCCGACATCCGGACCGAGGGACACCACGCCGTGGTGCGCGGCGTGCCGAAGCTCTCGGGCGCGACGGTGCGGGCGCCCGACATCCGGGCCGGCGTGGCCTTGGTGCTGGCCGGGCTGGTGGCCGAGGGCACGACGGTCGTGAGCGGCGCGCACCACATCCGGCGGGGGTACGAGGACCTGGTGGCGTCGCTCCAAGGGCTGGGCGCCCGGGTGTCGCGGTCGTGAGCTCGTCGACTCGTTCGGCATCGTCGGCGCCTGCTCGGGCGCCGTTGCCCACCGAGCCGGCGGCGCTGTTGGAGCTGGCCCGTTCGGGTGATCGCGTCGCACTGGCACGGCTGTTGTCGTACATCGAGCGCGGGGGTGATCTGGCGACGGCGGTGGCGGAGCTCGCCTACCGCGCCGACATCCCCTACACCCTCGGCTTGACCGGCGCGCCGGGGTCGGGGAAGTCGACGTTGACCGACGGGCTGATCACGGCCGTGCGCGGGGGATGGCCGGCGGTCGGAGGATCGGACGGATCGGACGGATCGGACGGATCGGACGGATCGGACGGAACGCAGAAGGCGTCGCCGGAGGCGGCGGCGGAACCAGAACCAGAACCAGAACCGGAACCGGTCCCACAGGTCGGGGTGCTGGCGGTCGACCCGACGTCGCCCTTCAGCGGCGGGGCGATCCTGGGCGACCGTGTCCGCATGAACCAGCACGCGCTCGATCCGACCGTGTTCATCCGCTCTATGGCGACGCGAGGGCACCTGGGGGGACTGTCCCTCGCGGTGCCCGACGCAGTCCGGCTCCTCGGTGCGGCGGGCATCGGGGTCGTGATCATCGAGACCGTCGGCGTCGGCCAGATGGAGGTGGAGATCGCGTCGGCCGCCGACACGACGGCCGTCGTGGTGACCCCGGGCTGGGGCGACTCGATGCAGGCCAGCAAGGCGGGCCTCCTCGAGGTCGCCGACGTCTTCGTCATCAACAAGGCCGACCGGCCGGGCGTGCGCGAGGCGCGGCGCGACCTCGAGCAGATGCTCGACCTGGCGCAGCCGGGCGCATGGCGCCCCGAGATCGTCGACACGACGGCCACGGCGGCCGAGGGCGTGCCGGAGCTCTGGGGGGCGGTGGGGCGCCACCGGGCCCACCTGTTGAGCTCGGGCCAGCTGACGGTCCGTCGGGCCGACCGCCTGGCGCTCGAGTTGCGTCGGGTGCTGTTGGCGCGCACCGAGGTGAAGATCGACGAGCTGGTGGCGGGGGAGGAGTTCAGCTCCTCGGTGAAGGCGCTGGTGGCGGGCGAGCTCGATCCCTACCAGGCGGCTGACCGGTTGCTCGCCGACTGAGCGGCCACGACGAACCGCCGCCCACGTTCCACTCTGCCGTGCCGTGCCGCGTCGTGGCGGCCGGGGGCATCCCCGATCCATCGGCCTTTTGGACTACGTCAGTGCGTGAACACGGCGACTGTCAGCAAGATCGCGTCGTAGAGGAAGTGCGCCACGATCGGCCGTGTCAACCGGCCCCGCTTCTGGAACGAACGGGTCAGGAAGTACGCGACGGGGATCGTGGCCACGAACCCGATGCCGTAATAGACGTGGTAGCTCGTGCGCAGCACGATCCCCAGGATCAGGGCGCCGGTCGGGGACCAGCCCAGCTGGCTCAGACGGGTCATGAGGTAGCCGTTCATGAGCACTTCCTCGGCGATGGCGGTCGTCGCCGAGATCATGAGACCCCAGATCAGGTAGTAGTGCGGCACGTCGCCCACGGGCGTCGGGGCGTTGAGGCGTGAACCCCGGGTGAGCAACGGCGACAAGACAAGGAGCAGCACGATCTCGCTGCCCCACGAGGCCGCGATGATGCCGACGGCGGGACCGATGTCGCTCCGCAAGCCGGGCCGTCCGAGACCGAGGATCTTCGGCCCTTGCCCGGTCCGCATCAACAGCAGGAGAGCGAGCGGCACCACGCACCCGACCGCCAGGTAGGCGATCATGCCGATGATCATGTTCTCGAGCGGGTGTCCCTCGATAAGGACCTGGAACCGCTGGACGGTCCCGACGCCGGACACGTGCTGCGCGAAGAGCACGACCGCACCGGTCACGCCCGGCACGAGGAACGCGACCATCACGAAGACCGTCTCCCACCGCAGATAGCGCTGCGTCGGCTCGGCGAGCTCGACCTTCGTCACCTGCGGGCGCACGAAGTACATCGGCGGCGGCGGCGCCTGCATGACCGGCGCCTGCATCTGCGTCTGCGCCTGCGCCTGTGCCTGCGGCCACGGGCTGCCGGCGGCGTAGGTGTGCTCGGTCCAAGCGGCGCCGTCCCAGAACCGATAGGTGCCAGGCGAGCCTGAGGGGTCGGGGTACCAGCCCGCGGAGGGCATCGGCCTCATGCTTGCATCTCGGCCAACCTTGGTTCGGTGACCCCGTCGGTCCGCCGGACCGGTTCCGGGGGCCGGGGCCGTGGGCGGCCGCCCGACCGGACGGCACCCGGTGCGCGGCGAAGGCGTCGGCGAACACACGAGCACCGCCGCCGGGTCAGGTACGGTTCGCTGATGGCCGAGGCCTTCGTGACCGTGGAGCGCCGGCCCGACGGCGTGGCGCTCGTGCAGTTGGACCGCCCGAAGGCGAACGCGCTGTCGGCCGCCGTGCTCGGGCAGTTGCAGGAAGCGGCGGCCGGGTTGGTCGAGGACCCGCCTGGGGCGGTGGTGTTGTGGGGCGGCCGGCGGATCTTCGCCGCCGGCGCCGACATCGTCGAGCTCGAGAGCATCGGCGCGGAGGCGGTCGGACGGAACTTCGCCGCCACGCTCGGCGCGCTGGCCGCCGTGCCGCGGGCGACCGTTGCCGCGGTGAACGGCTTCGCGCTCGGCGGTGGCCTCGAGCTCGCGCTGGCGTGCGACTTCCGGGTGGGCGCCGAGGACTCGAGGTTCGGCCTGCCCGAGATCCTGCTCGGCGTCATCCCGGGCGGGGGCGGCACCCAGCGGCTGCCGCGCCTCATCGGCTCGTCCCGGGCCAAGGAGATGATCATGACGGGACGCCAGGTGCATGCCGGCGAGGCGCTCGCCATGGGGCTGGTCAACCGGCTCGTCGCGCCCGGCTACGTGCTCGAGGCGGCACTGACGTGGGCCGCCGAGCTCGCCGCCGGCCCCGTCGTGGCGCACGGCTTGGCGAAGAGCGCGGTGGACCGCGGGTTGGACGGCCCGCTCGAGGAGGGGCTGGCGATCGAGCGGGAGGCGTTCGCCGCCGCGTTCCGCACCGAGGACGCCGCCATCGGGATCCGGTCGTTCAGCGAGAACGGCCCCGGCAAGGCCACGTTCGTCGGGCGTTGAGCGTGGCACGGTGAGCTCGCCGCCGATCCCGGTCAGCTCCGGCGAGGCCGCCTTCGACCCCTCGGTCCGCTGGTTCCAGCACGCCGTCTTCTACGAGGTCCTCATCCGGGGCTACAACGACGCCAACAACGACGGGACGGGTGACCTGCGGGGGTTGCGGGAGAAGCTCGACTACATCGAGTGGCTGGGGATCGACTGCATCTGGTTGCTCCCGTTCTATCCCTCGCCGATGCGCGACGGCGGCTACGACATCAGCGACTTCTTCAACGTCAGCCCTGACTACGGCAGCATCGGCGACCTGGTCGGCTTCCTCGAAGACGCGCACCGCCGCGGCATCCGCGTCATCGCCGACCTCGTCATGAACCACACCAGCGACGAGCACCCCTGGTTCAAGGAGTCGCGCTCTTCCCGGGACAACGGCAAGGCGGACTGGTACGTCTGGAACGACGACGACCAGAAGTGGCCCGACGCCCGTGTCGTCTTCACCGACGTCGAGCGTTCCAACTGGACCTGGGACGACAACCGCCAGCAGTACTACTGGCACCGCTTCTACCACCACCAGCCGGATCTCAACTACGAGAACCCCGAGGTGGCCGACACGATGATCGACCTCGTGCGGTTCTGGCTGGACCTCGGATTCGACGGGTTCCGCTTGGACGCGGTCCCGTACCTCTACCAGCGTGATGGGACGTCGGGCGAGCATCTCCCCGAGACGCACGCCTTCATCAAGCGGATCCGCAAGCAGATCGACGCCGACTACCCCGGTCGCATCCTCCTGGCCGAGGCGAACGGCTGGCCGAGCGACGTGGCCGACTACTTCGGCGACGGCGACGAGTGCCATCTCTGTTTCCACTTCCCGCTCATGCCCAGGTTGTTCATGGCTGTGCGGCGCGAGCAGCGCTACCCGATCACCGAGATCCTGGCGCAGACCCCCGTCATCGACGGCGGCAGCCAGTGGGCCATCTTCCTGCGCAACCACGACGAGCTCACCCTCGAACAGGTCAGCGAGGAGGAGCGCGACTACCTCATCGCGGAGTACGCCAAGGACCCGCGGATGAAACGCCACATGGGGATCGGCCGGCGGCTTGCCCCGTTGCTCGACAACGACCGGCGGACCGCCGAGCTCCTGTACGCGCTGATCCTCTCGCTCCCTGGGAGTCCCGTCATCTACTACGGCGACGAGCTGTTGTTGGGCGACAACATCTATCTCGGCGACCGCGACTCGGTGCGCACGCCGATGCAGTGGTCGCCCGACCGCAACGGCGGCTTCTCGCAGGCCGACTTCGCGCAGCTCTACCTGCCGCCGTTGATGGACCCGGTGTACGGCTTCACTGCACTGAACGTGGAGGCGCAGCTGCGCAATCCTGGCTCCTTCCTCCACTGGCTGCGGCGCCTGTTGACAGAACGGCGGGCCCTCCCTGTGATGGGCGTCGGTGAGATGGAGGTGCTGCCCTGCGCCAATCCCTCCGTGTTGGCCTACGTGCGCTCGGGCGACGTAGCGGACATCCTCACCGCGCCGCCGGCGAAGAGCCCGGCGGTCTCGGTGGACGAGTCGATCGACGAGCTCGACTGGGGTCGCTCGGCCGTGCTGGCCCGCACCGTCCCCGCCGGCAACGAGAGCGAGGCCGACGAGGTGGTGCACCGGCACCAGGCCGTCCTCTGCGTCCACAACCTCAGCCGCTTCGCCCAGCCCGCCGAGCTGGCGCTGGCCAAATGGGCCGGCTCCACCCCCTACGAAGTGCTCGGACGCGTCCCGTTCCCGGTCATCACCGAGGAGCCGTACACGATCACGCTGCCGCCCTATGGGTTTCTGTGGTTCGATCTGGTACCCGAGGAGAGACCGGTACAGGAATGACGGAAGAGCGCGACCAGGCGCTGCGCACGCTCACCGAGGCGTGGTTGGAGCTCCGCCAGGTCGCGCCCCACTCGGCGCCGGTCATCGTCCGCGACGAGGTCCTGCGGGCCGGGCGCCCGGGCCTGCTCGACATCGTGGCGGACGTCGACGGCCGCCTGGCCCACCTCGTCGTCGGCCTGCGCGGCGTCGCGGACGAGCAGCACTTCCTGCGCGCGGGGGAGGAGGCCGCCCTCGGCCTGCTCGACGACGACGCCGGCCTCGCGGTGTGCACCGACGCGCTGCGTGACGCACAGCTGGGGCCGCTGTTGCTGGCCACGGTCCGCGGCGTGGAGACACGTCCCGGCCCGGTCGCGGTGTTGCGCGACGACGCCGACGCCACCGTCCTCGACTGCGGGGACCGCGGCGACCTGCTGGTCTTCCCGTGGCTCGCCGACGCGCCGCGGGCCGACGTCGACTTCATGATCGGGATCGAGGAAGTGGGGTTCAACCACGTGGCGGCGCCGCTCGTGCGCTGGGTGTGGGAGGGCCGAGACCTCGGGGTCGTGCAGGAGCCGCTGGCCGACCGTTCGGGCGGCTGGGCCCTCGCGCTGACGTCGTTGCGCGACTTCTATGCGTCCGGCGGCACCCCCGAGGCGGCAGGCGGCGACTTCGGCGGCGAGGCGCGCGCGCTCGGCGTCATGACCGCGCGGCTGCATCTGGCGCTGGATCGGGCCTTCCTGCGCCACCACGAGCAAGTGGCCGACTGGGTGGACGAGGCCGAGGCCGCGATCGCCGCGGCGGACGCCGAGCTGTTGGAGGCCCCGGGTGTGGCCGACCTCGTCAAGTGGCTCCGCGAGGCCGACGTCCGCTTGCCCGTGCTGCGGACCCACGGCGACCTGCAGCTCGAGCGGACGGCGCGCACGGACCAGGGGTGGGTGGTGTGCGACTGTCGCCCGGGCGGCGTGCTGGCGGGCGAGACGGCGCCGGGACGCCGGACCCCGCTGGCCGACGTGGCCGACATGCTGTGGTCGTTCCACCGGGCCTCGATCACGGCAGCGGCCGAGCGTGACCCGGCCGGCCGCCTCGGACTCGAGTCACTCGGGCAGGCCTGGGAGGCGCGGAACCGCCGTGCCTTCATGACCGGCTACCTCAGTGCGCCAGGCATCGGCGGGCTGGTCGGGCCCGACCGCGACCTGATCCGGCGGCTCGTGTCGTTCCTGGAACTGGCCCGGTCGGTGCGCCAGCCGGCCTGAGCCGCTCAACCCTCGAGACGAGCGCCCGGTCTCTCTTGGCGCCGTATACGGCCCGAGGACCGAGGGAGGGGCACCGCGTCCCGACCGCTCGGCCTATGTGAGGCATGATCAGGCGCGGCCGCGCCAGCCGGAGGTGGGTACGTCGACCGCCTTCAGACCCCAGAAGGGGACAAAACCTAGACAGGCACCGCCTCAGACGACACCCGCAACGTCTCGGCCGCCTCCTCCGGAGAGATCACGTTGATCGCCACGCCGGTACCGAGCTCGAACCCGGCGGTGGTCGTCGCCTTCGGCCAGATATGGGCGTGCCAGTGGTACGGCTCGCCTACCCGGTACGGCGCCGAGTGGAACACGATGTTGTAGGCGACGTCACCCACGGACTCACGCAACTGCAGGAGGACACGACGGATGGACTCGCCCACGGCGATGAGGTCCTCGGTCGGGCTGCGGTGAAGGTGCGGGTTGTGTTCGCGGGGCATGACGAGCATCTCGTAGGGGACCGCGCTCCAGAACGGGCACACCACCACGACACGCTCGTTGGCGTAGATGACCCGCACGTCGGAGTCCTCCTCGGCGTCGATGGTCGTGCACAGCAGGCACGATCCGACGAAGCGGGCGAAGCGCGCCTGCTCCTCCGCCAACTCGCGGGGGATGAACGACATTCCGAGCAGCTGCCCGTGCGGGTGCTCCAGGGACGCGCCCGCCTCACGACCCGAGTTGACGATCGCCTGGGTGTAGCGAAGGTTCGGCTGCGAGGCGTGCTCCTCCAAGCGGTCACGCAGAGCCGCCATCACGAGCTCGACCTGCTCCTGGCTCAGCTCACCCAGTGTCGCCCCGTGCTCGGGGGAGAAGATGAGGATCTCGTGGATGCCGCCCGCGGTGGCTTGGGTGAAGACGGGCCCCCGGTTGGCGACCACGAACGGCTCGTCGCCCTCGAACGCGGGATACAGGTTCGGCACGACCCGCACGAGCCAACGCCCCGTCGGTCCGTAGGTCTCGAGCGCCGGCGGCGTGTCCTCCTCGTTGCCCGGGCAGAAGGGGCAGGGCCGCCCCAGCTGGTCGGGCAGCTCGGGGGAGCGGGTCACGAACGAGTAGGGCCGCTCGGAGCGGCCCGGGTTCACGACGACCCAACGGCCCGACAACGGATCGAGGCGCAGCTGGTTCATTCGGACACTCTCGTTGGCGCCACCTGGGTCACCGACATCGCAAATAGCCTCATGGTCTCGTTCACCCTTACACCTCTACGGTACAGGTTTCGATGCCCCCCCCGGCATCACCGTCGCGGGGCCGTCACCCGGCGCCAGCCTGGCCCGGCACCCGCAAAGGAGAACAGGTCGGGCATGCACAACCAGCCGAGCGGCGCGGCATTCGACGTCGTGCTGCTGCTCCACGTGGCCTGCGTCGTGGTCGGGATCGTGACCGTCGCTACCGCCGCTGCGACCGCCCGCCGACTTCGTCGCCTCGCCCGCACCGCGGCTCCGCTGCCCGAGCCCCTCCGTCGCTACTTCCGTCCCGGCGTCAACTGGGCGGGCCGGACGATCTACGGGATCCCCGTGTTCGGTTTCGCGCTGCTCGGCATGAGCAAGGGCGCCTATGCGCGTAACCGACGCCTGGGTGCTCATCGGCTTGGTCCTCTTCGTCGCCGTCGCGCTGCTGGCCGAGTGTGTCCTCTGGCCGGCCGAGCGACGCCTGCAGCACGTCGTCGCGGCGGCCGGGACCCCAGCCGCCGGACCCGACGCCGTCCCATGCGCCGCCCGATGCTGTCCGCGACCGTAACGACCGACGCCGCCCGCATGGAGCAGGCGGCGTCGGTCGTCTTGGTTCTGTTGCTCGTGGCGACTGTGCTGATGATCGCCCAGCCCTGAGGGCATCAGTCCGTCAGCAGATGGTGGCGATGATCTGCCCCCAGCCTTGGTGGCCGGGATTGCCCGCGTAGCCGGGCTGCACCTGCACGACGACGAGGTGCTTGACGTCGCCGAGCTCGGTCGAGCCCGACTGGGTGATGGTCGAGCCCACGATCACGACCATGTTCACCGGAACCGCCGCGGGCGGGTGTGAGCTGTTGCCCGGGTCCGACGTCCAGTTCGGCGTCGGGCAGGTGAGCTGTGGCGCGCTGTCGATGTAGCCCTTCATGGACGCCGGGGCGTTGACGACGCCGCTGAACGAGTTGTTCTTCCAGAACTGGGAGCCCCAGAAGTTGACGATGGTCCCGTTGATGGGCTTTCCGGTCGCCGTGCCGTCGGCCGTCAGGTTGCCCACCACGAAGTCGCCGGTTCCAGGCAATGAGGCCGTGGTCTCGGTGGCCGAGCTGCTCGAGGACTGGTAGTAGCTGTTGCCACCGAACGTCACCGTCACGGGCACCGTGCCGGCGGTCTGGTTCGGGTTGGTTATGGTGCAGCTCACCGCGCCGGTCGCCGAAGCTATGCCCGTGCAGCTCTGCGCCGTGCTCCCGGAGCCGAGGGTCAGCGTGACCGGCAGACCGCCCGGCCCGCGTCCCATTGGTGCGCTCACCGTGGCCGACAGCGTGATGGGCATGCCGTTGACAGCGACGGTCGGGCTGGTGTTGACGATCGTCGTCGGCGCCTTGGTCACGACGAAGGTGTTGGACCCGGTGCTGGGTAGCAGAACCGGACCGGATGACGTCGAGGGGTTGCCTCCGTAGCTACCCGACAGCGTGTACGAGCCGGCCGGTTCGTTCGGCGTGATGGAGCAACTGGCCTGGCCGTTGGCAGCCGGTGACCGCCGTACACGACTGGGTGCCGTTGAGCTTCAACGTCACGGTCTGACCGCCGATGGGCTGGCCGGTGGCCGCGTTGGTCAGCGTGCCCGTCACTGTGGTCGGGCCGCCGTAGGGGCCCGTAGTGGCGGTGACCGTCAGTGTGGTCGGTGACTGGACTATCGCGGTCGAGCTGGTCGACGACCCGCTGTAGTAGGTGTTGTCCCCTCCGAAGGTCTCCGTCACGGGGACGGTCCCTGTGGACTGGTTCACCTTGGCCACGGTGCAACTGGCGGAACCATTGGCGTTGGTCGTGCCGGTGCAGCTCTGGGCTGTGCCACCCGAGCCGATCGTGAAGGTGACCGTCTCACCTGCGACGTCGGTGCCCGGAGTGGGCTCAGCGGTGGTGAGCGTGCCGCTTAGTGTCGCGGGCTGGCCGTTGGTCACCGTGGTCGGGCCCGTGTAGACCATCGTTGTCGGTGCCGGGGTCACGGTGAACGTGGTCGACGAGCTGGTCGAGAGCAGCTGCGGCGTCGAGGAGGTGTCGCCCGGGAAGGAACCCGACAGCGAGTAGGACCCGGTTGGTTCGATGGGCGAGATCGAGCAAGTCGCCACGCCGCTGGCGTTGGTTGTCGCTGTGCACGACTGGGAGCCGTTCACGGTGAACGTGACGGGTTCGCCCGGGACAGGCTGGTTCGTATAGGTGTTCACCAGCGTTCCAGAGATCGGCGTCGATCCGTTGTAGGTGCCGGTCGTAGGACTCACCGTGAGGTGCGTGCCCTCAGGCAGGTTGACCGTCGACGACGCGCTGGCTGTCTGGTAGTAGGCGTCGCCCGCGAAATTGTCGGTGACCGGGATCGGACCGGGTGATTGGCTGACCGAGGCAATCGTGCAGGCCGCGGTGCCGGTGGTGTTCGTCAGAGCATTGCACGTCTGGGCTGAGGCGCCGCTGCCGAGCTGGAAGCTGACGCTCCGGCCGACGATCGGTCCGCCACCAGGTCCATCGCTGGTCAGCACGCCCGACACCGTCAGTGGTTGGCCGTTGGTCGCGATCGTCGGCCCGGTGTAGTTCAACGCCGTCTCTTCGAGCGTGACGACGAAGTTTGATGACCCCTTCGACAGGATCAGTTCGAGCGGCAGAGCCGTATCGCCGGCGAAGCTCCCGGTCAGAGGGTAGGTCGCGGCCGGCTCGCTGGGCGTGACGCTGCACGAGGCCGTGCCCGTCGAGTCGGTCGTGGCGGTGCACATCTCGTTGCCGTCGAGCTGGAGCGTGACGGGCTCCCCGGAGATGGGCTGGCCCGTGACCGTGTCGGTCAACACGCCGAAAACGGTGGTCGCGTCGGAGTAGTCGCCCGTTGCGGCCTTGACCGTCAATGTGGTCGGCTCCTTGACCAGAACCGGAGTAGGCGTGGTCGTGGTCGTCGGCTGCTCGTAAGGGCTGCCGCCGTAAGAGCCCGAAGCGGTGACGTTGCTCACCGGTTGGTCCAACGGGGTGATGGTGCAGCTGATGTTCCCGTTGAAGTCCGTCGTGCCGTTGCAGGACTGGGAGCCCAGGTTGAACGTCACGACCTGGTTGTCGAGCGGTGTCCCCGGAGTCGGGTTGTCGGTTGTGAGGGTGCCCGAGAGGGTGACGGGCTGCCCGTTCACCGCCGTCGTCGGTCCGGTGTAGACGAGTGTGGTGGTGTCAGGAGTCACCGTGAAGGTGCCAGAGCTGCTGGTCGAACCGACCGGCGTCGACGTCGAGTTGTCGCCCGGGAAGGACGCGGTGAGGGTGTAGCTCTGCGCGGGTTCGCTCGGTGTGATGACGCACGTGGCGGTGCCGGTGCTGTCGGTGGTGGCGGTACAGCTCTCGGCGCCGTTGAGCGTGAAGGTGACCTGCTCGCCCGAAATCGGCTGGTCGGTGGCCGAGTTGGTCAGGACCGCGGAGACCGGTGTCGGCGACGAGAAGTTGCCGGACACCACGGGAGTGCTCAGGGTGGCAGGCATTGAAGCGGTCACGGTCGGCGAGGTGGCCGCCATCAGCTGGCCGTCGACCGAGAGGCCGAAGAGCGAGCCGGTGTGGGCATTGATCGTCTGGAGCACGTTGCCCGTGCCCATGTCGACCTGCCAGATGTCGCCCGAGAACGCGTCACCCGTCCAGAACGAGGTGCCGCCCGGAGCGACGCTCACCGCGAACAGGCCGCCTTGGCAGCCCGGGAGTGACGAGCACGAGTAGGTCTGGATCACGTTGCCGCTCTGGTCCAAGAGCATCACCGAGTCCGAGTCGGCGACGAGCACGTCACCGTTGGCCAGAATCCGAAGCTCGAAGGCGCCGTAGCCGGTGAAGGGGACCTGGTTGAAGTTCGGCAGCTGGGTGTTGGTGCACTTGTTGTAGCGCATGATGTCAGTGCCCTCGGTCGTGTAGTACAAGGTGCACTGGTCGCTCGAGAGGTCGACCCAGTCGGTGCCGTAGAGCTCGGTGGACACCGGGCCGATGTCGGCCAGTCGCTGCCCGCTCGCAGAGAACTCCGCGATGTAGGGGACAGACTGCTGACCGACGTAGAGGTTGCCGCTGTTGTCGAAGACGAGCGAGATCGGATTCGACAGCCCGGTGGCGAACTGGCCCATGGGCGCACCCGAAGGTGAGAATTCGCTCACGTCGCCGCTGAAGTCGTCGGCCACGTAGAAGTTGTTGTTGCTGTCGAAGACACTGCCGGCCGTGTACAGCTCGTTGGTGCTGTCGACCAGAGTGCTCACGTGGTTGCCAGACGTGTCGTAGACGTTGACGGTGGAAGATCCCACCGAGGCGAAGACCTGACCGGAGGCGAAGGTGGTGGAGGCGTGCGCCGACTCGCCGGGCGTCATCACGAGGGTGACGGCGGCCAACAGGAGCGTGGCCAGGACGACGGCCATGCACCGCGCACCTCTAGTCGCAAGATCACCCAGCGCCGCCCCCCCGTCGACCGTCCTGTACAAGGCAGCGTCGGACAGTCCGGTCGCTCGAGACTTCGACGTTCTCATCGTCCCCCTCCAACGCAGTCATCGCACCGTCGGTGCGGTGACTGTCCTCTCCGAGCCGCACCGAAGCCACTGCCCCGGCGTACGAATAAATGTCGGAGCGACCCGAGAGAGCAAAGAGGGCCAAAAGCCCTACTCCGTCACCGCGGAAGGACAATTGCCGGTGCGTTGCGAGCGGCGTGGGGAGGCGTTGATCTTCGCTCAACTCGAGGGGTAAGAGGGCGGTTAGCGCCCGCCA
>CAWHFH010000012.1:0-186128 GCA_963828455.1 uncultured Acidimicrobiaceae bacterium | reverse complement strand
TGCGTGGGCCCGAGATGTTCGCCGGCTATGCGGATGCCGCGCAGACGAAGCCCGTGATCGCCCCGCGGAGGTTGGTTCCGTACCGGCGACCTTGCGACCGTCGACGGCTAGGGATGGCTGTGCGTCGTCGGCCGGCTCAAGGACGTGATCATCAGGGGCGGCGAGAACATCTCCGCCTCGGAGGTGGAAGCGGCGCTCAGCGCACCCCGACGTCTGGCGCGAGGCTGCCGTCGGCTATCCCGACCTGTTGATGGGTGAGCCCGTCCGCCGCCCTCGTGGAGTCCACCGCGCCGTTCGACCTCGAGGAGTGCCGCCGCTGGTTCACGAGCCGGGCATCGCGACGTTCAAGACGCCTGAGAAGGTCGTCCGCCTCGACCGCCTGCCGCTGCTCGGTTCCGGCAGGCGGACCGTGCCGAATTCCGGCGCCGGGCCGCCGCGCCCTGAAGCGCCCGGCGCGGCCCGACCCCACCCGACGCAAGGGGGTAGCGGCGACGGGGCCGGGCACGGAACTACGTTGGCCGGATGCCTCGCCGCATTCTTATTCCGTGTTGCTGCTCGTGGTGTTGGCCGTGCTGTCGCGTGTTCGCCGTGCCGGGATTTGCCTTGGGCCCCACGCGCGACGCCATCCAGGTCCAGAACGTGGCCGAGAAGACCTTCGGCACGCCGACGGGGGCCACCTCCTGGATCATGGAGTTGGTCATGTCTGTGAACGTCGGCGTGGGCACCGACAACTGGACGACCGAGCGTCTCATCGATTACGTCGCCCGAACAGGATGGTGGTCTACAACGTCAGCCGGTCCTCCGGCGAAGATTGTGGGCGTCTTGCGCCAGCCGCAGTCACCTGCGATTGAGCTCGTATTCGGCCATGCTCCAAGGCGAGGGGTCGTGGAAGCAACTGGGCGGGACCTTCACCAGGACGGAGAGTCTGGCCGACTATTCCGCACGGGTGCGCGGGCGAGCGGGACGACCTGTCAGGCGGTGGCCAGCACCACGCAGGGCCAAGTGCACGAAACGGCCATCCTCCGATCCGATTACCTCATCGCCGCCCGGGCGCAGGTCGTCGTCCCGACGCACGGGACGCAGGGCGAGACGCTGGTCTTCGTCAGAATCGGCAACGTCCCCGTCCGGACGCTCAAGTAGGAGCCGGACTCAGGACAGCGGCTGGCCCGACTCCAATCGCGTGCGCAAGATCGTTGCGATGCGGTCGCGGTGGAACGAGGCGTCGCCGTAGCTGACCTGGTCCAGTTGGGCCCGCTTTACGTAGAGGTGCATGTCGTGCTCCCATGTGAAGCCGATCCCCCCGTGTACCTGCAAGCCCGTGCCCATCACGCGCCTCGAGGCATCGGAGCACCACGCCTTGGCCATGCTCGCCGCCAGTGAACGCTCGGGATCGTCGGCCGAGGTACACCACGCCGCGTAGTAGACCGTCGACCGCATGCCTTCGACGTCCACCAGCGTGTCGGCCAGCATGTGCTTGACCGCCTGGAACGAGCCGATCGGCTTCCCGAATTGGACGCGGTCCTTCGTGTAGTCCACCGACATCGACAGCACGTGGTCGGCGGCGCCCAGCATCTCTGCCGAGACGAGGGTCGCGGCGCGGTCGAGCGCCCGCCCTACAGCCTCCGACCCACCGAGACGCACGGCCGGGGCTCCGTCGAACCGGAGGACGCCCAGCTCGCGCGTCCGATCCATCGCAGGGACCGGGTCCGGCCTATCCTCGGCGCCAAGGGCGACGGCGTAGGTGCCCTCGTCGCTGACCAGGACGGCAACGTCGGCCGACGGTGCGTAGGGCGCCGGCGGCGCTTCCCCCTCGACGCGCACCTCCCCCTCCGTCGAAGCCTGGGTGATCGAAAGACGACCCGGCGGGACGATGACCGTGCATCCGACGGCCGACCCTTGGCTGAGCGCCTCGCGCCATTCCTTCGTTGCCGCGGTCGCGTGGGTGTCCGTATCGCTCAGCGCGCCGAGCGCCACGATCGAAGGAAGGAACGGCGCGGCGACCAGACGACGGCCCAACTCTTCGCAGAGCACCGCGACCTCCACCAGCCCCAGCCCGAGTCCGCCTTCGTCCTCGGGCAGCTCGATGGCCAACCAGCCCTGTTCGGACATGGCGTTCCAGGCGTCGGCGTCGTACCCGTGCGGGGCGTCGGCCGCGGTCGCGGCCGACGCCTCCCCGGCGCCGGGCAGCGTGCCGACCACCGCGCCGGTGCCGACGCGTGCCGCAACGAGTCGTGTCCAGCCTTGCCCTCGAGCAGCGCAGCCGCCGCCTCGCGGAGAGCCTGTTGGTCGGCCGAGAGGTCGAAGTCCACGGCGGCGCAGTCTACGGTGAAGGCTGACACGGGTGTCACCCCTCGAGGCCGCTGTGCCATGCTGCGGCGGATGGATCTCCGCTCGACGCCCGAACAGGAGGTGCTGCGCGACGCGTTCCGGGCCTGGCTCAAGGAACACCTCCCGTGGCCCTACGGCGTCGGGCTACCCCCCCGGTTCGACGACCTCGCCGAGACGGTCGCGTTCGGCCGGCGCTGGCAGGCGGATTTGGCCGGTGCCGGTTGGATCGGTGTCACCTGGCCCGAGGAGTACGGGGGTCGCGGCCTCGGTGCCCTCGAGAACTACGTCGTCATCGAGGAGCTGGCGCGTGCCCGGGCCCCGGAGCTGGTCGGTCGCATCGGCATCAACCTCGTCGGCCCCACGCTCCTCGCCCACGGTAGCGAGGAACAGAAAGCGCGGTTCTTGCCGCGGATCCTCTCCGCCGAGGAGCTGTGGTGCCAGCTCTTCAGCGAACCGGACGCCGGCAGCGACCTGGCGTCGCTGACGACGCGTGCCGTCCCCGTCGAGGGCGGCTACCGCGTCACCGGCCGCAAGGTCTGGACGTCCTACGCCCAATTCGCCGACTGGGGGCTCTGTCTCACGCGGAGCGACCCAGAAGCACCGAAGCGCCAGCTCGGGATCACGGCACTGATCGTGGACATGCACGCCGAAGGGGTGGGCGTGCACCCGCTCGTGCAGTCGACCGGCGAAGCCGAGTTCAACGAGGTCGAGCTCGATGACGTGTTCATCCCCTCGGAGCACCGCGTCGGCATCGAAGGCCAAGGCTGGACGGTTGCGGGCTCCACGCTGGCCCACGAGCGCGGCATCAACCCGCGACAGCTGGTGATCCACACCCAGCTCATCGAGGAACTGCTCCGCCTGGCGCAGGCCAACGGGAGCTTCGACGACTGGCGGCTGCGGCAGGAGTTGGCGCAGGCGGCCACCGAGGTGCGGCTCTTCCAGCTGCACAACTGGCGCTCACTGACCCGCCTGTCGAAGGGTGAGGCGCCCGGGCCCGAGGGCAGCGCCCTCAAGCTGTATTGGAGCGAGATGTCCAAGCGCCTGCACCGCACGGCACTGGCTGTGCTCGGGGATGCGTCGCCCTTGTGGGAGGGGGCGCCGGGCAACCCGGCCGACGGTGCATGGCAGCGCTCGTGGCTCTATTACCAGGCGTCGTCGATCTTCGCCGGCACGAACGAGATCCAGCGCACGCTCGTCGGCGAGCGTGTGCTCGGGCTGCCACGGGGCTGAGCGATCAGACCGGGCACGTTGCGCGACGCGACATGATGGCCTCAGGAGGATGACCGAGATGGCACAGAGTTTCGAGAAGGTCCGCTACGAGACCGATGGCGCCGTCGCGACGATCACCATGAACCGTCCCGATCAGGCGAACGCCCAGGACTCGGGGATGATCGACGAGATCGACGCCGCCTTCGACCTGGCCGACGCGGACGACAGGGTGCGCGTCGTGATCCTTGCCGGAGCGGGCAAGCACTTCTCCTCGGGCCACGATCTCAAGGCGATCGTCGCCGACGACGGCTCGGACCCGTGGGTGGCGATGCGAGCGACGCCCGAAGGGAAGTTCCACCACGAGAAGACGATGTACTTCGATCGTTGCCTGCGGATCCACGACTTCCGCAAGCCGACGATCGCCGCGGTGCAGGGCAGCTGCGTCGCGGCCGGGTTGATGCTCGCCGCGATGTGCGACCTCATCGTCGCGGCGGACGATGCCGTGTTCTCCAACCCGGTGCTCCGCCTCACGGGAGCCGGCGTGGAACTGCTCGTCGAGCCGTGGGAGCTCGGGATCCGGAAGGCGAAGGAGTTCCTCTTCACCGGCGACACGATCGACGCGCAAGAGGCCTGGCGCCTCGGGCTGGTGAACCGCGTCGTGCCGAGAGCTGAGCTCGAGGCGAAGACGCGCGAGCTGGCCGACCGGGTGGCGCTGGTGCCGCCCGTCACGGCGCAGACGGTGAAGGACACGATCAACCAGACCGCAGACCTGATGGGCAAGCGCGACGCCCTCAAGTACCACTTCATGGCGCACCACTGGGTCCACAACACGGCGACGGCGCTCAACGCACTCACGGCGCGCAAGGCCAAGGGCTCCATGAAGGACGTCATCGCGGAACGGGACCTGGGGCAACCCGGATCCGGGTCGTGAGCGACGGCGGCTCGAAGGGCGGCCCGCTCCGCGGCATCCGGGTGATCGACGTCGGTACGCGGATCTCGGCGCCGTTCTGCGCCGGCCTGCTCGGCGAACTCGGTGCCGACGTGATCAAGGTCGAGTTGCCCGGCGAGGGCGACTTCATGCGCACCATGGGGCCGTTCGTCCCGGTGGAGGACGGTCCCGACTACTCCTTGTCGTGGTCGGTGGAAGGCCGGGGCCGGCGCGGTGTCACGTGCGACCTGCGCCAGCCCGAAGGCAAGGAGCTCTTCAAACGCCTGATGGCGACGGCCGACGTGCTCTGCGAGAACTTCCGCCCCGGCACCATGGAACGCTGGGGTCTCGGCCCCGACGACCTGCCCCGGGATCTCGTGTACGTGCGGATCAGCGCCTTCGGCCAGAACGGCCCCTACGCGCCCCGGCCCGGGCTGGACCGACTGGGGATCGCGTTCGGCGGGCTCCTCAACCTGACCGGCGAACCCGACCGGCCGCCGGTGCGGTCGGGAGTGAACGTCTCCGACTACGTCACCGGAACCTTCGCGGCCTTCGCGGCGGTGGCCGCGCTCTATGGCCGCGACGCGGCGGACACGCCGGGCGACGCGGGCACCGGTCGGCAGAACGTTGACGGGCCAGGGGAGGTGATCGATGCGGCCCTCTACGGATCCATGCTGCGCATCCTCGAATGGACGCTCGCCGGGTACGACCGGCTGGGGATCGTCCGTCAACGAGAGGGGAATCGGCTCTCCACCTCGGCCCCGCTCGACAACTACCCGACCGCGGACGGCACCTACATCTGCATCGTGGCCGGTTCCGACGCCAACTTCAGGCGTCTGTGCGCCGCCATGGGCCGACCGGAGCTGACAGAGGAACCGCGTTTCGACACGCTGGCGCACCGGGCGGACCACGGAGACGAGATCAACGGGATCGTCGCGGCATGGACGTCCAGCCTCACCGCCGACGAAATCACGGCGCGCTGCGTGGAACACGACGTCCCCGTCGGCACTGCCTACAGCGCGGCCGACATCTTCGCCGACCCCCACATGGCAGAGCGGGGCGACCTGGTGCCGATCGACGATCCCGTCATCGGCGCGGTGCGTCAACAGGCGCCGTTTCCGCGGCTGACCAAGAACCCCGGCGCCATGCCCTCAGGGGCGCCGCGACTGGGCGAGCACAACAAAGAGGTGTGGTGCGGCGTGGTCGGCCTCAGTGGAGCCGAGCTCGAGGAGCTCACCGCACTCGGCGTCCTCTGATGGGCGCCGCCGGGTACGGGCTGTCGCCGCCCCGCCGTCGGGCTAGGCGACCAGCCGCCCCATGTAGGACGCACCGCCGAAGGTGAAGATTCCACCGTCCGCCGCCGCCAGCCAGTAGCCGTTCGTCGTGTTGTCGGGCGCAATGCCCACGACCGGGGCGGACAACGGCATGCCACCCGTCGACCCGTCGAACGGTGCCTGGCCATAGCTGAAGATGCCGCCGTCGGCAGCCACGAAACGGTAGCCCTGTCCGTTGGGCGAGCCCTCCATGCCGACGATGGGCTGATTGAGACGGATGGCGCCCGTGCTGCCGTAGAACGGCGCGTTGTAGGCGAAGATGCCGCCGTCGGTTGCCACCTCCCAGTAGCCACCGGACGCCGGGTCGGCCGCGATGCCGACGATGGGCTTGTTCAGCGCGTGGCCGCCCATGGAACCGAAGAACTGTGCGTCGCCGTAGCTGAAGATGCCGCCGTCCGAGGCGACCAGCCAGTAGCCGCCGCCGTTGGGTGTCGAGGCCATGCCGACGATGGGCTTGTTGAGGCGCAGTGCGCCGGTCGATCCGTAGAACTGGGCGTTGCCGAAGCTGAAGATGCCGCCGTCCGCTGCCACCAGCCAATAGCCGCCGCCGTTGGGCGTGGCGGCGATGCCCACGATCGGTGCGTTGAGCCCGCCCGGTACCGAACCGAAGTTCTGGGCCGCGCCGAAGGCGGCGACGGTGCCGTTCGCCTCGGCCTCCCAGTAGCCGGTGCCGTTGGGCAACGGCGCGATGCCGATCGTGTTGGACGAGGACTGCACGGCGGACGCCACCGCGCCCCAGCTCAGCGTGATGTCGCTCGGCGGTGCACACGAGCTGACGAACTCGCCGGTCAGCGAACCACCGCGGTACCCGCCCGTCGAGAAGGCACCACCCATCGACAGGATGGGCGCGCCGCTCGGGCAATTCGGGAACTCGTGCAGGATGATGTCGCGGTGTCCCCAGCACTCCGAGCCGGCCAGGCCGCCGCAGGCCACGTTCGTCGTCGACGAGCCGCTCCAGCCGTCGTCGTACATCCAGTAGTAGTCGGCCTCCAGCACGGACGTGAGGCCGCCCGCCCACACCGAGCCCCCGAAGGTGATCGGTGCGCCGCCGGTCAGCGACGACGGGAACGAGGGGTCGCCCCCCGCATTGGCCCCGCCCTGCGCGTAGTAGTCGAGCTGCGACGTCACGTAGTTGATCGGCGGGAGGCCGCGGTCGACGCGCTCGTCGTTGACGACGGTCAGAACCTGCTCGTCGATCGGGAGGCCTGCGAGCTGCGACTCCGAGATGTTCATCGGGCCCACGCCCTCTTGGGCGCGGGCGGCGTTGATGGAGGCGAGCCAGTCGCCGCTACTCGGTGCGATGTTCGCCGGAGGGTTCGAGGGCGGAAGAATGCCCGCTGCGCCAGCCGGTGCGCTCGACGCGGCCGCCGCCAGCGTGCTCGCGAGCATGATCCCCATCGGTAGCAACAACGCCGCTACCCGCCAACGATCCCGACCAAGCACCGCTGTCCCCCTCCGAATTTGGCTTCCGGAAGGTGAGTATCGGGAAGGCGCGATCCCAAGTGAATGGGACCTTTTGACTAAAACGTGTGATTTGGATCCGCGTCACGTGCAAACACAATGGGACCTTTTGACCAAATCGCGTGAATCAGCGACGCGCGCGTAGGTCCTTTGGACCATGTGCCCTCGTCTGAGACCGACTCGGTCGCGGCATCGACACCACGGGCGGCCAACGAACCCGACGACGTCGTCTCACCCGACTGGAGCCGGTGTCAGGCGCATCGATCGGGAATCGCGGCGGCGGAAACCGATGTTCGCGCGCGAGCTCGGAGAGCCCAGCTCACCCGCGCGGGAGCCCGAGCACCCGCTCCGCAATGATGTTGCGTTGGATCTCCGACGTGCCGCCGGCGATCGTGTGCGAGAACGAGCGCCAGTACTGGTCGGCCCACGCCCCGTCGTAGAACGCGCCCATGACCTCGGCCGGACCGACGTCGAAGTTCTCGACGTCCCAGTCGGTGAAGCGTCTCGGACCGGCCCCGTCGAGGTCGAGGCCGTCGGTCCCGAGGGCATCCCTCGCGACCTCGCAGGCACGTTGCTCCGCCTCGCTGGAGAACAGCTTGAGCACCATGTGCTCAGGGGCCATCTCGCCGCGGACGGACTTGGCGAAACCGCGATAGCCCATGCAGCGAATCGCCGCGGCGTCCGTCGCCGCCCGGCCGATGGCCTCGGCGAGACGCGGGTCGTCGCCGAGCATCCCGCCACGGCCGTCCGGGCGACCGGCCACGCGCACGAGCCCCCGCAGGGTGCGTTCCATCCGCGCCGCGTTCAAGATCCACAGCATCCCCCGCTCGTGACGCAACGAACCCTGGCTGATCGTCCATCCGCTGTTGAGCTCGCCCAAGAGGTTCTCCGCGGGAACCTTCACGTCCGTGAAGAACACCTCGTTGAAGTCCGCGTGGTCCGGGTTGGTCAACTCGGGCAGCGGTCGGCAACTGATGCCCGGCGTCCCCATGTCGATGATGAGGACGCTGATGCCACGGTGCTTCGGTGCCTCGGGGTCGGTCCGCACGAAACACAGGCAGAAGTCGGCGTCGTGTGCGCCCGACGTCCACACCTTCTGGCCGTTCACCACGAAACAGCCGCCGCGTCGTTCGGCCTTGGTGGTCAGCGACGCCAGGTCGCTGCCGGCGTTGGGCTCGCTCATGCCGAGACACCAGGTGATCTCGCCCTTGAGGGTCGGGACGACGAAGCGCGTCTTCTGTTCGTCCGTGCCGAACTCCACGATCGAGGCGGCGCAGATCGAGAGCCCCTGTGGGTTGAGCGACCGCGGCACCTGCCGCTCCGAGATGACCTCGAAGTAGATCATCTGCTCCTGCGGGGTCGCGTTGCGCCCGCCAAGCTCGGGTGGCCATCCCGGGACCAGATACCCCGCCTCGAACATCTCGCGTTGGAACTCGCGCGCCCAGCCCGGGAGGTGGGCAGACGAATTGCGGTGCTCCTGTTCGACGACCTCGGGCCCGGGGAGGTGCGCGTCCAGCCAGGCTTCGAATTCGTGCCGGAACTCGAGCAGGTTTTCGTCCGTGGCGAGACGCATGCCCAACTATGGCACGCAGGTCAGCTGCCCGGTTCGGGGTCCTTGGGCTGGCCGAGCATGCGTTCCGCGATCACGTTGCGCTGCACCTCACTCGTTCCACCGGCGATGGTGAGGCAGCGTGTCGAGAGAAAGCCCTCTTCCCACCGCTGGGCCTTACCGTCCAGCACCGCGCCGTTGGCCGCGTACAGCGCCATGCCCATCTCCTGCACGCGCTGTTCGTGCTCGACGCCGAGCAGCTTGCGGACGCTCGAGCCGCTGCCGGGGTCGACCCCCGAGAGGGTGCGCAGAGTCGAGCGATGGCCCAACAGGGCCACAGACTGCGCCTCCGCGATCAGGTGGCCGAGACGTTCCTCCAGGCTGGAAGGCGCCGTGTCGCCGCGCTCGGCCCGCCGGGCCATGGTGCGGATCAACGACTCCACGCCGTTGCCGAAGGAGGCGCCCGACGACATGGAGACGCGCTCGTTCGCCAGTGTCGTGCGGCCGATCCGCCAGCCGTCGCCCGGCGCGCCGATGACGCAGTCGTCCGGGACGAAGACGTCGTTGAAGAAGACCTCGTTGAACATCGCGGCTCCGGTGAGCTCGCGGAGCGGCCGGATCTCGATGCCCTCGGCATGCATGTCGACGATGAAGTAGGTGATGCCCGCGTGCTTGGGCGCATCCGGGTCGGAACGCGCCAGGCAGATGCCGAAGCCAGCCGTCTGCGCCAGCGACGTCCACACCTTCTGCCCGTTCAGCACGTAGCCGCCGTCGACACGCTCGGCCTTCGTGCTCAGGCCGGCGAGGTCAGAGCCGGCGCCGGGCTCACTGAAGAGCTGGCACCAGTTGAGCTGGCCGAGCAGGGTCGGCCGCACCCAGCGCTCCTGTTGTTCCTCCGTGCCGTAGGCGATGATCGTCGGCAGCGCCCAGGCGCCCACGGCGAGGTGCGGACGTAGAAGGCCGGCAGCGGCCATCTCCTCGTCGATCACGAGCTGTTCGAGCGGCGACGCACCCCGTCCCCACGGCGCGGGCCAGTGCGGCGTGATCAGCCCCGCTTCGGCCATGGCGGCGCGTTGCGCCATGCCGGACGGGTCGTCCGCGCCGGCCGCCGCGACCTCCTCGACCACCTGGCGGACGGCTGCCCGCAGCGACTCCGCCTCGTCGGGCAGGTCGGCGGCCAGGTCGCGGCGGGCGCCGCCGATGGCCCGCGTGGCCACGTCGTGCTCGATCGCCCCCACGTCGCCCCCGCTGACCAGTTGCAGATTGGCCATCGCGCGCTTCAGGTAGAGGTGCGCGTCGTGCTCCCACGTGAAGCCGATGCCGCCGAGGATCTGGATGCACTGCTTGGCACAGTGCGCGGCGCCAGGCAGTGCGACGGCGCCTGCGATGCGCGCGCTGAGGTACCGGCTGGCGGCGTCGCCCTCGTCGGGAGCTTCACTCCACGCGGCGGCCGCGTCCCATGCGACGGCCGCGCACTGCTCGACCGCGACGAGCATGTCGGCGAGCGCGTGTTTCACCGCCTGGAACTGGCCGATGGGCCGGCCGAACTGGACCCGCACCTTCGCGTAGTCCGACGCCGTGTCGAGACACCAGCGCGCGAGGCCGGCGCTCTCCGCCGCACCGAGCACGAACGCGAGGCTGCGCACGGTCTCGTCGGGGATCAGGACCTGTCCGTCAGCGGGCAGCCGCAATTCGCTCCCGGCACATTCGAGCGTGCCGACGGATCGGGTCGGATCGAGCGCAGGCAGCGCCTCGGTGCGGAGTGCGTCGCCCAGGACCGCGCGATCGAGCAGGCACCATTCGGCCGATCCGGCGAGCGGCACGAGCACCAGCTGGGCGGCCGGCAGGCCGAGGACCGGACGAACGGCGCCGCGCAGGACGATGGCGCCGTCACCGTCACCGTCGCCGTCGCCGGCCCGGTCCGTGTCAACGGAAGCGCCGAACGCCACCGCCGCAGTGAGCGAACCGTCGGCGAGACCCGGCAGCAGACGCCGGCGCGTGTCGGCGTCGGCGTGGCGGGCGAGCGCCGCCGAGACGAGGAGGGTGGGCAGGACGGGCCCCGGGAAGAGCGCGGCGCCGAGCTCCTCGAGCACGACGGCGACCTCGGCCAGCGTGAATCCCTGGCCACCGTCCTCCTCGGCGATGTGCAGCCCGAGCCAGCCCTGGGCGGCCATCTTCTCCCACACCGGGGGCAGCTCGGACGAGAGCGGGACGGCGGACGGTGTCGGGACGCCTTCGGCGAGCGCGCGCGGCTCGGTCGGGGGGCAGTGCGTCTCGAGCCACCGTTGGGCGGTGCGGCGCAGCGACTCGTGCTCCTCCGTGACGGCGATGGGCATCAGTCGCCGTCCTCGAGCGAGAGCTTGCTGCCGTTGCGCCACAGCGAGATCGCCCCGACCGGGCAGCCCTGGGCGGCGATGCGGATCTTCTCCTCGGGCGACGCCGTGGGGTCGGTGACGACCGCGTGACCGTCCTCGCTGAGGTCGAACGTGTCGGGCGCCCAGAACATGCAGTTGCCCGACCCCATGCACAGATCCCAGTCGATCTTGATCTCCACGGGATCGCCTTCGCTCATCTCGGCCATGCGGTGGAACCTAGCTTCTGGGTCCGGCGCCCATGGGCCCGGCGCCCGGCGCCGGCTCCGGCGGCAGAACGGCGTGGCCAGGAAAGAGCGGCGACGTCAGCGGGCGTCGAAGACCACCGGGAGCGACAATGGCGACCGGAAGGCCATGCCCTCGATCCACGGTGCCTCGGCCTCGGGGTCGAGCGTGAACGGGCCGAGTCGGTCGAAGAGCGTGTTGATGGCGATGCGCGACTCCATGCGGGCGAGGTGCATGCCGAGGCAGACGTGCACGCCGAAGCCGAACCCGACGTGCTGGCGCTGGCTGCGGAACATGTCGTAGCGGTCGGGCTCGGCGTACTTGCGTTCGTCACGGTTGGCGGCGCCGATCATCAGCGCGACGTCCGACCCCTTGTCGATGGCGACGCCGGCCAGGACCGTGTTCCTCGCGGCGCGGCGCAGGATCACGGTGACGGGTGGCTCCCAGCGCACGACCTCCTCGAACGCCTGCGGGAACAGCGAGCGGTCGGCGTAGAGCGCGTCGAACTGGGGCCGCTCGTTGAGCAGTGCGAAGAGCAGGCTGCCCGACGCCCGGTATGTCGTCTCGACGCCCGCCGGGAGCAGCAGCCGCAGGAACGAGTAGATGTCCTCGTCGCTCAGGTGCTCGCCGTCGACCTCCGCCCGCACGAGGTCGCTGATCAGGTCGTCGCCCGGCTTGGCCCGCCGCTCCTCCATCACGTCGGCGAAATAGTCCCGCAGCGCCGTCGACGCCGCGACGCCGCGCTCCCAGTCGCGCGCCACGCTCGTGAGTTCGAGGGCCCAGCGCTGGAAGCGCGGGTAGTCGTCGCGGGGCAACCCGAGGATGCGCGCGATGACCTGCACGGGGAAGTTGAAGGTGACGGAGCGCACCAGGTCGGTGCGGCCGTGCTCGATGAAGGAGTCGACCAGGTCGTTGACCACGACGGCCACGAGCTCCTCCTCCCAGCGAGCCAGCATCTTGGAGCGGAAGCTCGAGGCGACCAGGTCCCGGATCTTCTTGTGCTCGGGCTCGTCCATCTCGAGGATGGTCCGTCCCATCACGATGCCCATGACGTCGGCATAGACCACGGACGAGTACGTCTCGTTGTCACGGAGCACCTGGACGACCTCTTCGAAGCCGAACACCGTCACCGGCGGCGGCTTGGACGGGTCCGGGTTGACGTCCTCGTCCTCTCCCAGGTCGATTGGCCCCGTGTGCACGGGCGACTGCCGCCGCAGCTCGTGGAAAAGGGGATACGGGTCGCGGAGCGTCCCTCCCACCATGTCCTTCAGCTCGTAGGGGTCGAACGGCATGGCGGTCGCATCGGCCGCAGTTTCAACGTCTGGCATAGTTCCCCCTGACCCCCTACCTTTGGTGCCCGTGAGAACGGGTGGTCTGTGACACTCGTGTCATGTATAGCAAACGATCGTTGGGGCGTCGACCCACGGTAGCGGGGTGCCGATGGCGGCCGAGTGGCCGGCGGCGTGCCAGGAAATGCCCCTTTTCCTGGGCTTTCAGAGGTCATTGAGCGGAGGAAGTGCAATGAACACGACGATGGATTCCCACTCGTCGGAGCCGGGTTCGTCCGCCACCTCCCCGCCGGGGAAGGCCCGGCCGGCGGCCGCGGGGGGCGAGGGCTCGGCCACGAGGGGCCGGATCCTGCAGATCGCGCTGAGCCTCATGAGCCAGCGGGGCGTCGACGGCACGAGCATGCGCGACCTGGCGTCGGCGTGCGACCTCAACGTCGCCTCGCTGTACCACTACTTCCCCTCGAAGCGGGAGCTGCTCGAGGCCGTGTTGGTCGAGCACGGCTTCCTGCCCGTGAACACGTCCAACCCCGACCCGCGCAAGTACGACGACATCGACACGCCGCTGGGTCAGCTGCTGGCCGACATCATGGTGTCCATGTTCGAAGTCGAGGACTTCGTCCGCCTCATGGTCGGTGAGGCCATCCGCGCCGAGACGATGGCCCGGGCCGTTGGCCTCGACCTCTTCACGACGTTCCAGTCGTCGATAGAGGGATGGATCGCCGAGCACCGCCCCGATTTGGCGGAGCGGGCGGGCGCGGGATCGGTGGCGCGCATGTTGAGCGCCATGGTGGTCGGCGTCTTCATCGAGCACGCGTCCGGTGCGATCGGGGACGGGAACGACGACGTGATCGCGTTGTCGCTGCAGCGCGCCCGCGAGGCGGCAGCGATTCTGCAGCCCCCGCCGGGCTGAGCACGCCCTGCCTGACGGCGATGACCACTTGCGCGGCCTTCCTTGACCCCGCACACTGACGCCCGTGCCTCTCTCGACACCCGACCAAGATCCCTCTGCCGTCGCCTCGGCGACCTTCTCGGTGCCGGCCGAGGTCGTGTGGCAGTACCGGCTCGACTTCTCGAACCTTCCCGCGTACAACCCTGACGTCAGCAACCTGACCCGGACGCACGAAGGCGAATCGATCCGAGCAGGCGGGACAAACGGTCCGGGTGCTCGCTACTCCTTCACGATGGCCGACCCCAACCATCCCGACGGCGGAGCGCCGGTCGAGCTCTGGATCATCGACGCGGTGCACCCGACGATGGTCGCTGCCGGCATGAAGGGAGGCAGCGAGGCCTACGAGGAGTTCGTCGTGATGCCCCAGGGTGAGCAGGCGTGCGAGGCGACCCTGCTGCTCTGGATCCTCCTCCCCGACGGGCTCGGCGACGACGTCCGTGCCGCCGCCTCGGCCAGCGGGCTGGCTCAGATAGAGAAGGAGATGCGCCTGATGAAGGAGGTGCTCGAGGGACGGGCTGGATCGTCATGAGGGGCTGCTGCCGACCGACGTGACCACGCCGGACCCGGTCCGGCGGCACACGTCCGTCCACCTACCCGATGGCGCGCTTGCCTGCATCGGCGGGTGTGGTGGCGGGTGTGTTGGCGTTGGCGGGTGCCGTGGCGGGTGCCGTGGCGGGTGCGCAGTCATCCATGCACCCACATGAGATCGCCTGGCTGTAACAAGCCGGGCACTGCTCGAGATCGCACCCGTGGTGGTGCACCGCGCCTTTGGGCACGTTGCAGTCGCCGCAGCGCTCGGTCATGTACTGGAAGCGGTATCCCTTCTCCTCACCCCAACGGATCGGCTCGTAGTCGAGGCCGGCGATCCGCAGACGCTCCTCCGAACACGTTGTCCCGTGGATCATGTCGTTGCCACAGAACGTGCAGATGGCCATCACGCGGGCTCCTTTCTCCTCTGATGCGCGTCGGGGAACGGTCGGTTGCGACGAGGCTCGTTGCGTCGATTTTTTTTGGCGGAATTTCGGCGGTTTTGGGTCCGCTCGATGTCACAACCGCATGCTTCGATGACGTCGATGCGGGCCACTGCCACAGCAGAGATCCACTCCCGGTCGATCCGGGAATTGGCGACGGCGATCGATCATCTGCTCGAGGAGGGCGTGGACGCGCATCGAGACGCCAGCTCGATCCGGTGGCTCGTGCAGCAGCAGACGCGACTCGAGTCGGTCATCTCGGGGACGGCTGCCGCGTTCGACGCCTCCGGTGATTGGGCCCTGGCCGGCGCGAAGACGTCGTCGGCGTGGCTCGCACGCACCTGCCGGCTCCCGAAGGCGGCGGCCCGGAGGATCGTCAAGCGTGGGCGGCATCTCCGTCACCTGCCGGTCGCGGAAAAGGCCTTTCAATCGGGTGAGATCAACGCCGCCCACGTCGATGCCGTGGTCGCCGTCCGGCGTCCCGATACGGAAGAGACGCTCGCCCGGGACGAAGCGGTGCTGATCAAGCAGGCCAGGCGGTTGCCGTTCGAACACTTCGTCAAGGCGGTCGCATACTGGGACCAGCTCGCCGACCCGGACGGGAGCGAGGAAGCGGCCGAAGAGCGGCGCGCTCGGCGTGACGTGTATCTCGAGGCGAGCATCAGCGGTATGTACCTCGGGTCGATGACCCTCGACCCGATTTCGGGATCGATCGTGTCCGGCGAGCTCGGTCGCATCGAAGACGAGTTCTTCAAGGCGGACTGGGCCCGGGCGCGTGAAGAACGGGGTGGGAACCCTTCGGTCGAAGATCTGTGGCGTACGCCTGCTCAGCGCCGGGCGGACGCGCTGGTGGAGATGGCAGCCCGGTCCGCACTCGTGCAGCCCGACGGCGGCCGGCGTCCGCCGGCTCCGCTCTTCAGCGTCCTCGTCGATTGGCCGACGTTGTCGGGCCGGGTGTGCGAGCTCGCCGAGGGCATCGTGCTGTCGCCCGGAGAGTTGGTACCGTGGTTGTCGATCGCCGACCTGGAGCGCGCCGTGATGGAGCCGTCGGGCAGGGTCGAAGTCTCCCCCACCCAGCGGTTGTTCTCCGGTGGGACCAGGCGGGCTATCGAACTGCGTGACCGCGAGTGCGTACACGCCTTCTGCGACACGCCGGCGTCACGGTGCCAGGCGGACCACCTGTTGCCGTGGGCCCGCGGCGGCCGGACCACGCAGGAGAACGGCCGGCTGCTGTGCGGGTTTCACAACCGCTTGCGGAACCACGACCCGCCGCCCCAACGGGAATAGGGCGTTCCCGAAGCGGGGCGTTTACCAAGGAGGCGGGAAGCTGAAATTCGGAATCGAGGGTGAGGTGAAGCAGGCGCGTCGCCTTGGCGCGCCTGCTTCTTTGTTGCGCGATCGGGGTGGCGACGGACGACAGCAGCAGTATTACGTTTGGCGGCGTGCGCCGGATCATGCAGATCGTCGGTGGCATCGCCATGCTGTGCCTGCCTGTTGTGGCGGCTGGCTCCGGGGGTGGAGTCGTTGCCAGCGCAGCCAGCGCGGCGGACGGCGGCGGACAAGGCGGACAAGGCGGACAAGGCGGACAAGGCGGACAAGGCGGACAAGGTCGTTGCACCGGGACAGGACCACGACTGCATCGTGGGAAAGCCGCCGGCCCGGATCGAGTGGGCGGCCCTCGGCAATCCGATCCTCTCGTATTCCCGGCACGGCGTGAAGGATCAGGCCCTGCAGTGGTCGGGCGGCTTCTGGCACATGCTGTTCAGCGACATGACGGCGACGCGCTCGGCGCCCCACGTGCGTTTCGACGTCGCCGTGGCGGACAGCCCGGACCTGCGACATTGGTCGGCACCGCGGATCATCGCGACGAACGCCGCCTCGCCCGACATCGTCCGGGACCCGGCTGGAACATTCGTCGTCACCTACCAGACCCCAGGCGGGCTCGAGTACCGAATCAGCTCGTCACCCATGCTCACTTCGTGGTCGCAGGCGTACCCGCTGGCACACGGTCTGGCCGGGCGCATGATCGACGGGGCGCTCGCCTTCACCGGTAACGGTGTCATCCTCGGATTCAAGGCCGGGACAACTTCACAGCACTTCGAGATCGCCTGGGCGGCTTCGCTGTCGAAGCCCTTCCGTCTGGTCGGCCAGCCGGACATCGTCCTCTACAACGACACGGTGGAGAACTACGAGTTCTTGACGGTCGATGGTGTGTGGCGTCTCGTCGCGACGTCGAACACATTGGACCAGCCCTTCATGTTCACCCTGGGTGCCGGCGATCCATCGGTGGCGGCGACGTGGCTCCACTGGATCAGCGGGACACAGCTCATGGTGCCGAACGAGGACTTCAACTTTGCCTCGGGAATCTCGAGCGTCTCCTACGAGCATGCGAACTCGGCGTTCCTCTGCGTCGGCCCCGGCGGGGAGGACTACCTGACCTACGCCGGCAGCACCGAGCTCAGCACCTATGGCGGCTGGGGGCACGCGCGGATCGGCATCGCCAGGAGCGACGACTTGGTGCACTGGGGAATACCGCCGGGCTGAGGCGTCAGGCTCGGCCGGATCACCCGCCGGCCCGCAACTGCTGGCGCAGCACGAACTTCTGGATCTTGCCCGAGGGCGTCCGGGGGAGCTCGTCGACGGACCTCAGCTCTTCGGGCCACTTCTGCCGGGCCAGACCGGCCTCGGAGAGGTGCGCCCGCACCGCCTCGAGGTCGGGCGCCTCTATGCCCTGCTGCATGCGGAAGAACGCACAGCCATGCTCGCCGAAGCGCTCGTCGGGTGCGGCGACCACCGCGACCTCGGCGACGCCCTTCATGTGCGCCAGCAACTGCTCGACCTCGGCGGCACTCACGTTCTCGCCGCCTCGGATGATGATGTCCTTCAACCGGTCGGTGATGGTGAGGTAACCGTCGGCGTCGATGATCCCGACGTCGCCGGTGTGGAACCAGCCACCCTCTTCGACGAACTCGGCGGTGAGCGCCGGGTCGGTGTAGCCGGCGAAGCGGTCGGGGCCACGGGAGAGGATCTCGCCCGGCTCGCCGATGCCGACGTCGTTGCCGTCCTCGTCGACGGTGCGGATCTCGACGCCGTCCATCGGCCTGCCATCGGTGTGGAGACGCTTCTCGCGGGGCGCCTCGTGCTCCGAACCGGTGATCGACGGGTGTTCGGTGCTGCCGTAGGCGCGCACCAGCGAGATACCGAGCTCGTCGGCCCGGTCGGCCACCGCGTCGGGGATCGGCGAGCCGCCCAGGCCCGTGAAGCGCATCAACTCGGCGTGCTCGGGACCGAAGCCCGGGCAGTCCAACAGGCTGGTGAAGAAGTACGTCGAGCCGCTGCCGGCGGAGATGTCCTCCTCCAGCATGGCGTCCAGGACGGTGGGCGGGTCCCAGCCGTCGATCATGAAGATGGCCTTGCCGCCGACCAGCGGACAGAGGAGGCCGCCGAGCATGCCGATGGCGTGGCCGACGGGTGCGCCCACCAGCGACGCCCGGTCGCGCCGGGCCTGGTGGCCGCTCAGCTGGCGGACCTCGCAGCCGAGCGTGCGGTGCGTGTGCACGACCCCTTTGGGGTCGGCCGTCGTGCCCGACGTGTAGCCGATCACCGCGGGGGTCTCCGGGTCGACGGCGACCGGGCCGTCCATCGGCTCGGCGCCGCGGAGCTCGTCGAACGGCAACAGGTCGAGGGCGCCGCCGGTGGCGCCGGTGGCGCCGGTGTCGCCGGTGTCGCCAACGACGAAGACCATCTCGAGGTCGTTGAGCCCGTCACGGATGGTGGCCAGCTCGGCGAGGAAGTCACGCTTGCCGTACGACGACACGGTGACGAGGGCGCGGGCCCCGCTCTGGCGGAGGATGAAGCCGACCTCCTTGGGCCCGTAGAAGTGCACGATCGGCACGAGCGTGACGCCGACGATGGTGCAGGCGTAGAAGGTGATGGCCGCCTCGACCCAGTTCGGCAGTTGGAACGCGACGAGGTCGCCCGGGCCAAGGCCGGCTTCTCGGAGGCCGCCGGCCACCTTCAGCGCCTCGTTGTACACGTCCCCCGCCGTACCGACGTAGGGGTTGGTCGGCGACCAGATGCGGAAGCGGCGGCCGGGGTCCTCGTTGAGCGCGTCGCACAGGAGCTGCCCGAGTGTGCGGTCGTCCCACCAGCCTTCGGCGAGGTAGCGCTCGGCCAGCTCGGGCGGCATCGGGCTCAGCTCGAAACGTGACGAACGGTTTGTGGCGTTCGAAGGTTCAGTCACTCACGCCGACTCTATGAAGATCGACGCCAGCCGGTGCAGCTGGGCGCTGGCGCCGCCCGACAAGATCTCGTTCTGCTTCACCCGCTTGAACAAGAAGTGCGCGTCGTTGGCCCAGGTGAAACCTACGCCGCCGTGCATCTGTATGTCCTCGCCCGTCACGCGCACGCCCGCCTCGGCGGCGTAGCTCGCGGCCATGGCCGCCGCCTGTTCCCGGTCGGGTGCCTCGGTGTCGGACGCCCAGGCGGCGAACTGGAAGCCGGCCCGGGCCATCTCGACCTGCTGGAACATCTCGACGAGCCGGTGCCGGATCGACTGGTACGTCGCCACCGGCTTGTCGAAGACGATGCGCTCGGAGGTGTAGGCGATGGCCTCGCCGAGCGCGCGGTCCGCCGCGCCGACCGTCTCGGCGGCGAAGCCGATCGCTATGTCGTCCTGCACCCGCTGCCAGAGGTGGGCCTGGTTGCCCGGGGGGCCGAGGGGGACGACGGGCGTCTCGTCGAGGAGGAGGCGGGCGAGCTTGCGGGTCGGGTCGAGGGAGGGCACCGGCTCGGCGGCCTCGGCAGGCGACTCGAGCAGGTACGAACGCACGCCCTCCTCGCTGCGGGCGACGACGATCACCCAGTCCGCTGTGTGCCCGTCCAGGACGAAGGGCTTCTCGCCGGTGAGCACCCACTGCGCGGCCTTGCGGCGGGCGTGGGTGCGCACGGTCGAGAGCGGCTCGCCGTGGCCCTGTTCGCCGAGAGCGATGGTGCCGCGCCGGGTGCCGGCGGCGAGGTCGGCGAGGAGCTCGGTCTCGCCCAGCGAGCGGGCGGCCAGCGTGGCCGCGACGGCGGAGGAGAAGAACGGCCCCGGCAGCGGAAGGCGGCCCATCTGCTCGAGCACGATGCAGGTCTCGAGCAGTCCGGCGCCGGTCCCGCCGAGCTCGGCGGGGACGAGGAGGCTCGTCCAACCGAGGTCCACGAGCGTCGACCAGAGCGCGGGCGTGATTCCCGTCGGGTCGTCGGCCAGTTCGCGCAACAGCTGCGGGCTGCATTCGCGCTCGAGCGCGGTGCGCGCCACCTCCTGGAGCGCCAGCTGCTCGTCGTCGTACGTGAAGTCCACGGCCCTCCCCTGGGGCAGTCCTACAGTCCTGCAGTCCTGCAGCAGATTCCTATACGACCGCCACTGCCGGCCCGAGTTGCAACAGAACGCGCGTCACAGATGCCGTGATCGCGCCCCGCCGTTCCCTGACACGGGCGTCAGAGTACACGGTCGGTCGGCTACCCTTCCTGCGTGGATTTCGCCCTGGCACCCGAGGACGAGAAGTTCCGCGACGAGCTCCGGTCCTGGTTGGACGAGAACCTGCCGCCGTTCTTGGAGGCTGAGGCCCTCGGGGACGACGTGCAGCTGAGCGGCGAGGCGAGCCAACAACGGCGGCAGAAGTGGCAGCGCAAGCTCCACGAGGGCGGGTGGGCCGCCATCCACTGGGGGCCCGAGTACGCCAAGGGCCGCACGATCAACGCGATGCAGCGGCTCATCTACTCCGAGGTGATGGCCGAGTACCGCACGCCGGGCATGTTCAACACGAACGGGATCTGGCAGATCGGGCCGATGATCATCCAGTGGGGGACCGAAGAGCAGAAGGCGAAGTGGCTCCCGTCGATCCTCGAGGCCGAGGAGCACTGGTGCCAGGGCTTCAGCGAGCCGATGGCGGGCAACGACCTGGCGAACCTGCGCACGACCGCGATCTACGACGAGGCGACGGACGAGTACGTCGTGAACGGCTCGAAGATCTGGATCAGCTCCGCCCACCTGGCGACGTGGGGGCTGTTCCTGTTGCGGACGGATCCGTCCGCGATCGAACGGGGGAAGAAGCACGAGGGCATCACCGCCTTCATCCTGAATTTGAAGACGCCGGGGATCGACGTGCGCCCGATCCGCGACATGGCCGGCGAGGAGCTGTTCAACGAGATCTTCTTCACCGACGCCCGCATCCCGGCGTCGGCCCGCCTCGGCGAGGAGGGCGCGGGCTGGATGGTGGCCATGGGGACCCTGGGTTTCGAGCGCGTCGGCATCGCGTCGCAGATCGCGATCCTCTCGGCGGACCTGCGGGCCGTCGTCGAGGCGGCGCGGTCGGTGAACCCGGGCGCGCTCGACGACCCGTCGCTGCGTGACCGCATCGCGCACATCTGGACCGAGATCGAGCTCGCCCGGCTGTTGTCGCTCCGCGCGTTGTCGAAGATCATGAAGGGCGAGAAGAACTGGCCCGAGGTGCCGTTCGCCAAGTTGTCGTGGTCGTCGATGGCGCAGACCGTGTCCGAGCTCGCCGTCGACCTGCTCGGACCGGCCGGGCTGCTGGCCAAGGGCGGGCCGGACACCGTCGACCGCGGCAAGTGGACGAGGTTGTACGCGTTCCAGCGGTACTCGACCATCGGCGGGGGGTCCACCGAGATCCAGAAGAACATCATCGCCGACCGGGCGATCGCGATGCCCGGCAAGTCGCGCGCCTGACCGACCTCGTCGCAACCGTCCGATGAGTGCCGACCCGCGCGCCGCCTGCATCATCGGCGTCGCCCGCCACACCTGGCACGCAGACGACTACGTCGTGGTCGCCAACGACGGTGTGGCGCCCGAACCGCTCGACATGTGGGAGCGGGTCGTACGCGAGGCGGCGGCCGACGCGGGTGGACGGGTGTCCGGGGCGCTCGGCGAGCTGGAGGGTGTCGACGTCGTCTACTCGCAGTCGTGGCAGTACGACGACGCCGTGCAGCGGCTGTCGAACCGCCTCGGCGCTGCGCCGGCCCGGCGTCGCTACTCGGGGATCGGCGGGTCGGTCCCCCATGTGCTCGCCGTCGATGCGGCGCGTGCGATCAGGGCAGGCGACCTCGACTTCTCGCTGCTCGTCGGCGCGGAGGCGTTGGCCACCGTCCGCCGCCTGAAGAAGTCCGGCGAGCGGCCGGCGTGGTCCTTCCGCCCGGAGGAGAAGCGGCCGTTCCCCATGGAGATGGTCTTCGACCCGTCGGAAGTCAGCCACTCGGTCTTCGAGGCGTACCTGACGTTCGCGCTGTTCGACAACGCGCGGCGCGCCCACTTGGCCCGCGGTCAGACCGAGCACCGCGCCGCCGACGGGAGGGTCATGGCGGCGATGACGTCGGTGGCGGCGGCACAGCCCGAGCACGCCTGGTTCCCGGTGGCGCGGTCTGCCGACGAGGTGTCGCAGGTGACCGCGGACAACCGCATGGTCGCCTACCCCTACACGAAGCTCATGACCTCGATCATGGACGTCGACATGGCCGCCGCGGTGCTGCTGGCGTCGGCCGAGCGAGCCGACGCATTGGGCGTGCCCGAGGAGCGCCGCGTGTATCTACGCGGGTGGGGCTACGCCGAGGACCCCGTGCACGTGGCCGCCCACGCCCACCTGTGGCACTCCCCCGCCATGGCGGCGGCGGCGGGTGCGGCGTTGTCCGCAGCCGGCATCGGCGTCGACGACATCGCGCACCTGGACCTGTACTCGTGCTTCGCGTCGTCCGTGTGCTTCGGGTTGGACGCCCTGGGGATCGCCGAGTCCGACGCCAGGGCAGCGACGGTGACCGTCACCGGCGGCTTGCCGTACCACGGGGGGCCGGGTTCGAACTACATGACCCACTCCCTCGCCGCGATGACCGAGCGACTGCGGGGCGACCCGGGGTCGCACGGAGTGGTGAGCGGCGTCGGCATGCACATGCAGAAGCACGCGTACGGGGTGTGGTCGACGGATCCCGGTGCGGGCGTGGTGACGGACCCGGCGCCGTACGCGGCGGTCGAGACGCCGGTGGGGATCGTCGAGTCACCCGCGGGTGCGGCGACCGTCGCGACCTACTCGGTGTTGCACGGGCGTGACGGCGGCGCCGAGCGCGCCCTGCTGATCTGCGACCTGCCCGAGGGTGGTCGCTGCTACGCCTTCTTGGACGGTGGCCCCGCGGTGCTGGCGGAGGCCGAGAAGGACGAGCTGATCGGCCGGCGCGTGACGCTGACGCCGAAGGACCAGGTGAACTGGGCGGCGCTGAGCTGAGCGGCCGGCGCCTTCTCGCCGGGCCGCGTGTGGGAGGCCTCGACGGCTGCCGGAGCGGTTGGGTGCTGGCGACGCTGCCGGCGCTCGGGCGGCCAACCGAGGACGACGTCGTGGATGTCATCGTCGTCCCTTCGATCGATGACGTCGTTGCGGCGCTGGGCGAAGGCGACCTGGCCGCGGTTGCCGTCGACATCCCTATCGGCTTGGCCGCCCGCGATCCCCGCGCCTGCGACCGCGAAGCGCGCCGTCGTCTCGGGCCTCGCCGCGGCTCGGTCTTTCCCGCGCCGGCGCGCGCCGTGCTGGCGACCAGCACCTACGAGGAGGCGTGCGCCGCGTCCCGGGAGGCGTGCGGCAAGGGGTTGTCGAAACAGCTCTACAACATCGTGGCGAAGATCAAAGAGGTCGACGCCGTGCAGTCGCCCCGGCTCCAGCAATCGCTCTTCGAGGCCTGCCCCGAATTGAGCTTTGCGGTGATGGGGCGCGACGCGCCGATGCAGCACAGCAAGCGAACGGCCGACGGACGGGCCGAACGCGTTGCCGTGCTGCACGAGCATCTCGGTGTCCACGTCCGTGCCCTCCTCGAGGCCCGGGCCCCGGGAGCACAGCCGGACGACGTGCTCGACGCCCTCGCCTTGGCCTGGACCGCCCGGCGCTACCTGGGCGGTTCCTGTCTGCGATTCGGGGGCGAACTCGACGCCACCGGATTGCGCATGGAGGTCGTTGCCTGAGGGCGGGTGATCTGGTGCGCCGTGTCAGCCGCCGCTCTTCAGACTGGCGCCGGAGCTGCCGGTGTTGGCGTCAACCGAGGGGCCGCTGTTGCCGGTGGCGCCCGAGCCGGAGCGGGAGCCGGAACCGGAGCCGGAGCCCGCGCAGTGGACCGGCCCGTTGCTCGGCTGGCCGTCCGTCGCCTTGGAGGTGTTGGCGGCCCCTGCTGCCGCGGCACACGCACCCGGCTGGGGCGGTGTCGACGGTCCCGGCCCCCCCTTGTCCGACGACTGCGCCAGCGCTTCGGTCGTGGTGCCGGACGCGCTGGTCACCTTCGCCGAAGTCGCCGCCGTGTCACCCGGCCACCAGGCGATCAGCCAACCATCGGACACGGTGGCCACCACGTCCTGCCCGTTGGACTGCACCAAGGTGACACCGGTCACGCCCGAGGCGACGCGGCCGTCGACGAGGGTGTACGGGCCATCCTCCGTCGTGGACAGATGGGTCTGCACGACGTTTTGGAGATCACCCGAATTCGTGCCGCCGACGGTCATCGTCGACAAGCCGCTCGCCGGTCCGGCCGATCCCATGCTGCGGACCGTCCCGTTGGCGCTCTGCGCGTTCGCGGTGGAGCCGTTGTCCGCAGACACCTGGGTGATCGACGTGAAGGACGAGCTGGTGAAGCAGGCGGCGTACGCGCCGTCGTTCTGGAACAGCGCGACGGTGAACGGCCCCCGCACGTCGCTGAGCACGGTTTGCCAGCTCCCCGAGCCGAGCTGACCACCCCCCGGCTCGTTCGAGGGAAGTGAGGTCAGACAGCTCTGGCTGGCCTGGGGCGACGGCGACGTAGCCGGCGAGGCGGTCGGCGCAGGGCTCCAGCCGGCATAGGCAGGCGCCGCGCCGCCGAGAACGACCGCCAAGGCGGTGCCGACCGTCGCCGCGCCGGCCGCCGCACCAGCGCCGACGGTCACCGGGACCGCGAGCCGGTGGTGGCGAGGGTGATAGTCGACGGAACACACCCGGTCGGTGGCTATCCGGGGCACGGATGCCGCCCGTTGGGCGAACACCTCGCTGAGTCGGTCTTCGAGCGCTGTCCTCACGATGTGATGCTCCCTTCGTTGGTGCGTGCCTCCCGCGCGAGGACGCAGGTCTCTTTCTGGACGTTCTGGAGGGTGGCGTTCGGGGCGATCGTGGTCTTCGTGCGATTGCCATTACTGCTCGTGGGGCCTGTGGGGCCCGTGGGGCCTGTGGGGCCCGTGGGGCCTGTGGGGCCCGTGGGGCCGGTGGGGCCCGTGGGGACCCCGACGACGCTGCGGAGCCGCTCGAGCGCCCGGGACGTCGTGCTCTTGACCGTTCCCATCGAGCAACCCATCGCCTCGGCGACGTCCGCTTCCGAGAGGTCCTCGAAGTAGCGCAAGACCAGCGCGACGCGTTGGCGAGGGGGCAGCGCTCCGAGTGCCTGCATCAGGTCCGCACTGGCCTCGACGCGACCGAGCACGCGGAGCGCCGCGTCGTCCGCGTGTTGCTCGAGGGGGACGGCTGCCGCTTCGGCCAGCTCGGCCCGGCGGCGCGTCCGGTGCTTCCCTCCGTCGAGCGCGAGGTGGACGAGCACGGTGCGGGCGTACGCAGTCGGGTGGTCCATCTTCCGCACGCGCGGCCAGCGGCGTGCAACCTCGAAGAGGCACTCCTGGACGAGGTCTTCGGCGTCGGCGAGGTCCCAGGTGATCAGGTAGGCGGCTCGCAGGAACCCTTTGCCGACTTCGGCGACGAATCTGTCGAACTCGTCTCGCGCCGGCGCTCGGCCACTGGTTCGGTCCATCACCATCTTCAACCCTTGCGGGATCACAACAGGTTGCCTGCCGGCACGAAAAAGCCTCCCACCTGCTCCGACTACGTCGGGGTCGAGCGGACCACGTTCACCGGCTTCTCGTGTGCAGCCGCGGACGCCACGCGCCCGGTGGCGCATGCGCCCGTCGACGCCCCGTTCATCAGTGGCAGCGTCAGCGTCAGCGTCAGCGCGCCGCGTGGAAGTCGATGAAGTCCGAGACGCGCAACAGCCGGAGGAAGAGGCGCACGGGCGCCGGCATGTGCTGGCGGTGCGGGTCCGTGACGATCTCGGGATCGGACAACTCGTGCTGGCGGCGGGCGGAGGTCAGGCGTGCCGCGCCGTGCGCGAGCGCGTTCTTGACCCACTCGGCCTCGCGGCCGTAGGTGAGCGCGATCCGATAGCCGTCCTTGGTCCGGAAGACCAGGACCGGGGTGCGGTAGACGCTGCGCGAACGCCGCCCGACGTGGGTGACGATGCCCATCCCGGGCGCGAGGCCGGCGACATGGACGGCGACGGGGTTGACCACGGCGCGGTTGAACCGCGCCATGCGCCGCCCGAGACGCGGCCTCTTGGGTGCGGCCAGCGGCCGCGACCTCGGCTGGGCCGAATGGGCGGCGCTCATCCGGCGCTCACAGCAGCGTCAGCCCTCCGTCGACCGCCAGCACCTGTCCGGTGATGTAACTGGCCTCTTCCGACAACAAGAAGACGGCGGTGGCTGCGACCTCCCATGCCGTACCCTCGCGGCCGAGTGGCACCGGCGTCCGGGTGCGCGAGGGGCGGCCGGCCGAGGCGGCGCGGCCGAGCGGGGTGTCGATCAGACCCGGGCACAGGACGTTGGACCGGATGCCGCGGCGGGCACCCTCCGTGGCGACGTGGCGATTCAGTCCGATGAGGCCCGCCTTAGAGGCGTCGTAGGCGGGGATGCGGCTGCCCGGCCGGAGGCCGGCCACTGATCCGATGAACACGATGGACGAGTTGTCCGGCAGGATGACGAGCGCACGCTTGACGACCATGAAGTGCGCGCGCAGGTTGAGGGCGAACGTGCGGTCCCAGTCGTCGGGCGACGTGCCGGCGACGCCCATGCCGAAGCCGGTGCCGACGTTGAGCACGATGCCGTCAGGCGTCAATCCCGACTCGTCGGCCACGGCGAGACGGCAGCCCTCCTCCGTCGTGACGTCGGCGACGACGACGGCCGCCTTGCCGCCCTCCTCGATGATGAGGCGCCACGTCTCCTCGACCGCACCCTCGTCCTTGTCGACGCAGACGACCGACGCGCCCTCGCGGGCGGCGCGCACGGCGATGGCGCGGCCGTTGCCGACGGGGGCGTCCGGGTCGCGGGAGGGCTGGGTGCCGGCGCCCACCACGGCGATGCAGCGTCCATCAAGGAGCGGGCTCACGGCGTCAGGGCTCCTGTCCGTCCTCGGTCCTCGGTCCTCGCCCTCGGGCCTCAGGCCTCAGGCCTCAGGGCGGCCCGGGCCGCCTCGCACGAGGCCCGCCTGCGCGATCGCCCGGGGCTCGGGTTGCATGCGGATCGAGCGCAGCACCGTGGTGAGCATCATGTAGTGCGCGATCAGCATGAGGAGCTCGATGAGGCCGGGGTCGTCGAGGTGCTCCGACAGTTCCGCCCACGTCGAGTCGGACACCCCGCCGTCCTCACGCGTCTCGTCGACAGCCCGCAGCGCGGCCCGCTCGAGGGGGGCCCAGTCGACGGCATCCAGTGCGCCCGTGTCGCCGCCCAGCGCCTCGATCTCATCGAGCGTGACGCCGCGGGCCTGTCCCATTTCGACGTGCTGCGCCCACTCGTAGAAGCCGTCGAATCGATAGGCGGTGCGCAGGATCACGATTTCGCAGAGCCGGCTCGGCAGGCTGCCGTAGAGGAGCGCGCCACCGAATCCCATCCAGCGGCGGAACAAGTCGGGGGCCCGCGCCAGCGTGGCGAAGATGTGCATCGGCTCTTCGGCCCCACCCGGGGACGCCTCGAGGATGCCGCGCAGGCGGTCGTCCCACTCCTCCGGCGGCAGCGGGGCGATTCGGGGTTCGGCGGCGCCTGGCATCGCCAGCATCGTACGCACACCCCGGCGAGGCCGGGGAGGCTGCCAGCAGGATGTCAACGCAACGGCCGGAACCCGATCGGCGGCGTGGGGCCAGAGCCCGGCAGCGGGCGGACGTCCGCGTCGGGCCCGCAGACCTCGTCGAGCAGTCCGTATCCGAGCGCCTCGGCGGCGCCGAAGAACCGACCCCGTTCGATGTCGGTGCCGACCTCCTCCGCGGGCTTCCCGACCGCCGCGCCCACCCGCTCGCAGAAGCGCCCTCGCTCGGCGGCGCGCAGCTCGGCCCACTGGGCGACGTTGCGCACGTGCGCCTCCATGTGGGTCGCCGGCTCCGACAGCGTGAAACGGGTGCTCGGCATGGCGGACCGGTGGGCGCACACGGCGAGCACGCCGACGGCTCCCCCGCCGACCTGGCCCAGGCACACGGCCCGCACCGGCACGCCCATCAGCTCCACCACGTCCATGAGCGTCAACGCCGGCGCCGAGCGCGGCCTCGCCGCAGTCGATGCGCAGCGTCACGGCATCGTCTCCGTCGGCATCGAGCGTCATCAGTTCCGCCGAGACGCGGGTGACGGTCGCATCGTCGAGCGGGCCGTGCAGCAGGACGACCCGCTGCTCCATCAGCCGGCGGGCGAGGAGCTCGGACATCTCGGTGCCGGTGCGAGAGCCGCCCGGGTCGGGCAATACCGGCGAGCTCGGCACCGGCGAGCCCGGCAGCGGCTGGCCCGGCTGCGGCAGCCATGGCCACTCCGGTCGGCCTGCAGCGGCGTTGCCAACACTTCGATCACCCATGTTCGATCCTCCATTCCAGCCGCGCGCCGAGCGCCGTCGTGTAGCGCTCGACGGTCGAGAGTCGGACGTCCAGGTCGCCGGCCTCGAAGCGGGCCACCGCCGACTGCGATGTCCCCATGCGCGTCGCCACCTCGGTCTGGGACAGCCCCAGCTCCCGGCGCAGCGAGAGCAGTTGGCCGGACACCGAGCGGCGCCGCTCGGCCATCTCCTTGAAGCCGGGAAAGACGGTCGGGTGCCGGCGCTCGCTCACGGTGCACCATTATCTCACATTTGATATAACCTCGGAAGGACCAGGAAGTTCAGGAGAAGAAACCTCGGGAGAAGGAGCACCGCCATGACCCGCCTCGACCAAATCGACCGCACCGACCCGCACCGGCACCGGCACCGGCACCGGCACCGGCCATCGACCACGACCGCGACCTCCGCCAGGTCCTCGTCCCCACCGTGATCGAGGAGGGGAACCGGGGCGACCGCGCCTTCGACATCTACTCGCAACTGCTGCGGGAGCGGATCGTGTTCCTGGGCCAGGAGGTCGACGACCAGGTGGCCAACCTGATCATCTCCCAGATGCTGTTCCTCGAGGCGAACAACAACGAGCGGGACATCTACCTCTACATCAACTCCCCCGGCGGCGTGGCCTACGCCGGCATGGCGATCTACGACGTGATGCAGCACGTCGAGCCCGACGTCTCGACCATCTGCTGCGGCATGGGCATGTCGGCCGCGGCCATGATCCTCGCCGGGGGTGCGGCCGGCAAGCGCTTCGCGCTGCCGAACTCGCGCATCATGATCCACCAGGGCTCGGCCGGCACCCGCGGCGCACCGAGCGACATGGAGATCCAGCTGCGCGAGGTATTGGCCCTCACGCACCGGATGTCCGAGATCATCGCCCACCACACCGGCCGCCCGGTCGAGCAGGTCGCAGCGGACATCGACCGCGACCACTACATGACCGCCGAGGAGGCCCGGGACTACGGGATCATCGACGACATCATCCTGCCCCGGCGTGGCGTCGCCGCCCCGGGCGCGACCGCTCCAGCCCGCACCGGCGCCCGCAAGGAGCGTGAACTGCAGGTGGCCAGCGCCTGAACCCCGCCCTTGAGACCGAGGAGTCCGGGGTTGCCGAGGGCCGATGTGCCCCTCGTTCACACGACCGAGGCCGCTTCAGGGACCGCGGCAGTTGACCCACGGCTGCGAGAGCGACCGTGGCATGACCGGCCGGCGGACAAAGCCTGACGCAGCGAAAGCCGGCCACCGAACGTTCGTTCCCCCCGTCGTCGGCAGCTGTGCCGCGCCCAAACCCCCTGTACCCGAGCGCCGGCAGCGGCCGGACGCGGCAACCCGCACCGCAGGACAGCACGACACAGGCCCACGGACTTGCCGAGGAGCGGACGGATGGAACGACCCGGAGCCAGGGCACGAGCACGAGCACGGAGCGAGGACGGCCACCTGGCCAAGCGGCTGACCCGCCGTGATCTGCTCAAGGGTGGCATCGCGCTCGGTGCCGGCGCCGCAACCGCGGCCGGGATGTCCTCGGGTGCGGCCTCCAGCATCGAGCGAGCATTGGCGCTCGAGCCCGCGAGCGCGAACCCGTCCTTGAGCGATATCCGTCACGTGGTGATCCTGATGCAGGAGAACCGCTCCTTCGACCATTACTACGGAACGTTGTCGGGCGTGCGCGGCTTCTCGGACCCCAAGGCGCTGCGTTACCCCTTCGACGGCAAGAACTACAGCGTCTTCCGACAGTTCGGCTACGAGCCCGGGGTCGGGATCGACCCCAACGGCTACATGGTCCCCTTCGAGCTGATGCAGAGCCCGCCAAGCGAAGACGGCGAGACGACGAACGACATCAGCCACGAGTGGGGCACGCAGCACGATGCGTGGGACGACGGCAGCATGGACAACTGGGTGCGTGCCCACGTGGCGGCCGACGGGACACAGAACTTCGTCACGACGATGGGCTACTTCACGCGAGGCGACCTGCCCTTCTACCACGCGCTCGCAGACGCCTTCACCATCTGCGACGGGTACTTCTGCTCGGTGCTCGGCCCCACGGACCCCAACCGGGTGATGTCCTTCTCGGCCAGCATCGACCCCGCCGGAACGGGTGGCGGTCCCGTCCTCGTCACGCAGACGACGGGACGACGGGACGACCGCAGCAGTACAACACGTTCACCTGGAAGACGATGCCCGAGAACCTCCTCGACGCGGGTGTGACGTGGAAGGTCTACAACGACCCGACCGGCCTCGCCCTGTTCAGCCCACTTCCCTACTTCAAGGCGTACAACGACCCGTCGACCACAAGGGGCCAGCAGCTCATCGCCAACGGGCTCACTCCGAACTTCCCGGGCGATCTGCAGGCGGACGTCACCGCCGGCACCCTGCCGCAGGTGAGCTGGATCCAGGGGCCGATCACCCAGTGCGAACACCCGGCGACGGCTCCTGAGTGGGGCGAGAACCTCGTGCAGAACGTGCTCGACATCCTCACGTCGAACCCCGAGGTGTGGGCGTACACGCTGTTCATCTTGAACTACGACGAGAACGGCGGCTTCTTCGACCACATCGCACCACCAGTGCCCCCGAGTGGGACCGCGGGCGAGTATCTGTCTGTCAACCCGCTGCCGGCTGCAGCGGACGGCGTCGCCGGCCCGGTCGGGCTCGGCTTCCGTGTGCCGTGCCTGCTGATGTCGCCCTTCACCCGAGGTGGTTTCGTCGCGCACGAGACTTTCGACCACACCTCGACGCTCCGCTTGATCGAGACGCTGTTCGGGGTTCCGGTACCGAACCTCTCCGCCTGGCGCCGCAGCGCGACGGGCGACATGACCAGTGCGTTGGCCCTGGGCAAGCCGGCCGACGACACCATCCCCGCCCTTCCCGACACCTCGCTCTTCGTGCCGACCGTCGACGAACAGGTCGTGATCAACTCGCTGGCCGGCACCGGTGACGAAGGCGTCCCCTACCCTCCCCCGACCCAGAACGTCATGCCGACCCAAGAGACCCAGCCGCCGCGTCCCACGCCGCCGCAGCCAGCTCCGTCCCGCAAGGCCGCCGCAGCCTGACGGCGGCCGAACCGTTCCGCCCCCGCCCACTCGGCGGCCGGCCCTTGTGCCGCCGGGCCGGGGCCCGTCAGCCGGCCTGCTTCGCACGCCTTGCCGGGGGGCGCATAGTGTGAATGACACGGGTGTCAGGGATCGACCGGCACCGTGATATCACCCAGATCAGGGCACAAGGGAGGGACTGCGATGCGCACCGAAGACATGATCCTGGTCAGCGTCGACGACCACGTCATCGAGCCGCGGGGCATGTTCGACGGGCTGCTGCCGGCCAAGTACCAGGACGCCGCGCCCAAGCTCGTCCGCCAGGAAGACGGCACCGACGTCTGGCTCTACGACGGCAACGTCATCCCCAACGTCGGCCTGAACGCCGTCGTGGGCCGCCCGCCCGAGGAGTACGGGATCGAGCCCACCTCGCTCGAGGACATGCGCGTCGGCTGCTACGACGTGCACGAGCGGGTGCGCGACATGTCGGTCAACGGCGTGCTCGGCTCCATGTGCTTCCCCTCCTTCCCCCAGTTCTGCGGCCAGCTCTTCGCCCGGCGCGAGGACAAGGACGAGGCGCTCGCCATGGTGCGCGCCTACAACGACTGGCACATCGACAAGTGGTGCGGCGCCGAGCCGGGGCGCTTCATCCCGTTGTCGATCCCGGTCATCTGGGACCCAGAGCTCGGGGCCGAGGAGGTGCGCCGGGCGGCCAAGAAGGGTTGCCACGCCGTGACCTTCTCCGAGAACCCCGAGAAGCTCGGCTGGCCCTCGCTGCACAACGCGCACTGGGACCCGTTCTGGTCGGCCTGCGCCGACGAGGGGACGGTCGTGTGCATGCATCTCGGCTCCTCGTCGCAGATCCTCATGACCTCCGTCGAGGCGCCGATCGACGTGATGATCAGCCTGCAGCCGATCAACATGGTGCAGGCGGCGGCCGACCTCGTCTGGTCGCCGATCCTGCGCAAGTACAAGGACCTGCACTTCGCGCTGTCCGAAGGCGGCATCGGCTGGATCCCGTACGCGCTCGAGCGCATCGACTACGTGTACCAGCACCACCACAAGTGGACGGGTCAGGACTTCGGCGACCAGCTGCCGAGCCAGGTCTTCAAGGACCGCGTCATCACCTGCTTCATCGACGACGCGTTCGGCGTGCAGAGCCGCCAGTACATGAACATCGACAACATCACGTGGGAGTGCGACTACCCGCACTCGGACTCGACGTGGCCGCAGTCCCCCGAGGCCCTGATGAAGTACCTGGACGGCGTCTCCGACGGGGACATCGACAAGATCACCCACCTCAACGCAATGAAGCACTTCCAGTTCGACCCGTTCTCAGTGCGGCCCCGCGAGAAGTGCACCGTGGGCGCGCTCCGGGCGGAGGCCTCCGACGTCGACGTCTCGCTGGTCTCGAGGGCCCGCGGGCACACGAAGACGAACGAAGACGGCATCGTGAGCGTCAGCAGCTTCTCGACCCGTCTCGAGAAGATGATCGACAAGGATGAGGACTGAGCCAGCCGGTTTCCCGCCCGGAATTCCTTTCGTCCACGCCGGCGGTCCCGTAAAGCCCCACCCAGAGAGCGGAGCCCATGTCGATCGACTACGTCGCGGGTGACGACCACATCGTCACCATCACCATCAACCGGCCCGAGGCGCGCAACTCCATGGACATGGAGCACTTCTACCAATTGCGCAGCGCCTGGGACCGCTTCGGCGAGGACGACAACGCCTACGTGGCAATCGTCACCGGCGTCGGCAAGGACTTCTGCGTCGGGGCCGACCTGAAGACGTACATCCCGCAGGTCACCGAGCTGCACCAGAAGATGAAGGACGGACAGCACCCCGACGAACTCGGCGGCTACCGGCTCGACGACGGGGTCAAGGCCGTGCTGCGCGGGACGAAGCTCTACAAGCCGATCATCGCCGCCGTGAACGGGACCTGCGTGGCCGGCGGCATGGAGATGCTCGGGGGCACCGATATCCGGGTGGCATCGGACACGGCGACGTTCGCGGTGATGGAGCCCAAGCGCGGTCTGTTCGCCGGCGGCGGCACCACGGTCCGGCTGCCCCGCCAGATCCCGTACCCGGCGGCCATGGAGTTCCTGCTGTGCGCCGACCAGATCCCGGCGCAGCGTGCGTTGGAGATGGGCGTGCTCAACGAGGTGTGCCGGCCGGGCGACCTGATGGAGCGGGCATTGGAGTACGCCGCGCCGCATCACGGCCAACGGTCCGTTCGCCGTCCGCAAGACGAAGGAGTCGGTGCTGCGCGGGCTGGCGGTCGACATGAAGGAGGCCTACCGGATCGAGTCGGAGCTCTCGAGCGAGGTCTTCAGCAGCGAGGACGCCAAAGAGGGGCCGAAGGCGTTCGCAGAGAAGCGGGCGCCGAACTGGAAGAACCGCTGAGCCTGGGGGACAGCGACACCCGCATCATCGTGCTGCCGGACGGGCGGCGGATCGAGTGCCAGTCCTACGCCGACCCCGGTGGGTTCCCGGTCCCCTACTTCCACGGCGGCCTGAGCGCGCCGGTGGACGTGGCGTTCGTCGACGCCGCGGCGCGGGAGGCCCCGGCTCGGGCACCGGGCCGTCACTCGGCCCGCATGGCAGTCACCGGCGGCACGCGAGCGGCCGACCACCCGGGCGCCGCGGCGATCAGGTTCGCGACGACGAGTACGCACGGAACCACGGCCGCGAGGGCGAGCGCCGGCACGATCGTCGGAGCGGATGATCCGAGGCCGTTGGCGACGGTGTCCCATGCCCAGCGCCCGGCAGCATTGCCGACAGGGATGCCAACGAGCAGCGCCACGACACCAATGGACGATGCTTGCCACGCCACGACGCCTGCAACCTGACGACGCACGAACCCGACCGTCTTGAGGATGGCGAGGTCGCGCCGGCGCCGGCGGACAGAAACGACCAATGTGTTCCCGACGGTCGCCACTCCGAGCACCACCACCAGCGCCGTCAGGAGGTACGGGAGTTGGTCGACGCTCTGGAGGTTGATCACGTCCTCGGGTGGTACGTGCATGAGGACATCGTGGCCGAATTGGCGCTGGAGGCTCGCCAGCCCGGCGGCCGGGGTGACCCCACGCGCGAAGCGGACGAGGAAGAGATCGAAGACGGCCACCGGCAGCCCTTGGGCTGTGGCCTGTGGTCCCGCCTGCGGACCCAGTTGGCGATGGAGGGCGGGGCCGTAGATCCACCCGCCGTCGCCCATCCCGTTCGTGAGGAGGTCGCCCACCGAGGGCGCGATCATCTCGCCGACGATTCGGAGCGTCACCACGCCCGCCGGTGTGGGGATCCGCACGATCTGGCCGAGCTGCCGATGCAACTCCTCCATCGTTTTGCTCGCGAGCACGATTTGATTCGACGCGCGCGGCGGATGTCCCGCGACGAGTGTCGGGTGCACGGACCCCTTGAGGGAGTCGAGCGCGATCAGGAACTGCACGAGGTGCCCGTCGATCGTGGCGGTCCCCTGACTCGCCCCGGCGATGATGGCTATTGCGGCGTAGCCGCTGACATCGGGATCGTGGGCGAGCTGTCTGGCCGTCGCCTGTTCGTGCTCGGCCTGGTCGTTCGGGTTTCCCACCAGCGCGTCCCAGTTCCAGCCCTGGGCCCGCGGGTTCGCGATCAGGCCGTTGAGGCTGGCGCCGAAGGTCAACGCGGCGGCGACGGTGGCGATGGCCACGATGGCGCTCACGACTCCGCTCGCGGTGGTCCCGGCGAGCCCTCGGCCGGGTTCGAGGCCGAAGCGGACGCCGATCGCGGGAACCGGCGACACGCTCCTGGACAGCCACCTCGCTCGCGCTCCGGTCCGCGGCTCCGTGCCGCCGTCGATGTCGACGACCGCCCGGCGGCTCGCCCGCAGCGCAGGGACGAGTGTCGCGAGCGTGATCAGCCCGGCAAGGATGAGGAACCCGGGCACCAGGAACACGGGATCAGCATTCACGCCCGGGTTGATCTCGGCCTGGCGGGCGAGCCCGACTGGCATCAGGGGCGATGCTGCGATCGCCACCGCGACCGCCAGCGCGGCCCCGAGGACGCCGACGAAACCGCTCACGGCAAGCTCAGCCGAAACGAGCTGCCGCCGATCGGCTCCCAGGCTGCGCAACACCGCGAAGTCGCCTGCTTGGTTCCGAACCTGCCGTCCGATCGATTGTCCGACGAACAACAGCGTGATCAGCGCGACCAGCAATCCGAAGATGATGAGAGCCACCACGTCGAGATGGATGCCGCGCTCGTGCGCTCGCGGCCGCACGATTGATCCCGTAGACGTTGCCGGCACCCGCGAACGAGCTTTGTCCGGCTGACGCCTTGCGGACGGCGTCGGCAAAGGCCCGCCAATCGGCCGCGCCATGGCGGAGCCGGACGCCCACGAGGTTGATGTCCGGGATCTGCTCCACCGGCACGCCGAGACCCTGGGCCAACCGCTGCAGGAACGCTGGCGTCGTGTAGAGGTTGCGCTGGCTCTCGTATGCCACGCCCTGACGGTCGATCAACGGGAGGGCCGCGTTGACGTCCTGCGGGAATCGCACGATGCCCGTTACGTGCACTCGATAGGCAGGCCCGGCCGGGCGCACCGGTGTGCCGGTGCTCTCGATGAGCGCCTGGCTGGCCACTTGCGGTACGAGTAGGCGTACAGCTTGACCATGCTGCCCACGTGCAAGTGCTGCCCCGTAGCCGCCAGTTCGTTGACGGCGACTTCGAAGGGCTGGTCCGGACGCGGCAATCGGCCCGCCACCACAATCGGACGATCGACCGTGCGGTAGAGATCCGAGTCGGCATCGCCGATGACGTTGACTTGCGATGGATCGTTACCGGCGCGGGACTGCGACAAGGACAGATATGGAGCACGGAAGTACGAGACGACCTGAGGCAGGTGGACGACACGTTGTTCGAACGGGGCCAGCGCGAGGGAGTCCGGCGGGGGTGCCCGGTGTCACCGGCGGCGAGAGCACGCTGCCGAAGAGAAACCCGCCGGTGTCCGGGAGGCTGTACGACACGAACTGCGGTACGGCCGTGTCCGTGCGTTGAGCGCCGGCCAAGGCGGTGATCGCCGCGCCGCCGCCGACGCCCACGACCACAGCCAGGACCACCAGCGCCCTCCAGCGATGCCGCAGCGCGGCCTGGACCCGAAGCCAGACGAAACTCATATGCCGCTGCAGGACCAATTCGTTACGTGGGCCATCCCGGACCAATTGAGTCACTGCAAAGGTGCTGGTCCAAGGGTGCTGACAGGTCGGCGGCGGGGGAAGGTGACTTCACCACGGCTGAGCGGGGGTCGCTCGCGAGCGGTGGTGACTGCTGCGCTTCGGTCATCGGGGCCGACAGCCTCGCAGACCGCCGGCGTCAGGTGCAGGCAGCACCGGGGTTGCAGGAGCTGCCAGTCGGCTGCCTCAGCGATGTTCGAGCGTGTACACCATCGTCACCTGGTCGCTCTCCGTCTGGCTGCCCGGCTCGACCGGCACCGCCGCCCTGGTCACTCGCGAGCGCGAGAGCCCGCCGCTGGCGTAGGGCTCGAGGAGCGACGGCTGGGTGTTGTCGGTCAGCGAGCACACCGGCACCGAGCCGTCGTCCCGCCGCGGCGGCCATGGCGGCTGCGTGCGCGACCGCCTGGTGCACCGCATGCGACCGCGCCTGGTCCTCCACCTGGGCCGGGTTGGCGAAGGAGAAGTTCAGCGAGTTGATGGTGGCCGCGTCACCGGTCGCGTTCACCACGGCGTCGATCGCATCGCCCGCGGTCTTGGTGTCGCGCAGCGTCGCCGTCACCGTGTTGGTGGCCGCAAAGCCGTTCGGTGTCTGCACGCCGTTGGGCGTAGACGTACTGCGGCGCCAGCGTGAGGCCCGTCGTCTGCACGTCGGATTGGGCCACGCCGTTGCTCGAGAGCGCCATGAGCGCCTGGTTGACCTCGTCGTTGTTCTGGCTCAGCGCGGCAGTCGCGCTGGGGGCCGAGCTGCTGAACCCGAAGACCGCGGTCAGGACGTCCGGCGTGCCGTCGGCCTGGCCGGTGCCCTGCACGGTCAGGCGGGGCTGCGACGAGTTGCAGCCGCCGGAGGTGGAGACCGGCGTCGTCGCGCCGGCGCTCAGCGCCAGCCCGAGGCCGGTGCCGCCGACGACCAATGCACCGACGGCCACGGCGACGACGGCGATGGCGGTGATCGCCGGCAACCGGAGCGCCACCGACGCGGGGTGCCGGTCCGCCGCTGTCTCGAGTGCTGTGTACATCGCTGCCGTTCGGACATGGAGCGCCCTCCCGAACGTGCTCGAACGGGCGTGCACCGCGCACGCCAGCAGCAATGACGCACGGAGGAGGTGTTCGGTTCGGCGCCGACTCGCCGGTCCGGTCCGAGGATCAGCCCAGCGCCTCCAGCGCCTCGGCATCGAGCACGACATCGGCGGCGGCCAGGTTCTCCTCCAGGTGCCCGAGCGACGAGGTGCCGGGGATCAGCAGCACGTCGGGCCCTCGCTGCAGCAGCCAGGCCAGCGCCACCTGGGCCGGCGTCACCTCGAGGCGCGCCGCCGCGCTGAGCACGGCCGGATGGCTCAGCACCGGCTTGTCCGGGAAGAAGGCGGAGCCCAGTGGGAAGTACGGCACGTACGGCACGCCGTCCGCGGCGCAGGCGTCGAACACGTCCTGATCGGAACGGTCGGCGACGCTGTACGCGTTCTGCACGCAGGCGATCTCCGTGGTGGCCCTTCCCCGGCGGTACTCCTCGAGCGACACGGTGCTCAGGCCGATGCCGCCGATCAGCCCCTCGTCGCGGAGCGCCACCATGGCGGCCAGCTGCTCGTCGAAGGGCACCTCACCGCCGGGGTGTCGCCGCAGGTTGACCACGGGAACCTGGTCGAGGCCGAGGGTGGCCAGGTTGGCCTCCACCCCGGCGCGGAGCTCCTCGGGTCGCTGGGCCGCCAGCCACTGCCCCGTCTCGTCTCGCCGCGCCCCGACCTTCGAAACGACGACGAGGTCCTCGGGGTACGGATGCAGCGCCTCGTGGATCAGTTCGTTGGCGACGTCGGGCCCGTAGAACTGTGCCGTGTCGATGTGGTTCACCCCGCGTCGACCGCCCGACGCAGGATGGCGAGCGCGCTGGCGCGGTCCTTGGGCGGCCCGAACACGCCGGGCCCGGGCAGTTGCATGGCGCCGAAGCCCATGCGGCGGACGGGCCGGCCGGCGAGCAGGGTCACGGTGTCGCCTGCGGCATCAGCTGCCGTCCGACGGTCCGTCGCGGGAGGCGCTGGTGGTGGGCGCGTCAGGCCGCGAGCCGCGGCGCAGCGCCCGCAGCGAGGGGAACCCCACGATCAGCGTCTGCAGCCGCCAGCCGCGCGGCGACAGCCCGCGCCGGCGGGCCATCCGGCCCGCGGCGAGCGCCTCGCCGACGTGGATCACTGCGGTTGCGGCCAGCAGCGAGTAGAGGACCTCCCGGGGCGGGAGCCGGTTGCCGCTCACCTCGAGGGCCCGGTCGTAGGCGGGCCGGTTGAACGCAAGCTGCACCAGGAGCACGATCCCGCCGTCGAGGAGCAGGAACCAGAACAACGAGGGGCGCACGACGCCCGACCGCTTCGCCTTTGCCATGCGCACGTTCTAGCGACCGGTGGCGTCGAGGGCCAACCGCACCGGCCGGCCGGCTCGCCCCCGCACCCGCGCCGTGCGCACTGGCGGCCAGCTGCCCGCAGGCGGCGTCGATGTCGGCGCCCCGGGTGACACGGATCGTCGCGTTCACGCCGCGGCGGTCAGTTCGTCGCGGAACCCGCGCACCCGGGCCGGCGACGAGCCGACCACCGCGTAGCCGGGAGTGGGGTTGAGCGGGATCAGGTTGACGTGCGCGGCGAGCGGCCGGGCGAAAGCGGCGAGCTCGGCCACGTCCTGCGGACGGTCGTTGACCCCGTGGATCAGGGCCCACTCGATCGAGAGCCTCCGCCCGCTCGCCGCCACGTACTCGGCGCAGGCGGCAGCCAGCACGTCCAGCGGGTAGCGCCGGTTGATGGGGACGAGCTCGTCGCGCAGCTCGTCGTTGGCGGCGTGGAGCGACACGGCCAGGTTGACGGGCAGCGTCTCGCCGGCGAGGCGGCGGATGCCGGGCACGAGCCCGACCGTCGAGAGGGTGAGATGGCGGGCCGACAGGCCCATCTCGCCGTGCAGGCGCTCGACGGCCGCCCAGACACGGTCGTAGTTGGCGAGCGGCTCCCCCATCCCCATGAAGACCACGTTGGACAGCCGGCGCGGCCGCGCCGCGCGCATGGCCACCGCCACCTGCTCGACGATCTCGCCCGTCGTCAGGTGCCGCTGGAACCCGGCCTGGCCCGTGGCGCAGAACTGGCAGGCCATGGCGCAGCCCGCCTGCGTGGACACGCACACCGTCACCCGGTCGGCGTAGCGCATCAAGACCGTCTCGACGCGCGCCTCGTCGGCCAGCGACCACAGCCACTTCGTCGTCTCGCCCCCGTCGGCGCTGCTGCGTCGACACCTCGCGCAACGCCGGCGGGAGGGCTGCCTCGAGCGCATCGCGCAACGCCGCCGGGAGCTCGGTCATCTCCTCGGGTCGCTGCACGCGGACGTGCAGGCCTTCCCACACCTGGCGGGCCCGGTACGGCCGGCTCGTCCGGCATGAGCGCGGCCAGCTCCTCGCGGGTGAGGTCGTAGGGCGTTGCGGGCACGGCCTTTCAGGCTACGGGGTCGGCGTCGCTCCCGGCGCACGCGTGGATCGACACTGCCAAAGAGGTCAGATACGGTCACTCCGCCACGAGGGCAAGGAGATCGATGAGCGACAGCGACACGACGGCGGAGCCGAACGACGACCCCGTCGGCACCGACCTGCTCCGGCGGATCGAGGACGGGATCTGCTGGATCACGATCAACCGCCCGGACGCGGGCAACGCTCTGACCCAGTTCATGCGGGACCGGATCGCCGAGTGGGTCCACGACGCGTCGTCCGACCTCTTCGTGCGCGCGGTGGTCATCACGGGAGCGGGCGACGCCGCCTTCTGCACCGGTGCAGACCTGCGCGGCGGCCGCAAGGAGCCCCGCCCGAGGCCCGACGGCGCGCCCGAGACCGTGGTCGGCGAGAACGCACGCATGATCATGGAGGGCTGGCAGGCCGTCGTCACGTCGATCCTCGACTGCGAGAAGCCCGTGATCGCCGGCGTCAACGGCACGGCCGCCGGCGGCGGCATGCACCTGGCGCTGGCGTGCGACCTCGTCGTGATGGCCGAGGAGGCCAAGTTCGTCGAGGTCTTCATCCGGCGCGGCATCGCCCCGGACGCCGGCGGGGCGTGGCTCCTCACCCGTCTCGTCGGGATCCAGAAGGCCAAGGAGCTGTTCTTCTTCGGCGACGACGTGCCCGCGGCGGAGGCGCATCGCATCGGGCTGGCCAACCGGCTGGTGCCCCGCGCCGAGCTCCAGGCAACCCTCGAGGAGATGGCGGGCCGGCTCGCCAAGGCGCCGACCAAGGCGATCTGGGTCGCCAAGTGGCTGACCAACCGCGCCCTCGACGTGGACCGGGCCACCTCGCTCTACGACGAGGCGATCGGCCAGGAGCTCGTCACCTACACCGATGACATGAAAGAGGGCATCGCCAGCTTCGTGGAGCGGCGGCCCGCCGAGTTCAAGGGCTGGTAGTCTCTCAGCCGCGCTCTGCGAGTACGCGATCGCACCGACGCTGATCTCGGTCAGGGGCCCGCCGACGTGGTCGTGGTCGTGGTCGTCGACGACCTGAGGTTGTTCGTCGTCGTCGTGCTCGGTGCGGTCGTCGACGTCGTGGTGCTCGATGGCAGCCGTCGTGCTCGTCGTGGTGGAGCTCGTCGGAGAACTCGTCGAGGTCGAGGTCGAGCGGGGTCGAGGTCGGGGTCGAGTCGTCGTGGTCGTTGCCGGACCGGGCGACGACGGCGTGAAGACGGTGGGCCGGTTGGCGATCAGTTCCACCGCCGTCACGAACCCGAACGCCAGGAGGAAGACGATGGCTGCCGTGCCTGCAAACGCCTTCCAGGTGAACCGCCGCCTCGCCGTGTCGTCCTCCGTGCCCGCGGCGGTGGCGACGCCCGCGCCGCCGGTGACGCCCACGACGCCGGCACCCTCCAGGACGGAGGTCGGCGACAACGGAACCGTCGACGGCTCGGATGCTCCGGTCGCCGCGTCGCCCTCGACATCCGCGGCCGGGACCTCCACACGCTCCGTGGCGTCCGCCGGCACGGCCGCCGTTCCATCGCCGTCGTCTCCGCACCTACGGCGCCGACGACCTCCGTGGGCTCCGGCTCTTTCGGCCCGCCGTCGACCGAGGACGTCGTCCCACCGGCCGCACCCGTCCCACCCACGCGGCGCAGCAGCGTCGAGGCCGGGCCCTCGGGCACGCGCACGACCGCCTGCTTGACCGCCTCGTGCCCCCGCTCGATCGACTGCGACACCAACGCGGTGCCCAGGGTCGCGGCCATCGAACCGATCGCGACACCGACGATCGTGCCGGTGACCCCGAAGCTCGATGCGATGAGCGCCGCGATCACCGCGCCCGCGGCGGAAGCCAGGATCTGCCGGAAAGAGAACTTCACGCCTGGAGAAATTACGCCTACGAAGCTGCATCGCCGAGGGCTGGCTCGATGGCCCTGGCGATGAACTGCCGCGCCGCCGAGTCGAGCACCCAGTCGTGCCCGAAACGTGCGACCGGCGCGGCGTACCGCGAGACGACGGCAAGCGCCGTGTTGCCCGGGGCCAACGAGCTGTGCAGCAAGGCGACACACCCGGTTGCGCCCACCCCGTTCCCGTCAGCCGCGTCCACAACCGCCGGTTCCAGCGTCAACGTCGCGTCGCCCACCACGTCGCCCAGGACCTGCGCCCGCACCAGCGACGGCGGTTCGACGTGGCCGATCACGACCCGGAACCGCACCAGATAGGGCACCGGCGGCTGCACCGTGCACCGCCATTCGTCCCCCACCGAGAGGCCACCGCCCTCGAACTGCCGCAGCCAGGGCCACCACGACCGGTAACGCTCGACGCCGTTGATGAGCGACCACACCGTCTCCTGCCCCAAGGGGAGCTCGTAGCGATGGTCCGTCGTGATCGCACCCCGGACCTCACGCGCCGCCGAGCCGTTCCGCCGCCCACGCCGCTCACTCCCCCACTGCGCCGTCGATGAGCTCACGCAGGAAGTCGGCGTGCCCGTTGTGCCGGGCGTACTCCTCGATCATGTGGACCATGATCCAGCGCAAGGACATGGCCTCGCCCCGGGGTTCGCCACGAGCTGGTCCATGCTCTGGGTTACGGCCACGATCCCCCTGGAGATGTCGCACTGCCGCTGGAAACGCTCGATGTCCTCCATGGCCCCGGCCGGGTCCAGATCGTTGAAGTCCGCGTCCTCGTCGTGTTCGCGTCGAGACAGGCGGAGGAGAGCCCGTCGCTGCGAACCGGCGCTCGAACCAATTCCACTCGACGAGTGTCATGTGCCGCACGATACCGAGGAGACTGATCGGCGAAGGTGGCACGCTCCACGTGCCAGTGCGTCGCCGTCGAGCGACTCGCACTTCCACAACAAGGTGGCGCGCTGGTAGTCGAGCCACGCGGGCAACATCGTCCCGCTCGTCGCCCACCAACGGTGGCTCGGGACGGTTCACGGCGGGGAGCACCGTGCCAGGTTACCGGCGCAATCTCGGCCCGATCCGGTGCCGGTAGCATGGCCAACGTGCGTGAACGCTGGCTTTCCGGGCGGTCCGTTTCGCTGCATGTGGCCCTCCTCGTGGTCGTCCCCGGTTGCGCCCTCGCCGCGTGGTGGCAGATCAACCGGGCCCAGGACGGCAACCAGCTCAGCTACCTCTACTCGGTGATGTGGCCCGTCTTCGGCCTCCTCGCGCATCATCTTCTGGTGGATGCTGATCCACACCGACTACGAGACCGTGGGCCTCAAGGGGATGCGCCGCCAGCAAGCGACCGCACACCGTCGCGTCGCATGCGTTCCCAACGGCGTGGCCACCTCGCCGGCTCCTCACCTCATCCCCGAGGTCTCCGTCGGTTCCGCCCGACGACGACCCCGATCTCGCCGCCTACAACGCGCGGCTCGCCGAGCTGGCCGCCAAGGGGCCCAAGACCTGGCGCCACCGCGAAGAAGTCGTGGTCCGCCGACCGCAGTGAGGCTCACCGAACGCGGCCTCGAGGGCGCCTCTTCCGCTACCAGCTGATGGCGAACATCGTCGGCGTGCTCGTCATCCCGCTGTTCATCTTCTTCTTCCTGCAGCTCGGGTTCGGCGGCTTCAAGATCGAGCTCGCCATCTTCGGCGTCGGCCACGGCTACCTCTACATCGTCTACCTGATCACGGCCGGGCATCCTCGCACTCAAGGCACGCCTGCACGTCGAAGACGGAAGATCAGCCGGCGGGGTCGGCTGGATCGTCCTGATGTTCGGCGCGGGCCTTGTGCCCGGCCTGACGTTCGTCGTCGAGTGGCTCGTCGTCACCCGCAAGATCCAACCGCTGCTCGCCGCCCAGGCGGCCGGGGCGGGACGCCGGGGTCAGCCCAGCCGTTCGATGACGGTGCCGTTCGCCTGGCCGCCGCCCTCGCACATCGTCTGGTAGCCGTAGCGGCCGCCGGTCGCCTCCAGATGGTTCAACAGCGTGCCCATGAGGCGCACCCCGCTGGCGCCGAGCGGATGGCCGATGGCGATGGCGCCGCCGCGCGGGTTGAACCGCTCCATGTCGTAGGAGAACTCCTTCTGCCACATCAGGGCGATGGCGGCGAAGGCCTCGTTGCACTCCACGGCGTCGAACTGGTCGACCGTCATGCCCGAGCGCTTGAGCAGCTTGTGCGTCACCGGCACCGGCGCCGACAGCACGATGGCGGCGTCCTCCGCCGCGACGGCGAAGTGCAGGAAGCGGGCGCGGATGGGGAGGCCCAGCTCCTCGGCCGTCGCCCGCTCGGCGATGAGCATGGCCGCCGCTCCGTCGGTCATCTGCGACGAGTTGCCGGCCGTGATGTCGGGTGCGGTCTCGGGCTCCCAGCTCTGGGCCGCCGGCAGGGCGGCCAGGCCCTCGAGCGTGGACGTGCGCCGGATGCCCTCGTCGGTCGTCAGGTGACTCGCCGGTCAGGCGTGCCGTCCTCGGCCTTGATCGGCACGGCGACGGCCTCGCCCTCGAAGTGGCCGGTGTCCCAGCTGTCGGCGGCCCGGCGGTGGGACTCGAGCGCGTACGCGTCCATCTCCTCCCGCGTGATCCCGTACCGGTCGGCCAGCACCTGGCTCACCCGGAACTGGGTCCACAGGCGGCCGTCGACGTGCTCGAGGAACGACGGCGGGAAGGGCCCGGTCCCGCCGCGGGCGTTCGACGCCAACGGGACGCGGCTCATCACCTCGGCCCCGCACGCGATGACCAGGTCGTAGTGGCCGGCGGCCACGCCTGCCGCGCCGAAGTGGACGGCCTGCTGGGAGGAGCCGCACTGGCGGTCCACGGTGGTGGCCGGCACCGATCTGCGGGAGCCCGGCCGACACCCAGCCGTTGCGGCCGAGGTTCGTGCTCTGCTCCCCCACCTGGGTCACGCAGCCGCCGATGACGTCGTCGATCCGCTCGGGGTCGACGCCGGTGCGCTCCAACAAGGTTGTCAACGCAAAACCGAGGAGGTCTGCCGGGTGCCAGTTGGCCAACGACCCATTCCGCTTGCCGAACGTCGTCCGCACGACGTCGACGATGACCGGCTCTCTCATGTCCTTGCCTCCCGGTCTTCGTAACGAGAAGCAGCACGGCTCCCCGCATGTGAACTCTGCCCTGTGACTAGGTATCCGGACTCGCTCGGCCGGCGTCTCGACGCCTCGGCGGCGCCGCTGCCGCCGCCTCCTCGCGCCGGGCCATCAACGCTCCGACCGCCTCGCCCGCTCCGGACGGCTCTCCCTCGTAGGCGACGGTGCCGTGGTCGAGCACAACGGCCCAGTTGGCCAGCTCGAGCACCCGGTTGCACCTGCTGCTCGACCACGACGAGCGCGGTGCCGTTGCGGTTGATCTCCCGCAGCCCGTCGTAGACCTGGTCGACGATGACCGGCGCCAGGCCGAGCGACAGCTCGTCGGCCACGAGCACCTTCGGAGGGACCACCAGCACCTTGGCGAGCGAGAGGAGTCGTTGCTGGCCGCCCGACAGCGTCCCGGCCATTTGTTTGCGCCGCTCGCCCAGAATGGGGAAGGCCGCGTAGGCGCGCTCGATGTTCTCGGCTCAGCTTCCTGCGTCCGTCGCGCTGCCGGAAGGTGAGCGTCAGGTTCTCCTCCACCGTCAGGCTCGAGAACACCCCTCGCCCCTCGACGACGTGCGCCATGCCGAGCCGGGCGATCTTGTAGGCGGGCAGGCCGGCGACGTCCTGACCCGCGAACACGCACGCGGCCCGACGTCGCGGTGACCAGCCCCGTGACCGTCCGCGCCACGGTCGACTTGCCGGCGCCGTTGGAGCCGACGAGGGCGAGCACCCCCCCGGCGGGCACCCGGAACGACACGTTGAAGAGCGCCCGGTACGGCCCGTATGCGGCGCTGACGTTCTGCAGCGAGAGCACGTCGTCGCCGTGCGTGCCGCGGCGCGTCGACGCCGGTGTCCGCCGTGGTGGTCATGCCACCCCCATCTGGCCGAGGTAGGCCTCCCGGACGTCGGCGTCGGCCATCACCTCGTCGAACGTGCCCTGGGCCAACATCGCGCCCAGGTCCATGACGATGGTTCGGTCGACCACGTCGCCGACCATGCTCAGGTCGTGCTCGACGAGCAACACGGCCGTGCCCCGTTCACGCTGGACCGTGCGCAGGACCGCGGCGACCTCGGCCGTTTCGCGCAGGTCCAGGCCCGACGAGGGCTCGTCCGCCAGCAGGATCTTCGGCTCGGCCGCGAGTGCCCGCGCCAACTCGACCAGCCGGCAGTTGCCGAGGCCGAGAGCGTTGACCGAGGTGTCCGCCAGGTGGGTGATGCCCACCAGCTCGAGCGTGGAGGCAACGCGGTCCAGTTCCTCCTGGGTGGGCTTGCTCATGTTGAGCAGGTCCCGCCACAGGCGGCCTTCGCCTCTGCCGGGCGCGCTCGGCCACCAGGAGGTGGTCGCGCACCGACATGTCGGTGAAGACCTCGACCCTTTGGTACGTGCGCCCGATGCCCAGCCGCGCCCTCTTGTATGTCGGCAGCCCGACGAGCTGGGATCCCGGCGAAGACGATCTCCCCGTCTCGGGGCGAAGCTGTCCGCAGACGCAATTGAAGAGTGTCGTCTTGCCGGCACCGTTGGGGCCGACGAGCCCGACGCACTCGCCCGGATACACGTCGAACGTGATTTGGGAAACGGCGTGGATCCCACCGAACGACTTGCAGACCCCTCGCAGAGTCAGGAGCGGCGCGGCGTCAGCCATTGGCGTGCGTGGTCGACAGGGTGGCTGGGCCTTGCGATTCCGGCGATTCCGGCGACCCCCGATTGAAGAAGAGGCGCTCGAAGCGCTGGTTCCATCGGCGCTTCTGGTACTCGAGCACACCCTCGGGATGGGCGGCGTAGGTCAGCGCGCCGAACGCGAAGAGCGCCACCGTCAGGCTCCCCGCGCCGATACGGGCCGGCAGGACGGTGGTCAGGACCTGCTCGGTCACGAAGAACCCGACGCCGGCCTGGATCGCCCCCTCCACCGTCGTCACGCTGGTCGTCACCACGAGCACGACGAGCACCAAAGAGATTTGGGCGTTCCAGTCAGTCGGATTCACGGTGCGAACTTCCATGCTGTGGAGCAAGCCCCCGACGCCGGCGATCGCACCGGACAGCGCGAACACCATGATGCGCTGCCAGGTCGGGTTCACACCCAGCCCCGCCGTCGCGGTCTCGCTCCCGCGCATGGCGGCCAGGTTCCGACCGACCGTCCCCTTGCGCACCAGCTGGACGATGACGACCGCGACGACGAGCACGGCGAGGGACAACAGGAACATGGCGTGCCCGTCGAAGTTGAAGAAGGCGCTCGTCCGAGCCACTTGGACTGGATGGGCAGACCCTGGGACCCCCCCGTGATCGAGGTGTTGTTGAAGAACGTCGCGTCGAAGAACAAGGCCGCAGCGAGCGTCATCAGCGCGAGCCCCAGCCCGCGCAGCCGGAGCGAGAGCAGCGCCAAAATGACGGCGACCGCGGCAGCCAACACGGCGCCGAGAAGACCACCCAGAAGCAGATTGAGTCCGAGGTGGTTGGCCAGCTGGGCCGCGGTGAAGGCCCCCACGCCGGCCAGCGTGGCCTGGCACAGCGACAGCTGGCCCGCCATCCCGGTGATGAGCGTGATGGAGAGCAAGACGATCGAGTAGGTCAGCCCACTGTTGAACACCCCGGTCCACAGCGTCGGGGATCCACGTGAGCATGGACACGCAGAATCCGACAAAGACCAGCCACCACAAGGGGCGGATGATCTTGTCCATGGTCGGCGCCCGGCTGGCGGCTGCGATCGGGGGCGGCGGCGGGTCGATCGTGGCCAAGGGGTCGCGGCTCGAGTCCAGGTTCCGCATCCCGGGCAGAATCAGCAGAGCCGCCACGATCACCACGAAGGGAATCGACGGCACCACGGCCGCGTTCCAGAAGCTGTTCGGCGGGATGTACCCCTGTAGCACCGTCGTGAAGACGCCGATGCCGACTCCCACGGCGGCCGCGATCGGCAGCGACCGCAACAGTGCCCACGCCGCGGCCGCAATCGCCGTCACGGTGAGGATCACGTAGTCATCGGACGTAAAAGCGCCCCATAGACCGGAGCGAGTAACACTCCGACCAGGCTGGCCATGAAGCCCGACACCATCCAGGCGACGGAGACCACACCGTTCGCGTTGACACCGTCGAGTTGCACCAGACGTCGGCTCTCGACGGCGGCGCGCATCTGGAGTCCGAGGTTGGTGTAGCGCAACAGGATCGTGAGCAGAACCAGGACGACGACCGTGACCGAGATCGTCGACAGGTAGATGCCGTTGATCGGCCGTGTTCCACACACGTGAAGTAGACCGTGTTCGGGTCGAAAAACGGCAGGATCGTTGCAGTGGCGTCGAGGTTCTGATTCCCGAAGAAAACTGGCATCAGGCTGGGAATCCCGACCAGGAGGGCAAGGCTGCACACCATCTTCGCCGAGCTGTTGGAGTTCGCGATGTGGCGGAAGATCAGGCGATCGAATGCCCACCCCATGAAGGGTCCCATCACGACGACCGTGACCAGGAAAGCCTCGAACCCCGACCAGTTCTGATACTCGGTCAGGTAGGCGAAGATGTATCCCGACGCGAACGCCTGCGCGCCGAAGGCGAAGTTGAAGACCCCGGTGGCCTGGTACGTGAGGCAGAGGCAGATGGCGACGAGCGCATAGGTGCAGCCGAACGGGACGCCGGGGAGCGCGAATCCGAAGAACTGCTCCATGTCAGCTCCCGACGCTCCCCTGTTCCTGTCTACCCGTCCGCCGCGCTCAGGACGGCGGCGTCGGCGTGCCCGCCGGCAGTGGGTACACCGGGCCCTTGTTCGGGTTCAGCGATTCGAAGCAAACGATCGTGTTCTTCCCCTGGTTCAGAGTTGGAACGTACTGGTCCCCGACCACCTTGATAAATGCACTGCAATAGGGCGGTGCATGCCCGGTGTGTCCGGCGTCCTTCCAGTTGATCGGCGCGATCAGGCCGCCGGCGGTGAAGGAGGTGATCGAGTTGTCAGCGTCGATGACGGCCTGCTGCGTGAGGTTGTTGCCGGCCATCTTGACGCCCTGGACGAAGAGAGCGGCCGACTCCCAGCCCTGGATCGCGACCTCGTCGAACTCGTACTTGGGCGCGTACTTCTTCATCTGCGTCGCGTAGACCTTGAGTCCGGGGTACTTCGGAGCGGGGCCGTGAAGGGCACGTGGGAGATGTTGAAGTAGATGCCCTGCATCAGGCTCTGGTTCTGCGCGAGCGTCTACTGGTCGTTGCCGTTGAACCACAGCTGCGTTGTCCTTCAGCCCGTACTGCTTGATCGCCCGCGCCATGGTGACGTTGCCCTGGACGTCCATGCAGCTGACGACCATGTTCGACCCGGCCTGCCGCATGCGCTGCACGTCCGTGGCGACCGTCGTGCCCGGGTAGCTCACCTTGAGGTCGGAGTAGCTGATGTGGTAGCCCGCCGCCTGCAGAGCGTTCTGCTCGCCCTGGCAGGCGTCGGCGGATGCAGCGATCCCGTAGGCCAGGAAGGCGACCGATGGCGTCTCTGGGTCTTTCTGGCCACGAACGCCACTGCGGCGCCCCCGGCCGGGTAGTACTGCACCGATCCGCCGGCGGCGAAGAGGTTGGGCGGGCCGGCCCAGTTGCCGGTCACGTTGTAGCCGTAGGTCGGGATGCCCGACTGGACGAAGAGGCTCGGCGAGAAGAAGGCCGTCGCCACGCCCGTCACGGCGAAGACGTGGTCCTGGTTGATCAGGGTGTTGGCCAGCTGGTTGAACGTCGTGGGGTTGCCGCCGTCGTCCAACGCGTACTGGTAGTTGATCTTGCGGCCGTTCACGCCGCCCTGTGCATTGATGTAACTGAAGTAGGCCTTCTCGCCGTAGATCAGCGAGCGCGAAGTTCGACGCCAGCACGCCCGGTCTGGGTCGAGATCGTTCCGACCGTGATCGAGTTCGCCGTCACCCCGGGTGCGCTGCTCGCCGCGCCGGCACCCGCCGCCGCCGTCATGACGATGGCGGTCGCCAAGGCCGATCCCGCGAGCACCGTCGCCAACCAGACCTTGATTCCTTGCCTCATTCGCATGCCTTCCCCATTCATCCGTCGTGCATCCCCCCCGGGATGCCGGTCACTGTAGCTGGAGGGCTTCACGCCCATTGCTCACCCCTTGTGCGTCTCATCGACCTTTGTCGAAGAACTCGTCACTTGAACCGTCGTCGCCCCGACGTTGCCGCTTCCCTCGGGAACTTCGAGATCCGTTGTCACCGCCTCTCCGTCAGCCCAGGAACAACCTCCGGCGGTCGAAGTCTCGCAGCGCCCGCACCTCGTCGGGTCGGACGGCCGGAAGCTCCTCGACCTCGCGCGCCACGTCGGGCTCGTAGCCGCACGACCCCGCGAACGCCCGCACCCGTTCTTCGACGCCGCCGTCTCCGTCGGGCACTGCGGCCACCCGCAGCACCCCGTCCTGCCGACGCAGGATGCCCTTGTCGGTCACGACGCTGACCACACGGTCACCGGGCGAGGTCACGTAGGCCACGGTTTCGGGCAGCCGCTCGGGCCGGGCCAGGGTCACGACGACGCAGGCCGTGGCGCGGCTGGCCACGTCGTTGGCGCCCCCCGAGCCGACCAGGAAGCGCCCGCCCGCCAGTTCGGTCGAGTTCAGGCGCCCGTCGCGGTCCACTTCGGCCGCGCCGAGGCAGCCCACCGTGGTCGTCGCCGGACCCCCGATCACCATGCCCGAGGACGGACGAGGCGTCCGAGAGATAGGGCGTGGACGGGAAGACCCGCTGGTTGAAGATGTACGGGTCGGCCGGAGTCGGCTGGTAGCCCCACAGCCCGAGCTCTGCGGTCAGCACCACGTTGCTGCCCGCCGCCCGGGCCCGCCCCACCCCCACCCAGGCGGCCAGGTTGGCCACGCCGGCACCGGCCAGCACGGCGTCGGCACCGATGATTCGACAACCACGTTCTCACTTCGCGCGCCCCGAGCGACGCCGCCGTCTCCCACTGCGTCACCGTCGGCGTCCTCGACGACGGGATGCGCGTCGGCGTCGGCCTTCCACGACATCGGGTCGGACCGACCCTCGAGCCAAGGAGCTGTTCCTCGCCGACCCGGGCCAGGTACTCCTCGTGCGTCGCCGGTTCCAGCACCCACTGCTCGACATAGCGCGTCGAACTCGTCCTGGGCCGCGGCATCGGCGGCAGCGCTCCAGTGCGCGATGTCCTCGCCGTAGCTGCGGACCGGCAGGCCCGGCGCATAGCAACCGCCCGGGTGGGCGCCGTACGGCGCCTCGACCACCGCCAGCACGCGGTGGCCGGGACGCGCACCCGGTGCCCGAGGCCCTCGATGTCGTCGACGCACCCGCTCGACCGTCGCCACGACGCCCCGGCGGGCGGCCCAGGCGCCCCAGACGCCCGTCGAGCAGCGGCTCGGAGAAGACGAGGTTGCCCGCCGGGTCGGCGGCGGCGGCGTGGACCAAGGCCACGTCGGGAACGAGCGGCTCGAGCAGGCCGAGCGGCCCGAAGGGCGAGTCGACGACGGCGAACGCCTCGTTGTCCGCCATCGACGACCCGACCAGCGACCCGGTCACCGCTGCGGGCAGGCCGCGGGCGGCCGCCTCCAGCCGCTGGGCACAACGTGAGGATCGACCAGTGCTCGACCTCGACCTCGCCCGACTCGTAGGCCTGGCGGAAGATCGGGTTCGGCGTGTAGGTCGGGAAGCTGTTGCCCGAATATGCCGTGACGACCTTGCGGACGAGACCACCGCGGAAGAACGCACGCGCCGAGGGCGCCGAGGCTGGTCATGACGAGGGTGAACCCGGGGTCGGTGCCCCAGAACTGCCGGGCCAGCTCGCGGGCGGCCGGCCGTCCACCGGCTGTGTCCCATCATCACGAGGACGGTGTCCCCGGGCCGGACGCTGCGCGCGACGCATCCTCGAGCGATGTCACGACCGGCCCGCCCGACGAGTGGCTCGGCCGGCGTCACGAATTTCCGCTTCCCGTCGGACCAGCGAACACGAAACTCCTGGTCCAGCATCACTTTTCGCCCCGCAACCTGACCACCGTGTCAGGTTAGCCATTTCGACCGTGCCCGGCATTACCATTCACCGGGCATGGGATCGCCGAGAGTGCAATCTGACCCGGCGACCCGCCACGAAGAAGCCCGGCACGGAGGCCGGCTGCCGCCAAGGGATCGGCCCGGTCGACCACGGCGCCGCCCAACGGGCACCGCCCCGAAGTGTCACCCCTTGCCGGCCCAGCGACGCCGACGCCGTCGGTGCCCCGGCCAGCAAGCGGGTCCTCCGCAGCCAGGGCCGGCGCACCATGCGCAAGCTGCTCGATGCGGCCATGGTCGCCTTCGACAAGCGGGGCTACCACGCCACCCGGGTCAACGACGTGGTGGAGATCGCCAAGACGTCGCACGGCACCTTCTACCTGTACTTCTCCAACAAGGAAGACCTCCTCCGGGCCCTGGTGGCGGAGGCGGCCGGCGAGGCGCAGAACCTCTACGACGCGCTGAGCACGCTCCCGGCCGAAGGCGGCGCCCCGCAATGGGAGGACGTGCACGGCTGGGTGAAGGCCTACTCCGAACTCTGGACCCGCTACGCGCCGCTCTTCCGGGCCTGGACCGACCTGGCCACGATCGACCCCGAACTGATCGACGTCATCCGCCACACCTTCACGGTCGATGTCCGGCGCGCTCGCCAAGCAGATCGGCCCCGACTCCTCCGGCCACATCATCGATCCGGACGCCGCCGGGCATGGCCACGCTGGCCATGCTCGACCGCTTCCACTACCTCCGCGAGTTCGTCGGCCAGCCCATCGACGACGTGGCCCTCGAGACGATCACGACCATGGTGTACCGGGCCCTCTACGACCCGAACGCCTGAGCACGCCGCCGCCGCTGCCCGACGACTCCGCTACGGGCGCCTCCGGCAGGGAACACCCGCTCGAAGATCCCGTCCACCCCCGAGCCGTGCAGGGTCAAGCCGCCGTCAACCACGATGTTCTGCCCGTGACGAACCGGGCCAGGTCGGAGCACAAGAAGACCACGACGTCGGCCACGTCCTCGGGCTCGCCGACCCGACCGACGGGCGTCCCCTTCACGAAGCGCTCCTCCTGGTCCGGCATGAACTCGAACCACGGCGCCGTCATGGCCGTGCGGATCATGCCGGGAGACACGGCGTTGACCCGGATCGAGGGCCCGTACTCCAGGGCAGCCGACGCCGTCACTGCCGCCACGGCCGCCTTGCTGGCCGCATAGGGCCCTTCCCCCGCGGCCGGCCGCGTCCCGCTGATCGACGCGGTGCTCACGATGCACCCGCCGCCGCCCGCCAGCAGGTGCGGCACCGCGGCGCGGATCCCGCCCAGACGCCGGTGAGGTTGACCCGCAGCACGCGCTCCCACTCGGCCGGGTCCAGCTCGTGCAGCCGGCCGAAGGCGGAGGTGCCGGCGTTGTTGTAGATGACCGACAGGCCGCCTAGTTGGCCTGGCCGCCGCGTCGACGGCGTCCCGAGCGCGTCGGGATCGCCGACGTCGACACCGAACGCAATCCCATCGATCTCGCCGGCCACCGCCGCAGCCGACTCCTCGTCCACGTCGAAGACCGCCACCCGCGCGCCCTCTTCGGCCATGCGCCGGCAGGTCGCCCTGCCGATGCCCGAGCCGCCTCCGGTCACCACTGCCCCCTGCCCTCAAGCAGCCCCATCGTCTCCTGTCTCCCGCGTCCCGCTCCACCCACGGCGGCGCCTCGAAGACCAGTGGCTCTCCAGCCCCCGGATCAACAGCTCCTGCGCCATGCTCAGATGCAGCGTGCCATCCTCGCCGTGCATCGTCGCCCGGATGGTGGCCCGGCCGCCCGCGTTGACGAGTGCCTGGAGGTCGAAGATGCTCCACGTGTCGGCGCGCCATGGCCGGTGGAACCACACGGCGTGATCGAGGCTGGCGTCGGTGTGGGTCCCCCAGGAGCCGAGGCTCAAGGGACGGAACGCCGCCCCGGTCATGTCGGAGAAATACGCCAGCACGCAGGCGTGCACCGCTGGGTCGTCCGGCAACGGCTCCCGGGTGCGGAACCAGCAGCGGCGCGTCGACACGAGGTGCCGTCCTCCCGCCGCTCGGTCGGGCCGAGCTCTCGGATGTCGAAGGGGAATGGCGCCTCGAATCCCTCGACGTCCTGCGGGCGGCGGGATGCCGGGCGCCACGGGCAGCTGGTAGCTCGTCACCGTCCTCGGGCGCATGGAACGAGCAGGTCATCCGGAAGGTCTCCTTGCCCTCGACCTGGCTCCCCACCTCCCGCGGCTGAACGACCGGCCGTCGCGCAGGCTTCCACCACGTGCGTCGCCTGCGCACCCGGGGCGGGTCGGACGGAGGAAGTAGCCGTGCAGCGAGTGGACGTCGAGCACCCGCGGGGACGGTCTGCAGGGCGGCGCTCAGCGCCTGGGCCACCACCATGCCTCCGAAGGTCCGACCGCCGACCCACCAATTCGGGCTCGTCGTGGTGAAGGTCGGCCGCCCTTCGTCATCGACCCCGACGGCCGGGCCGTGACGGCATCGACCAGGTCGGCGACGCTGGCCGAGACGACCTCGGCCTCTTCGGCGTCGTCAAGCTCCACGGCCCCGCCTCCGTCGCCGCTCGGCGCAGCACGTCACGCGAGCACCACCTCGACCGACAGGCCCTTGGCGGCCAGGTCCACGCAGCGGTTGTCCTCGGCATAGCGGAGCCCCTGCACGTTGAACAGCCGTACTTCGGGGCCCTCGATCGGGAACGGCCCCCAGTGCCAGGTGCCCCGGTGGAGCACCAGGGACTCGAGGGGCTCGATCCGGAAAGCCCGGATCGGCTCGCGTCCCCCTCGTCGCTGAACTCGACGTCGGCGGGCGCCACCACGATGACCGCCGGGACGTTCGAGCGGCATCAGGGACTGCGTGTGGGTGTCGTGGCGATAGAGCATCTCGCAGCGCAGCCGTCGATCGTCTGCGGGGATCTCGCTGCGGGAATGCCCGATGAGGTTCACGTGGGCGTCGCCCCATTCGAACGTCATGCGGCTGCTTCCCGTCCCGCGGATCGGTGTCGGCGACCGGAAGCCAGCCGAAGGGCGCCCAGGCGTCCTCGGTCAACGGCTCGCGACCACTGCTCGGCTCTCGGGATTCGTCTGCGGACATCGCTCGCTCTTCGTCTGCGTCGACCACGTGCCACGTGCGGTGCGCCCCTGGGCCCCGGCCTAACCTGACGCCGGAGTCAGTCTAGGAAACTTGGGAGGCCCTCAGGATGGACGTGCGCAGCATTGAGGCCAAGGCGCCGGTCGTCGAGCACAACGGCACCGTTCCGGTCTGGTGGATGATCGAGTCCCGCGAGTTCAAGGACATCACCGACGGTGGCTTCCTGGAGCTGGTCAACGAGTTCGAGGTCCCGGGTGGAGGCCTGGTCGACCCGCACTCCCACCCGACCCACGAGTTCTATTACGTGATGAACGGCAAGGGGATCATGACGATCGACGGCGAGGACCGGCAGATCTCCCAGGGCGACCTCGTCTACATCCCGCCCGACAAGGTGCACTCCCTGCGCCCGATCAGCGATCACGCCCCGATCCACTGCTTCTGCTTCGCCATCGGAGTGAAAGGCGCCGGGCGCCATCAACTACACGACGCACTAGGTGGCTCGCGTTCTCGTCACCCGCCCCCTGACCGAGGGCGGGACCGACCCGCTCGTCGAGGCCGGCCACGAGATCGTGGTCCACGCCGACGGCGCTCCCTGTCGCCAGCCGAACTTGTCGGCCTTGGCCCCCGAGTTCGACGGGATCGTCTGCCATCTCACGGACCGGGTCGATGCGGCCGTGCTCGACGCCGGCAGGGCGGGCAGGCTCCGCGTCGTGGCCAACGCGGCCGTCGGCTACGACAACATCGACGTCGGGCGTGCCCAGCACGTGGGGATCACGGTCTGCAACACGCCCGGTGTGCTCGATGACACCACGGCCGACCTCGCGTTCCTCCTCATCCTCGCCGCCACCCGGCTGGCATCCGAGGCCGAGCGGGACCTGCGGGAGGGACGCTGGAAGGGTTGGGGCTTCGGCGACCACCTGGCCCGTGACGTGCACGGCATGACGCTCGGCCTTGTCGGATTCGGCCGGATCGGGCGGGCGGTCGCCCAGCGGGCGGTGGGCTTCGACATGGAGGTCATCCATACCTCCCGACACGACACCGGTTTGCATGGCTACGTCCCCGAACTCGACGAACTGCTCCAGCGCTCGGACATCGTGAGCCTGCATGTGCCGCTGACCGAGTCGACCCGGCATCTCATCGGCGCGGCGGAACTGGCCGTCATGAAACCGACAGCGGTCCTCGTCAACACGGCTCGAGGGCCGGTGGTGGACGAGAACGCCTTGGCCGACGCCCTCGAGGACGGACGTCTCTACGCCGCTGGCCTCGACGTCTACGACGGGGAGCCGGCGGTCAATCCCCGGTTGCTGACCGCACCGAGGGTCACGCTCCTGCCGCATATCGGCAGCGCAACGATCGGAACCCGCACCCGGATGGCGCGCTTGGCGTGTCAGGGCGTCGCCGACGTCCTCGCCGATCGGAACCCGCCAAATGCAATCACGCCCTGACAAAGACCGGCTCTGAGCTGACACCGACCATTCCCTTCGTGGTCCCTTAGCCCGCGGCTCCAACCGAGAAGTCAAGGGATACGATCGCCGAGTCGTTCGGAGTGGTCTCCGGGTGGAGGTGGTGGCCGTGCCCACGGTTAAGGGAATTGTCCGTGCCGCGCTCTCGATCGTCGCGAGCCTGGGCCTAGTCGGGCTTCTAACCACCGAAGGAACGCCTGCGGCCTCTGCGACCATTCCGTCGTGGAAAACCACCGCGTCGTATTCGCCTCTGCCGAACGTTCGTGCTGTGTCCTGTGCCGCAGGAACGACCACCTGTGTCGCGGTCGGCGACGACGGCGGCCACTACGCATCGATCCTTGTCTCAAACAACGGAGGCTCGACGTGGTCAGCGGGAACGGTTCCCGCTGGAGTCACGGACCTCGCGACTGTTTCCTGTCCTTCGGCAACAATCTGTTACGCCGGCGGGGGATCCGGAATTTTGAAATCGACTAACGGTGGCTCTGTCTGGACGCTTGTAGACGCTTCTTTTCCCACTCAGTCGATTTCGTGCTTTACAACCGATCAATGCACGGCGGTAGGTGGAAACCAAATCGTTGAGACAACCAACGGATCGACCTGGACAACACAAACTGCACCCGCTGGAACCGACTCCTTGTCGCGCGGTCTCTTGCACAAATCAGATCACATGCGCCGCAGTCGGAATCGTAGACGATTCATACCGTCGATCATCGGAACCGAGAACAGGCAGCCTTGGACAATTCTAAGCACTCCTAGTGTCAATGCACTCACCTCTTTGTCCTGCTCAACCGGGACAACTTGTGTAGCGGTGGGGATCAAATCCGTGGAGATGCCACGACATTGAGCTACGACCGATTCACGACCTGGGGTCCCCACGAGCTCAATCCCGACGCGGCGCGAGCTTGGAGGCATCGATTGTCCAAACGCGAGCGACAGTGCATTGCCACCGGAACAAATCTCGACTCGACCCCTTATGTGATTCGGAACTTCCAACAACGGATCCACGTTGGACTCGCGCAATCACCGCCTCCTAATGCCGTCGACGTCACCGGCATCTCATGCTCAAGCCTCCTTGACTGTGTTGCGGTCGGTGACAGCGGCAACATCGGCGCGGGCTCCACCATCATGAACACGAACTCGGGCGGTCTGGCTTGGACGAATCAGACTCCGCCCGCCGGCACAAGCCGCCTGCTATCTGCATCGTGCCCGACGACTGCGATCTGCTTCGCTGCCGGAATCCACACTGTGTTGTTCTCCTCGAACGCTGGCTATGCCTGGAACGCCCAAGGCGTTCCGTCTGAAGTCAGTGGCCTTAACGGGATTTCCTGCGCCACGACCGCTATTTGCACCGCAGTTGGATTCGGGATCTTCGGTAGCCCCGAACTGATCGGAACAACCAACGGAGGATCCAGCTGGTCCATCGAACCGATCCCGGCCAGGTCTCGGCGTCCTCACCGGGGTCTCATGTTCGAGTCCCACGGACTGTCAGGCGGTTAGCGACTTCGTGCCTGGCCCGAACTCGCCGAGCATCATCGGTACGAAGAACGGCGGCGCCTCGTGGACGGTTGAGGACGCACCTTCCACAGTCAACGACTTCACCGCCATCGCCTGCGCCGACACGATGCACTGCACCGCTGTCGGTTCGGCATCACCCGGTCCCGGCGCTTCGATCCTTGCGACAACGAATGGCGGCCAAACGTGGATACCGCAATCGGTCCCGACCGGGTACACGGGCGCACTCGACGCCATCGCATGCCCGAGCGACGCGACCTGCTTGGCCGCGGGCGCGCACGTGATAGGCACAACGAACAGCGGCGCGCATTGGTCCGACCTCGGTACCCCGGCCGGTGCCACGCCCCTGTCGGGCATCAGCTGCATCAGCGCCACCGCCTGCACCGCTGTGGGCGGCACGATCATCCTTGCCACGACCAACACCGGATCGACCTGGACCTCCACGCAGGCACCGTCGGGAGTCGGCAACCTCTACGGCGTCTCGTGCTCAAGTCCCGTCAACTGCGAGGCCGTCGGCAACAACCTCAACTTCGGAGGAACCGTCGAGACACTGTCGGCCCCTCCGGACGTGACCACGTCGAACCTCGCGGTGGGCACGATCGGCGTCCCGTACCAGAGCTCGCTCGCCGCCACAGGCGGCCTGCCGCCGTATTCATGGTCCGTCGGCGCCGGGACCCTCCCGCCCGGGCTCCACCTCGATCCGGATGGCACCATCAGCGGCATTCCCACCATCTCCGGCGAATATCCCGTGACCTTTACCGTCACCGACTCCAACCACCTCCCGGGCCAAGCACTGCTCACCATCGCAATCAAACCTCTCAGCGCACCCGGTTACTGGGAAGTCGCGAGCGACGGCGGGATCTTCAGCTACGGCGGCGCCCAGTTCTACGGCTCGACGGGCGGCTTGCACCTCAACGCACCGATCATTGGCATGGCGGCGACACCCGATGCCGCCGGCTATTGGCTGTTGGCCTCGGACGGCGGCATCTTCGCCTTCGGCGATGCCGTGTTCTACGGGTCGACGGGAGGAGAACCACTGAATGCACCGATCGTGGGCATGACACCGACACCCGACGGCGCGGGTTACTGGCTCGTCGCGTCAGACGGCGGGATCTTCGCCTACGGCGACGCCGGCTTCTTCGGTTCGACCGGCGGCGTGCATCTGGACAAACCCATCGTGGGCATGGCATCGACCCTCGACGGCGGCGGCTACTGGCTCGTGGCTTCGGACGGTGGCATCTTCGCCTATGGCGACGCGGGTTTCTTCGGGTCCACCGGCGGATTGCCGCTCCAGAAGCCGATCGTCGCGATGACGGCAGCTCCCGACGGGGGCGGCTACTGGCTCGTCGCCTCGGACGGCGGCATGTTCAGCTTCGGCGACGTCGGGTACTTCGGCTCCATGGGTGGAACGCCTCTGCGCGCGCCGATCGTGGGCATGGACCGGACCGCTGACGGCATGGGCTATTGGATGGTCGGACGGGACGGAGGCATTTTCAGCTTCGGCGACGCCGGGTTCTACGGGTCGGCCGGAGGGGTCCCGCTGAACGCGCCGATCGTGGGGATCTCGGCGATCCAGGCGCTCTGACGGCGCTACCCGCCAAATGGATCAAGTCGCCTCGTCGGCCGCCGCCAGCGACGCTCGCTCTTCGACCCGCGCCAACCGCCAGTAGGCCCACGCCACTACCCAGGTCACGATGAACAGGCCGACGATGAAGAACCCGGCGGTATTGATGTTGAATCGGCCGACGAAACTCCAGAACGGCGAGTTGAGGTTCGCCTCCTTGCCGATCAGCCCCAAGATCTCCACCGTGCCGATGAGCAACGCGACGGCGACCGAGAGCCCGGTGATCGTGAGGTTGTAGAAGATCTTGCGCACGGGGTTGGCGAATGCCCAGTCGTACGCGAAGTTCATGAAGCATCCGTCGAGCGTGTCGAAGAGGCACATGCCTGCTGCGAAGAGGACCGGAAGCGACAAAAGGGCCCAGACCGACAGACCTCCCACGACGGCCGTTCCGGCGAGGACGAGCAAGGCGATCTCCGTCGCGGTGTCGAACCCGAGGCCGAAGAGGATGCCGACGGGATACATCTTCCACGAGGAGTCGATGCGTTGGGAGTAGCCGCCGAGCACGCGGTTCATGAGGCCGCGACTGGCGAGCTGGCGATCCAATTCCGCCGCGTCGTAGCGGCCCGAGCCCGCCTGCCGATACAGCCGGAAGATCGACACCAGCACCCCGAGGTTGATCAGCGCGATCAGGAACAAGAACGCGCTCGATATCGACGTGCCGATGATGTCCGTCGTGGCATGGAGACCGGACGAGGGTTGACTCACCTGGAAGTTCAGCGCCCGGATCCCGAAGTTCAAAGCCAGCGCAAGGACCAACACCACCGTGGAGTGGCCCAATGAGAAAGAGAAGCCGACCCCGAGCGGTCGCTTGCCGTCGCCGACCAGCTTGCGCGTCGTGTTGTCGATCGCGGCGATGTGGTCCGCGTCGAACGCGTGGCGCATCCCGAGGGTGTAGGCCAGCACGCCGGTGCCGAACCCGAAGGCCTTGGACTGAGAGGCGTGCAGATGACCGCCGAGCGCGACCGCCAAGAGCAGCCAGCCGATCATGTTGAGCGCCAAGACGACCCCTATCATCCATACGAGCCGGATGCGTTCGGTGCGCGTCAGCCGTCGGCGGGCTGCCTTGCGGACGTCCAATGTCGTCGAGACCACGGCCACGTTCGCCACTCTAGACACTAATGCGACTAATTCGCAATAAGCTCGGGTCGTGAAACCGTGCCCCGAGCCGGGGCTTTCGGCGGCAGCGTCGAGGACCCCGAAACCACGGCCGATACGATCGAAATCCGTGAGTCGGCGAGCCCCGACCGAACCGGCGCCATCGGCCGATGCGAGCACACTCGAGGACGCGCTCGCGATCGTGCGCCAGCACGGCGGCCGCGTCACCTCCTCGAGGAGGATCATCCTCCGAATCCTCTTCAGCTCACCCGGCCACCGCACTGCCGAGGAGCTGGCCGCCGAGGTGCAGGCGGAGGCTCCAGACATCCACCTGTCGACGATCTATCGCAATCTCGAAGAACTCGAACGTATCGGTGTCGTGGTCCACTCCCACTTCGGGCACGGCCCGGCGACCTACCACCTGGCGGGGAGGGTCCACGGCCACTTCGTCTGCGAGGAGTGCGGCGCGCTCATCGAGGTCCCCCCATCGATGTTCTCGGGTTTGGCTCGGGATGCCGCGAGCGAATTCGGATTCACCATCGACCCGCACCACTTCGCGATGTTGGGCCGGTGCGCCGACTGCGACGAAAAGGCCTGAGCCGCTCAGCGCCACCCCTGCCGGGCAGGCACGACCGTCACCAGGCCGTCGACCGTGCCAGCGTCCGTTCCAGGATCCCGAGCGTCGCCCGCACCGCCGTCTCCGAGATGACGGGGAAGATGTCCGCCTGCTTCCACTCCGGAGCGATCTCGGACCAGTCGTAGTACGACGTCACCATCGTGCCACCGTCGACGGGCTCGAGCTCGTAGCCGTACACGTGGCCGATCTGCGGCTTGATCTGCCCGAGGATCGTCCACGCGATCGCTCTGTCCTGCTCGTAGCGGCTGATGTGGACCGTGACGTCGTACTTGCCCATCGGGTAGTCGTTGAGCGACTCGCGGTCCATGTGGATGACGAACTCGTCGCCCACCTTCGACGCCGGCTCCCCCGTCGAGCTCTGCAGCATGCCCGTGCTGTCGATGGTCACGTGCCCTTCGGGGTCGCGCACCACCGAGAAGATGCGCGAGGCCTCGGCCGGGATGAAGCGCCTGATCTCGATGCGCTCGGCCTTGTCGTCCTTGGTCTCTTCGCTCATGACCGAATTGTGCCACCGGACCCGTCCCGGCGGCCGGGCCGCATCGGATCAGGCCCGGAACTGGGTCCTAGCGTTCGCTGGCCGGGACGACGCCTACGAGGTCGGCGTCCGGGTGCGCTTCGCCTCTCCCCTCGCCCGTCGGGAAGGTGCCCGGCGCGTCGGTCGAACGTGGCCCCCGGGCCAGCGACGCAAACGCGGCGATGAACGCCAGGCCGGCCGAGACCAGGAACACGATCGTGAGGCCGTGGTGGAATGGCGCCGAGATCAGGTCGGGGAAGTACACCTTGCCAGTAAGGATCCGCTGCGCCTCTGCGGGGAGCTTGCCCAGCTCACCGCCCATCGACAGGAGCTGGTGCAGCGGGTTGATCCCGAGCACGGACGCGAAGAGCGACGACACCGGGGGCAGGGACGCGATGTGGTGCGCGACGGAGTGCGCGACGCCCTGCCGCTCCAGCCCCTTGCTCAGCGTCGTCGGCAGAGTGCCCGCCAGCCCCGTGATCATCAGCGAGAAAAACACCCCGATGGACAGAGCGGTACCCGAGTTCTGGAAGGTCGCCCGCATGCCCGACGCCGCGCCCCGTTGGTCCGCCGGCACACTGCTCATGATGGAAGCGGTGTTCGGAGCACTGAACATGCCGATACCGATACCGTTGATCGCAATCAGGGTCGCGAATTCGGGATAGCTGAAGGTGATTGGGAGCAGCATGAGACCGATGAAACTGGCGCCGTAGACGAACATGCCCGTCGTGGCGAAGCCCCGGGCGCCGTAGCGATCGGACAGATACCCGCACAGCGGACCCGATATGAGGAACCCGGCCGTGAGCGGGAGGAGGAAGATGCCGGCCCACAGCGGCGTGGAACTGTAGTCGTAGCCGTGAAGCGGCAGCCAGATCCCCTGCAGCCAGATGACGAGCATGAACTGCAGCCCACCCTGGCCCAAACGGGCGGCGAAACTTGCGACGTTGCCCGCGGTGAAGGCGCGGATGCGGAACAGCGAGAGATTGAACATCGGATCTCGCACCTTCGTCTCTATGAATGCGAACAGGACGAGCAGGGCCAAACCACCGAACATCAGCACCAGGACTTCTGGTTTGGTCCAGCCCATTGTCTGTCCGTGGTATGGCTGGATTCCGATCGTGATGGCGACGAGTAGCGAGCCGAGCCCGGCCGCGAACGTGAAGTTGCCCCACCAGTCCATGCGCCCCCGCGACCGGTGCCCCACCTCGCGCAGCCGGTAGTAGGCCCACAACGTCCCGAAGATGCCGACGGGAACGTTCACCCAGAACACGGCACGCCAGTCCCAAATGGCCAGCACGCCGCCGAGCACCAGACCGATGAACTGACCGGCCAAGCCGGCCACCTGGTTGATTCCCAGGGCGAAGCCGCGTTGGTTCTCCGGGAACGCATCGGTGAGGATCGCTGCCGAATTGGCCATCAGCATGGACCCGCCGATGGCTTGGAGGAAGCGCCACCCGATCAGCCAGATGGCCGCCCTGCTGCCCAGGAACGGGTCGAACGAGAGAAGCACCGACGCCACGGTGAAGACGGCGAACCCGGCGTTGTAGATCCGAACGCGGCCGAACATGTCACCTAGACGGCCGAGGCTGACCACGAACACCGCCTGCACGAGCCGGTACCCCATGATCATCCACAAGAGGTATGTGATGTTCCCGGGCGCCAGCGGGTTGAGGTGAATGCCCCGGAAGATGGCCGGCAACGCGATGATGACGATCGAGCCGTCGAGGACCGCCATGAAGGTGGCCGCCGTGGTGTTGGCGAGCGCGACCCACTTGTAGCGGTCGTCGACGTCGTGCCGCATCATCAAATGTTCTGCGCCAAGCGTTCGATGAGCGGAGCGGCCGCCTGCAACTGCTTCACCTCTGCCCGCGTGAATGTCGACTCGAGGACCTCGGACAGATGCTCGCTCCGTGCGGTGCGGCGGCGTTGGAGTAGCGCACGTCCGTCCGTCGAGAGGGACAAGATCGACCGCCGTCCGTCGGCGGGGTCGGGTGCCCGGCCGACGAGGCCACGCGCTTCGAGCGCAGCAACCGTCGCTCCCATCGACTGGGGGCTGATCCGCTCGAGCCGGGCCAGCTCGGCCGCGGTCGTCGGGCCCGTTCGGTCCAAACGAGCCAGGGCGGATGTCTCGGGCGAAGTGAGATCGCCGTCGACCGCCTGGGTCTGTCGGAGACGCTGCACGAGCAACCGCACGCTCGCGTGCAGCGCGCCAGCCACGTCGTCGATCAGCGGGTCACGGGCCATATCATCAGTTTAGGCTAATAAGGTTGGACTGATGACTTGTCTGTTCCCTCCAGGTCAGTCCTCTGGCCCCGAGACCAGCGACGCGTCGAGACCCAGCAGATCCACGGTCGTGCGCCCGTCGCGTAACGCGCCGAACCACGCCGCTTCCTTGGCCTCCCGCGCCCGTCCCGCGGCCAGCACCTCGGCCAGAGCATCCACGGGTACGAACGTGACGCCGTCGACGTCACCGACCACCCAGTCCCCGTCGGAAACCTCGATCCCGCCGACGCTTACAGGCAGGCCCACCGTCCCCGGCTTGTCCTTGGTCGCACCGGTCAACGCAATGCCGGCGGAGAAGACCGGAAAGCCGTGTGCCTCGAGCGCGCCCACGTCGCGGACGCCACCGTCGAGCACGAGGCCCGCGAGTCCCGCCGCCTCCGCCGCCGTCGTCAGGACCTCGCCCCAATAACCACGGTCGGCCACCTCACCGACATCGACCACGAGCACGCTGCCCCGAGGCGCCTTCGTGACGGCGACATGGATGGCGAGGTTGTCGCCTGGCGTGCACCCGACGGGGTAGGCCGGCGCCGCGATCGACGCGCCCGGCCATACCGGCCGGAGCCTGCGGTGCGCGGCGTGCCCACCGGACTCCCCCAGCGTCGCCGACCCCAGAGCGGCCAGGGTCGCCGCCACGTCCTCGGGTCTCGTCTCGGGATCGGACACGTCGTCCTCCTCACTCCGGGCTCCGGTGCCCGCCGTGCATTGGACCACCCGGCACCGCTGTCGCACCAGCCGTACACTCCGCTCCCGATGGCCGACTCCATGCTCATCGTCACCCAGGTCGCCCCCTACGTGGACGGGCCGGCGGGCGTGCACGGCACCTTGACCCAGGCCACGACCGCGCTGTCGGAGCTGGCCGACTTGGCCGGCCTCTCGCCCACCGTGGTCACCGATGTGCGGGACGTCTCACCGCGCCAGCTCGCGTCAGCCGGCGTGCTCGCGCTCTTCACCATCGGCGAGACACCGTGGTCACCCGACCAGAAGAAGGCGGCCTACACCGCCTGGAGCGGGGGGCAACTCCGCTTGCTCGGCGTGCATTCGGCCTCCGACGCCAGCCACAGCTGGCCCGAATACCGGGCGATGCTCGGCGGCCGTTTCGACGGCCATCCCTGGACCCAGGACTTCGCCATCGACGTCGTCGACGCCGCACATCCCGCCACCGCGCACCTCGGCGAGCAGTGGGACTGGCACGACGAGGTTTATCTGTTCCGCGACCTGCGACCCGATGCCCGCGTCCTCCTGCGGCTCGCCGATGACCAAGTCGATCTCTCGGCGCCCGAAGGCAGAGTGCCGGACTGCGGCTTCCCGCTCGCCTGGTGCATCGATGACGGCGGTGCGCGCAGCTTCTACACCGCCCTGGGCCATTTCCACCTGGCCTGGGAGCTCCCCGTCTACCTGCGTCATCTGGCGGGCGGGCTCGCCTGGCTACGGCAGAACGCCTAACCTGACGCTCATGTCAGGGTCACCCGGGGGGAACGGCGGAACGATCCCCGACGTCATGTCCGCCGCCGTGTATCAGTCGCCGGGCGTCGTCACTGTCGAAGAACGCCCCGTGCCGAGCCCCGGTACCGATCAGGTGGTCGTGCGCGTGCATGCGTGCGGCATCTGCGGTTCCGACATCCACCAGCTGCGTGACGGCTGGGGTTTGCCCAAGGGTGTCGTCGCCGGACACGAGTGGAGCGGGACGATCGTCGCCGTTGGCGACGAGGTCACGAACTGGTCGGCCGGCGAGTTGGTGGTCGGTGGGGCGTCGCCGAAGTGCGGCACGTGCCGACGCTGCCTCGAAGGCAAGCCGTCGCAGTGTGAGAACCGCCACTCCATGAGCACCGGCGAGCACACCGACGGTGCGTTCGCCGAGTACATCGTGGCGCGTGCCGCCGGAGTCGTGCGCCTGCCCGAGGGACTCTCACCCCGCCACGCCGCCCTGGCCGAGCCGCTGTCCGTCGCGTTGCACGGCATCACCCGCTCGGGAGCGGCGCCCGGCGACGGTGTCATGGTCTTCGGCGCCGGACCGATCGGCGCGCTGAGCATCGCCGCCCTGCGCGCCATGGACATCACCGACATCACCGCCGTCGAGCCGAACGAGAACCGCCGCCGGCTGGCCGCGGAGCTGGGCGCCAAGGAGGTCGTGGACCCGGCGGACCTCGAGGTGTTCCCGTCGTGGGAGCCCGAGCGCCAGTCGGCGCGCGCCGCCCACGTGGTCCTGGAGTGCTCCGGGCATCGCGCCGCCATCGAGACCGCGTTCTGCCAGGTGCGGCGAGGCGGCATCCTCGTCATGGTCGGCGCCGGCATCGACCACCCCACCTTCGACATCAACCGGATGATCCTGAACGAGCTGACCGTGACAGGGTCGTTCGTCTACGACCTCGGCGGCTTCGAGCACGCGCTCGACCTGCTCGCGTCCGACGGCTTCCCGGCTGAACAACTGATCGAGCCGGGCACCATCGGGCTCGGCGGCATCGTCGATGCGCTCGAGGGTCTCGCCGTCGGCAAGATCGCAGGCAAGGTCATGGTCGCACCGGAGGCACGCTGATGGCACATCCCTACTATCCAGCCGGGAACCCGCGCTTCAACCACGTCGCGATGTCCCTTCCTGCGGACCTTCTCGGCGAGGAGAGTCGTTCGGACATCTGCTCCTTCTTCAAGGAGGTGCTCGGCTTCGAGGAGATGGCCGTCATGACCGAGGATCGCCGCCGTCTGATCCTCAGTTGCGTGCACTGGGACCAGTTCATATTCCTCATCTCCGAGGACGACCCCATGAAGTGCCCGCAGATGGACCACTACGGCTTCGCCGTGAACTCGCTTGACGACCTGAAGGGCATCCAAGAGCGCGCCGAGGCCTTCCGGAAGAAGGACGATCGGCTCCAGCTGATCGACCTGCACATGGACGACCAGGGCGTCGTGAAGATCCATTCGCTGTACGTGAGCCACATCCTCCCGATGACGTGCGAGGTGCAGTACTGGGAGTTCCCGGAGAATCCCAAGCCGTACGTGCCGGCAGCGACCGCCGGCTGAAGCGCCTGTCGCACGGCGCCGATACCGTGCGTCGCATGACTCCCTCCACCGCACAGGCCGAGAAGGCGCGCTCGTTCCTCGATCTCCACGTCCCCGGTCGCCCCCTCCTCATGCCCAATGCCTGGGATATCGGGTCGGCGCGGCTCTTCGCCAATGCCGGCTGTGAGGCCATCGCGACGACCAGCGGCGGGTTCGCCCTCACCCAGGGGCGGCTCGACGGCGCCATGACGGGTGACGAGGTGCTGGCCCACTGCGCCGAGCTCAGCGCCGCCGTCGACGTCCCGGTGTCGGCCGACCTCGAGAATTGCTTTGCCGACGAGCCGCTGGGCGTGGCCGAGACGATCCATCGCGCCATCGAGCAGGGCCTCGCCGGCGGATCGGTGGAGGACTACACCCGCAACAGCGACGACCCGATCTACGAGTTGGGCTTGGCGGCCGACCGCGTGCGCGCCGCCGCCGAGGCGGCGCACAAGGGCCCGGTCCCGTTCGTGCTCACCGCCCGGGCCGAGAACTATCTGCACGGCCGCGTCGACTTGGCCGACACGATCGCCCGTCTGCAGGCGTACCAGGAAGCCGGTGCCGACGTGCTGTTCGCGCCACGCGTCGTCGATCCCGACGAGCTGCGGACGCTCCTCGCCGCCGTCGACCGGCCGGTGAACGTCCTTCTTACCCCCGGCGCGCCGCCGATCAGCGCGCTGGCCGCCTTGGGCGTGGCGCGTATCTCGGTCGGCGGTGCCATCACGGCCGCGGCATATGGCACGGCGATCGAAGCGGTCAAGCAGCTCCAGATCGACGGCATCCCGAACTATTGGGAGGCGGCCGGCGCAGCACGCGCCGACATCGCGGCCGCGTTCGTCAAGCCTTGACGGCGACCGTGACCTCTATCTCGACGGCACCCCGGCGTGGGAGCGCCGCCACCCCGATCGCGGAGCGTGTGTGGCGCCCCGCGTCGCCGAAGACGTCGGCCAGCACCCGGCTCGCCCCGTCGACCACCGTCGGCTGCTCGTGGAAGTCGGGCGCCGAGGCCACATAGCCGGTCACGGTGAGGACCCGTTCGATCCGGTCGAGCGAACCCAGAGCGGTCTCGAGCACCGCCAACGCATTCAGCGCGCACACGGCGGCCGCTTCGCGGCCCTCGTCGACGCCGACGTCGTCACCCAGCCGGCCGAGGCATGTCAGCTCACCGGCGATACGCGGCAGTTGACCCGAGGTCCGCGCCACGCGGTCGTGGACGACGACCGCGTCCAGTGGGTCGTGGGGCGGATGCGGCCCGTGCAGGGTCAGGCCGAGCTCGGCCAGGCGAGCCCGGACGATGCCGTCGGTCACGTCGCTACCGCATGTACGGGTAGACGTTGGCGAAGTTGGTGTTGACCTTCTCGGGCAACGGGAAGATCCCGCCCAGCTGCTTCGCGCCCCAGATGATCTTGGCGGAGCGCTCCACCAGCGCGGTGTTGTGCATGGTCTTCTCCATCGTGGTGCCGACGGCCACCATCCCGTGGTTGGCGATCAGGGCAGCGCCGCGGTTCTCGAGGGCCTTGACCACCTGTTCGGCCAGGTCGGGCGAACCGCTCGGCGCGTACTCGCTGCAGCGGATGTCGCCCCCCAGGTACACGGTGAACTCGTCGATGCAGCTCGGGATGTCCTGGTGCGCCACCGCGAACATCGTGGCGTGCACCGCGTGGGAGTGGATGCAGACGGCGATGTCCTCGTATGCGTTCATCACCGCCAGGTGGAGGTACTTCTCCGAGGTCGGCCCGCGCTCCCCCGCCACCTGCTCGCCCTCCGGGTCCACGATGCAGATGTCGTCGACCGTCATGACGCGGTAGTCGAGCGAGGACGGCGTGCAGGCGATGTTGCCGTCCTCCATCCGCGCCGAGATGTTCCCCGACGTCCCTTCGACCAACCCCTTGACCAGGAGCTCCTGGGCCGCCGCGACGATCTGTTCGGGTGCGTTCGGAATGCTGGTGGCCATGCCGGGCTCCTCACCGCTCGGTACCGCTCAATTGGGGCGACGCGGAGAACCCCGTCGCCCGTGGTTGCCCGAATCGTACTGCCCCGGGGCCAACCCTGACACCGCTGTCAGCGAACGGAGCCCCGAGTACAGTGCGCGGACATGGGACTTCTCGATGGCCGGTCGGCGGTGGTGACGGGTGCGGGTCGGGGCATCGGGCGCGACATCGCCCTCTGCCTGGCCGCCGAGGGCGCGAAGGTCGTCGTGAACGACGTCGGCGTGACGCTCGGCGGCGAGGGCACCGCAGAGGACCCTGCCGCCGCAGGTGTGCAAGGAGATCGAGGCGGGCGGCGGCACGGCGGTGCCGAACCACGACTCGGTGAGCGACTTCGCCGCCGCCGGCAACATCATCCAGACGGCGGTCGACAACTTCGGGAAGGTCGACATCGTCGTCAACAACGCCGGCATCGTGCGCGACCGCACGCTGGTGAAGATGGAGGAGTCCGACTACGACGCCGTGATCGCCGTGCACCAGAAGGGCACGTTCAACACGGTGCGCCACGCGGCGCCTCTCATGAAGGACGCCGGCTACGGCCGCATCGTGAACATCACGTCGTCGGCCGGCCTGCGCGGGAACTTCGGACAGACCAACTACGGTGCCGCCAAGGCGGCGATCATGGGCATGACGTTCGTGTGGGCGCTCGAGCTCGGCAAGTACGGCATCACCGTGAACGCCGTGGCCCCCGCGGGCTTCACCCGCATGACGGAGGGCCTCTACGAAGGCGCCGAGCCGCCGGCCGACCAGGACGCCGCCCTCAACGCGCCGTTGATCGCGTTCCTTGGCTTCCGAGGGCGCCTCCTACGTCAACGGCCAGGTGCTCGGGCGCACGGGTTTCGCCTACACGCTGTTCCAGACGCCCCGGCAGATCGCGACAATGTGGCGCGAGGGGGGCTGGACGCCCCAGGAGGTCGCCGACCACTTCCACGAAGTACTCGGTCAACATCTCCAGCCCGTCGGCATGGGCGAACACCCATTGCTCGGCAACAAGGGGTAAGCCCGCCGCCCCGGTTCGCCGCAAACCGACGCGGCGGCCAAAACCGCATCCTGTAGCGTCAACGACCGGAACGGACCGGCTTCGGCTCGGCGCGCAACATCCGCCTCAACGCACCGATCGTAGGCATGAGCTAGCCCTGCCTCCATCGGGGCGACGCAGCCACGGCGCCCGGAGGGCGGCCCGCCGGCCTGGCTGGGTAGGGTGGGAACGCTCAGCATCGAGACATCGACGAGGGAGGGCTTCCCCATGGACGTGCGCGACAAGATCTACATCAACGGGGCCTGGGTCCCATCGACCGGGTCCGGCACCCTCGAGGTCATCGACTCGGCCACCGAGGAGGTCTTCGCCACCATCCCCGAAGGGACGCCTGACGACGTCGACAAGGCCGTGCAGGCAGCCGCGACGGCGTTCCCCGCCTGGGCCGCGACCTCCCGCGAGGAGCGGGGCAAGCTGCTCAAGCGCATCGGTGAGGCCCTCGCGGCGCGCACCGACGAGCTCGCCACCATCATCAGCCACGAGCTCGGCATGCCGATGACGCTGTCAGGCTCCATCCAGGTGGGCCTGCCGGCCGGCGCCTTCGCCGACGCGGCAGCGGCCGCCGAGGCGTTCGCATGGGAAGAGGAGATCGGCAACTCCCTGGTCGTCCACGAGCCCATCGGGGTCGTCGGTGCCATCACCCCGTGGAACTACCCGCTCTACCAGGTCGTGCTGAAGGTGGCGCCGGCGCTCGCCGCCGGATGCACCGTCGTGCTCAAGCCGAGCGAGGTGGCGCCGATCAACGCGTTCGTGCTCGCCGAGGTCATCGACGAGGTCGGGCTGCCCGCCGGCGTGTTCAACCTCGTCAGCGGTGTCGGCCCTGTCGTGGGTGAGGCGATCGCCGCGCACCCCAAGGTCGACATGGTCTCCTTCACCGGCTCGACGCGGGCCGGGCGCCGGGTCATGGAGCTGGCGGCCGAGGGCATCAAGAAGGTGTCCCTCGAGCTGGGCGGCAAGTCGGCCAACATCCTGCTCGACGACGCCGACCTCGCCACGGCCGTGCCGGCCGGCGTGTTCGGGTGCTACCTGAACTCGGGCCAGACGTGCTCGGCGCTCACCCGCATGATCGTCCCGCGCGACAAGCTGGCCGAGGTCGAGGAGCTGGCGGCGGGCGCCGCCGCAGGTTTCGCCCCGGGCGACCCCTTCGAGGCGGGCAAGCTGCTCGGCCCGCTCGTCTCGGGCGTCCAGCGCGACCGGGTGCGCGGCTACATCAACAAGGGGATCGAGGAGGGCGCCAAGCTCGTGACCGGCGGAGCCGAGGCACCCGACGGCCTGGACAAGGGCTTCTACGTGCAGCCGACGATATTCTCCGACGTGACGCCCGACATGACGATCGCCAAGGAAGAGATCTTCGGTCCCGTGCTCTCGATCATCCCCTACGACACCGAGGAAGAGGCGATCGAGATCGCAAACGGCACGCCGTACGGCCTCGCCGGCGCCGTCTGGAGCGGCGACGCGGCCCGGGCCGAGCGTGTCGCCCGCGCCATGCGCACCGGGCAGGTCGACATCAACGGCGGCCAGTTCAACCCGAGCGCACCGTTCGGCGGCTACAAGCAGTCGGGCATCGGGCGCGAGCGGGGCAAGTACGGGCTCGAGGAGTTCGTCGAGACGAAGGCGATGCAGCGCTAAGACGACGCCGCCCCGCTCCCTGAGACCGGGGCCCTGCATCGATGCCCTCGCGCCGGGTCGGGACCCGCCGGGCCCTCGTGATCGCGCTCGCCGTCGTCGTCGTGGGCGGTGGCGTCGCGCTCGGTGTGCTGGCGACGCGGTCGTCGCCGACGATGCACGCCGCGGCCACCTCGAGCACCAGCACTACCACCACGACGACCGCGCCCCCGACGACCACCACGTCGAGCACGACGACGACGACGACGACCGATCCGGGGACACTGCCCCAGACGATGCAGCTCCCGGCCTCGACCGACCCGCAGTTCGCGGCCGAGATGCAGGCGCTGTGGCAGGGCGTGGTGCAGGGTTCGGTCACACCCGCCCTGCCGGCCTTCTTCCCCAAGTCGGCCTACGTGCAGCTGAAGACGGGCATTGGCGACCCCGCCGGGGACTGGCAGAACCGGCTCGTGGCCGACTACGGCCTCGACATCGGGGCGGCGCACGCGCTGCTCGGCCCGGACCCCGCGCAGGCGACGTTCGTCTCGGTGTCGGTGCCCGAGCAGTACGCCCACTGGATCCCTCCCGGCGTCTGCGCCAACGGGATCGGCTACTACGAGGTCGCCAACTCGCGCGTGGTGTACCAGCTCGGCGGCGCCACGAAGTCGTTCGGCATCGCGTCGTTCATCTCGTGGCGCGGCGAGTGGTATGTCGTGCACCTCGGCGCCATCCTGCGCTCGGGCGGCGGGGGCGAGGTCGACGACCCCGAGACCGGCATCGGCTACTCCGCGGCCTCGTCGACCTGCTGAACAGGGTCTTTCAGGACGCGGGCACGACCTGGAGCGACCCCGCGGCGGGATCGGCCAGCGCGCCGTCGATCGCCCCCGACGTCGGCGTCCGTGGTTCGAGCGCCAGCTCCAGGAACTGCGTCTCGGCGTCGCGCATGGCCGCGGCGGCGGGCGTCGCGTCCACGAAGGAGCCGAGGTGGTCGCCGCCGGGCTCGACGAGCATGGCCTTGGCGGACGCCTGCGCCGTCTGGAACACCTGGGTCGTCAACGGGTACAGGCCGTACTCGTCGTCCGACCCGACGGCGAACAGCACCGCGGCCGATGTCGTCGGCGACGTCGTAGGCCGCCACGCCCGACGGCATCTCGCCCGACATGCAGACGTAGGCACGCACGCGGGCGTCGGCGTAGGCCGGGTCCAGCGCCATCAGCGCGACGTCCGTGCCGCCGTCGGAGTGGCCGGTCACCGCGATCCGCTTCGGGTCGATCGCCACCGCCTGATCGTGCAGCAGCGACGAGATGACGAACGTGATGTCGAGGGCCTGGTCCGCGTAGTCGCTCACCGGCGACCCCGGGTACAGGTCCGTCGAGTCGGGGAAGACGGGGGCGGCCACGACGAACCCGGCCGCCGCCCACTCCTCGAGCAGCGACGCGTAGACGCCGGGGTCGCTGTTCCAACCGTGGGCGAACACCACGAGCGGTCGCGGGCCCGACGCGCCGACCGGCACGAAGAGGTCGGTGACCAGGACACGGCCCTGGGTGGCGGGGACCGTGCCGCGCGCCCCCGTCGTGCGGCTCGGGTCGAAGAAGCGCACCGACGAGGTCAGCACCGCGTAGGGAGGATCCGAGCCGGACATCACGGGCGAGGCCATTGGCGGCACCGGACTGAGCCGGGCGCGACCGGCGCCCGAGCTTGGAGCACCCGTGGGGAGGTGGCGAGCGAGGACTTGGCCTGTCGCCGTGTCAGGCGGGATCAGTGAGACGAAGAGCGAAGCCACGAACAGGGCGAGCGCGACCGGCATGGCCGCGCGGCGCACGTCCCGCCGCCGGCTTGGGTTCGCGCCGAGGGTCATACGGACAAGCGTGCTCCATGTCAGCCCGCCCGCGGGACCACCGGCGCCGCACCGCCCGGTGTCAGCACCTCGATGCCCGACGACGAGGGGTCGTAGGTCGAACCGACCCCGAGAACGAGCGCATCGCCCACCGTGGCGATGCCCGACCAGTTGGCCTGCGGCGTCGGGACCTGCGCCAGCAGGGTGCCGCTGGCGACGTCACGGACCTGGATCGCCGTCGCGGCCAGGGCCAGGCCGACGAAGGCCATGCCGCCGGCGATCGTCGTCGCCCCGAACGAGGCCACCCCGTTCGCCTGCCACGCGATGGACCCGTTCGCGGCGTCAAGGGCGTGGTCGCTCGGGTTCTGTGTCGCCGTGTCGCGCGGGTCGGACGGGTCGCACACGATATTCCTTCCACCGCTCCTCGGCAGGAAGTCCCCCAAACCGGTGGCCCCGACGACGTGTGCGCCGTCGTAGGCCGTCGACCCGATGAAACCGCCGGACGACCCGCCGAAGACGACGTTGGTGGCCCAGCGGAGCCGTCCCGTGCGGGGGTCGAGCGAGTAATAGGTCCCGTTCTTGCTGCCTCCGCCCACGAACGACGTCTTGCCGGCGGCGTTGACGCCGGCGTTGACGCTCGACCCGAAGTCGTCGTCGCACCCGGCGTGTGCCCGAGGGGATGGAACCTCCAGGCGAGACTGCCGTCGCTGATCCGCAGGGCGACGACCGAGTCGGCGTAACGCGCCGAGCCGTAGAAGCCGCAGTCGGCCGTCCCGAACAGCACCAACCCCAGGTCCGGGAGCACCGTGCCCGACGACCACACGCTCCCGCAGCCGTCCTGGAGCACCTCGCCCTTGCTGTTCACGTCGGTCTGCAGCTCCCAGATCGGGTCGCCCGTGGCGAGGCTGGCGGCCACGACGTACCCCGCCGAGTGGCGCTGGCCGTCCTCGTCCACGCCGAAGAGGACGCGTCCTCCGTCCACCACCGGGGAGGAGAAGATCCGCGTGCTGTCGGCGTTCGGTCGCAGCGGCCCCGGGACGCCGGGGTAGGCGTGCTGCCAGAAGAGCGCACCCGTGGCGGCGCTCAGCGCGTAGAGCGTGTACCCGCCGGCGAAGATCACCAGTGCCGGGCGATCGGCTCCGGCCGGCTGGTACCAGGCGGACGACGTGACGAGCCCGCCGTCGGACGTGACGTCGCGCGGGTTCTGCCCCGGATAGGGCGTGATGGCATCCTGCGCGGAGAGGCGGACTTTCCAACGGAGCCGTCCGGTCTCGAGGTTCACCGCGTAGAAGTAGTCGTCCCAGGAGCCGGCGTAGACGGTCTCACCGACCACCGTCGGCGTCGCGGTCACCGCGTCACCGGTCGGGAAGAACCAGGCCTGACGCAGCGCCTTGACCGACGCCCCGGTCAGGGTGGTCCGGCCGTGGAAGGTGTGCTGGGCGTCGTGGCCGTAGCTCGGCCAGTCCCATGAGCTCACCGCCGGCCGTGCGGCGGGCCGGGACGATGCTGCACTCGCGCCGGGTCTGGCTGCGCCTGCCACCAGCACGGCGACGAGCGTCGCTGACCCAAGCGCTGCACCCCAGCGTCGACGTCCCGCGCCCCTCGCCGGCACGACGGCCGGGCTCCCCGTGCCCAAGGTCGCTCAGCCGAACCCGGAGGTCGCGGGGGTGTGGGAAGCGGGCGCCTTGGCCGGGGCGGGATTCTCGGAGGGACCCGAGAGGGGCGGCTCGATCTTGCCGCTGGGGTACGGGCAGACCGCCTTGGCAGGGACGCACACGGTGACACTGGTCGGGAAGTCGAAACCACCTGACACCGTCACGGGAGTCGAGGGCTGCCCGCCTGCGAACGTGACGCGGATGACCCGTCCGCCGTAGTCGGCCGGGCCACAACCGGTCAGCGGCCCGGTGCACGTGATGTGGATGTCGACGAAGTACAGCGTGCCGTCGGGAGCGAAGGCCAGCCCGAACGGGTTGTACTGGTCCGGGCTCTTGCCGAGGTCGGCCACCGTCGTCCCGGGCACAGCGCCGCGGCCCAGCTCTGGCTGGCCGCTGGCGGTGACCCACACGATGCCGGGATCGCCGATGTAGCTGCTCACTGCGTAACAGCCACAGGTCGGGTCTTCGGCGATGCCGGCCGGGAACGACGCCTTGTAGAAGGTGGACACCTGGACCTTGGGTCGCGGGTAGAGCCCGCCGGGACACTGCGAGGCGCTCGTCGGCAACGAGGAGGCCGCGAAGCGGAGCACGCTGCTGGTGCCCACGTTGGGAACCAGGAGATCGCCGTTGGGCGCGAGCGCCATGGTGCCGGGCTGCGCCAGCCCCCCGGTGCCGTCGGTGTGGTGCGACCCGTAGCCCCCGGACGTCGGGCCGTACACGATGCACGACGTCGTGTACGTGGGGGCGAACCACTCGACAAGGCGCCCGCTGCTCGGCGGCGGGAACTGACCCTGCGCGGTCGCGATGTCGTTGCCGAAGATGTTGTCATGGCTGTCCACAGCACAACCCGTGTACGTCTGGTTGTTGTTGAAGACCCCGTTCGAGGTTGGCGGCGAGTCCGATCCGATGGACTCGCCCCGCATCTTGTAATTGCCGGGCACGTAGAGCGTCCGCCCGCTGAATGAACCGTTGGGCTCGTCGAGCTCTTCGCCGTCGGGTGGCTGCTTGTAGGGCTTCTGCCCTCCGAGGTTGTGTTGGTTGGGCAACGTCGGGTCATAACCCCCGACGAAACGCCCACCGGGCAACATGCAGACCTGCCCATTGAGGTCCCAGGCCGGGAGCAGCTGGCCCTGCAGTCCCGTCGGCATGGAGAGGAAGTCGACCTCCTCGTTCTGGTCCCAGTAGACGAGATAGCCAGGTTTGCCGGTGATGCCGCCCTTCGCGGCGACCGCACCCGACACCGGCACCGCTGAAGCACACAGCAAGACACAGACCACCAGCAACGCCCCGAGGGCGAGCGTCGCCGGAGTGGCCCGCGCCCGCCTTCCCGTGTACCGCATCGAAACCCCCCGGTTGCAAGCTGACGCCGGCGTCATATTAGGAGGAGCGCAACCCGAGTGCTTGGCGCGCGCAGGGTTGCGCAGATGAACATATGCTCCGCCGTTGCGTACACCTCAGCCCAGCGGGTCCCTCCACCCCGGCGACCCGGTGCGCGCCCCGCCGGCCACCCGCAGGCCGATGTAGTTCTTCTGCGCCTCGACCGTCCCGGCCCCGAAGCAGAGGCCGCGGATGTCGCGATAGGCGCGCTCGACGGGGTACTCGCGTGAGTAGCCGTAGCCCCCGTGGATCTGCATGGCCTCGTCGCACACGAACTTCGCCGCCAGGTTCGCGGCCGTCTTCGCAATGGCGGTCTCCAGCGCCGGGGGCGTCCCGCCCGGCCCGGCCATCCGCACGGCCCGCGCCAGCAACAGCCGCGCCCCTTCGAGCTGCACCGCCATGTCGGCCAGCTTCCACTGCAGCCCCTGCAGCTCGGCCAACGGGCGGCCGCCGATGACCCGCTCGTTCATGTAGCGGACCGCGTGCTCGAGCGCGCCCTGCGCGGCGCCGATGCACATGGAGGCGTTGCCGCAGCGCTCGTGGTTCAGGTGCGACAACAACACCTTGAACGCGGAGGTGTCAGAGGGGTCCCCGGCGATCAGTACGTCCTCCTCGCGGATCTCCACACCGTCGAACGCGAGCTCGGCCTCCGTGGCGGCGTGGATCCCCATCCCCTTGTGCCGGCCGGTGACCGACACGCCCTCCCGATCCGTCGGCACGATCACCGCGCCGATCCCCTTCGCGCCCTCGCCGCCCGGCCAGCGGCACCACACGAGCACGCCCTGGGCCACGTCGCCGAGCGTCGAGTAGTTCTTGTAGGCGGTGAGCCGCCAGCGCCCCGGCCCGTCCTCGACCAGCGCCGCCCGCATGTTCTGCACGGCCGAGCCGGCGTCGGGCTCGGTGATGCCGATGCTGATCAGCGCGTCCCCGTCGGCGCACGCCGGCAGCCAGCGCTCTTTCATTGCGTCCGGGCCCAGGTGCTCGATCCCCCGCGGCGGACCGTTGAACGTCAGCTGGCAGCAGATGGCCGAGGACACGTCGACCCGGGCGATCTCCTCCAGCACGATCGACGCCTCGACGTCGCCCAGCCCCACGCCGCCCCACTGCTCCCCCACCGTGATGCGCAGCAGGTCGGCCGCGGCCAGCGCCTTGCGCACCTCCGCCGGCACCACGCCGTCCTCATCGGCCTGGTGCGCACGCGGCGCCACCTCGCGCTCGGCCACGTCGCGCGCCAGTTGGCGCAACGATGCCTCGTCGTCGGTCTCGGCCAGCAGATCGGCGCCCGCAGCCCCCGCCTCGCTCATCAGCCGGGCTCGGTGCCGACGATGCCGACGAAGCTCACGCCTTCGCCCGGCGCGCCGCCCAGGTTGTGCGTCAGCCCGAGCGTGCGGCCCGGCCCGACCGTGTTGATCTGGCGCTCCGGCGGTGCCTCGCCGCGCAGCTGCAGCCAGCACTCGAAGAGCATGCGCAGGCCCGAGGCCCCGATCGGGTGCCCGAAGCTCTTGAGGCCGCCGTCGGGGTTGACGGGCAGGTCGCCGTCGCGGTCGAAGGTGCCCTCGAGCACCTCCTTCCACGCCGTGCCGCGCTCGGCGAAGCCCAGGTCCTCCATCAGCACCAGCTCGGTCGGGGTGAAGCAGTCGTGCACCTCGGCCATGGCCAGCTGCGTCCGCGGCTCGGTCACGCCCGCCTGCGCGTACGCGTCCTCGGCCGAGCGAACGACCTCCTCGAAGGTCGTGTAGTCGTACTCCGGGTCGATCGGGCCGGCCGCCGGGCCCGCCACGAACGACAGCGCCTTGACGTACAAGGGGTTGGCGCAGTACTTCGCCGCGTCCTCCGCCCGGCAGATCACCGCCGCTGCCGAGCCGTCGGAGACGCCGCTGCAGTCGAAGACGCCGAGGTCGCCCGCCACCAGCGGCGCCTTCGCGATCGTCTCCATCGAGACTTCCTTCTGGAACTGCGCCCGCGGGTTGCGCGCCCCGTTCTGGTGGTTCTTGTACGCGATCCGGCCCATGACCTCCTTGAGCTGGTCGCGGTCGACCCCGTACTTGTGCGCGTACGACGGGGCCAGGAAGGAGAACGCCGCCGGCGACGAGAGGCCCGGATCGGTGCCGTCGCCCACGGCGCGGATCCCGGTCAGGCCCGAGTACCCGGTGTCCTTGAGCTTCTCGACCCCGATCGCCATGGCGATGTCGTAGGCGCCCGACGCCACGGCGTAGCAAGCGTTGCGGAACGCCTCCGAACCCGTGGCGCAGTAGTTCTCGACCCGCGTCACCGGCTTGTAGTCGAGCTTCAACGGCCGCGACAAGGTGACGCCGCACACGCCCGACGTCATGGTGCCGAGCCAGAACGCGTCGATGTCGTGGATCGACATCCCGGCCGACGCCGCCGCCTCGGTCGCCGCGTCGGTCAGCAGGTCGTCGACCCCCTTGTCCCACAGCTCGCCGAATCGCGTGCAGCCCATCCCGATGATCGCGACCTGGTCTCGAATCCCGCTGCTGCCCATGGTCCTGTCCTTACTCTCCTCGCTCCGCGACCCGGTCGCCCCCGGCGCCGGCGGCACCGACCGCACCGGCCAGCGGCCGGGCCTTCCAGAAGTAATTGTGCACGCCCTGGGCCGTCCACACGCGCCGGAACGTCATCGACACCCGGTCGCCGATCGAGAGCTCGTCGGGCCGGGCGTCGGTCAGCTCGCAACGGAACCGCCCGCCACCGTCGAAGTCGATGATGACGCCGATCACCGGCGGCGACAGCGAGAACGCCAGGTGGTCGATGGTGAATGTGGCGACGGTGCCCGGGGTGTCGGCCAGCCGCTCGGGCTGCATCTGGTCGATGGCGTGGCAGTTGAGGCAGGCCCGCGTCGGCGGCATGTGGCGGAACCCGCACGCCGTGCACCGGCTCGCCGCAAAGGCGTACTTCCACTCCTCGGAGCGGTGCACGGTCGGGGCCCCCGGCCGCTCGGGGTCGGGCCGTCGCGGCGGCTCTCGGTGCAGCTGTGAACGCCAAGTCAGGAACGAGGCGTAGGAGAGGTCGTCGCGACCCGCCGCCACCTGCTCCGCCACGGACGGCACACCGGCCTCGGCCCGCGCCCGCTGCGCGTCGACCAACGCAGGCGTCGTCCGCAGCACGAAGGCGTCGGCCCCGTCGGCCAGCGACAGCACCACGATGACCTGACCCGTGTCCGCGCGCTCCAGCACCTCGCACAGCGCCACCGCGGCGTGTGCCGCGCCCAGGTTCCCGACCGACCCGAGCAGGTCCGGCGCCAGGACCCCGTCGCGCACCCCCAACCCGAACGCGGCGGCCTTGGTCGCCCGCGCGTGCAGTCCCGTCACCACGGCGTGGTCGATATCGCCCTCGGCCAGACCGGCGTCCTTCAACGCGGCGGCGAAGGCCTCCCGGGCCAGAGGTGCGTAGAGCTCCTCGCCGAAGCGCTCCTCCCAGATGTGGGAGTCGGCCTCACCGGGCACGCGCCAGCGGTCGAGGAACTCGTCGCTCGCCGCACCGCGCCCGATCAGCTCGGCCACTGCGCCGTCGGACGCGCACACGAGCGCAGCGGCGCCATCGCCGCTGTCGCGCTCCTCGGCCGAGCCGGCCAGGCCGGTACGCAGGTCCGAGACCACCGCCATCGTCGTGCGGCCGCCGGCCGCTCCGACGAACGCCTGCAGCAAAGTCGCCACCGCCGAGCGCGACGACCCGGCGAAGTCGTACGCGCCACAACCCCGCCCCAGCCCCAGCGCCGCGTGCACCGTCGTGGCGCTCGTCTTGTCGAGATACCCGGGGTCCGGCGTCGACAGGAACAGGTCCTGGACCGCTCCGGCTCCCGGCCCCACGGCCAGCGCCCGGCGACCCGCCTCGGTCGCCAGGGTCGTCGTGTCCTCGTCGTAGGACGCCACCGCCCGCGTTCCGCGCCCACCGCCGCTCCCGAGCACGGCGCCAATGGCGGAACGCTGGAGTCGCCAGTAGGGCAGGTAACTCCCCCACGCCGTGATCCCTGCCGTCATGACAATCGTTCTACCCGACCGACCGGTCGTCCCGACAGCTCATGCGGTTGGCTTCGCCCGGCCTGGGCCTTCCCGCCAACGGTCGTCGACGGCCGCGTCACCAACCTCCGTGCCCCGGACGGCCATTCGGCTGCCCCCTTTCGGGCGCCCACCGCCCGGCGCCCACCGCCCGGCTCCGCCTCGCCCTGCTCCGGCGGCCGGACCCTCATGCCGTCGCCACGACGACCATCTCCCAGCTGTCGACCTCGAGCGGACCGCCCCCTCCGGCCTGGAAGCGCACGTCGCGAAAGCCCGCCAACTCGAGCCAGACGACCCATTCGGGAGGGGTCGGGAGCCGCACGAAGTACGACGCGTGCCGAACCTCCCCGTCGCGATGTGCGGTCCTCTCGATGTTCATCCGCCCCGACACCGGGTCGAACGTCCAGAGCTCGATCATCGTGTCGTCACCGAGCTGCACCGCGACCGCGTCGGGCGCCGGGGTGTAGTGCCGCACGCCGCCGTCGTGATGCAGGGTGTCGATGGTGACGATGCCACCGGGTCGCAAGACCCGGTGGAACTCCTCCAGCACCCGGTGGCAGTCGGCGTCGTCGTAGTAGCCGAAGGAATTCAGCCAGCACACCACCGCGTCGAAGGGACCGTCGACCGGGAGGGCACGAAGGTCGCCCACGCGGTAATCGACCGTATCCGGGACGAGCCTCGGGTCGGAGCGAGCCCGTTCGACGTAGGCGGGCGTGAGGTCGACACCGGTGACGACCATGCCGGCAGCGGCGAGGCGCCGCGAGATCCTGCCGTGACCACACGGCGCATCGAGGATGCGCGACCCCTTCGGGAGATCGAGCACGCGCAGGATCTCCGACGTGTCCGTGTCGGAGTGGGCGTCGTCGATGGACTCCGCGTAGAAGTACAGGTAGTCGTCGCCGAACGTCGCCTCGAGCTCGAATGGCATGCGCCATCTTCGCCGCCGATAGGGTCGCCTGCATGCCGGCACCCCGCGGGGATCTCTCCTTCGACGCCGCGACGCAGGTACGGGCGACCCGTCGTCCGTTCGAGTTCGAGACCGACGTCCACCCCCTCTGGACCGTCGGCGACAAGCCGAACGGTGGCTACCTCCTGGCCCTCCTCGGCCGCGCCGCCCGGACGACCGGGCGAGAGGACGGCGGTCGCTGTTGGGAGATCGTGTCGTCGGCCATCACCTACCTCAGGCCACCCGAGCTCGGTCCCGCGACGATCACGACCACCTTGCTCCGCCGGGGCCGCTCGGCGGCGCAGGTCCGCGCCGTCCTGCGCCAGAACGACACCGACGTGGTCGAAGCCACGAGCGTCCTCGGCGACCTGCCGGCCCACGGGAACACGAGGTACGACGCCACAGCACCACTCGGCGCCCCGGAGCCCGATGACTGCCTGCCTCTGCCTCCTCGCATCCCGGGCGGCCCGAATGTCGGCGTCATGGAGGTGACGGAGCTCCGCCTCGACCCGGCAACCATGCCCTTCGGCGAGTCGCCGGCATCGTCCGGGGCCAAGGCGGAACTGCAGGGCTGGAGCCGCTTCGCCGACGGGCGTGATCCCGACCCGCTCTCCTTGCTGTTCTTCAACGACGCCATTCCGCCCGCCACGTTCAGGATCGGCTCGACGGGCTGGGTGCCCACGTTGCAGATGTCGGCGTACGTGCGCGCCCGGCCGGCGCCTGGCTGGCTCGGCATCCGTATGACGGCAAACCTCGTTGCCGATGGCATGGTCGACGAAACCTGTGTCCTGTGGGACTCGACGGGGCAGGTCGTCGCGCAGGCCTCGCAGCTGGCGCGCCTGCGCTTCGCCGACGAGGCGAGCTGAGTCGCTCCCGCCGTCCGGCGGAACTGTGTCCTCCCCGACAATGCGCCGGAGCCCGGGCCTAACCTGACTCGATGCGACCAGCCCGCGACCTCGACCGGGCACGGCCGTGAGCACGCCGGTGCGTGCGGACCGGTCCGACCTCCAGGCGATCACGCGGCTCTGTCAGCGGGCGATCGCGGCAGCACCGTCGGCCAAGGAGGTCGAGGACGCGTTGTTCGCGAGAGAGCAGCCGGCCACCCTCTTTGCCATTCCGGAACGAGGCGTGGTTGCCGTAGTGCAGTGCGACGACGGCCCGCACATCAGGCTCCTCGTCGTGGACCCCTCGGCGCGGCGGCAAGGGCTCGGCCAGCACCTCCTCCAGGCGGCAGAGGACTGGGCGAGGGAAGAGGGACACAAGACCGTGATCACCGGCGCCGACCCGCCCTACTTCCTGTGGCCGGGGGTCCCCAGCACGGAGACCGCACTCCACTGCCTGCTCGAGCGCCGGCACTACGCGCGGGCCGAGACGAACTTCAACATGCACGTCGATCTCTCCGCCATTCCCGAGGATCCCGGTGGGTACGGCATCGCCACGGCCGTCGACCGCGCCGAGGTCGACGCGTTCATGAGCAACCACTGGTCGAATTGGCGACTCGAGGTGTTGCGCGCGCTCGACAAGGGGAACCTCGTCATCGACCGTGCGGAGATGGACGACGGAGGTATCACGGCGTTCTCCGCGTTCGAGGTGAACCGCAAGGGACTGCTGGGCCCCGTCGCCGTCCGACCGGACCTGATGGGACGAGGGATGGGCAAGACCGTGCTGCTCGGCGCGCTGCACGAGCTACGCCGGCGCGGCGCCAGCGCCGTGTCGGTGGTCTGGGTCGGGCCGATCGCCCCCTACGCCGCCGTCGGTGGCAAGGTCACCGATGTCTTCTTCGTCTATCGGAAGAACCTCTCGTGAACCTGCTCCCCGTCCCGCGCTCGCTCGAGCTGCGCGGCAACACGATGCCCGCCCGTTCGGCGACGCACCGGCAGGACCCGTCGCTGCCACCACAAGGGTACGAGCTGCTCATCGGTCCTGACTCGGTGGAACTCGCCGCGCGAGACCACGCCGGCTTCTTCTACGGCGAAGCCACGCTGGCGCAGCTCGCCACGATCCACGGTGGCTCCCTGCCAGAAGGCGTAATACGCGATCACCCCGACCTCTTGGTGCGAGGCGTGATGCTCGACATCTCCCGGGACAAGGTGCCGACGACCGAACGCTTGCGCGCACTCATCGACCGCCTGGCTTCTCTCAAGGTCAACCAGCTGCAGCTCTATTCGGAGCACACGTTCGCCTATCGGAAGCACCGCGAAGTGCATGCCGAGGCCAGCCCCCTCGACGCGGACGAGATCCGGGCGCTCGACGCCTATTGCCGGGACCGGCACATCGAGCTCGTACCCAACCAGAATTGTCTCGGCCACATGAACCGCTGGCTCGCCCATGAGCGCTACCGCCCGCTCGCCATCGAACCAGACGGGTTCGTCGATCCGTACGGCATCGCCCGCGAGCCCATGACGATCGAGCCCAACGACCCGCGCTCGCTCGCGCTCGTGCGAGAGTTGCTGGCCGAACTGCTGCCGTTGTTCACGAGCAGGCGCGTCCACGTCGGCCTGGACGAGGCGTGGGAGCTCCCGGCCACGCGCATCGAGGACTTCTTGACATGGGCAACCACGCTGCGCGGACTGCCCGAGCTCGATGGCCACGAGATGCTGATGTGGGGCGACATGCTCGCGGGCCAGCCTGAACTGCTCGCCCGCCTGCCGTCCGGTGTGACGGTGTGCGAGTGGGGCTACGACGACTGGCATCCCTACGACGAACGGTGCGCAGCCCTCGCCCGGGCGGGGTTGCCCTTTTGGGTGGCTCCTGGCACCTCGAGCTGGATGAGCATCCTCGGCCGGACCACGAACGCACGCAACACCTGCCGAGCGCGCAGCGGCGGCGGCCCTTGCCCACGGCGCCACCGGCTACCTGAACACGGATTGGGGCGACCTCGGCCACCTGCAGCAGCCTGTGATCAGCGAGCCGGGGTTCGCCTATGGCGCCGCCGTCTCGTGGTGCCTCGAGTCGAATGCTGACCTGGACCTCGCCAGTGCGCTCTCGGCCCACGTGTTCCGCGAGCCCACCGGGGGCCTGGCGGATGCCGTGCTCGCGCTCGGTGACGCCCACCGCCTCGTCACGCCGCAGTTCCCGAACATGTCGACACTGGTGATGAACCTCTACTACCCGCAACTTCCCGTCGGCCGGGGCCTCACGAAGGGCTTGACGGCAGAGGAACTCCCCGCGGTCGAGCGATGCCTCGCGGAGGCCCGCAGCGCGGTAGAGGGGTCGTCCCCCGATGTGGACGACCCGCAACGGCTGCGAGAAGAGGTGACGTTCGGAATCGACCTCGTCGGCCTCCTTCTCCGCGACGCGCGGGCGCGCCTGGAGGTAGACGGCTTCCTGGAATCCGTCCCGTCGCATGTACGAGCAAGCCTTGGCGCCGATCTTGACGCGCTGACGGAGCGGTACCGCGTGCTCTGGCTTGCCAACAACCGTCCCGGCGGGCTCAAGGACAGCGTGCGCTGGTTGGTCAATCTGCAACAGGCCTATGCGACGGGTCGGACGGATCCGGACTGGGGCGGCATCCGAGTCCAGTCGCGACGCTGACACGTGCGCGCACGACTTGCCCGCGGTTTTTAGCGGACTCTTACGAACGGGCGTCCCGAGTACGACGTTGACGCCACGACCTCACGTTCTCATGGCAAACACATCTTCGGCTCACCGAACTCCAATGCCATCTCAAGTTCCGCCCCAAGTTGGCTTGATAGCCCGACGAGGTGCAAGAACTCCTGGACGGCAACCAAGCCCGTCGCTTGGGCCACCGCCCTGCGCTTGACGGCATCCGAGGTATCGCGTGGGGCATCGTGTTCTGCTCGCACGCCTTCGTGGTCCCACTGGCCGTCGGCCAAGTCGGAATGTTCGTCTTCTTCGCACTCAGTGGCTTCCTCATCACCGGTCTGCTCGTCGAGGAACACCTCCGCACAGGCACGGTGTCACTCAGGAACTTCTTCGTGCGGCGCGGGCTGCGATTGCTGCCGGGCTTGGCTTTCTTCCTCCTCGGATGGATGGTCGTCGTCTTGGCAACTCGCGGCACGGCGCCGTGGACGACGACGGTGCCGGGTGGCGGGACCGGGACGGGTACGGCGCCGTGGGTCGCGCTCCAGGGGGCAGCGGCGGCAGGGCTCTACGTCACGAACTGGGCGGAGATCTGGGGATGGTTCTCCGGCTACGTCCCGATCGGGCACCTCTGGTCGCTCGCGGTAGAAGAGCAGTTCTACCTTCTGTGGTCACCGCTGGCCGCACTCCTCCTGTGCCGGCGTGGTCGCGCCGCAGTCGGCTGGGCAGCCGGGGCGGCTGTGGTCGCGTCATTCGTCGACATCGCGCTCCACAGCCACGGCGGGCTCAGCCTCAGGGTCGACATGGGCGCGGACACCCGGGCGGGGGCATTCCTGGTCGGAGGAGCGCTGGCGGTGCCATGGTCGCGACGGGCGCGCTGGTTGCAGGTCCTCGAGGGACGATGGAGCCCAATCGTGGTAGCCGGCTCGCTCATTACTTTGGGCTGGGGTGCATGGGTGCTCGACCAGAACGTGTCCGCGTCGCTGTTCACGGTGACGTGGATCGCGGTCTCCGTGGTCGCCGCGCTCCCAGTCGTCGCGTTCTTGGGCGATCGGCCGCGCTCGCGCAGCAGCATCGTCGACTCGCCGGTCGCTACATATGTGGGGCGGCGCTCTTACGGCCTTTACCTCTGGCATTACGTCTGGCTCACCTGGCTCGCCAGCCTGGGAACACTCGGTGTCCCGTTGGCCCTGCTCGCGACGTTCGCGGCGGCAGAGGTCTCGTGGCGGCTGGTGGAGCGGCCGGCGCTCTCGTTGAAGCGGCGATTTGCCTCGGTCCCGTCCGCGCCGACTGTGGCGGAGCGAGCGGTCACCCGCAAGCCGTTGGCGGACGTCGCGGCCTGAGCACGGCGGCGTTCAGGCCGCCCTCTCCCCCTCGCCGTCGCCTTCCGCGTCGTCGCCCTCGTCGTCGGCGTCGTAGCAGTCCCACGAGCAATAGCCCGCGATCCGAGGAGACGCCGGGTGGAAGCGGCAGCGTCGGCACAGCGTCTCCATTGTCTTCCTCACTCTCTGATGCATCGTCACGTTCATCGCTCTGTCCTCCGCTCCTGCTCCCACAGGGTCACTTGTCGCCCCAGGCACAACCTCAATTTCCGCTGCGTTCCGCCTGGGTATGGCCGCCCAGATGCAAAAGAGCCACTCCCCTGAAGCAGGGAAGCGGCTCCTCAACGTCAGGACTCTTTGTGGTCCTTCCTACGGCGTTGAGGCCACCTCCCACGAGCTCAGGTTGAAGATGCCACCGATCTGTACCTCGGACAGGGCGGCACACGGGAGACCAAGGCAGCTTTCTCCCTCGGGGCAACCGGATACCTCGCGAGTCACCGTCTGCACGCTCATGACGAACCAAGTATACGGAACGCGCCGAGTGCTCCGGAACGCGCGAGGCGCGATCTTTCCGCCATTCCCGAAGAGTTCATCTTCGCGTTACCTGGCTGCGGACGCCGAAGTGCCGTCGGGCGTCAGGGTGATGTTTTCGGCGAACCGGGCGCGGAGCTCGGGCTTCACGACCTTGCCCGTCGGATTGCGCGGGAGGGCGTCGACGAAGACGAACTGACGAGGCACCTTGTAGTCAGCCAGCTGGGCGAGCCCGAATTCCCGCAGCTCGTCAGCCGTGGCCGTCACCTCTGGCTGGAGAACGACGAAGGCGACGACATCCTCGCCGAGGACCGGGTGCGGGGCACCCACCACGGCGACCTCCTTGATGGCCTCGTGCTGGACCAGCGCATGCTCGACGTCGGTGGCGTGCACGTTGTTGCCGCCCCGGATGATGACGTCCTTCGATCGGCCGACGATGTAGAGGTAGCCGTCGCCGTCGAGCTTGCCGAGATCCCCTGTGATCAGCCAGCCGTCCCGCCAGGTCTCCGCCGTGGCTTCGGGGTCGTTGTAGTACTCGCGCTGGCGGCCGGGCACCTGGAGCCGGACCTCTCCGACCTCTCCGGCCGGCAGAGGATCGCCGTCGTCGCCGACTATCTTGACGACGGCCGGTGGAGCGATCTGACCGACGGAGCCGGGACGCTTGACCGCCTCGCCCTGGGGCATGATCGCATAGGCCGTCCCCGCCTCCGTCATGCCGTAGTTGTTGGAGACGAGCGCGTCGGGCATCTTGGCCTGCAGGCGTTCCACCACGTAGGGGGCGAGCGGGGCGCTGCCGACCGAACACAACTGGACGCACGAGAGGTCGGCTTCTTCGAAGCGGGGGTGGTCGATCAACAGGTGCGCCATCGCCGGGACGAGGAAGACGGACACGGGACGCTCCTCTTCGACGACGCGCAACCACCGGTCGGCATCGAAGCGGGGCTGGTAGATCACCTGGAGCCCGAACTTCATCGGCGTGTACACGAGCGCGATGCCGGCGAAGGTGAACAACGGGCTCGAATGCAGCCAGCCGCCGCCCGTCCAATTCGGCTCGACGGAACCGACCATCTGTCCGTTCGAGTGGCGCACCGCGACGCCTTTGGGGCGGCCCGTGGTGCCCGACGTGTAGAGGATGTCGGCCAAGTCCTCCTTCTCGCGGGCAGCTTGGAATGGTGAGCGGTCCCCCGTGACGGCGTCGCCCCACGCGAGTACCGGTGCGGTGGCACCGGAGCCCTCCGCGCCCGCGTCGATCAGGACGGCGAGGCGGCCACCACCGGATTCGAGATCGTGTGCGACGAGGTCACCGGCGGCGACGACCGCCCTGGCGCCGGAGTGCGCCAGGACGTGAGCCACCTCGGCTGGGGCGAGGCGAGGGTTCATGGGCACAGCGACGCCGCCCGCCCGGTGGGCGGCCGAGTAGGAGACGAGCCAGCGCAGCGCGTGTTCTGGCTGAAGGTGGATGCCGACACGGCCGCCAGGCTCGAGGCCGGCATCGAGGAGTCGGCGGGCCAGCGCGTTGGCGGCGCCGTCCCACTCGGCAAAGGTCATGGTGCCCACGTCGACGACGCTGAACGCGGTGCGGTCACCGAACTCGGTGGCCATGCGTCCCAGATGCTCATCCATCAACACATTGAGGATGGTAACCATGATCATGGCGTCGGGTTGCCGAGGGTTGTTGGACCTTCCCGATCCCCGAGGTGGGTGTCACACTCCGCTGACATCTGGGACCCCAGGGACGGAACGCCCTGGTGTCCGGACACGACAACGCAAGTGGGTTACGTGGGTCGGCCCTCAGTGGCACTCGTTCTGCTGGGACGGCGGCCGGCCGGTACCTGTCGCAGCGCAGGCAGGTCCTGTGGGTCAGGTGTCCGAGATGTCGACGTAGAGCTCAATCTCGTTCCCGTCCGGATCGAGCACGTGCACGCTTCTGGAGGAGTCCCTCTCCGCGTGATACAGGATCGGGCTGCCCGACCCCTCGAGCAACCTGCGTGCCCGGCCGAACTCCTCTGATGAGCTGCCGACCTTGAATGCCACGTGAGCGAGCCCGATGGCGTGGTCCGTTGGCGATGGCGCGAAGGAGCCCACCTCCATCAGGGCGAAGTCGTGATGGCTCTCTGTGGTCTCGAGGCTGAAGCGACCGCCTGTACCACGTCCTCCCAGACCGGGCCCTCGACCGATTTTTCGGAGACCATGCCCGGATACTCAGTCAGGGTGCCCTACATCGACCGGGTCTGCGAGGCTTCCGAAGGTCCTGCAGCGGCGGAGTTCGCGTAGCGAGACTGATGCGAGTTCAACGCCTGCAGCGTGTCGCAGTAACGAAACGCATCGTTCAAACGGGCAGTTGGCAGGGCAGAATTCCGGTGCTAGACCGGTCCATCCACGAAGCGAACCGAAAGGAGCCGGAAATGAAGTTCGTAATTAGGTGGCAGGTTCGGAGCGGCGCATCAGCCGCTGACAATGAGGCGGCGGCGGCTCGTGTGCTCGAGGTCTTCGGAAAGTGGTCACCACCCTCTGACGAGACATTTCATCAGTTCCTGGGTCGCCTCGACGGGACGGGAGGTTTCGCCGTTGTCGAGACCGACAACCCGGACTCCCTTGCGGAAGCCCCAGCGAAATTTGGCACGTATTTGGATTTTGAGATCATCCCGGTAAACGACATCACCGAAACGACGCGGCTGCTGAGCGAAGGAGTCGAGTTCCGCAAATCAATCTAGAGGCTGCTGGGAAACGGTGGGACGATCCCTGGTCGGCTCTTCGGTCTCTACGAGGGGATTCCGCTGACGAAGCGCGGCACTTACGCCGGAGCGAATCCTGATCGGATCACGGTCTTTTTGGCCACGAACCGCGAGTCCGCCAACACAGCTGAGGAGTTGGCAAGGCTGAGCCTGTCTGCCGGCGCGGAAAATTGACGCCGTTGTAAGGATCGTTGCAGCATGGCAGATGCGCCCCCGGTGCTCAATCCAGGGGCGGATCGAGCTTGCATGCCTCGGGGGCGCGGCCGCCGGGCAAGACCTGGAAGAGGAACCGCCAGCATGACCGACGCCACCGACGCCGTCATCGTCGCCGCCACCCGCACGCCCATCGGCCGCTCCGGCCGGAGTCTCGCCGGGCTCAGCCTCCACGACATCGGCCTACAGACGCTGCAGGGCGTCATTGACTCGGTGGGGTTGGACACCGCCGCCCTCGACGACCTGATTATCGGCGAGGTCCTCCAGGGAGGCGGCGACACGGCGCGTTACCTGGCCAATGCGTTGGGCCTGCCGCCCGACACGCCGGGCGGCGCGGTGCAGCGGCAATGCGCCACGGGGATGATGGCCGTCCAGGAAGCGGCCGCACACATCCGCTCGGGCATGGCGGACGTGATCATCGCCGGTGGCATCGAGACGATGACGCGGGGACCAATGCTGTTCGAGAAGTCGCCCTTCCCCTTCGGTGGGGTCGAGCGCTACATGCCGCCTAGCCACCCGAACACGCCAGACGCGCCGAACACCAACATGCTGATAACGGTCGGCGAGAACACGGCCCGCGAGTGCGGGATCACGCGTGAGGAGTCTGACGAGTGGTCGTACCACTCGCACATGCGGGCCGTGGCGGCCACCAAGGACGGACGCTTCGCCGAGGAGATCGTGCCGGTGACGGTGCCGGCGGGGCGTGGTGCGACCGCGACGGTCAGCGTGGACGAGCACCCCCGGGCGGACACGACGGTCGAGAAGCTGGCGGCACTGCCGGTGCTCTCGGGGCTGCCCGACGGGCAGGTGACGGCGGGGAGCTCGTCGGGCATCGCCGACGGAGGTGCTGCGCTGATCGTGACGTCGCGCCGTTACGCGGACGCGTACGGGCTGGCCCCGCTGGCGACGGTGCGCTCGTGGAACTCGGCCGGGATCGAGCCGGCCCGCACCGGTCTGGCGCCGACCATCTGCGTGCCGCGGGCGCTCGCCAAGGCGGGCCTCGCCGAGTCCGACGTCGATCTGGTCGAGATCAACGAGGCCTTCGCCTCCATGGCCGTCGCCTCGTCACGCAAGCTCGGGTTCCCCCACGACATCGTCAACGTGAACGGCGGCGCCATCGGTCTGGGCCATCCCATCGCGGCCTCGGGGGCCCGGATCCTCGTGACACTCATCCACGAGCTCCGCCGGCGCGGGGGCGGCATCGGCGTCGGCACGCTCTGCGCCGGCGGCGGCCAGGGCTCGGCGACCGTGGTGGAGGTACACCCGGCGGCCTGAGGCGCTCCATGCGCCACGGTTCAGTCGTGGCGTATCTCGATGAGGTGCCTGTCGGGGTCGAAGAAGTAGAGGGCGGCACCTATGCCGTGCGCGCCGAATTCGTTGCCCGGTCCCTGCATGTTGCCGACGTCGTGAAAGGAGTCCCCGTAGGGGATGCGCGCCGCCTTGATGCGGGCGAAGGCGGCGTCGAACTCTCCGGCAGTCAGGGTGAATGCGTAGTGGTGGCCGCCGTCGGTGCCCCAGGGCGCGAACAGTAGGAGCGTGTCGGGGCTCACCCGCACCACGGAGAAGGGCCCGTCCTCGCCCTCGGCCGCGAACCCGAGGATGTCGCCGTAGAAGCGCACGCTGGCGGCGGCGTCGGACACGGGAACGATGGTGTGATCGAGCGCGGGCACCCGCCTACTCCTTGTCCTCTCCCCCACCTTCCGCCATGTGGTCCTTGATGGAGTTGACCACGGTCGGGTCGAGGAGCGTCGTGACGTCGCCGAGCGGGCGATCGTCGGCGACGTCGCGGAGGAGGCGCCGCATGATCTTGCCGCTCCGTGTCTTGGGCAGCTCCGGGGTCAGCAAGATCTGACGGGGCTTGGCGATGGGGCCGATCTCGCGGGCCACGTGCTCGCGGAGGTCCGTGACCAACGCCTCACCCGCCTCGTCTTCGCCTTCGCTCGCGCCCTTGACCGTCACGAAGGCGACGATTGCTTGACCGGTCGTGGCGTCGTTGGCCCCGACCACGGCTGCCTCCGCCACGGCGGGGTGGCTTACGAGCGCGTGCTCCACTTCGGTCGTCGAGATCCGGTGCCCGGAGATGTTCATGACGTCGTCGACGCGTCCGAGGAGCCAGAGGTCGCCGTCCTGGTCCCGCTTGGCGCCATCGCCGGCGAAGTAACGGCCCGGAAAGCGCGACCAGTACGTCTCCTTGTACCGCTCGTCGTCGCCGTAGATGCCGCGCAACATGCCCGGCCACGGCGCCGTGAGCACGAGGTAGCCGCCCTCGTCGTTGTCCACGGAGCGGCCGTCGTTGTCGATCACGTCGACGGCGACGCCCGGGAACGGCGTCATAGCGGCGCCAGGTTTGGTGGCCGTGATGCCGGGCAGCGGAGAGATCATGATGCCGCCCGTCTCGGTCTGCCACCAGGTATCGACGATGGGACAGCGCCCGCCGCCGATGTGGGTGCGGTACCAGATCCACGCCTCGGGGTTGATGGGCTCCCCGACCGATCCGAGGAGGCGCAGGCTGCTCAGGTCGTGAGCGGCCGGCAGGTCCTCGCCCCACTTCATGAACGTGCGGATCGTCGTCGGCGCCGTGTAAAGAATGTTGACCTTGTACTTCTCGACCAGCTGCCACCAGCGATCGCGAGCGGGCGTGTCGGGCGTGCCCTCGTACATGACGGATGTCGTCGCGTTGGCCAACGGCCCGTAGACGATGTAGCTGTGCCCGGTGACCCACCCGATGTCTGCCGCGGTCCAGAAGACGTCCGTCTCGGGTTTGAGGTCGAAGATCAGCCTGTGCGTGGCCGATACGTGCGTCAGGTAACCACCGCTGGTATGCAGGATGCCCTTTCGGCTTCGCCGTCGTGCCGCTGGTGTACATGATGTACAGCGGGTGCTCGGCGTCGAAGGCCTCGGCCTCGTGGTGCTGGGGCTGGCGGGGCACGACGTCGTGCCACCAGACGTCACGGGCGTCGTCCCACGCCACCTGCTGGCCCGTGCGCTGTACGACAAGAACCTTGCGCACACCGGGACACTCGGTCAGCGCGTCGTCAACCGCTGCTTTGAGGGCACTCGGCGCGCCCCGTCGGTAGCCGCCGTCCGCTGTGATCACGTAGTGGGCGTCACAGTCGAGTATGCGGCCCCGCAGGGCGTCGGAGGAGAAGCCGCCGAAGACGACGGTGTGCGGGGCGCCGAGGCGGGCGCAGGCCAACATGGCGACCACTGTCTCGGGGATCATCGGCATGTAGATCGCGACCTTGTCGCCGGCGCGCACGCCGAGCTCGGTCAGTGCGTTCGCCGCCCGGCTGACATCGGTGAGGAGGTCGGCGTAGGTGATGGTGCGGGTGTCGCCGGGCTCGCCCTCCCAGTGGAATGCCACCCGCTTGCCGAGGCCCGCCTCGACGTGCCGGTCGACGCAGTTGACGGCGACGTTGAGCTTGCCGCCGACGAACCACTTGGCGAAGGGCTCGTTCCACTCGAGGACCTGCGACCAAGTCTCGGCCCACGTGAGGCGCCGGGCCTGGTCCTCCCAGAACGCGAGCGGGTCCGCGTCGGCCTCGGCGTAGATGCCGGGCTGCGCGTTGGCGGACTTGGCCAGGTCCTCCGGCGGGGCGAAGATCCGGGTCTCGTGCAGAAGGGCCGACAGCCCCTCTTCCGCGCGCTCGCTCATCTCCGTCGGCCTCCTCTTCGTGAGTCGAGCCACCATCCTGCCTGATCAGGCGGCTGCCCGTTCAGCCCGCGCCGGGTCGGTCCCGCAGCTCGAAGCCCTCGAACATGAACGCCGGCGTCACAGTCGCACCGACGAGGGCGTATCGACCGAGCGGGCGGGCCCACTGCCAGACGCCCGCCCGGACAACGGCCTGGGGCCGTTGTCCGTCGGACACGTCGCGGCCGAGGATGGTCACATCCGGTTCACCGACCGGAGGCTCGCGATGGAGCTCGAGCGGGTCGCCGTCGTAGAAGTGCCACAGCTCAGTGGCGTCGATGCGATGCGGCGCGGAGATCTCCCCTTCGAGAAGGAGGTAGTAGATGGCGCTGGCCGCAGGCCGTTCGGCCGTCTTCGCCGGCGCCTCCCATGTGCGGCGGTACCACCCTCCCTCAGGATGCGGTACGAGGCCGAGGGCTTCGATGAGCGATTCGCCTGGACGCACCGTCGCCAGTCTGCCCGGTCAGACGGTTGGCGCCTCCAAGGCAGCGGCGACCGTGAGCGAGTGCAGCGCGGCGCCTCCGAGGAGCGCACCGTTCGCAGTGGCCCGCTTCATGAAGAAGTGGCCGTCGTGCTCCCAGGTGAAACCGATGCCGCCGAACGACTGGAGCGACTCGCGGCACACGAGGTGCTGGCAGTCGTCGCTGGCCGCCTTCGCCATCGCGACCGCGGTGGCACGCCCAGGCGTGTCCTCCTCGATGGCGGCGACGGCGAAGTAGCACAGGGCGCGGGCGCGCTCGACGGCGAGGAACATGTTGCTCATCTTGTGCTTCATTGCCTGGAAGGAACCGACGGGAACGCCGAACTGCTTGCGGTCCTTCACGTAGGCGAGGACCATCTGGAAGAGGGAGTCACAGGCGCCGACCGTCTCGAGCGCGAGCGCTGCCGTCGCCTCCTGGACGGCTCGCGGGATGGCTCGGGTCGTCTCGGTGCTGCCCGGCTCACCCAGGGCGCGGTCGTCGGGGACGAGAACGCGTTCGAGCGACGCCTTTGCGACGGGCCGACTGGCGTCGAGCGAATTGACGGTGTTGAGCCCCGCGTCGGCGGAGGGGACGATGAAGACCCCGAACCCCTCGTTTACCCGCGCTACGACGGCGAGCTCATCGACACCGTGGCCCGCCATGACACCGTGCTTGGTCCCATCGAGGACCCACCCACCCTCGGCCCGTTCCGCGCGCATGGTGAGGTCGTCGAGGAACCAACCCGTGGGGTGATCGGCGAGTGCGATAGCGCCGGTGCTCGCTCCGGAGGCGACGTGGGAAAGGAAGCGCTGGCTCTGCTCGGGAGTGCCGGCCTCGCGCAGGATCGGTGCGAACTGACTGACAGTGGTGAGGAGTGGCCCCGGCGCCACGCTGCGCCCGAGCTCCTCGACCACCACCGCAGTCTCGACGAAGGTCAGTCCGATACCGCCGTGCTCCTCGGGTACGGCCAGCGCGGGCCAGTCGAGCGCCACCATGGATTGCCACAGCCCAGTCGGTGGCTCGCCGGACTCGACGACGTTCCGGACGACCGCGAGGGAGCACTCCTTGTCCAGGAATGAACGCACCGACGCTCGCAGCTCCTCCTGCTCGCTCGTGAACTCGAGGTCCACCGCGCTTCCTTTCCCGGTGCCGCGACGCGCCGACAGTGCAGATTCTGTCCCGCGCGGGTGGCGCGGGCGATGGGGAGTGTATCTGACGCTCAATGTCAGCCCCCGTGCTAGCTTCACGGCCGCATTGTTGTCTGGGATGCGGCGACGGGTGCCCCGGGGGGGTCGCCGGTCCGAGGTGAAATCCCGGACCGGCGGCATCGGGGGCAGAACACCACCTGGGCATTGCCGTCTATGTCGCAAAGCGTTCCGAGCGGCTCGCCTACACTCTGCGATGCGCCTCTAGCTCAACGGCAGAGCAACGGACTCTTAATCCGCAGGTTCCGGGTTCAAATCCCGGGGGGCGCACTCGAAACAACCAGTTCAAACTTGATTTTCGTTCGGGTTAAGTGCATCACTACCGGGCGTGTCGACTTGGCGCCCCAGATACACCTTTCGATGCACCTAACCGATACCCTTAACTCATGGGTCGGCCCGTCGAGGACCTTGCGAGTCGTTTCGAACGACAGGTGGATCGCACCGGCGAGCATCACCTTTGGTTGGGCAGCATCAATCCCGATCGCGGAACCGGACGCATCAAGGTCGGCAGTATCGCGACGACCGCGCACCGCGTTGCGTGGGAGTTGAAGCACGGTCCCCTCAAACCAAGCGAGAGAGTTCTCACATGCGCGTCGGATCCCGCGTGCGTCCGCGTAGAGCACCTGCGGGTCGAATCCGCCGAAGCGGTCACCCCAACCCGTGCCCGACGATCGCGCAAGGGGTCGGGTTCGATGCGCCTCGTGCGACCGGGAAGATGGGAGCTCCGAGTGAGCATCGGCCGCTGGGAGAACGGGCGTCCGCGTTCGTTCACCCGCACCGTCGGCGCGAGAAGTAAGGGTGCTGCTGCAGCTGCCCTATCCGACTTCGTAGAGGAGATGACAGGCGCCTCGCTCCCTCAGTCTCGAGACCTGCGAGATCTCACCGTGGACGAGGCGATGGAGAGATTTCTCACCGAATACCTGGGGGACGAGAAGGGTCGGGCGGAAAAGACCATCGGCGACTACCGCAACCTTCACCTTCGATGGTTCTCGCCCGCCATCGGTTCGAAGGCGATGAAGCGGATCGACAGCGCCAATATGGACGAGCTCTTCGGAGCCATGCGTCGAGCCGGCCTCAGCGCCTCGCGGCTCAACCAGGCCAGGAGCCTCTACGCGCCGTTCTTTCGTTGGGCCAGGCGCCGGGGCATCACGACACAGAATCCGATGGCAGATTTCCAGTTGCCGACCAGCACCTACCGCTCGAATGACCGGACGGTCCCGGAGGTCGAGGAGGTGACGCTTCTTCTGTCGACGGCGGTCGAAGTGACGCCCGACATTGCACCCCTCCTGGTGCTTGCCGCTGTCACGGGGGTCCGCCGAGGCGAGCTCGTGGCCATCCGGCGCTCGGCCGTGAATTGGTCCAAAGGACTCGTGACTATCGACTCTGCGGTCACGTCCTCTGGGAAGGTGAAGCCCACGAAGACCTACCGCAGCAGGAGATTCCACATCGATGCCGCGACCTCAGCCATGCTGGAACGGCACCTTGAGCAGATGAGAGCGGGTGCGAAGGCTGCCGGCGTGAGGCTGGACCCAGACCCGTATCTCTTTAGCGCTGCGCGAGACTATTCGGTACCCCTGGCTCCCGATGTTCTCACCAAGCAGGTAGCCGTCCTCAAGGGGCACCTCGGCATAGAAAACAAGGACCCAGCTGTCATTGCCCTTGAGGATGAGGCACTCCGCTTGCGGCGGTCGGCGCCGTCCTCTCGGCCAGCCGGAAGGTCAGGACCTGCGCCGAAGGGTGGGATGTCGTTCCGTGAAATTGGCGCGGCTTTGGATCGCAGCGAACGGTGGGCCAGTCTGGCAGTGGCCTCCGCCGAACGGCGAGAAGAGGCCAGTGCCGCGGGTCGGACCCAACTCCATTTCGACGGTTCAATTCTGGGCCTGCGGAAGTTCACTTCATCCGAGCTACTTGATGCGGGGTTCAACATCAGCGTGGTAGCCGAGCGTCAAGGACACGGCCCGCAGGTGCTCACCCGCCACTACTCAAAGTCGCGTGCTTCCTCAGACCGGCGCGCCGCCGAGCACCTGGGGCGACTGGTACATACCCGCAATCACAATTAGCGGGACTCCAAGGGCGCCCAAGACCGCTCCTCACGGCGATCCACGGAGTGGTGCGCCTGGCGATCGTCGTTCGAGGACGACGGCATGGGGTGTGCGGGCGTGTTGCCCGACGACCTCGCTGTGACGGATACGACCGACGATCCGGATGCACTGGCGGACATGGTTGAGCGAACCATCTTGGCCTTCGCCCGAAGCCTCGGCGACGTCGAGGCAGGCGAGCATGGGTACAAGCGAGGAGGACTTAGTGGTGCCTCCGAGGTACTGCCGCCCAACGCGAGGAACGTCGGGTCATCTACCGGGAAGGTAACCGCCAGATCAACCACTTCGCCGGGCCATAGGACCGGGACCTCGACGACGCTAAGGCACGGCCGCCAAGGCCGATCTCTGGCCTGTTGGGACCATCGGCATCAGAGAACGCTACGCCGATGCCGTTCAGAAGGATCGCTACTGAGACCCTGGCTCTTGGCGAACGCAGTTCATTCAAGGAGCTAGCCGGAATCCTTCACTCGCCCGGAAACTTGAGCCCGATCTGATCACGGATGGAGTCAAGCGTGGAGGTCAGCACGATCGACTCATCGAGCGGCATCGTTTCGCTTTCTGTCAGTCCGGCTTCGAGACAGCGTTGCACTTCTTCTATTTCGAACCTGAGTCCATTCCCCTCAAACGAGCAATCGAACTCCTTGGTCCGAATGCCGGACGTGACGGATATGGCATCTGGACAATGCATCCACGCGGGAATGTTGATTACACCCTCTGTGCCCGAGATCCTGGCCGTACAGGCCATGTTGACTCGGATTCCAGCCTTGATGACGCCCAACTTCGGTCCACCGTGGCGGGTTACCGCGGCGACCTGCTCGTCCACTCCTGTCTCACCGATGACACCATAGGCCAGCGCTTCCAATGGGCGACCAAGAACCAACGAACACAGTTGCAATGGATAGATCCCTAGGTCGAGCAACCCGCCACCACCCAGGTCGGGACGAAACAGTCGATTCTCAAGACTGACTGGGCTGCGGAAGCCGAAGTCGGCCTCGACCAGAAGCGGTTCTCCCACGCGACCGCTGCCGAGCTGATCGACCAGAATTCTGTACGCCGGAAGGAAGCGACTCCAGATCGCCTCCATCAAGAAAAGGCGCCGCTGGCGGGCCTCTTCCACCATCTTCTGCACCTCCCGGGAGTTGAGCGCGAATGGCTTTTCGCAGAGAACGTGCTTGCCAGCCTGTAGGAGCTCAAGGGTGTCGAGGGCGTGTCGCGACTGAGGCGTAGCGACATAAACCACGTCGATCTCTGGGTCTTCAGCGATATAGCGGTAATCGCCATAGTGCCGCGGAATCCCAAACCGATCAGCAAACGCCTGCGCCCGTTCGGCAGATCGAGAAGCCACGGCGACGATCGATCCCTCGGATACGAGCTCCATTGCTTGCGCAAAGTCCGTCGCAATGGACCCCGGGCCCACAACGCCCCACCTGGTCATTTGCTCAGCTCAACGGGTTCGCGGTCCGGAAGTTGGAGCATGCCGCTTACTCCCTCCGGTAGTGACGCCTTGACTGACACTTCAGATCCGTCGAGCGACCACTCAACCGAGATCTGGCCTTGCGGTGTCTCGAGGCTCGAATTAGCCCACGAGATGCCACCGCCCGGCCTCGGCGCAATCAGGACCCGCTCGTACCCTGGAGCCAGCGGCGAGATGCCGCCGATTGAACGATGCATCCAGTCTGCGACCGCACCCAGGGCATAGTGGTTGAAGCTGGTCATCCCATCGGGGTTGATCGTGCCATCAGGACGCATGGAGTCCCAGCGTTCCCAAATCGTGGTGGCTCCCATGGTGACCGGGTAGAGCCAAGAGGGACATGAAGTCTCGAGAAGCATCTTGTAGGCATCGTCGAGATGGCCTGTTTTGGTCAGTGCGTCGAGGATGTACGGGGTGCCGGCAAAGCCGGTACTGACGTTGTAGCCGTTCTCACGCACAAGATCGCTCAATCTGTTGCCAGCGCGCTCTCGATCCCCACCCTCGAGCAAGCCAAACTCGATGGCGAGCGCGTAGACGGTTGGTGCATCGCTCTTGATGGTTCCGTCCTCGAGCAAGTAGTGCTGCTCGAAGGCAGCCCAGGTCTGCGAAGCCAGCCCGTCGTACCTTTCGGCCTCCTGTGGTCGTCCAAGAACTCGGGCAACGTCGGCAACCGTACGAGCGGAGCGATACAGGCACGCGGTCGCGACGACTCCCTTGTTGGCCTTGGCGGCCCACGCTTGGTCGGGCGGCGCGTCCGGATCCAGCCAATCTCCGAACTGGAATCCCTGGTTCCAAAGACCGTTCGGTGACAACTTCTCTTGGATCCGTTCGAGATGTGCCGTCATGGAGGCGAACTGGGTCTCGAGGACGCCGCGGTCCCCGTACGCCTGCCAGAGCGCCCACGGGACCCAGATGCAGGCGTCCCCCCAAATCGCGTACGGGCCTCCTTCGTTCATGAAACCGTGGCCTTGGATCGTCAATGGATCCGGAACGACCAAAGGCACGCGGCCCTTCGCGGCACGCTGTTCGACGCTCAAGTCTGTGAGCCAGTCGGCCAGCCATTCCCGCACGTCATAGAGGTATGCCGCAGTCGGGGCGAAAACGGCGAGATCTCCCGTCCAACCAAGGCGTTCGTCGCGCTGGGGACAATCAGTTGGAACGTCAAGTGCATTCCCGCGAAACCCCCAGACAATGTTGCTGTGCAGCTGGTTCAGCAGATCGTTGGAGCATTCGAATGTCCCGATTCGACGAAGATCCGTATGGACGACTACAGCCTCGATATCGTCTGGCGAGAGCGCCCCGGGCCAACCGTCGACCTGCGCGTAGCGAAATCCATGGAACGTCATAGTGGGCTCAAAGGCATCGTCGTTGCCGCTCAGGATGTACCGGTCGGTTGCCTTCGCAGTCCGCAGCGGGGCGGTTCCAAGCTCACCATGATCGAGAACCTCGGCATGACGTACTGCAATCTCACTCCCCGCAGGCCCTTGGACACGGATCCGCGTCCATCCCGTGAGGTTCTGGCCGAAGTCGACCAAGGTGTGGCCCGACGGAGAGGTCGAGATCTCGACTGGACGCAGATGCTCATGGCGCACTACCGGAGGGCAGGCGTAAGGCACCAGCCTTGAGTGATCAAATGAGAGATCCTCGACAGGCGTCCATCCTGAGTCGTCGAAGTGGGGCATTTTCCAGGTGTCATCGCGGAGCCGCGCGTCGATGGTCTCTCCGTCGTACAGATCGTTCGCAAGAACTGCTGACGGCGCCGAACGCCAGCTGTTGTCTGTGGTGATGATTTGTCGGTGTCCATCCTCGAAAGACAACTCCAGCTGGGCGATCAGGCCGAGACGATCCCCGTAGACGTTGCCGGGTGCGTCGTCCCATCCGAGCCGGCCCCGGTACCAACCGTTCCCGAGCGCCACGCCCAAGACAGAACGAGCATCTAGGAGGGACGCGACTTCGTAGCTCAGATGCCGGAGTCGCCACTGATAGCTAGTCCAGCCGGGGCTCAGGACATCACCGCTTACCGGCCGACCGTTTATGAATGCCTCAAACACACCGAGGCTCGAGATGTGGAGAACAGCTTCTACGAGATCGCCGTGACCTACGTCCAAGTCGAATGCACGACGCATCAAGGGCGCACCGCCGAGGTCCGTGCTTGGCGTAATCATCGAGCCGACCCATGCGACCGATGACCCACCCTGTGGGCCGTGCTGAGAGATCCGAGTCATGTTCTCACGGGGCCACGATCATCGCCCGAGCCCGGCCTTATAGCGACGAGGACTGGCCTCATTGTCCGCGGCCTCGATCCGCGACTGGACGTCACTAAGCGCAGCGCGCGCCGTCCGGGCAGAACTGACGTCTCGCCTTACGTCGCCCTGAGGACTGGGCAGGCCGAAACCCGAATACACAACTTTGCGGGGCCTGTCTATCGGAGGATGGGCTCGGTGGAGGGTGTCAGAGCAGTGAACCGTGACATCCCCAGGAAGGGTCTCCAGCACAAGCGGCTCGAGGTCACGGCAACCATCCCGACCTGAAGCCGTCGTATTCGCGCGGTGACTCCCGGGTACTACTCCGAGCGCTCCACTCGTCCGATCGGCGCTTGTCACCGAGATGCCGCAGGTCAGTCCGTTGCACGTATAGGAGTGCCCGCCCTGACCACAGTCTTTGTGCCACGGAAGATCGGAAAGGCCACGGACGATTCCAAGTGGCTTGACAAGTCCCTCGGCACTCCCACCCGTGATGTGGCCGTCGTCCGGCAGTTCGCCAATCCAACGGAATCGAGCGTCGGTTACGAGCTGTCCTACGAGCTCGGACTTCTCGTGGAAGGAGAGGACCCTCACCGCGTGGCTGGTGCCGCTGCTGTCGGTCGCCCACCATGACTGACCGTCATCGGGAGTTGCCCGGTCCATCCAGTAATCAATGTCAGCACCTAGCGCGGCCATCTCAGCTTCCGAGAAGATCTGTCTCAGGAGGAGGAAGCCGGCTTGCTCCAAGAAGTTCGCCATCTCCGCGTGATCTTCGTCAGCAGTGAAACTGCGTGTGAGATCGAGCGGCTCCCCCGAGAGATCGACGAATGTGACATCGCCCGGTTCGTAAACCTTGCGTCCGTCCAACAGGGCGCGCAGGATCGGCTCCCAGCGGATCCAATCGGTGATGTCTCCCTCCACAATCTTCACTCGACTCGTCATCGTCAAGCCCATGGTTGAGACCACGTCCTGGACGAGATCCGAGAGCGCACCAGAGTCCAGGACGGCAACAACACCGGATCCAGCCAGGTCGGGACGCAGGCGAAGAGTGTCCCCCGCCGCCTCCAGGGTCACGGTCCTGCCGTCGACCTCGAGGCCCAGCGCTGGAAGGTCGTAGTACTTGAGGCCCCTTGCGGCAAGAGCCCCATGCACTAGGACGGCCTCTGGGAGCACCGTGTCGAGAATTTCATCACGCTCAAGTGCACGAATCTCACTAAAGCGCCTCGTGCGGACATCCAATGCCATGACGCACCTTTCCTTTCCGTATGCAGACCGCTGCAACGTCATTATCTATTTCGGCTCGCCTGTCGTGGTTCGCTGCCAGTGCGAGATTTGTGTCCTCAGCCAGCCGTTCTCCCAGAAGTTGTCGCTACCTCCGAGCTCAAGTAGCGATTGGTGAGCGCTGACCATCAGCTCACTGATCCCTGGAATGTTCGGGTCGGATCGGTCGACAGCTTCGCCAAGTTGGATCGCCACTACGGGTTCTCCGCGCTCCAATGCCTTTTGAGCACGTTCGAGCGCATGCCTCGGCACCGAGGGCCTCGACCAGCTCGGCTAACGCACCGGGAGCCGACTCGGGATAGAGCTCCGTAGTCGACTGAAGTTTGAACCATCCGAGGTACTCCTCCCAGAGGGTGCGCACCGCCCAGGAGACCTTGCCGTAGCCCTGCCCGACCCGCAGCTCGGGCGGGAGCTGGATCGTCTCCATGAGCGTCCACATGTCGACCCCGGCGTTGAACCCCTCGAGAGTGCGCTCGTGAACGTAGGCGACCGCATCGTGCAATCGCTCAAGTGCGCCTTCGATCAATTTCGCACCCACGATGGGGTCGTGACGGCCAGTCACGAGCACCTCGGGACGCAGTTCGCGGACCATACGGTTCGTGGCCAGCTGAGGCTCGACGAATCGGTACTTGTCACCCCGGATCGTATTGAGGTTCGGAAAGTGAGGAAACAGCGGACCGAAGAGGTTGCTGACCATCGCAACGCGTGCTTCAGGCAGCCACACCACGCAGCAGTCAATGGTCTCACCCACGGCTGCGAAGAGCTCGATCTCAAGCCCATCAACCGAAAGGCCTAGGTGCTGGTCGAACGTCACGTCGGGAACCGGCTCCGACTGCCGCATCGACACGCCCGGATTCTCCTGAGCTATTCGGCGAGCATCTGTGCCGAGACTATCGAACCAGATCCCCGCCGTTCGCATCCGGATATCTCGAATCCGTGCGTCATCGGCTTGGCATGCAGGATTGTTCGCCTGGGCTATGTACTTGGTCTCCTCCTCCCGGAAGAGATCGACCCCCCCGAGGTGATCGACATGCCCTTGGGTCGTGACGATGTAGTAAGTCGGCCCTGTTCGGATTGCGTCGAAGACTCTCTTGTGATGCGGAGCCTCGTAACCCATTCCGGTATTGACGATGATTCGCCCAGTGTCGGTAAGCACCATGTACGCCGCAGTGGTGCCGCCTGACCGGTATATGAGCCCATCCACCACTGGATGGGCCGGATCGTCGTAGGTGGGAATCAGCAGCTCTTTGCCGGGGCGGGTGTCGATGAGGTGGTCGACCTGCGCTTGAACGTTCACTGCACCTCAATCTCAACCGGAAACCGTTCGAGATACTCCTCGTAACGTAAACGGAGCGCCTCGGGTGTCGTAGAGAAATCGCGGCGGAGGTCATAGACGACGCGGCCCTCACTACCCCTCGCGTGAGTAGCTCTGTACGCATCTATCCTGGACAACGCTTCATCGGTCAGCTCGATGCCGGCGACTTCGTAGACCTTGCGCAGAGTGGCCGATTCATCGGCCATGTATTCGTGGAACAGCACATCGTGAGTCCGATCGGGCGGTAGGAGCCCACGATCTCGAATCGAGGCGTCGAGCAATCCACCGATACGGTCTGCCCAGTAGTCGCGGTACCACTCAGGCCGAACCGAGCGATAAGCCGTTCGAGCTCCGTACGCCAGCATCGTGATCGTGGACTGGACCACGGCGACAGGATCCCGGTGCGTGACGATAACGGTTGCGTCAGGAAAGGTTGCGAGCAGGGGGCCAAGTTGTTCCAGATGCTGGGGCGACTTCAAGACCCACCGCTCCCGGGGTGCGTACCACTGGAGGATCTGCAGCACTGTCTTCATATACGAATAGTGCGGGGTCTGGTCGTGGGCGAGGTAGTAGTCCTTCCACCTCGGGGCCCTAGCCACCCACTCCACGTTGTAATTCGAGAAGTCTGGGGCCATGAGTTCGTTTTCCTCATGGACATGATCGGGCTCCATGGGGTGCATGGCGGCCAAAAGCGGGGCCGCCGACTTCATTGCAAGCCACGCCTCCTCGCACCGCGTCCAGCGCGGGTCGATCCCCTCCGCGGTCGACCGCTTCTTTCGGGTCAGGCACCGGCTCATATGACTCCCACAGCGGCATTGACCGAAACCGGTTATCGGCTGCCAACAAGTTCACGAGATGCGTAGTGCCCGACCGAGGTAGGCCAACGACGATGACGGGCTTGACGATCGGAACGTCACGGATCTCGGGATGGCGCGTCAGGAGATCCTGAATGCGGAGCCGATTCGCCGCGTAGCGGACACAATCGTTGAAGAACATGAGACGACCAAGTCCCGTCCGGTCAGCGTCAGCGTCCATCTCACCGAGCTGAACGGCGAGTCGATCACGGAAATCCGGCGGCCCGAAGTCATCCAGACCCGTACGTTTGCTCGCTTTGTCGCAGACGGCGTCGACCGTTAGGTCGGTCTGTTTGCGCTCCCCATACTCCACACCCAATCGCTGTAGGTCATTCAGGACAGGTGCAGCAAGGTCATCGATCCTGATTTCAGAGACCACGCTGCTCACATCGCCAGGTATCCACCGTCCACGGCTAGAACCGTGCCGGTGGTGAAGGCTGAAACGTCGGACGATAGGAAGAGCACAGCCGCCGCGATCTCGTCGGGCTGTGCCCATCCGTCGGATTGCACAACGATCGAGCTCTGCGTTCAGGAGTTCGGGAAAGCCCTTCATCGGCGCAGTCATGGGCGTATCGATGATGCCGGGTGCCACCGCATTGACTCGGACTCCCTTGCCGGCCCAATGAACGGCCATGTTGCGGGTCAATGTGAGAAGTGCAGCTTTTGCAGCGGAATAACCCGGAACGATTGTTGTGGACCGAAAGGCCGTCATCGACACCATGTTCACGACCGAGCCGCCGCCATCCATCGGACTGCAACCGAGAACGTCGAACAGCCTCATCGTCAGGCGCATGGCGCCTTCGACGTTGAGCTCGAGCGCGGCGGAGAAGCCGTCGGGGTCCCACTCATCCTTGCCGTCCGGGAAGTTAGCTCCGGCATTGTTCACCAGTACATCCAGATGATCGATCTGCGCAGCGAGCCCGTCAACCGACTTGGGATCGCGCACTTGCAATTGGCGATAGGTGAATCTGGACAGGTCGACTTCGTAGTCCTCGGCCGATGCCTTGGTTCCAGTAATCGTTACGGAAGCGCATGCCTGGGCAAACGCTGAGGCCACCGCAAGACCGATGCCGCTTGTGCCGCCAGTGACGAGCACCGATGTCTCAGAGAAGTCGAACGTGACGCCGTTTCTCACACGACCCCTTCCATCGTGATCATGACCTTCCCGCACTCGGTGGACCCCTCGAGCACGGCGAGGCCCTTGCCGAACTCCTCGAGACCAAAGCTGTGTGTGATGAGGCCGGATAGATCCCGGCGGCTCAGAAGTTCTATGGCGTCCTCAAACCGTGTCGGGTATTCGATCGAACCACGAATAGTGAACTGCTTCATGACGAGTGCCACATAGTTCGTCTTCACCGGACGGTAATGCAGCGCCACAACCACTAACCGTCCGCCGACGGGACCGTTGTTCAGGACCTCGGCGATGACATCGTCAGACCCAGAGGCTTCGATGAAGACGTTGGTCGCCGTCGTGGGGCCGAAGGCGAAGGGCGTGGTGCCGTGAAGCTCCTTCAGCCTTCCCCATACATCCTGGTCCGAGGGGTTGATCGTGTTGCTCGCGCCAATGGTCGTGGCGAGCTCGAGACGAGCATCACTGAGGTCAATCCCAACCACGTCCTCGATGCCACGATCTGTCAAGGTGGCGATCGCCATGAGGCCGATGGGCCCGCAGCCGAATACTGCGACCTTGTCCCCGGGACGAATCTCACCCTGGTTCACCGCCTGCATTCCCACGGCCAATGGCTCGGCGAGCGCTGCAGTCGTCAGCGACATCCCCTCTGGCACGGAGAATAGACGGCTCGCCTTGGCGACGTCTCGCACCAAGAGCATTGAGGTGAGGCCCCCCGTTTCGTCACCATTACCGATGGAGCCGCCACCGACATCCGACGGACATACGATCACGCGGTCGCCCACGCCGACGTCTGTCACATCGCGACCGATCCATTCGACAATGCCTGCCATTTCGTGGCCGAGTGGCATCGGCTCCTTGGTGAGACCTCCCATGTGGATATACGAGACGTCACTGCCGCAGATGCCACATGCGGCGATGCGCACCACTGCGTCGCGATCCCCCGGCGTCGGACTGGGGACTTCGTCCAACCGCCAGTCATTTGGGGCATGCACCCGGATTTGCTTCATTGCTTACGCGTTCCAGTGCCAGAACTAAACAACGAAGATTGTTCACTTGTGCCCGCCTGTCCTTGTCCAGCTTCAGTGTCTGGCTCGGTTCCGAGATAGCTCGCGATCACGACCGGGTTGCGGCGGATCTCCTCAGGGAGTCCTTCCGCTAGGAGCGCGCCGGCCTCCAGGCAGTACACCCGGTCGCTCATACCCAGCAACAGGGCCATGTCGTGCTCGATCACCAGCACAGACCCACCCAATTCTCGGCGCAGTTGCAGGATGAGCGGACCGAACTTCTCAGCCTCGCGTTGTGCGACTCCGGACGTTGGCTCGTCCATACAGAGCATTCGTGCACCCATGCCGAGGAGGCTCGCCATTTCTACGATGCGGCGGGTACCGGTCGAGAGCTGAGAGACGTAGTGGTCAGCGTATCGCCCGAGGCCCATGAAGTCGATGAGGTCGGTGGCTTCCGAGCGCTTCTGCTTCTCGCGGTGGAGTGAGTGGGGAGCGCAGACGGCAGTCGCTAGTAGCCCTGATGGATGTCGACGCTCACACGCCAGCTCAACGGTCTCTCGTACAGTGAGTTCTGGGAAGAGGACGGCTCCTTGAAACGTCCGTCCGAGGCCGTTGGCAGCGCGATGTGCTGAACTCCAACGACTGACATCGGCACCACGGAGCAGCACCTTGCCATGAGAGGGGACGTAGCCGCCGATTGCATTCATTAGCGTCGACTTGCCCGCACCGTTGGCACCGATCAACCCCACAACTTCGCCCTGTTTGACCTGTAGCGACACGTGATACACAGCGATGTTTCCCCCAAAGGCCACTGTGATGTCTCGAGCTTCAAGGGCTGGGGTCATGGCTTCCTGAGTCTCACCACTAATGATCGGTGGCTGCGATTCTCGAGCTGCTACCGCGCTCTCGTGCACGAATTCGGGTACTGCGGTCTTCTTCTTCCCGGGAAGATCGATACGGCGCTCGGCCATCGTGACAAGAGCACTCCTGATAGACGTGCCGATCTGAGCTAGGCCTCCGGGGAAGTACAACAGAACGACCAGCAACCCGACACTTGATGTGAGCAATGCCACCAGGTTGTTGTTGGGGAAGAAGGCGGGCAGTCCGATGACCCAGACGGCGCCGATCACGGCTCCACTGATCGAGCCCAAGCCGCCGATGACGACGATCGCCACGAGGGTGAGCGAGTCGTTGACCAAGAAGAATTCTTGGTTGTAGGGCACGGTTTCTATGGCGCCAGCTAGCAACGCTCCGCCGAATCCAGCGATCGCGCCCGCGAGTGCAAACGCTTTGACTCGGATACGGGCGGCCGCGACCCCGTAGCTTGCTGCAGTGGTCGGATTGTCTCGTACGCCGAGAAGCTCCCTTCCGACTCCATTGTTCCGGAGTCGCCACAGCAAGAAGAGCACGACAAGTAGGCCAACGAGGACCAGGTAGTAGTAGGTCCTTTGCGAACTCAGGTTCAACCCGAAGAGTCCACCTCGAACGAAATTGACACTGCCCGCCTGACCGCCACCGAAGACCGGGAGTTGATAGAGGTAGTTCTGGGCGGCAAGCGCGAAGACAAAAGTTATGACCGCAAGCAACATGCCGTTTACTCGAATGGCACCTATCCCCATGATGGCGGCCAACAGCGCCATCAAGGCGGTAGCAATTGCTATAGACACCCAGAATGGGAGCGCCGGGATTGACCAGTGAATGATGTTCACCCCACCAAGCGCCCAATCAACGTGCATACCCATGGTCAGACTGGCGGCAGTCAATGCTCCGAGCCCGGCGAAGGCCATCTGTCCGAGAGACAAAAGTCCGGACCACCCGGTCAAGACGGTCAATGATGAGGCACAAATGGCATAAGCCAAGATCACGGCGTAGAGCAGATTCTTCGATGGTTCCGTGACAAGGATCGGCAGAACGACAGCGACCAACAGGCCCACAGCGATCAGCGCCTTGTCGAGATGGCGGATCCACCAGACGCTGCGTAGGTATTCGGGTACCGGTCGGACCTTTGGCGTTGTCGGGTACACGTGCGGTTCTGGGACCCGACGGCGGCTTTGGACGGCCACCGCGATCAGGACGATCAAGAACAGAACGAACTGGACGATGCCAGGTTCATTGATGAAGTTGAACTGCAAGACCGACTCCACCACTCCGACAAGGACGCCAGCCGCCATCGCGCCTGGAAACGAACGCAGCCCCGCGATCACGGCCGCGATGAGCGCCATAGCGAGAGTGTCGGGACCCAACTGGCTGAGGGTTGACGCTTGCAGCCCCTGCCCCGCGATGAGAATCAAGGCCAAGGTTCCGATCAACCCCGAAAGTGACCAGACGATCGTGGACACCGTCTTGGGGTTGATGCCCGAGAGACGAGCGAGCTCGGGGTTGTCGGCCGATGCTGCGATCGACTTGCCCACGACCGTGCGGTTCAGGAACCAGGACAACAACCCAGCCACGATGGGAACGCTGACGAGAATTGAGAGGTCAGCACCAGTGATCTGGATTCCCCCAAATGGAGACCATTGACCCGCTACGGGCACCGGATATGCCGCGCTGGACGAGCCAAGGCTCGGCAGAGCGGTGGACAAGGCCAGGGCCAACTGAGCGATTCCGATGGTTGCGACCAGGAGGATCACGCGAGGGGCAGTGAACAGTCGGCGGATTACGGAGAGCTCCACCGCGGCAGCGAACGCGGTCCCAACGACAAGTGCCGTGAGAAGGGATGGCCAGAAGGGGATGTGGTACTTCACTACCATCACCGAAAGGAGCGTCGCGCCGACCACCCCGATGTTCCCGACCGCGAAGTTGAGCACTCTCGTCGCGCGATAAACGAGCACGATGCCCATGGCGAGTAGCCCGATCACGAGGCCAGACACGGCTCCGTTTACGAGCAGCTGGGAGCTGAACCAAGTGGTCGCAAGCATCATCTCAGCGTCAGCCTCCCTCGGCTCCGAGGAAAACCGCCCTGGCAAGGTCGTCTCGGTTGAGGAGTTCGTCACATGATCCTTCGAACCGCACCTCTCCCTTCTCGAGAAACACCGCACGATCGGCGATCTGTGCTGCCACCGAAAGCGACTGTTCCACCACGATCATCGTGATCCCGCGCGCCTTCAGCTCTCCCAACACCCCGATCAGCTCTTGAACGACCAGCGGGGCAAGCCCCAGCGAAAGCTCGTCAATGAGCAGCACCTCGGGCTCATGCAGCAATGCTCGAGCAAGTCCGAGCATTTGCTGTTGTCCCCCCGAAAGGGATCCAGCCAGGTCGGAGCGGCGCTCGGCCAGTAGTGGGAAGAGCTCCAGAGCGTCGCGGATTCGACGATCTCGCTGCTCGACATCGCGACGGTACGTGTAGGCCGCCATCTCCAAGTTTTCGGCAACGGTCATCGATCCGAAGGTGGCCTTGCCACCGGGCACCATCTGAACGCCAAGACGCACCCGGTGTTCTGGAGCGACATAGGTGATCGTCTGTCCGGCGAGTCGGACGACCCCCCTCGACGGTGTGCCCAGTCCGGAAATGACTCGCAGAACCGACGATTTCCCCGCTCCATTCGTTCCAACCAGTGCCAGTACTTCGCCTCGCTGGACTTCGAGAGAAACTCCAAAGAGCACTTGGACGGGGCCGTAGGAGTAGTCGATGTCCTTGAGCTGAAGATGAGGAACCGCATCCGGATCAGCCTGACGCCGTTCATACTCAGCCAATTCCTCTTTGACCTCGGCGGCGGCGACCGCAAGATCGGACTTCACGAATGCGGCGCTCCGGAAGAAGAGAAAGCCCCCGACAAGCGTGGACGGGATGAGAAGAACGAGCACAGCTACGCGCACACCGAACTCATTCGTCAGGAACGCTGCCAACAAAGCGCCGCCGGTTGCCCCGATGAAGAAGATGTAAAGCCCGCCCAATGCACTTCCGAGGCCCCGAAGTCGGTAGGGCAGGACGCTTTGAAAGACCGGGCCGGCCATCGTGTAGGCCGCGGTGACGAGCATGATCTGGGGAATGCCGACGATCATGAACAGCACCCAGGTGGGCATGAAGTATTGGACCGGCGTGAGCAAGGCCGCTGGCATGAGCAATGCACCAAGCATGGCAACCGCCCGGGACGGGCTGGCCCGATAGAGCTTGTCGTAACGCTTACCCACAAATGGGATGACGATCAAGACGAATGGCGCAGTGATCGTTCCAACCAGCCCGCGTCCTAACGTGCTCAGTCCGTACTGCTGCTGAAGAAATAGGTTTGAGAGGACCGGCGCTGTGAACAGGCCGAACCCGAGGGCGGCGAAGCCGAACATGGCGATACGCAATGTCTTGACGCTACGTATCCGAGCGAATGCAGCCTCGATGGAAACCGGAGCCGTTTTTTCATCAGCGAACACCTGGCCAACGACGTCTTCCTTCTCGTATTGGCCTCGCACGGGCTCGGGGAGCCTGAAAGCCAGAAGGCCGACAACGGCAGCCGGAATCGCTAACACGATGAAGGACCACCGCCACCCAGCCGAACCTCCGACGGCGGTCGCGATGCCTGCCATGAGGAGCGGGCTCACGGCTCCTGCCAGCTGCGTGCCAAATCCCAAGACAGAAAAGACGCGCCCCCGGACCCTGATCGGGTACCGGTCGGCCAGCAGCGACCACTGGACCGAGAATGTGTTCGCCTTGGAGATTCCGGCACCGAGCTGAGTCCAGAACAGCATGAAGGCGTTGATGGCCAGCCCGGAGAGTGCGAGCATCGCCGAAAACGCCAAGCTCGCCCACCCGATAATCGGCGCGCGACGGTACCGGTCGGCGAGCCAGCCCATCGGCAATGCGCCGAGCACCAAGAACCCGCCGGAAGCGGCACTGATGAAGACGATTGTGCCGTTGCTTACGTGCAGGCTGTCGCGGATGTTCGGAGCCAAGACGCTGAGACCGGCGTTCGCCAACTGGTCCAGCGCGGTCAATAGACCGAGGATCACTAGCGTCGCCATCCCTCCACTGCGGATGCCGTCGCGCAGTGACATCTCCTCACCGCCCACCCCAGGGAGGAGGTCGTCAGGAAGGACCGTGGCCGATTCAGTAGCTGCGGATTGCTCCAGACTGACGTCCGCCTGCACCAACGACGAAGCCAGATCGCCCGAAGCGAGTTCGATCTCGGACGAACCGTTCAAAGACGTCATGGCCGTATGCCACTTGCTTCGCTGGGACAGAAACTCATCACCCTTCGATGTCCTGCCTTAGCAACAAACGAGAACGGCCGCGACCAAGCGTCGACATTCATCGTTGAACGGAAAGTAGTGAGTCATCCACCTCGACACTGAGCCGGTGACGTTCGTCGAGGGCGGAAGCAGCGACCACCAAGTCGTAGACCCCGGGATCGATCGTCCACGTCCGGCGGCCCACGTCGAATCGGCTGAAGCTCCGCTCGGACAGCTGCACTCGAGCCACGGCACGCTGCCCGGGCTGCAGTTGGAGCTTGGCCCAGCCGGCCAGCTGTTTGACGGGGCGCAGGACAACCGGATTACGGGGGGCCACGTACACCTGGACCACCTCGGTACCTTGGCGGCCCCCCGCATTGGTCACTGGGACCTCCACCGTCAGGTCCACCCCATGACCGCCCACCTCCGGCGAGCCCCATTCGAATGTGGTGTAGGACCCCCCGTGACCGAACGGGACCATCGGGACCACACCTCGGGCGTCGTACCACCGGTAGCCAACATGCAACTCCTCGCCGTAGCGCACGACGTCAGCCTCCCCTGGGTAGTGAAGGAAGGCCGGCGTGTCTCGTTCTTGCCAGGCCCAGGTGGTAGGCATCCGGCCTCCTGGGTCCACGTCGCCGAGCAGGACATCGACAATGGCGTCACCCGCCTCCTGGCCGGGATACCACGCGAGAAGTGTGGCCGGAACGTCTTCGAGCCATGGCAGAAGCATCGGGGAACCGCAGTTGAGGACAACGACCGTCCGGGGGTTCGCCGCCTGAACTCTTCGCACGAGCTCGTCTTGGCCCGACGGGAGCTCCAGGCTCGTACGGTCCCAACCTTCGGACTCCGCCTGCTCATTGGCGCCGACAACGACCACGGCCACGTCGGCCGAGGCAGCGACGCGTTCGGCCTCCGCCAGCAGTTGGGCATCGCGCTCGGTCTGACGCTCCAGCCCGACGTCGGTGATGGCTACCTGGGGGCCGCCAGCCTCGGGGTGCTGTTCCAAAACGAACTCGTATGGTCGACCGGCGTCGAGCTCCAATTGCGCCTCGCCAACTTGGGTGGCATTAGGGCCTCGGAAGCCGTCCACCGCGGAGTCCAAGACGACCTCTCCGTCGATCATGAGGCGTGTTCTCCCGAATCCCGACCCCGTCACCCGGTACGGACCCGCCACGTCTGGAGTCACGGTGAAGCGCAGACGGACAGCCAGTTGCTCGAAGTTCTCTGGCCAGTTCCGGTCATGCCAAACGTTGAAAGCCGCCCAGCGGCGCTTTGTCAGCTGTGGGGCGCCCTCGAATCCGTCAGCGTCGAAGAGCTCGGCTTGCACGCCGCCGGGCCCTATCCACTCCGTCGGCACCGTCGCCGCAGCGCGGTTCAGATTTGCACCCTCGGCGTAGTTGACCTCCCCGGCCCAGCGAGCCTTGGCGGCCTCTAGGACTGATGTCTGGCGGTAAGGAGCGAGCAACGCGGAGCCACCCCCCAAAACCGCCGTCGACGCCACTCCGGGCCCGATGAGGGCGACGGACTGGTTCGGACTCAGCGGCAACAGACCGTCGTTGCGGAGAAGGACCATGGCGTCCCCCGCTGCCCGGCGGACCAGGGCCCGGTGGGCTGGGTTCTCCTGGGAATGCTCGGGCTCATCGTCGGTCGCTCCAGGAAGACGTCCCCGCCACGCGAGAAACGAGAGGACGCGCGCGACCTTGTCGTCGAGCTTGTCCTGGTCCACCTCTCCCGCTTCTACCGAGGCCGCTAGCTGACCGGCGCCCCAGTATCGACCGGGACCCGGCATTTCGACGTCCAGGCCCGCCTGAGCCGGAGCGACTGTCTCCTTCATGGCGTTCCAGTCGGAAAGCACGAGACCCTCAAAACCCCATTCGTCCCTGAGAAGGTCCCGGAGCAGAGCTTGGTTCGAGCACGCGTGCTCGCCGTTGACGTAGTTGTATGCCGCCATGACGCCGCGGGCCTTCGCTTCGGTGACAACTGCCTCGAACGGCCGCAGGTACACCTCACGAAGGGTGCGCTCGTCGATTCGGGTATCGGTGGTGGTCCGAGAGAACTCTTGCTCATTCGCGACGAAGTGCTTGACGCAAGCTCCGACGCCCTGGGACTGGACGCCCACCACATACGCCGCCGCCAGTCCGGCAGTCAACTCAGGATCTTCGCTGAAGGCCTCGAAGTGCCGGCCCGACCGGGGTGATCGGTGCAGGTTGACAGTCGGCCCCAACAACAGGTCGACTCGTCGATCGAGACACTCCTGGCCGAGCGCCTGTCCGAGCTCCTCCACGAGCTGGACGTCCCAAGTGGCTCCCAATGCACTCGGACATGGCAAAAGAAGGCCGGGAACTTGGCCCGGCATGGTCGTTCGTCCCCGCACGCCGACCGGCCCGTCGCTTACCCGCCATCCTGGAATGGAAAGGCGCTCACACCCGCTGATCGCCCACTCGTCGAGACCGGTAACGAGGCGGCACTTTTCCTCGAGGGTCAGCGCCGAAACCAGTTCCTTGATCTGTCCGAGTGGCTCGATCACGACGTTCTATCCGACAGTGCCGGCCGGCGTCGGACTGGCGACCAGCTGCTGGGACGAAGCGTCGTAGTGGTACAGGTAGAGCGGGAAGACGCCTGCCGGCGTGGCTTTGGAAAAGATCCCGGTGCCCTGACCGGGGATGTTCACTGGCCCCAGCGTGTTGCCGGATCGCAGGAACGTCGCGTCGTTGAGGTTCTTGCCCGCATGCTTCGCGATGGCGGTGAACAGCGCCAGGTTCTGACACGCCGCGACTACCGCGACGTACGTCAGATGGGCCGCGTCCGGGTTGGTCAAGGGCGATGACACTGGTTGGCCGGCCGCCTTCACGAGCCTCACGCAACGCTGCAAGGCGGGGTCCGACCATCCGATCGAGCGGCTGCCGACGTTCGCTGGCTTGGTATATCCGGTGAAGGCACCATCGATCCCCTTGCCGGAGGTGTCGGCGTAGGTCGAGAGCGCCGAGTACGAGGTTGCCACCAGTTTGGGTTGATAGCTCTGGTTCGCCATCGCAGTCGGCCAGCTTTGACCCGCGTTGCCTACCGCCACGACCGTGTTCGCACCCGCGCTCTGGAATTTCGGCGCAATGACGTTCACGATCGACTGCTGTGATGCGTTGAGGTCACTCGCATTGACCAGAATGGTCGCCGTCGCTACTGGCTTAACTCCGTTCTTTTTGAGGGCCGTGAGGACGGAGGACATCACGCCGGGCGGGGCATCGGACTGGGCGACAACGGCGACTTTCTTGCCCTTGAAGAGGCCCTGCTTCGCTGCGGCGGTCGCGACGGCGGGCTCCAACACGTTCTGGATCGGTGTCGGCGTGAACCACGCGACCTTGGCCTGGGCCAGTTGCTGTGTGGTCATGCTGCCGCCGATGACCGGCGTCGAGTGGAGGGAGACGTAACAGAGTGGATCGTTGCCTTGGAAGAAGCCCATCACGGCAAACACTTGGTCGTCTTGAGTGAGGGCAGTGCATGCCGCCTGCGGCGCAGCGCTCCCGACGGGGACGACCCCTTCGAAGTATGGCTGGATCTTGCGGCCATTGATGCCGCCGTGGTTGTTGATGTCGTTGATGACGCCTGGTAGACAGCCTTGAAGTTTCCCTGATTAAGGCCATGCACGAATTGCTCAACCGTGGAGAGGTCAACCCAGGTGATCCCGAGCTTGATTGTGGTGCTAGTGACCCCGACGGAGGAGGAGGTCGCGCCGTTCGCCGGCGATGCACCGCCGAGTACTACTCCCGGCACCAGAAGGCTGAGCGCTCCAACAATTAGCCCGATTCGCACCAGTCCCATTTGGACACGCCGATCTCGTTCTCATGACCCTCCCCTTTGCTGGTCGCACCAGAACTCCCAGCGGTTGCGATGAAGAATAATAACATTGTTCCTTTTTTGCCACTAGGGCCCTTCTCCCCCTGTTTCCGGCCCCTGGCCTGGGAATCTCTGATCCAACCTTGAGCGGCCACCCGGCCACACCGGGATCTTGAGGGGACGACAGACGGCTTCGCCGATCGGGTTGCCGGAAGCAGGTCAGGCCGTTTCGCTGATCCAGTCCTGGGTTGGCGCGACGTCGTATGTGTTGGTCAAGGCCTGAATGAACTCCGCGTCGTGGAGCGGGTCTGATGGTTCGCGCACGCTGACTCCTCGGGCACGGAGGTCGGCGAGGAAGGTGTCAATGACGCGGTCGTGGGTGAGGTCGTCGGAATGATCCATGACCTTCTCGACCTCTTCTCGATCGGAGTACATTTCAGCGTTCCAATGGACAAGCAGTCGGATCTGCTCCGGCCTATAGCGCTTGATGACACGTCCATCGGTCGTGATCACCCAGTCGTCATTGATCGAGTCATATCCGAATAGCGATCGATTCTTCAGTCCTTCGATATTCCGGTCTTCGGGTGGACCGACTGGGTCACCACGGTGAAACATCAGCTCGTTCTGAACTACGACGCCGCGATTCCACATCGGCATGGGGAGATTCGCGGGTGGCCCGTAGGGGCCGTCGGGCCAATACGTGAATCCTCCCGGCTCACCGCGATACCACCAGGTGATGATCTGAGCCATCTTTACGACGTAGTCAGTGAACAGTCCGGATTTTCCCATCATGTTTTGCAACCAGACGGGAGAGTTCTCGATGCCGATGCCACGAAAGGTCACAGCGTCGAGGTGAGGGGCCAGGCCCGTGTTGTGCGGTCCACAGATGTTGAAGAGCATGAGCGTGGGCTTGGCGTATTCAGCGTTCCAGTACCCCTTGGCGAGCTCAAGGAACCGGCTGTTGTAAAAGATATCCTCGAGCTTCGGAAAGAAGCACACCGAGTTCTTCGCGAAGAACCCCCGGAAGTGCGCCGATGCCACGTCGTCGAGCGTCAGTCCGTGATCTGGTGCAATGTTGCCGGTGGTCGTCGCGATCATTTCGTCGACAGACTGAAAGTGCTGAGCAACGATTCCGGGCCAGGGTCCATGCGTCCGTATGACGTCGACGATTCGGTCGAACTCATCTTGGCCATAGACGTTCTCGATGATCTTCGGAGGCGCAACGGGTTTGAGCACTTCGGTCAGATCAAGGGCCGACGTCATCGGCTCCCCCATTCTCCGGCGGCGCGTGCGCCGATGCTTTTGCTCACAGTGGTAACGCATTTCTTTTGGCCACGGACGAAAGCCAATCGGCGCTGGGCTTCGGAGAGCGAAAAAAGGTGCTGCGGTCTACACCAACCAGCCCGAACTTTGGTCGATATCCGAAGATCCATTCAAAGTTGTCGAGAAGGGACCAATACGAGTACCCGCGTACGTCGACCCCTTCATCAATCGCGTCGAGGACGCCGGATAGCGCTTGTCGTATGTAGTCGATCCGCAATTCGTCGTCCGGGGTGCCTATGCCGTTCTCGGTGACAAACAAAGGGATGGACCCTGCCGTATAGCTCCACGCTCTCCGCAAACAGTTGCCAAGCGAAGCGGGATAGAGCTCGTAGCCCATGTCGAGCACGGGAACACCCGGTTCCGGTCCAATCCAACCTTTGGGCCCGATCAGCATCCGCGAATAGGCCTGAACACCGAGAAAGTCATCACCCTCGATGGCATCGAGAAAGATATCTTCTGAGTCGCGGCGGATTCTTTGAAGGGTGTCCTCCCCTTCGAGCGCTGGCTGGTAGTCCGTCATTGACAGAGCGAGGCCCACTGGCACCCTTGGCGCGGCCGAACGGATAGCGTCGACTGCGACGCGATGGGCCTCTACGAGGCGCAACGCAACGGATCGAGACAATTGTTCGTTCTGTTTGCCCGGTGGAAACAGGCCTGCATGCCATCCCATCGCGGCCATGTTGTTGGGCTCATTGATGGTGCAGGCACGGGCCATAACGTCTCCCAGCGCCTCTGCAACGATTCGGCAGTAACGGCCGAATCGTTCCACCGCGTAGTCCGTCTCCCAGCCTCCTTGTTCGGCAAGCCAGATAGGGTTTGTGAAGTGGTGGAACGTGACGACAGGTGCCACACCTCGTTCCCATAAAGCGAAACATTGCCGGCGGTAGTGCGCCAGCGCTGACCCTGAGATTTCGCCTTCGACTGGTTCAATTCGGCTCCATTCCACCGAGAATCGGTAGTGGTCAAGGCCCATGTCGGAGACTAACTGCGCATCTTCGTCCCAGCGCTCCCACGAATCACATGCATCACCCGAAGACTCCTTGCAGCCCGATCCCGGTGTGTGTTCGAACGCCCACCAGTCGTTGTTGATGTTGCCGCCCTCAATCTGATGTGCAGCAGTCGCCGTTCCCCACTTGAAGCCCTCGGGAAACAGGCGACCCTCATGACCGGCGTCAAGGAGTCTCTCGCTGCGTTCAGTAATCAACGGACGGCCCCCGGTTGATTTAGCGAATAGATATGATAACGTTGTTACTCTATCGCGGGCGGAAACGCAAGGAGAAATGTTTGGTGGCGACATCGGGGACGACGGCCGAGACCCGGGACGGCCGCCCAGGCGCCACTGCCATGGGTGATGGCCCCACCCAGGGGCACTACCGGCTTTCGCACCTGGAGGCGCTCGAGGCGCAGGCGATTCACATCTTTCGGGAGGTGGCGGCCGAATTCGAGCGGCCGGTGCTCCTGTTCTCTGGGGGCAAGGACTCGATCGTCATGCTGCACCTGGCGCGCAAGGCCTTCCGGCCCGCACCGATCCCCTTCTCCGTACTCCACATCGACACCGGTCGAAATTTCAGCGAGGTGCTCCACTTTCGGGATCGCACGGCGGCGGCCCTCGGGGTGCGCTTGGTAGTCGCTCACGTGCAGGACGACATCAACGCCGGCCGGGTCGTCGAGACGCCAGGCGGTACCCGCAATCCGCTGCAGACGACGACGCTGCTGCGAGCGATCACCGACGGGGGCCACGATGCCGTCTTCGGTGGTGCGCGGCGCGACGAGGAGAAGGCGCGGGCAAAGGAGCGGATCTTCAGCTTCCGCGACCAGTACGGCCAGTGGGACCCAAAGAACCAACGTCCCGAGCTGTGGAACCTCTACAACGCGCGGCACAACAAGGGAGAACACATCCGGGTTTTCCCGTTGTCGAATTGGACCGAGCTTGACGTGTGGAACTTCATCGCCGCCCAGCAGATTGAGGTGCCATCGATCTACTTCGCGCACCGACGGCAGATCTTCCAGCGCGACGGAATGTTCATGGCGGTCACCGACCACCTTTCGCCGGATACGGAGGAGCCCATCTTGGACGCCATGGTTCGCTTTCGGACCGTTGGGGATGCCGACTGCACCGGTTGCGTCGAATCGACCGCGGCCACCGTCGACCTTGTCATCGCCGAGGTAGCGGCGACGCGTCTGACCGAGCGAGGAGCGACGCGGGCTGATGACCGCATCTCTGAGGCCGGCATGGAAGACCGCAAGCGTGCGGGGTACTTCTGATGACCGAGCTCCTCCGCCTGGCAACGGCTGGCTCAGTCGATGACGGCAAATCCACCTTGATTGGCCGCCTCCTCTATGACGCCAAGGGCATCTTCGAAGACCAGCTCGAGGCCCTTCGACGCGCCAGCGAGCAACGTGGACATCCCGAAGCGGACTTGGCATTGCTGACAGACGGCCTTCGTGCTGAGCGCGAACAGGGCATCACGATCGACGTTGCGTATCGCTACTTCGCCACGCCCAAGCGCAAGTTCATCATTGCCGATACCCCCGGCCACGCTCAGTACACACGCAACATGGTGACGGGCGCATCAAACGCGCACGTCTCGCTTATTCTGATCGACGCCCGTAAAGGTGTGATCGAGCAAACAAGGCGACACGCATTCTTGTCCTCCATGCTCGGTGTGCCCCACATGGCCGTCTGTGTCAACAAGATGGACTTGGTCGATTGGGACCTAGAGCGTTACGAGCAGATCCGCAGCGACTTCATGGAGTTCGCGGCCAGGTTGAACATCCACGATATTGCGTTCATCCCCATCTCCGCTCTGAACGGCGACAATGTCGTGGCCCGTACGGAGAACATGAGGTGGTATCAGGGATCGCCGCTGCTCAGTCATCTCGAGTCGATCTATATCGGCAGCGACGAGAACCTCATTGACCCTCGTTTCCCGGTGCAATACGTCATCCGCTCTCAGACCGCGGAATATCCGGACTTCCGAGGGTACGCCGGCACGGTCGCCAGCGGTGTCTTCCGCCCCGGAGACGAGCTATTGGTTCTGCCGACGGGGACAACGTCACGCATCGCTTCCATCGAGACAGCCGACGGCCAAGTAGCAGAAGCCTTCCCTCCCATGGCAGTGGTAGTGACGCTCGAGGACGACATTGCCGTGTCTCGAGGGGACACCTTGTGCCGGCCGAACAACCGGCCGACCGTGACACACGACCTCGAGGCCACCGTGTGCTGGATGGACGAACGGGATCGACTAGCCGAAGGGCGCAGTTACTTACTGAAGCACGGCACTCGCACGGTCCGGGCCGTGGTCCAGCACATCCAGTACCGCCTTGACATCAACGGCCTCCACCGCGATGAGGCGGCGGCCTTGCTCGAACTCAACGAGGTCGGGCGGGTGTCGTTCCGGTGCACCGAGCCGCTGCTGGTCGACGACTACAGCGGCAACAGGACGACCGGCAGTTTCATCATCATCGATCCGACCAGCAATGCGACAGCTGGGGCGGGCGTCGTCCGGGTCATCGGGACGACGCACGCCAGCCCCAACGTCGTGCGCGAGGGTGGTCGCCTCACACGGGCAGACCGATTTGCCGCGCTCGGGACGCATGGGGCGACAATCCTGTTCACCGGGCTGTCCGGAGCGGGCAAATCGACGCTGGCCTCCGCCGTTGAGGAGGCGTTCGTGCTGAGCGGTCGACCGGCATTCCTTATCGACGGCGACAACCTCCGTCACGGGCTGAACGGAGACCTGGGGTTCTCCGACCGCGACCGCACGGAGAATGTCCGTCGGGCGGGCGAAGTGGCACGGCTCTTTGCTGAGTCGGGCGCCCTCGCGTTGATCGCGCTGATCTGTCCGTTTGAGCAGGACCGCCAATTGATTAGGGCGCTACACGAGGAAGTCCGACTGCCCTACGCCGAGATCTTCATCGACACCACGCTTGAGGAGTGCGAGCGCCGCGATCCCAAGGGTCTGTACGCACGGGCGCGTTCAGGTCAACTCCCGGGCTTCACCGGTATCGGCTCGACCTATGAGGTTCCCGAACGTCCCGACCTCGTGCTCGGGTCGGGCGCCGGAAGCATGAGAGAGCAACTCTCGCTCGTGCTTGAGCTCGCGGAGACATTGTTCCCCTAGTACCTGCGATTGTCACCTTCTCGCTTGCATTTACGACTGGATTCAGGACGCCCGCGAGGCGCTCACTTGCTCGCGGTAGTGGGCCATATAGGCGCGTACTTCCTCCGATTGCCCTGCCAAGTCCTGATTCCGATTCTCCAGGGCGAGGCACGAGGTGAGATCCGGGGTGTCGAGATTCGCCCACATCGCCTCTTTGGTCATACGGAGACCGACGGCCGTATAGGAGGAGACGGTGCCGGCCAGCCCGAGAGTGTGAACTTCGAGATCTTCATCGTCGACCAGCTGCGAGACCATTCCCATCCGCTCCGCCTCTTCAGCCCCTACTGCCCGGCCCGTGACCATGAGGTCAAAGGCGCGAGAGGCGCCGATCAATCGAGGCAAGAAATAGCTCACGCCCATATCTGTCCCCGTCAGACCGGTTCGAATGAAAGCAGCGCAAAAGGAAGCCGACCGCGCCGCGACCCGGAGGTCACTGGCAAGACTGAGCGCGAGGCCCCCGCCGTAGGCTGCGCCATTGATCGAGGCAATCACGATCTGTGGTGTCCGCCTCACATGCGCCATGAGGGACGACATGAACGATTGACCGGTAGAGCCGGCAATCCGGTGCGGGTGCTCACCCACAGCCGGGAGCGGCCCCCAGTCCTTGAGATCAAGACCGCTGCAAAATGCTCGTCCGCGGCCGGTGAGCACCACGACCTTGCAAGCATCATCGAGCGCTACCCGATCCAATGCCGTATGAAGTTCCGCAACCAGATCAAAGTTGATTGCATTCAAACGATCGGGACGGTTGAGGACGATTCTTGCGATGCCCTCCTGCGGGTGCTCCACTTCGACCACGGCCACCGACGGTCCTCCATTCAAGTCCATTCGATCACGTTGTTAGCAACCTTCATCAGTATGTCCGCTCCAGCCGACTTGGCACACCGGTTTCGCAGCCAGATGACGTCGGATTAGACCTGTGGACTTTCATGACACCCCCGAAGAAACGGCATTTCGCGCCGAGGCCAGAAGCTGGCTCGAGTCGCATGCCACCGTGCGATCCCCTGAGGCCGTGCAACGACGACCGCGGTGGCGCGATCCCTCGCTAGAAGCTCAAGCCGCGCATGTCGCTGACTGTCGAACCTGGCAAGCGACCCTCCACGAAGGTGGTTGGGCTGGCATCACCTGGCCGAGCGCATACGGCGGGCGTGGTGGCACCCCGATGCAACAGATCATCTTCAATCAGGAGCAGGCTCGGTTTGAGGTCTCCTCTGGAGCCCTCACCATCGGCCTCGCCATGGTGGGTCCGACGCTCATCGCTTGGGGTACTGAGGACCAGCAGTCCCGCTACCTCGGGCCGATGCTTCGCGGCGAGGAGATGTGGTGCCAGCTCTTTAGTGAGCCTGGCGCGGGATCCGACCTGGCCGGCCTCATCACCTGGGCCGAGCTCGACGGAGACGCTTGGGTCGTCAACGGACAGAAGGTCTGGACTTCAATGGCGCAGCACAGCGAATGGGGCATTCTGCTCGCCCGTACAGATCGAGCTGCGCCGAAGCACCGGGGCATCAGCTATTTCCTTGTTGATATGAAGAGTGAAGGTGTCGAGATCAGGCCCCTCCGCCAAATCGACGGCGTAGCCCACTTCAACGAGGTCTTCCTCACGGATGTGCGGATTCCCGCAAATCAGATGGTGGGCGACGTCGACAACGGGTGGCGGGTCGCACAAACCACACTGCAAAGCGAACGGGTAGCCATCGGCAGCGGCGAGGGTCTCCGCTTCGCCGACGTCCGAGCCCTCCTGGCAGGAATAGGATCGGGACAAAGCGCCCGATACCGCCAACAAATTGCATCCGCCTTCATTCGCTTCGAACTGCTGCGCTACCTCGGGCTCCGTGCACAGACGGCCATCAGTCAGGGTCGTCCTCCTGGAGCAGAAAGTTCAGTGATGAAGCTTGCGTTCTCCGAACACATTGCGGCACTGAGCGATCTGTTCCTTGGCCTGGAGGGAGCCGCCGGGATGCTGGGTAGCGAGGCAGCACCAGACAACGGCTTCTGGCAGCAGCATTTTCTGTCCCAATGGTCCATACGCATCGGCGGCGGCACCGACGAGATCCAGCGCAACATCATCTCGGAGCGCGTCCTGGGTCTACCCCGGGAGCCAACTCCCGAGCGGGTTGCCAACCCGACAGGTACATCATGAGCAGTCGGATGTTCGATCTTGAGGGGCGTGTTGCCTTGGTGACGGGCGCTGGTCAGAACGTCGGTTCAGGGATCGCCGACGCGTTGGCAGCCCATGGCGCAACCGTCCTCGTGAACGACGTCGTTGCGGAGCGAGCTATGGAGGTCACAAGCCGAATCGGAGCCGCGGGAGGATCCGCCGTCCCGCTCCCCTTCGACGTCACGGAGCTTTCCAGCGTCGTGGACACAGTGGGTCGAGTGGGGCAGGTGGACATCCTCGTCAACAACGCTGGAAACGGTGGCGCCCACCCAATGACGGTCCGGCCTTTCGTCGAGATGGACCCGACGATGTGGGACGACCCGATACGAGTGAATCTCTACGGGGTACTTCATTGCTGTCATGCCGTGGTACCTGGCATGGTCCAGCGTGGTTGGGGCCGAGTGATCACAATCTCGTCGGGAGCTGGGACCGCAGGGGTGAACATCGGCGTCACTCCCTACAGCGCCGGAAAAGGGGGCGGGATCGCCTTTACCCGCAGTCTTGCGCTCGAGGTCGCAACAGCTGGCGTGACCGCTAATACGTTGGCTCTGGGCCTGATGGAGATGTCCGATCCTCAGCTGACGGAGCGTCTGGCGCGCTCCATTCCCGTTGGAAGGACAGGACGGCCACCTGATGTGGCGGCCGCCTGTGTTTGGCTCGCGTCAGATGAAGCGGCGTGGGTGACGGCGCAGACTATCCAGGTGAATGGAGGCTCCATCACCACTTGACCCTTGGTCAAGTGGTGACTGTGAATGGGGACGTCGTTTAGAAGACGACCATCCCACGCACGTTCGTTCCGTTCCTCATATCCTCGTATCCCTGATTCACGTCCTCCAGGGCGTACGTGTTCGTGATCAACTCGTCGAGCAACAGCCCGCCGCGCACGTATTGGTCGAGGATGCGTGGAATGTCACGACGCGGATTGGCATTTCCAAAGATGCAGCCAACGAGTTCCTTCCGCGCCATCGCCATCATGAAGAGATCCATCTTGACTTCGGTCTGTGACATTGGTGCCACCGCCGTGACGACGGAGCGTCCAGCTTTCTTGGTCAGGTTCATCAGAGGGGCGATGAGGTCACCGTATGCGACGCCAACCGTGAGAATCGCCTTGTCCGCCATCGCCCCGCGGGTGAGCTCGCCCACGAGGGCCTGAGCCTCCTCCATGGACGCGGCCGTGTGTGTTGCACCAAAGACCGCGGCGCGAGCACGCTTGTTCTCAAGTGGGTCCACGCCGACGATTCTCTCTGCGCCGGCTAGTCGAGCGCCCTGTAGTGCATTCATTCCGATTCCACCCAGGCCGACTACGACCACCGTCTCGCCGGCCCGCACGTCGGCCGCGTTCACTGCCGAGCCCCAACCTGTAGTTACGCCACAACCAACGAGAGCGGCTTTGTCGAGCGGAATCTCGGGCTCGATCTTCACGCAGCTGGCTTCGCTAACGACGGTGAAAGGCTCGAGTGTTCCAACGCAGCACATGATGCCCAGATCGACACCATCCGTGGCGTGGTGCCGGGACGTGAAATCTGTGACCTGCCGACCGGCCAATAGAAATGCGCCGAGATCACAGAGGTGCTGCTGACCCATTGCGCACGACGGACACCGGCCGCAAGCGGGAATAAAGCTCAACACCACATGGTCGCCAGGTCCCAGCTGTTCCACATTGGGGCCGACTTCTATTACCTCACCTGCGCCTTCATGGCCTCCGATGACTGGCAGCTGCCGTAGGCCGAAGGCCTCAGCCAGTTCCGGATCAAGGACCATGTCGCCCGTGACCAGATGATCGTCCGAATGGCACAGGCCGGACGCAGCAAGCCGCACCAAAACCTCTCCAGCCTTAGGCGGATCGAGATCGATTTCCTCGACGCTCCACTTTGTCCCGGTTTCCCATAGAACGGCCGCCTTGCTCTTCATGGTTGCTCCTCTCCTGCCCGAGCTTCAGGCGGTTGCCGGAATGGAATGACGTTGTTATAGTTCCTCGTGTCGTGGTTGGAATGCAACCCGGCCGAGCACGGCGGGGCCCGCGTGGTCCTTCCCCCCACCCCCGAAAAGTCCCCCGCGGGTCCGCCGTGCCAACCTGGGAACGACGGCGCCCGAGATCAGATGGAGGATGAGCATGGGTGACAGCGACCTCTTCGACTTGAGCGGCCGCGTGGCGATCGTGACCGGATCGACCAAAGGAATCGGGCGGGCAATGGCCCAGGGCCTGGCCGGTGCCGGTGCCACGGTGGTGGTGAGCAGCCGCAAGCAGGAAGCCTGCGAGAAGGTTGCTAGAGAGATCGAAGAATCCACCGGCTCCCGAACGCTGGGCATCGCATGCCACGTCGGCGACTGGGACGCAGTTGAGCGGTTCGTCGGTGAAGTCACCAACCGTCTCGGTCGCATTGATGTACTCGTCAACAATGCCGGAATCAACCCGGCACGAATCGGTCCGGCCGACATGACCCTCGAGTACTGGCGAAAGATCTTCGCTGTGAACGTGGAAGGCCCGCTCCGAACCAGTCAGCTCATTGCACCACTCATGCGGGACCAAGGAGGAGGAAGCATCATCAATATCGCTTCCATGGGCGGCTACTCGGGCGGAGCGAACATCTGCGCCTATGCGGCTTCGAAGGCAGCGCTGATTAACCTCACCAAGAGCATGGCTCAGGACTGGGCATCATGGAAGGTACGGGTCAATGCGGTGGCACCTGGGCCCTTCAACAGCGAAATGATGGAAGGCGGCGAGAGGAGCGCTCCGGGCTTCAAGGACATGGTGGCTGCTGGAACGCTGATGAAGCGGGTGGCCGATCCTCTGGAGATCGTTGGCCCGATCCTCTATCTGGCCAGTGACGCCTCCACCTACGTCACGGGCGACGACATCTCGGTGAGCGGCGGAATGCAGAAGTAGCCATCATCGCAAGCGGGATCGATCCTCTCAGGTGAGACCGTGCGTACGATGGATCGGAGCATGAGTACGAAGAACGAACGGACGAGGGGTAGCGGCGAAAACCGAGCACGTCTGCTGTATCTTGCCGCGGACGCCTTTGCCAAGGAGGGCTACGCCTCGATCTCGGTTCGGGACTTGGCCAGTCGCCTTGGCCTGACCACCGGAGTCGTGTACTCCAACTTTCGCAGCAAGGGAGACCTGTTGGCAGAGGTCCTCGATCTTCACATCCGCGAGGACATGGAGCGAGGGATTCCAGAGACGGAGCTACCGGACTTTTCCGGTCAGAGTTTGCCGGACTTCGTCCGTCAAAGCTTCCTCCGCCTGCGTGAGCGGGCTGTGATGCGTGCCTTGCTCGTTGAAGCGGCCACTGCGGCCCGGACCGATCCCGACCTCCGGCAGCGCTTGTACCCGCCTCTTTGTGCTCTCCTGGATCGTTGGATTGCCGACTATCGCGTCTGGCAGCAGGCTCTGAAGGTAGATCGGCGTGTCGACATGGACGCCCTGGTGCGATCGCTCTGGTCGATCGAGCTTGGCCTGGGCGTCCTCGATGCTCAAGACGCCCTCCGGATCAAATCCACGCATCTGGCATCGTTCGTCGCAGGCTTCCTGGAATCGCTTGAGAACACTGACGGGACCCAACGAGGCACTAGATCCGGCACTGCGTCCCGCTCTAGTGCCCGTGTCGATTGATGAATCGCAACCGAACTCCCCCAGACAACTCACTGCTGTAGCCGCACTGCGCCACTCGCCCAAAGCTGCTGCGACTCAAGCCCGACTGATGGAGGCGGCACAGGAGCTGTTCGCCACCAGGGGCTATTCCTCCGTCACGGTCCGGGACCTGGCATGGGCGACTTCGACGACCGTAGGGTCGATCTACGGAAACTTTGCCAACAAGGCAGTGCTGCTCGTCGAAGTAACGGAGGCGCGAATCCGTGAAGACCTGGAGCAACTCCCAGCGAATCTCGTCGAGTCAGGGTCGCCAGCCGAGCTCGTCGAGTTCAACCTGCTGACATTTGACTCCCGCGCCCAGATGAGGGCGTTACTGCTTGAGGGCGCGGCGGCCTCTCGTGCGGATCCGGACGTCAAGTCACGCCTGCGGGCCCTCCAACGAGGACACTTGAATCAATGGGCCAAGGGCTTCAGTGAGTGGGCCGACCGTCACGACGTTCGTTCCTCCGTGGACACGCTGACGGCCGTGACTGCCGTTTGGTGTGCCGAACTCGGGCAGGGCCTGCTGGAGGCCTTCGGCCTCGACACCACTCCCGCACCTGACTTTGCCAGCACGTTCGGAACAATGTTCCAAGTTGCAGGCTTGGACAATCCGGACATGACGCCACTGAACTCTGCGTCACGACGCCGTGGTGCTTCCTAGCGCGTCAGGTCCGTGACGGCGGCCGTTCGGCGAGCGGGTCAGACCTTCAGCGCTTCACCATCGAGCCCGTGTACGGCCAGGCCGAAATCCTCCAAAAGGTCAAGGCTCACATAGTTCAAACCGGAGCGATCGGGCGCGCAATCGCAGAGTGCGATGACAGCCTCGACCATCTGTTCCATGGTTTCCACCTCGTCCTCCCGCAAAGGTCTTCCGATCAACACTTCGGCCCCTTCGCTCATAACCGCCGATCGTGGTTCGACGGTGTTCACTCGGACACCGTTCTCGGCGACCTCGGCGGCCAAGGCATTCGTCATGCGGTTGAGCGCCGCCTTGGAGGCTCCATACACCCCTGTCGTCGTTCCCAGCGAGCCGAGCTTGAAGGGCGCTTCCCAGATCCGAGCGGTTGCGCTTGAGACGTTGACGATCCAACCCTCCCCTCTCTCGATCATCGACGGCAGGACCGCCTGGGCCAGATCCATCGGAGCGTGGACGTTGACCTCGAAGATCAGCCGGCGCCTTTTGAGAGGGAAGTCAAGGAGCGGTTGATAGATGGCGGCGGCGGCATTGTTGACCAGGATGTCGATTGGACCCCAGAGGCCGTCAACGGCACGCTGAACGATGGTGGCACGGTCTTCAGGATCGGTGAGGTCCGCGACGACTTCGCACACTTGGACCCCATACTCACGAATACGCTCGGCTGTCTCGTGTAGCGAACCGGGCAAACTCGGATGGCGATCCGATGTGCGAGCTGTAATGGCGACATCGGCTCCTTCCGCTGCTAGGCGTTGGGCCGTCGCAGCTCCAATACCGCGACTGGCTCCGGTGACGAGAGCTCGGCGCCCGACTAGATGCTTTGAACCTGCGGTCATGCCCGCGTGAAGGCAGGAGATCGATTGCCCTCAGGGATCCCCTTGAACGGCACTGACAACTCCTCGTAAGTCGGCCCTACCCGAGCTGCAATCGGTTCCAACGCAGCCATATCGAAACCGTACAATTCCGCAGCGTTACCACCGAGCAGTCGCTGCATTTCGTCGTGCTCGGTGCCGGCGAAGGCAAGCCGGAGGCCTTCGCGGGTGTTCGGATAAGTGGACTCGTCGTGGGGGTAATCGCTCCCCCACATGAAACGGTCAACGCCGATGTCGTAGCGTGTCGCCGCCTCCCCGGGAGACGGAAAGCTGACACCCACCCAGACGTTCCGGGCAAAGTACTCGCTTGGCTTGAGAGGAAGGACCCGGTCGGAGTCGAACTTGAGCTCTCCGATTCTTCCCACCTTTTTCATCTGCCCGTGGTACGAGTCGAGCTGAGTCAGCAGCGGGCCAATCCACGACGCGCCTTGCTCTGTGAGGGCGAAGCGAAGACCGGGGAACCGTTCGAACACGCCGCTGACGAGCATTTGCGTCAGAGGCCGCCTGGAAAAGAAGGTGGTTTCAGCAATCCAGAGCAGACCTGCAGCTTCGTACGGACCGTAGTCCGGCATCCCCGCGCCTCCGGAGTGGGTGTTGACGACGACGCCTAGTTCTTCGCACACGGCCCAAAGCGGGTCGTAATCGGGTGCATAAAGCGGCTTGATGTGCTTCATGTCGTCGGGCACTGGCTGAACCAGTACTCCTCCGCGAAGGCCATTCTCGTGGCACCAACGCACGTCCGCGATGGCGTCGTCGACGTTGTTGAGGAAGATCTGGCCGATTCCAGCTCGTCGTTTGGCCTGACCTCTACACCAATCAGCAAGCCATCGGTTGTGAGCTCTGATACCGGCCCGGCGTAGCTCGTAGTCCTCGGGTGCCGGAGGTCGAGCCACCACGGCCCCGGTAGGGAAGAAAGGCGGGATGGTGTTCGGAAACAGAACTTCGGCAACCACGCCGTCGGCCTCGAGTTCCGAAATACGCCTTTGATCGTCCCAGTTGCGGTTGCGTGTGCCCCCCGTCAGGTCCTTGAAGGGATTTGAGTACTTCCCTCGCCACGCGTCGAAGTCGTCGAGGTACTTTTCTTCGAGGTAGCCCCGATACTGCTCGTGATTTCCACCCGCATGGCCATCCGCGGAGATCAAAATCAGGCGGTCCTCGTTCGGCTCTTCAGTCATGACAAAACCCTTCGGCGGTTTCCCAGATGTAATCGACGTCATCGTCGTCAAGGCCATGGTTCGAGGGCAGGACGAGGCCCTGTTCCATCACCTCGTCAGCGCGAGGCAGTCCCCCGGAGGGAGCGCGGTAATTGACCTTGGCGAAGGCCGGCTGGCGCGTGGCGTTGCCGGTCCAGACCATTCGCGTGTCGATTCCGCTGCGTTCCATGTGCTGTTGGAATTTTGATCGCAGAATCCCCGAATCCGGCCGGATCCGCACCGGAAACATGTGCCACGCCGTTTCGAGCTCAGGCGTCGTCCTGGGTAGAGCGAACACGTCGGATCGCCGCGAGAAGTAGTCGTGAAGGCGCGAGAAGTTTCGCTTCCGGGTCTCGAGATTCAGCTTCAGTTTGTCCAGCTGCACCAAGCCGAAGGCGGCCGACAGCTCTGAGGGCTCGAAGTTCCAGCCGGCTTCGTCGAAGATGAAGAGGTTGTCGTATTCCAGTCCATCGTCGAGTGACGAAAAGAAGCGATTACCTGCTCCCTTGGCCGAGCCGAAGAGCTGAACCTCGGACCGGCGTCCCCAGCGGCGCAGGCTCAAACACCGGTCGACCAAGTCGGGGTCGTCGAGACAGAGCATCCCACCCGTTCCCGCAGCCGTGATGATGTGGCTCAGTGCGAACGACGTCACTGAGATGTCTGAGCGGGTACCGGTCGGCGTACCGCGCAGAGTTGTCCCGAGTGCATCACAGGAGTCCTCGACGACCGCTAGTCCATGCTCGTCTGCGAGTTGCCTGATGGCATCCCAGTCGGGAGCATTGCCGATCAGGTTCGGGACGAGGATCGCTTTCGTCCGGGGTCCGATCATCTCGGCAATACCAGCGACGTCGACGTTGTACGTATCGGATTCGACGTCCACGAAAGCTGGCGTCACCCCGGCTCTCACCAGGGGCGCAAGGTCGGTCGAAAAGGTGACTGCAGAGGTCACGACTTCATCGCCCGGGGCCAAGTCGAGTAGCTCAACTGCCAGGTACAGCGCTGATGACCCGGAGTTACACATGATCCCACGACGTTTGCCGAATAGGTCTGCAATTCTGCGCTCGAACTCGCGCACGTTCTTGCCGATTCGTAGTGCCTGCGGGCCCCCGGCAAGAACTTCACATACGGCGGCCACTTCCCGCTCGTCGTGGACACTTCCGGCGTATGGAATGCGACGGATAGTGGTCATCGGCGATCGGCCAACTTGAACACCCTCATCGCGTTCTCGCGCAGGAACAGCGGCCATACATGATTACGGAACGGAACGTTCGGGAGTTCGGCAAAGATTCGATCGAGGTCGAGGCCCATCGGGTAGTAGCCGGCGTACATGATCTTTTCCGCACCCCGCGTATTCGCGAACTCAATGATCGCCTCGGGGTAGTACTTCGGAGCGAAGGCCGACGTCATGTAGTAAAGGCCTGGCCACTTCAGCATCAACTTGACCGCCAGATCCTCCCAGGGCTCCGCCCCGTGCCGCATGACGATCCGCAGGTCAGGAAAGTCGTAACAAACCTGATCGAAGTGGATCACATTCTGGCAGTCCGACGGCACGCGCGGTCCAGCGATTCCGGCGTTGACGATGATCGGAATGTCGAGATCGATACACGTCTGGTAAATCGGGTAGTACCGCCGATCGCTCACCGGTACTTGAGGGTTGCATCCTGCTGGAAACGTCGAGACGGCGACTATTCCGTGCTCAAGGTGCGCTTCACGGATTCCGCGCACTGCGCCGCCAATGTCATTGGGGTCAACCTCCAAGCCGGCGACGAAGCGATCGGAATACTGCTTTAGGGAGTGTGCTGTGATGGGATTCCGTAGACCTACCAGACCGATTTTGATGCCGTGCTTGTCCATGGCCGCCAACGTCACGGCGACCGGATCCTCTTCGGGCTCTAGGTGATCAGGAACTTCCTTGAACATGTATTCGGCAGGCATCTGCATGCCCTGGCTCTCAGCATCCTTGGCAAGTTCCCGCAGCGAGTCATACTTCCCACGCGCGTCGGCGCTTGGGAAACCGATCATGAGATCGACAACTCCAACGTCGGTCGGCATCATGCCGAACGAGCCTCCTCAGTGGCCGTGCGATCCGCCTCTGAGCGGTAAGCCACACTGCGCATGCCCTCGACGAGTCGAGGCAGCAACACGGCCAGCCGACTCCTGTCAGCAACTGACCAGCCGGTGAGCACGTCGGACATGTGCCGCTCCCCGACCAGGCTGAGACTGCGACGGACCTCCGCACCCCTGGGCGTGACGCGAACCTTCACCACGCGACCGTCGTCCGACGCCTTCTCACGAATGACCAACCCATCCTCCTCGAGCTGAGCCACCTGCCTGCCGGTCGCAGCCGGATCCATCTCGGTTAGACGTGCCAGCTCCCCAATCTGCAGACCGTCCTCTTCCTGAATACGACGCAGGAGTTGGAAGCCCGGCTGGGAGATCACTACACCAGCCGCCGCCGCTCTCCGGCTGTGCACTTTGCGGCTCGCGTTCAAACGGAAGAGTTGCTCGAGGGCACGCTCGATGGTGCCGAGCTGCTCTTCTTTGCGATCGGCCGATGCGGCCGTCTGTGTCCCCACTTGCCCAACCGTAATATATTTGTATGAATCTGTCAAATACATGGAGAGCCGTAACTCAACGATCGTGAGACAGCCGCCCCCGTTCGTTCCCATCCGCATCGACCCGCTTGGGTTTCTGCGACCAGGATTTCTGTCAGGCGGTTGCGTCGACGCTGGCTACCTTGGCGGCTGAGATGCCCGAACTCCCTCCGCACTACCACGTCGGCATCGTCGTTACAGACCTCGAATCTGCACGAGATCGACTTGGTCAGCTGCTCGGCATCACATGGGGACCCGTGATGCACCTGGACGGCGTGAGCTACCGCGACGGGTCGGGGACGGACCTCACGCTGCCCACCACGATGTGCTACTCGACCGGCGACCCGTGCATTGAGCTCATTGAGGAACAGCCAGGCACCGTCTGGGTCCGAAACGAGCACTCCAACCTGCATCACCTCGGTTTCTGGTCCGAGGAGCTCGCCGGCGACAGCGCCCTTTTGGCCACCGCAGGATGCCCGCTGCAGTTGTGTGGCCGGGATCATGCGGCCGCTCCTGTGTCCTTCTCCTACCACCGCGACGAGGCTCTTGGTGTTCGCATCGAGCTGGTCGATGCCTCGATGCGCGAAGCAATGTCGTTTCTCTTTCAAGCCGATTCTCAATCCAGCTGATCCAACCCGGCCGGATCTCCACTCTGCTCAGTCGAAGGCGAAACGCGTCGCGGAAAGAAGCACTTCAGAATCCGTGAAGTCGAGCATCAGACGAAGCTCCGAGAGGCGGAGGTCATCATTCTCCTGGCGGGCGGACCCGAGACAGATGCCGCTGGCCAGCGGCGCGACGGCTCCAGCCACGATGTGCGTCACGAAGATGTATGACCGAAATCTCGCTGACCCATCTTCGTCTGAAACGACATGCACGTTCGTTGCGTTATGCCGAAGCGGGTAAGGGCTCTGCGAACGATGCTCTGTGTTCCAGATGAGGACTGCGTCTCGACCTTTGAGGTCAACCGTGACAAATTCCTCGAAGGAAGTCGCTTGTGAGTCAGTGCGACACGCAAAGTGCGCATCGTCCGTGAAGTAACGCGGCCACACGTCAAAGTTGCCCTGGTCATAGTCGAACCACCAACCTGCCAAGAGATTCTGGACCTCTGGAAGCGCGGGCACAGGTTTCATCTCATCCTCCGTCTCACCTACTACGACGACAACTTGCGGAAGTCCCAACTGGTCATTTTCTCCAGGGTGATCCTGAGCCAGGCATGCCGGCCGTCATGGCGCAGCTCTCCCCCCGCGTATTTATCTGCGAACAGCCGCTCGGGCACCTCGAGTTCGGCATTTGGCTCACCCGTCCGCGGCACCTCGCCCACGACGTTCGCTCGCCCCCGGATCTCGACCCCCCGAAGTTCGAGGAAATCATGACCGGCATCGACGACCACGGCGACTCGATTGTCGCGTTGGAGGTCCGTCCAGCGCTGACTTTTGACTATGGAGGTGAGCCACAACGATTGGCCGTCCCAGACGAACCAGAGTGGGGTGACGTGCGGCGAACCGTCGGTTCCCGCGCTGGCGACTCGACAGGTGCGTTCGTCGATGAGGAACGCATCGCGCTCCTCGGGGGTCATGGCCGTGCGACGGCCCCGTCGCTGTTCCCTCACGCCGGGATTGTCCTGCGAGCGGCGAGCCCGCTGTACCGATGCAGGGGGCTTACCCCATCAGGTGGCATGGATCGGATCACCCATGCGAGCAAAGCAGCTCGTCAGGTTGTCGCCAAAGAAGGACGTCTTCAGGTCAGCAGCGACGGGATCCAGTTCCTTCTTGTAGTGACCCATAGGATCGCCGCTGCCTTCGAAGTGCGGATAGTCCGACGAGAACACCGGAATCTCGGGTAGAAGATCCAGGGTCATGTTTGGAAGCTCATGCGCTACTGGCAACGGGGTTACTCGGATGTTCCGTCGTATGTACTCGGCTGGTGTCAGCGGCCACCTGTACTCACCGATCAGCAGTGGGCTCACGCCCGGTTGTGCAAAGCCGTCCAGACGAAAAGTTGCCGGGATGATCCAGTCGATACCGTGTTCGGCAAAGACGATCGTGAGTGTCGGGTGTCGCTCGAAGACACCGCCGAGAACCATCGCATTGAGGAAGACCAGTGCCTGCTGGTAGGGCTCGAGCACGGAGATCACCCGGATGATGGCTGGGTCGTCTGTGTTCGCCCAGGCCGGGTGATATATGGCTGGGCTCAGCCCGACATGCACGATGGGCACCATGCCGAGATCTGTTACGGCTGACCAGAGGCGGTCATAATCGGGATGATTCGGAGGGATCTCGCCCGTCGGTTCTGAAGGCAACAAGAACGTCCGGCTTCCCCTCTCTCGCAAGCGCGTGAGTTCGGCGATGGCACGATCAAGGTCCTCAAACCGGAGGGTCGTCGCAAGCATCAATCGACCGGATGCAGCCTCCAGCCTGTCGGACATCCAGGTGTTGACTGCCTCAAGGGCATCCATGGCTAAACCGGGGTCGATGATCGCCCGCGCCAGTGTGTAGGCAGTGCCGCTGATCACGTTCTGAACGTCGATGCCTTGCTCGTCCATCCAGCCGAGACGGGCGGACACATCTGAGAGTTCGAGGTGTTGGTTAGAACCGGGATACCCCACCTCTGGCCCACGGTTCGGGTTGTAGAGGGCTCGCATGCCATCAGTCACCAGACGATCCATCGGCATCCGGCTCGCCTTCGGGACGCCACGCAGCAGGTCATCGGTCACGAACCACGCGAACATCTCGGGCGTCGCCATGGCGAAGCGCGGATCGTCGGACGGATAGCGATCCGGGAGTCGCTTCTTGAGCTGGGGGAATTCGTCGAGCCAGTCGTGTGCGGGCTCGAAATGAGAGTCGATGTCGATGACGGGAATGGTGGCCCCCTCTGATCAGGACCCCTCTATAGTATCGAACAAATAACGTTGTTACAAATGATGAGGTACCGCCGTCCATGAGCCTTCTGGGATACAACCTCCGTCCTCCCACGGTGGAGGCGGGCCGTCGCTAGTGACCATTATCCGCGACCTGATCACTCGTATGGACGTCGACCAGAAGATCGGTCAAGTCCAAGGGGTCGTGCCGATGGACCTCGTCGACTTCGTCAAGGTCTTCGATACCTCCGCTCCTCGTCCTGATCTCTCCAAGGGCTTCCCTTACGACATCGACCGACTGGCGGAGGTCCGTCCGCACGGAGTCGGACATCTATCGCTGGGCTGGCAGCTCGATCAAGACCTTGACGGACTTCGTCGTGCTCTTGCGCGCTTCCAGGACGTCGCGCGCGGGCTGAACCCATTTGGGATCGCCACGCTCGTTCATGCTGAGGGAGTCAATGGCCTCGTACATGCCCAGGGCCATCAGTTCGTGACGCCATGGGGTCAGGCGGCGACCTGGGATCCGGAGGTGTCCCGCAAGGTAGGCGAGACCGCCGCTCGCCAAGCCCGCTCGGTGGGTATCCACTTCCTGTTGTCCCCCTTATTGGATTTGGCGCGAGACATCCGTTGGGGCCGCGTCCATGAGTCCTACGGGGAAGATCCCGAACTTGTTGCCCGCATGGCAGTTGGGTTTATCAAGGGAGTCCAGGACGACGCCGGTGAGCCGAGCATCCTGGCAACCGGCAAGCACTTCCTTGGCTACGGCCAGTCGCTGGGTGGGCTCAATCAAGCGGCCACGCAGCTCGGAATCCGTGAGCTCACCGACGTCTACGCCGAACCCTTCCGGCGCGCAATCAATGAAGCCGGGCTTACGATCGTCATGAACTCGTACAACGAAATCGACGGCATCCCCGCCAGTGCGAACCGTTGGCTGCTGACGGACCTTCTGCGAGGTGAGTTCCGCTTCAGGGGGCTCGTGGTCAGCGACTACGACTCGGTGACGATGCTGTACCGCACCTATCACACGGCGTCGACGCCTGGACACGCTGCTGCGCAAGCTTTCGACGCCGGCATCGACGTCGAACTACCGAGTGCCGCCATGACCAGTGGCCTGCGCCCGCTGATCGAAGATGGCACGTTGCCTGAAGAGGTGCTCGATCGCGCCGTCGAGAGAGTCCTTGAGGTCAAGGCACGTTTGGGTTTGATCCCGGATCTCAACCCCCCGCGGCGTTCTCCAGATGCCGCCACGCCGACCGCCGCGGACGCGAGGGCTGATGCCCGCCGAATCGCTGACTCGGCGGTGACTCTCTTGGCCAATGACGGCATCCTGCCTATTGCACCCGGCAACGCGAAGATCGCTGTTGTAGGCCCTGGTGCCGACGAGCTCCGCATCCACTTCGGATCGTATTCATCGGTGGCGGACGTCGAAATGCCAATCGCAATCGCACGGATTGCGACCGGACAAGTCCCCGACGCTCGTCCCTCACCAGACGTATTTCCGGACATTTTCCAAACCCGCCTGCCCGGAATCGAGCCGGTGTTCGAGGAGGGTGCCCGTCGGCTCAATCCAGGGGCGATGACCGTGCGAGAAGCCGTGCAGGCGATCGACCCGAGCGCCGAATACCACGCGTTCGGCAGCCTCGATGCGGAAACTCTCGACGTGACGGCGCTCACAAAGGCGGTCGCGGACGCTGACCTCGTAGTCGCCGTCGTCGGCGAACGGACCGGCTGGGTCGGAAACCACACGGCCGGGGAGGGTCGAACGGTTGCGAACCCATCGTTGCCCGGAAATCAAGAGGCTCTCATCACTGCGCTCCGCAGTGCCGGGAAAGCCGTGGTTACTGTCGTCATCTCGGGCCGGCCCCTGTTGCTAGAGGCCGTGCACAATGCGTCGTCTGCAGTAGTCCTCGCACCTCTCCTCGGCGCTCCCGCCGGCGTGGTCATCGCTGATGTGCTCTTTGGGCGGGTCGAGCCTGGTGGGCGTGTTCCATCGACCTTTCCTCGACACGTTGGTCAGCTTCCCATGTATCACGGGTTCCCGATCGGCAGCGGCTACGAACATCCCGCTCTACAGCGCTATGGCTATATCGACCTACCCGACAGTTCACCCTTGTATCCCTTCGGGCACGGCCTCACCTACACCTCATTCGAACTCGAGATCAATCGGTCCTGGTTCCGGGACAACCTGCTCTGCCTCAGCGCCCAGGTGGCAAATCGTGGAACTCGGCATGGGACGGCTGTTGTGCAGCTCTATGCACGTGACGAAATGGGGACGGTGGTTCGCCCTATTCGTCAGCTGGTCGATTTCGCCCGCGTCTCAGTTGCGCCCGACGCGGCTGAGACGGTGGAGTTCGCCGTGCCCCTGGCGCGACTTGCATACACATGGCCGGACGGGCGGCGCGGGGTGGAGGCGGGCGACGTGGCTCTCCTGCTCGGTTTGTCGAGCAGTGACATCCGCGCCACCGCGACTCTCGACGTGCCCGAGCTCATTCTCGACTAAACCCCGCCACTCTCGTCAAGCAGAAAGGACACAACCACATGGCTCGCCGCTTTCCTGATGGATTTCTCTGGGGCGCAGCAACGGCTGCTCACCAGGTCGAGGGAAACAACATCAATAACAACTGGTGGAAGCTCGAGCATGACGCTGCCAAGTTCGGCCTCCAATTCAGCGGTGACGCCGACGACAGCTACCACCGGTACGAAGAGGACATGCGACTACTCGCCGACGCAGGCTTGAACGCGTATCGCTTCTCACTCGAATGGTCTCGTATTGAGCCGAGCAAGGGTCAGTTTTCTCGGGCCGAACTTGCGCATTACCGACGCATGATCGAGACCGCCTTCGAGCTGGGTCTCACCCCCTTGGTCACGCTGCATCACTTCACGCATCCACTCTGGTTCGAGCGGGAGGGGTACTGGCTCAGCGCGGATGCCGTTGAACTATTCGCTCGTTACGTCGAACAGGCCTGCACGATCCTCGACGGAGTGCAGTGGGTATGCACGATCAACGAGCCAAACATCCACTCGCAAGGGCTGGGGGCGTTGCGCGTCGTGGCGGAGGGGAAGCCCTATCCGTTTGACGCGCTTCCTGACTTGGAGATCGCCGAAGCACTCATCGCCGCCCATCGGGCTGCGGTGCCGATCGTGCGGGAGCTGACGAATGCAAAGGTGGGCTGGTCCGTCGCCAACCAGGCTCTGGTTGCGACTCCCGGCGCCGAAGCAAAACATGCGGCGGTCCAACATCACTTTGAGGACATGTTCCTCGAGCCGGCCCGCGGCGACGATTTTGTAGGGGTCCAGTCCTACACCAGTCAGCTTGTGAATGACGAGGGGATCGTCCCTCACCCCGATCACCCCGACAACACAATCACGGGATGGGCGTATCGACCGGATGCACTCGGCATTGCGGTGCGGCACACGCGCGAAGTGCTCCCTGATGTGCCGATCGTGGTCACCGAGAACGGCATCGCCACTCCTGACGACGATCGTCGCATCGCTTACACCAAAGAAGCGCTGAGCCACCTAAAGGACGCCATTGACGATGGAGCAGACGTCCGTGGGTATTTCCACTGGAGTTTGCTCGACAACTTCGAGTGGGGCCGCTGGGAACCGACGTTCGGTCTGGTCGCAGTTGATCGGGAAACCTTCGAACGGCGGCCCAAGCCCAGCCTGGCGTGGCTGGGTGCGATTGCTCGTGCAAACGCTTTGTAGACGTTGAAAGATTCGAAGAGAGGTCCAGCCGTCAGACCCCTTCAATAAACCCATTCTCCACGAACGTTGACGCCGGTGAGCTGGCACCGCCATTGACAGACAACAGTGTGGACGTCCACAGCGATGTCCACGCGAATGTCCGCAGGCCTGGTCAAGACGTTGTGACAGCGCTTTTGAGGGTGCCGTTCGATTCGGTGGGCCAGAGCGGTCAAGGCCGGCGCAGCCGAGGCGCTCGACGCGTCGTGCGCCGTGCCTTGACGGCTCGAAGCAAACCCGTGGACACAATGGAAGGCGCCGGACCGCCAGGGCCGGCCTGGATGCGTTTCGTTTTATCGAGAGGCCGATGCAGTCGCCCACGCCTCGGCCCGGCGATCTGTCGGGGTCGTCCCTGCACTTCAGTGCAAGTGTGTGTCTAACAATTCCACGGTTAATCCGCGAGCGGCTGGAAGGGTCCGATAACCGTTCTTGTGAGGGGGAGAGGGCAGTATTCCGCGGGGGCGTCTCGAGGTCGATGGTCGCCGAGGGGTGACACCCCTCCGGTAGCCTGCCGAAAATGACCGACCCGGGGCCGCGCGAGCTTGGGCGTGGGGTGGTCGTAGCGGCCGGGATGGCCGCTCCCGAACCGTGGCAGGACTGCACACGGTTGTCGATCGACGAACGGGTCCTGGGGGCTCCGGAGCCAGCCGTGACCGCTCTGCACCGAGCGTGGTTGGAGCGAAGGCCGGTGGTAGTCGAGCTGAGGGTCGATTCCAAGGCACTCCAGGAGCCCGAGGTCTGCTCGGTTCCCGTCCACACCCTGAACCCTCGATTCGAGTTCACGCGGGAGCGCCTCCATTTCCTCGTCTGGGCGAACAACTACGACGCCCGGACTGGGGGCCCGGTCTGGTGGCACGGTCGCAAGGCGGCTCGGAGGTTCAAGGACCTGGGTGTGAACGAGACTGGACCGGCTGACATCGTGTTATCCGACGGGACGACGCTCTACGTTGACGGGGGTCCGTTCGAGCCTCCACCACTCCCAGACGGTGCGGGGATCGTTCATCGATGGAACACGGAGGCGGGCTCCCTCTCGACCGTCGGCCAGCTTTCGCCGGATGCGGACCTGGCCGCCGATCAGCTGGCGGCGGTTCGCCACCAAACCGGGGGCGCGCGTGTCATCGCTCCGGCTGGATCCGGAAAGACACGAGCCCTGACCGAGCGGCTCCGCCACATCATCGAGAACCGTGGGGCGGAGCCCTCCACGGTGACCGCACTCGCCTTCAACACCAAGGCGGCGGCTCAGATGCGCGAACGGTGCGATTTCGTGTCCGACCGGGCTCCCCACATCCACACGCTCAACAGCGTCGGCCTGTGGATCTGCAACGAGTTCGGAGGGCAGGGGCGGCTCAGGGTCCTCGAAGAGCCTCAGGTGCGAGATCTCATCCAGCGGGTCTACGAGGTTCGCCGGCAATCCAATGCCGACACGGTCCTGCCTTACATCGACGCCCTCTCGGCCGTTCGGCTGGGGCTCGGATCGCCAACGACGGTTGAGGATCAGATCCCCGACGCTCGGGGGCTGGCGGCTGGTTTCGACACGTACCGGACTGCGCTGCTGGAAGCCGGAGCTGTCGACTTCGACGAGCAGATCTACCGGGCCATCGAGATCGTCCTGCGAGATCCGACCGCTCGGAGCTCTGCACAGCGCCGCTGCCGACATCTTCTGGTCGACGAATTCCAAGACCTCAATGCGGCGCACATGTTGCTCATCCGACTCCTGTGCGCCCCCCACTACAACTGCTTCGGGGTCGGAGACGACGATCAGGTCATCTACGGCTACTCGGGAGCGACCCCTGAGTATCTGATCGACTTCCAGGAGTACTTCCCCGGGGCCGCTGAGTACGCACTCGAGGTGAACTACCGCTGCCCGCCCGGAGTGGTCATCGCAGCGAAGCATCTACTTTCGTACAACCGGACGCGCATCCCCAAGACCGTCACGACCCCGGTCGGGCGCGACGACACCCTTCCCACTTTCGACGTACCGCTCAGGGGCCGGAGCACCGTGTCGGTTCTGAGTGAGGAAGCCGAAGAACTCCCGATGACCGCCCTGGCCGCCATCACGGCGTGGCGGGCCGGCGGGGTCGCCGTCGAGGACATCGCCGTGCTCGCACGGGTCAATTCGGCGCTCCTCCCCGTCCAAGTCGCGCTGGTCGACGCCGGCGTGCCCTGCACGGCCCCACTGGGACCCAGGGTGCTGCAGCGCACCGGAATCCGGACCGCGCTCGCCTATCTGCGCATCGCACAGTCACCAGGGTCAATACGCCGTGAGGACGTGATCGAGACGATTCGACGGCCGTCCCGGGGAATCGCGCCCAAGGTCCAAGAGATGTTGACCAAGCGAAGTGCGACGTCGGTGGCGGATATCCGAAGGCTGGCGGGCTGGCTCTCCGGACGCGACGTGCCGAAGCTCTCGGACTACGTGGACTCGATCGAGTCGGTGGTACGAGCCAGCCGGAAGTCCACCGCGGCCGCGCTGAGGGCCATCCGGGTACAAGTTGGCCTCGGTACGACGATGGACGTACTCGACGCATCAGGCGGAGCGGCCGACCGTTCCACGCACCTGGATGACCTCTTGGCGCTGGAGTCCTTGGCGTCGCTGCACCCGGAAGCCGCGACATTCGAGACCTGGCTCAGGGGGCTCCTCAGCAAAGGCTCGTCGGATGGGCCTGCCGTTCATGTCTCCACGATCCACAAGATCAAGGGCCGCGAGTGGGGACACGTCGTCGTCTACGGGGCGTCTAAGGGGCTGCTCCCCCACCGCCTGAGTGACGACATCGAGGGCGAACGGCGGGTGCTCCATGTCGCCCTCACACGCGCCGTTCGTCAGATCGTATTCTTGTCCGACCACAACGAACCGTCGCCGTTTCTGGATGAGCTGGATGGAAGCCGTCCCCACAGCCCGCTCGTTGCGGGAGCAACCGTTGATGGAGGTGGCGGAGACCGCCCGCCGACGACGTGGGTCACGAGTGTGCGAAAGGGCGAGCACAAGCCGACCGACCGACGCCGTTCGAAAGAAGAGCGGCGGAGGGAACGCTCGCACAGCCAGCCGAAGTCCGGGCCCGAGAGGGTCGCCGAGATCGGCCTCGAGATCGAACACGGAGGGCACACGGGTCCGGTGGTCGATCTCACGGACTCAGCGGCCATCATCAAGGTGGGCGCCGTGCAGCTCAAAGTGCCCTTCGGAACCGACGTGCGCGTGGACGGAACACTGGTGCGCTTGAGCGCGCCAGGTAGCGCCGACACGAAGGAGGTCGAAAGGCGAGAGGCGGCGCTCCGGCGATGGCGGTCGGAGGCAGCGAAGGAGGCCGCCGTGCCGGCGTACGTGGTCCTGAACGACAGCGAGCTTGTTGGCATCGCAGCCTGTGCACCGTCCACGCTCGGCGAACTCGCGCGGTGCAAGGGGATGGGGCCGATACGGCTCGAGAGATGGGGCGACGAACTGTTGGCGGCGCTGACCACTCTCGCCGACGACGAGCCGGTGGCGTAGCCATGTCACGCGTCGGTACCTCGGCAACACGGACGATCTGCCTGGATCTCACCCACTATCCGCCCCATTATCGGAGTGATACGGGGACGCGATGCACTTAATTCAACGGACTAGTCGTGGATATAACCCCACGTCAGAGACTTATACGGACGGAATGGACTCCACGGCCTCGGACTCTTAATCCGCAGGTTCCGGGTTCAAATCCCGGGGGGCGCACTCGAAGCCGACGAAGTCACGGTGACTTCGAACCTAGCGCCACGATGGCTTCGTCGAGCAACGGGAGCGTTCGATCCGGAAGCGGGTCTTCGGGAAAAAACTCCTCATACAGTTCTACCGCCTCGGCAACGCTGGTGATGCCACATCTTTTGACGAGGAAGTTGATGTCTGGACGGTCCCGCGACCCACGGCCGGCCCGCATCTTCATGGCCAACATCGTTCGCTCATCGGCGGCGACAATCTCAACATTCCCTGCCTTGAGTATCGGTTGCCAGTTGGGCTCCTTGAATACCGGTATGAAGTGTGCAGCCGAGTTGTTGAGCCACTCGGCCCCGAGCCCTCGGCGTTCACCGATCTCAGCAACGACGGCGAGCACATCATCTGTCGGATGAATCGCGCCATCAATGTCTCCGGTAGTGAACCGAGCATCGAACGCAAGCACCATTACCGCCCCGCCAACTAAGTAGATCTTGGCCTTGACGTTGCGCGCGTTGAGTTGGTCTGCAAGTTCGGCGAGCGCCGACTCCATTTCGTCGCGGTTGAGGTCAGACACTCTCAAGTTCATCTTCCGCAGCAAACACGCCATGACGGATGAGCGCTCCAGGCGAGTTGGCGATCTCCCAGGTATGGAATCTCGTGTTCTTGGAGAGATACCAGAAGGGTCGATTGAACCTATTCGGGTCATTGGTCCAGCGAGGTGGAGAGGTCGCCTTCCTGGCCGCCTCATCTTCAACAACCGCAGCGAGGAAGGCGTCCCAACGCGTGTCCCCGACGAGGCCTGGCGCCTGGCTGGTAAGGGCGTCGAATCCCTCATGGCTGGATCGCCGGAGGCCGTCTTTCAGATCGATGACTGCACGAAGCGCACCGTCCTCACGAATATCGAGTGACAGCCCTTCACCCGCATCCCCATACAGCCGATCTTTGATCGTGTTGGCGGTGGCAACGGCACTGTGCCGCGGCAAAGGGGCCAGCCGTATCGCGATCGAATGGCCGACGGACTCCGCAATCCTGCTCAGCAGGGTGAGTGATGGCTCTCTTTGTCCAAGTTCGACTTCGGCAATACTCGATTGGGGGACACCAGCCTTTGCGGCCAAGTCGCGCTGAGTCAGGCCACTCTCTCGCCGCAACTGACGAAGGATTGCGCTTGCTTCGGCTTTTCCATCCACGGTGATATGATACCAGATAACAGATCAGAATGAACCGGCGGAGCGGGACCGGTTCCATCAGAATCTCGCGACCTGCTACGTACCTCCCCCAATATCCAACCCACTATTTGGGTGGTACTGGGTGGACGTCAATCGAATCCCTGGATCAATACTGGATATAGCCGCAGGTCACAGGCTCAGATGAACTCCATGGACCACCGAGCGAGCCGCGGTCGACGGTCACTGCGCTGAGCCCGGACGAACATGCGCTTTCTGATTGACGGAGCGAAGGGCGATACAGCCGTCGCACGGCCTGATGGTCGCCCTGGCGGCCATGACCGGCGCTCGGCGTGGTGAGCTTTGCGCTCTTCGGTGGTCCGACGTCGACCTCGACGCTGGAGTCGTCCACATCCGGCCCATACGACAGGTCCGATCCCAATGGGAAGGGCGTGCGGCTATCCGAAGGCGACACGGAACGCGCCAGGAGCGAGCCGCCCCCCTGCCGATGCAAGCGGTCGCCATGCTGCGGGATTTCCGCAAGCGATCCTGCACCCTGGCTGACGATGCGTTCGTATTCTCGCCAGCGGCCCACCACGGCCGCCCGTACTTTCCCGAATCAATCAGTCAGATGTTCTACAGAGTCGCTTGCGATGCGGGAATGCCATACCGGTTCCACTCGCTGCGCCCCTTCGCTGCGACCCAGGAAGTCGCCGCTGGCTTCAACCCCGTAGCGGTGGCGTCCCTGCTCGGCCACGCAGACCCATCGGTGACGCTGCGGATCTACTCACACGCCGTCGAAGGCCGCGACCGCGCACTCGCCGAGACCCTGGGCGCCGTGGTCGAAACGAAGGCCATATTTCCTAAAATGAGATAGGCATTACCCATCGGGTTTTATCTAAATAGGCGATAGCCATACCCTATATATACTCCCTGGTAAGAACATAACTTCTCTTCCCCTAAAAGGGGCAAACGGCAAACGCGAATCGAATTCGAGCTACCGCGGTTCTCCTCGTAACGGTCGATCAGCGTCGGCATCGACAGGGCCATCCCGGGAATTACAGGCCTTCGTGAGTTCGAACGGCACCGGCGATGACCGCAGAGAGCGTCCTGTTCCTATTTGGCATCGCCGGGCTCTCAGCGAGGACCGCGTCGTGTTCACCGCCGACCGTTCGGACCATGAACCAGAGCCACCATGCCCATGCAACAGAGAGCGCCAACGCGCCGATGAGGAGCACTGCCACCGGGAGCGGAGGCGAGAACGCACCAGCGAGATGGACGAAGGGATTCACCGGTCCGAATACACCGTGGGTGTAGCGGCGGAGCGCCCACACGATATCGGCGAACTGCGACAACGCGACGCAGGCGACGACCAGAAGGACGACGCGTTCCCTCGTCCGTGCCGGAGCCATGAGATCCGGACCGCCGGACGACCATCGTGGAAGGCGGGCCGTCGCCGCCCCGACGAGGATGACACCGGCATAGAGCGGGAAGCCATCCCTCGCCTGCCACACGATGCCATCTTTGGTGGCCCGCGACGCCACGATGACGATCGTCAGCACCACCGCGGTGAACATGAGCAGCAACAGCACGACGGTGTGGCGGCGGCTGGCGCTGAGGAGGCCCAATGCCACCAGGAGACTGACCGCGAGGAGCAGGGCGGCATAACCGGCCAGCGGTGGGGGGGTGAGCGCCCACCCGAATGAGCCCGTGAGCTGGAGGACCCAAGTTTGGGCTTGCCCCATCACTGACTCGACGACTGTCGCCAGGCCCGCGTGGACTGGGACCTGTGTGCCGCCCGGTGCCACGCTCAATGCATCGGCCCAGGCGGTGTAGCCCAGGGCGAGGACGGTCGCTACGGCCGTGATCCCCGCGCCCATCCGCACTATCCGGTCATGGCTCAAGCGGCGCGTCGCCGTGGGATCGAGGGCCATAACGAACACGAAGATGAGCAAGAGCCAGAAGGGGGAGAGGGCCCGCGACAAGACGAAAACCGACGAAGCCGCCGTGGTCGCCGCCACCAGACTCGGAGGCGGGCGCACCGAGTGATCGAGCCAGAGCACCAGGGCTCCCGTCCAGGCGCAGAGCGCAGAGGACATCTCGAGACCGCTGGCGTTCACGGTAGATCCGAAGACGAGCAACATCGGTGTCGCCGCGACGGCGACCCCGAGCACGAGGAACTTCCGCCTCGACCAGGTCGAGGCGATCGCGAGTGCCAAGCCGATCATCACGGCGGTGAGCAGACCGCTCACTAGCCGCATCGAGTACAGGCCGACGTCCGACTGAGAGACAAGGGATGGGAGGCCGACGACGAAGTAGTAGAGCGGCGGGTAGCGACCCACATAGGTGATGGCCTTCACCGGGCGGTCGGAGCCGTTCAGGTGGTTCGGGCATACATCGGGGATGATGGCGAGATCGTTGCAATAACCGTGCGAAGAGCCTCTTGCGAAGCTCTCCGGCACGGTGACGATCGTGAACGGCGCGAAGCAGCGAGGCTCGGCGGTCGATCTGCCCGCGCCGGTAGATGTGTGGGTGGCATACAAGCAGCCCGTGAAATCGTTGAGCTGCTGCACGCTGAGCGTGCGCGCCGTCGACGACGTCAACGGTGTCCCCAGGATCTCGCCGCGGACTACCGACACGGCTCGAAGGACCTGGGCCTTGTCGTCGGCGCTAGCGCCGATGGGCGTGACGAACGACCACACGGAGGCCAGCCCGAAGACGATGAGGGCGGAAACCGCCCACACGGGGCCGAGTGGATGGGCGCGGTGCCACGAGGTGATGACCTCGTACTTCGAGCCCTTGTCCCCTCGCCGCCGCGGTGTCTCTCCTGACACAGGTGTCGATTCAGCGACAGCGCGGGAGGTCGGGGCCATTCCGGTGGAAGACATATCAGTCCTGCCACGCGGGTTCACGGACGCTTCTATCAGCGACGTTGCGGCGGCTTTAGTCCATAGAAGTATGCGTCTGGATCCGCACCGAGCTTGCGGGCGATCTCATCGACAGCTTGTCGGGCTGCTTCCATCCGCAGGCCAGGGATCGATACAGCGGAGCCAACTTTCCCAAGCTGACCTCGCCATACCCAAAGTGCGCTCAGGACGAGAGAGAGGTCATCGGCGGACAGATTCCCATCGACAAGATCAGCAGATTGCACCCTGCGATCCGATCGGCCCTTCATGCAATGTAACCGAGGCATAACCCTGTTGTGTCGTCGACCAGACTTCTCGTCGCGGACACGGCCGGCCAGACACCCTCAACCGCTCGGTCTCTTTCCATATCCTCCGAGCCCCCCAACTGTTCGCACGGTCTACCCGTCCGACAGCATGTTAGCCAGAGGTTAGAAAAACTGTTAATGCGTGGGGCGGCCCGCCGAAACCTAGCCACGCGATTTTGAGCGACTCGTAGACCCCGACGGCAGAGCTGCGCGTGGAGGATTGTGCACCACAACAGGAATGCGGAGTGCGGCCGACAAGCCGCCTCTTAGTCTGCTGTGAGCACCGATTCGGCGATCTGCTCGATACCGAGACTCCCCAACTCCAAAGTGCATAGTGCTCGCCTCCGAGCACCTCGCCCTTGGTGACCTCGAGGTCGAGGTCGGCCAGCGCGTAGACCGACCCATGACGCCTGGACAGTCCCCTCGGTCCTGTTGGCCGCATCGCTCATCCCGGGCCCCCTGCCTCTCGTCCAAACATCCGGAACCACGCCATACCTGGGATTGGAACATAACGAAGCGGCCGGGGCCCGCTCACGCCATGGCCGCTGCGGCCAGGCAGGTCCCGGGAGGTCCCGAGAGGCGGACCACAATGGCGCCGGCGCACTGCGCGGGAGACAAGGACGAGGTGTCCAGTTCGAGGTCGTAGTCCATCGGGTCGTGGACCGCAGACTGCCATCGCTCGACCGCCGCCACGGCCTGGTCGTCGGCATCTCGCAGGTTCTGCCCCCACGACAGGCGCCGGCGTTCCCATATGACATCGACGGGGCAGCGAACGCCGACGACCACCACGGGCAACCTTTCGAGTCGCCGTGCCGCCTCGCGGGCGAGCCGGCGCGGCGCGGCGTACGCGTCGTGGATGCCGACGTCGACGACCACGTTGAGGCTCAGCCGTGCGTGTGCGGCCACCGACTCCCACAACGCGGTGTAGAGCGTGACGACCAGATCTTCGAGATCCGGCCGCTCACCGCCCGGCCGGAGGCCGATGCCGGGCCGAAATCGTTCGGGCAGCGCGCTGGTCGAGGCGTCGACGCCGAGGTTCACCCAGACCCCGGGGCCACGCTCCTGCAAGGCGTGCGCGATCGAGGTCTTTCCCGAGCGCGGCGCACCATTCAGGATCACGATCTGACCCGGCGTGGCCGTCCCCACGTCGGCCGAGTCTTACACCGGCCCGCTCGGCCTCTGGCCTAGTGGCGCCGCCGAGATGACTTCGGGAAATCTCGGAGGTGGTCGTAGACGGTGAGAAGGCGCGAGATCACGGGCGCACGTTCGTACCAGCGAGGTCCGCCCGGGTCCAACTTCGTCGGCGCATGCCGCCGAACATGGCGGGCGCTCTTCAGCTCGTCCTCGCGGTGAGACTGTTCGAGGGACGCCCGCAGCTCGGGGATCGCCTCGCCCAGGTCCCACTCGATCTCGGTGCCGACCAGTTGGATGAGCTCCTCGATCTCGCCATCGAAGTCCTGCCCCGTCCTGAGATTGATGCCCTGCACCCCGCGCGACATCTTTTCGACCCGATCGATGTGAGGACGGCTCGTGTTGCGCCCGCGCTCGATCCTGGAAGCGAGCTCGCTCAGCCCAGGGGCGTCCGATGCCACCTCGGCGACGTCGACCAACGCCGCCTCCCGGACAGCCACGTGGCGGACGATCTCCTTGGCGATGTCGCCATACTCGGCCCGGTCCTCCACCGAGCTGCCGCGTCGTTGCCGCAGCTCGGTGAAGAGCTCCCGGAGCTCGAGATCCTCGCTCTCGAGCAGCTCGAGGGCGTTGGCGTCATCTCGCACCCGCGTGGTCACAGCGATCAGATACCCGCTTCAGGACCAGGGGCGGTGCCGGTGGTCTCCGGCGGGGGGGTAGGCGCGGACTCGGCGACGACGGCCGACTTCGGCGAGTGCCGTGACGCCCAGCCCACGACGAATGCACCGCACATCACGAGGACCAGGCCGACGCCGACGCTGTAGCCGAGCTCGTAGGTGAGGAAACGCATGTGCGTCGCCGACGAGAAGTACGTCCCGCTGTTGGTCAGAACCGGCCAGGCATATGAGCCAATGGCAAACCACGCGCCACAGAAGATGAGCAGCGCCCCGGCGGCCGCCAGGCTCAGCCGGCCCTTCCCGACCGCGACGCCACGCGATTCAGCGATCACGAACAAACCGAGCAGGACGCCGGCGGCCCCAGGCACCAGGAACAACATCGAGTGCGCCAGGCTCCAGTGCCACGAACCCGCCCCGTCCGCACTGAATCCGAACAGCGGCCCCACGTAAGGGACGATGCCGCCCCAGGCAGACACGAGAAGCGCGACGAACCCGGCCGTACCGAGCCCGATGCGTCCGAGGTGTAAACGCATCGTCCTGTCCCGCGGCTCCACCGTGGAACGACCAAAACGCTCATGGCCCGTCAGGGTGCCCGTTGTCATTGTGGACCTCCTTCGTCATCCAGCGCGTCGTGCGCGCCACAGGATTAGATACCCGTGAGAGATCGGGGGAAACGGCCGTCACGCGGTGCGCGCAACGCCGGGTGCTTCCGGTGGGGACGACGTCTGGGCGGGAATTTCGATCTCGTCGGGCGAACCGTCTTCGTCTTCTGCCTGCGCCGAGTCGATGAATCCGACGCCGACGTACTGCTCGGGCCGTCGCTTGCCCTCCAACGCGAGGGACGAGAGAACTTCGCGGTCCGCGGGCGTGAGTGGCGGCTGCACGATGCTCCGCGGCCAAAGGCGGCGCGCCCGGACCACGTTCACCTCCGCTGCGTAGACACTCATCTGGGCCGACAGGTACAGGAACGCAATCAGTCCGAGCACCAACGCAAAACTGCCGTACACCTTGCTCGTGTTGCGCAGATTGTGCTGCACCAAGAGCCCGCCCGCGTACTGGAGCACGGTCCAGCCGGCTCCACCGACGATCGCCCCCGGCCAAAGGTCCGACCAGTCGATCTGCCGCGGCGTGAGCACGCGGAACGCGACGCCGAACAGGGTGACGTTCAGGACCAACGACAGGATCACCGCACCTATCGCCGTCCATGTGCCGTGATTGCCGATGGTGACCAATCCGGCCAGGACGGTGGTTGCGACAAGGAAGACACCGAGCACGGCCAGCATCAGGCCGGTGCGCCCGAGCCGCGCCCAGAAGTTCGGTCGCACGCTCCCCGGCACGTGCCAGATCTCCGCCTGGGCGAACTGTGCTGTCTGGACGGCGCCCTGGGATCCCCAGAGGACGACGAGAATCCCCACGACGAGCCCGAACACGTTGCCACTGTGCAGCGCGTGGATGTTCGAGCTCAGCTTGCTGCCGACCAGAGGGAACTCGGCGAAGGCCGACGCCTCGATGCGGTGAGCGAGCGAGTGCGGACCGCCGCCCAAGAACCCGAGCACGGTGACGAGGAGCAACAAAAGCGGGAAAATGGAGAGGAACCCGTAGAAGGCCAACAAGGCGCACAGCAGGCCGCCCCGGTCATCACCGAACTTCTTGACCACCCCGAACAGGAAGGCGAGCGGGCCGAAGCGTTGTTGGGCCCCGTCCATCCGGCGCAATGTCCGCTCCAGCGGGTTCATCGTCTGCACCGAGGTCCGCGCTCTACGCGCCTTCTGCTCTGCATCTTTGCGGACCATACCCCCATGCGACCCGCCCGATTCCCAGAACTTCCTGGCTACCGTGGAGCGAGTGGCACCAAAGGCAAAGCGTCCCGCCGCGAGAGGATCGACCAAGCTCGAGACGTATCGCGCCAAGAGGGACCCTAAGAAGACCCCGGAGCCGATGGGGCTCCGCTCCTCGTCGCCTCGAGGGGCCAACCGCTTCGTGATCCAGGAACACCACGCGCGCAGCCTGCACTGGGACCTCCGCCTCGAGCACGACGGCGTCCTGGCGTCATGGGCGCTGCCGAAGGGATTGCCCGAATCGCCCGACCAGAACCATCTCGCGGTGCACACCGAGGACCATCCACTCGAGTACGCCACGTTCGAGGGTGAGATACCGAAAGGCGAATACGGCGGCGGACAGATGACCATCTGGGACCAAGGGATCTACGACGCCGAGAAATGGACGGACAAGGAAGTCAAGTTCGTGCTGCACGGAACGAAGGCATCGGGCGACTTCGTCCTGTTCCAAACGAAGGATCGCAACTGGATGATCCATCGGCACGGTCCGTCGACCCGCACCGATCCCCTGCCGACGTCGGTCCAGCCGATGTTGGCGACCCCGGGATCCCTTCCTCCGGACGACGAACTGTGGGCGTTCGAGATCAAATGGGACGGCGTGCGCACCATCCTGTTCGTGGAGGGTGGCAGGGTGCGGGCCCAGAGCAGGAACGATCTCGACGTGACGGCAGCATTCCCCGAGTTGGCCGACGTGGGGAAATTCCTCGGCATGACGACGTGCGTCCTGGACGGTGAGGTGGTCGCCCTCGGAGAAGACGGCCGACCGAGCTTCTCGAGGCTGCAGCACAGGATGCACGTCGCGAACCAGCGAGAAGCGAAGCGGCGGTCCGCCGCCGATCCGGTCAGTTTCGTCGCCTTCGACTTGCTCTACATCGACGGCCACGTGATCACCGACAACACCTACGACGAGCGGCGAGCGCGGCTCGAGTCGCTGCAGCTCGCCGGCGAGACGTTCACGACCACCGAGACCTTTCGCAACGTGTCCGGCCGGGACATCCTCGACGCGGCGACGGCGAACGGGCTCGAGGGCGTGGTGGCGAAGCGGCGCGCCTCGCCGTACCAGCCGGGGCGGCGGAGTCCCGACTGGGTCAAGGTCAAGTCGTTGCGGACGCAGGAGGTGGTGATCGGAGGCTGGACCGAAGGCCGCGGCGAGCGCGAGGGCAGCCTCGGGGCACTCCTGCTCGGGATCCCGGGCGAAGACGGGCTGCGCTACGCCGGGAAGGTGGGAACCGGGTTCAGCGAGCGGGCCCGCCGCGATCTCCTGGCCGACCTGGGCCCTCTCGCCGTCAAGCGCAGCCCCTTCCACTCCCCGCTGCCCGCGCGGGAGACCTCCGACGCACACTTCGTCCGTCCGTCATTGGTCGGGGAGGTCGCCTACGGCGAGTGGACGACGGCAGGTCGCCTGCGTCACCCGACGTGGCGCGGGCTGCGGCCGGACAAGAAACCGAAGGACGTGACGGTGGAGTGACAGGTCCCGCTCCGCGTGAACGAGGGCCGGCCGCACGGTGAGCCGCGCCAGCACCTCGACCCGCGCCACCATCGGTGGCCGCGAGCTGTCCGTCTCCAATCTCGACAAGGTGTTCTATCCCGAGACCGGCTTCACCAAGGGCCAGCTCATCGACTACTACGTGCGGATCGCCGAGGCGATGCTCCCGCACATCAAGGAACGGCCCCTCACGATGCGGCGCTTTCCCAACGGCGTCGACGGCAAGTCCTTCTTCGAGAAGCACGTCCCCTCACACGCCCCTGACTGGGTGGCCACCGTCACCGTGCCGTCGATGGACGGGCACGAGGACATCCCCTACGCCATGGCCAACGACGTCCCGACGTTGGCGTGGGCGGCGAACCTGGCCAACATCGAGTTCCACGTGCCCTTGTGGCACGTCGGACGACGCCGCAAGCTGCCCGCGAACCCGGACTTCATGGTGTTCGACCTCGACCCGGGCGAGGGCGCCTCCATCGTGGAGTGCTGCGTCGTCGCCGGCTACATCATCGACGAGCTGGAGAGGGCCGGTACGCCGTCCTTCGCCAAGACGAGCGGCTCGAAAGGACTGCAACTCTACGCGCCGGCCGGGGCGAGGAGCACGTGGGAGGGTGTGCGCAACCGCGCCCACGATATCGCCCGCAAGCTGGAGTCCGACCACCGCGATCTCGTCGTCTCGAACATGCGCAAGTCGCTGCGGCAAGGCCGGGTCTTGATCGACTGGAGCCAGAACCATCCGGCGAAGACCACCGTCGCCGTGTACTCGGTGCGCGCGCGGCCGCGGCCGACCGTGTCGACGCCGGTGACGGCCGAAGAGGTGCTTCGCTGCGCCAAGCAGAAGAAGGCGCAACTCCTCTCGTTCGAGACGGCGGACGTGCTGCGCAGGTTGGAGAGGGACGGCGACCTCTTCACGGCGCTCGGGACGCCGTAGCGAGGAACTCGGGACGAGGTCAAAGGCCCGATGCAGCGTGCCTCGGCGTGTTTCGGGTATGCGCGACGAGAGGAGTCGAATATCGAGGAGGACACGATGCCGCAAGCACAATGGAGCGACAAGCGAGAACGCCAGTACGAGCACATCAAGGAGGGCCTGCTGGACCGAGGCGACTCCGAGTCCGAGGCCGAGGAGATCGCAGCCCGGACGGTGAACAAGGAGCGGGCCCGATCGGGCGAGGCTCGCACCGCCAGCGAGACATCGACCCACGACATTTCCTCCGGTCGCAGGGGCGGATTGCGTTCGCACAGTGGGCCCGGCGGACGGACGCGGGACCAGCTCTACGAAGAGGCGCGCAAGAAGGGCATCGAAGGCCGCTCCAAGATGAGCAAGTCCCAGCTGGAGCGGGCGCTCAGTCGCTGACAGGCTCAGCCATCGCCACCACGAAGCCGGCGGAGCACCTCGTCGACCACCTCCGAGGTCGACGCTTCGCCACCGAGGTCGAACGTGCGAATCCCGTGGGCCGCCGCGCCGAGGGTGGCGGTCCGGATGGCGGCCGCTTTGGAGGAAACCACGGCATCGCCCTGGGCGGCGTGGTCGAGAACGGCCGCGCAGGCGAGCAGCATCGCCATGGGGTTGGCGACGTTCTTCCCCATCAGCGACGGCGCCGTGCCGTGCGGCGCCTCCGCCATGGCGACGAGGGGACGCATGTCGTCGTCGAGCGCGAGGAGCACGGACTCGGCGCCCGCGATCGACCCGAACAGCGCGAGCACGAGGTCCGACATGCAGTCACCGTCCCGATTGAGTGTGGGTATGACGAGCGGACTGGCGCTCGACTCGGCGATCAGCCCGGCGTAGGCGGCGTCGATGAGGGTGGGCCGGTAGACGACGTCGGGGTGTCGGGACGCGGCCGCATCCATCTCTTCTTTGAGCATGCCCTCGTAGACGGTCGAGACGGTCCACTTGGGACCGCCGTACACGGACGCACCGGACGCGGCAGCGGCCCCGAACGCGTACTCGGCCACCGACCGGCACGCCGAGCGGTCGATGCGCTCGGTCCGCCAGGCCTGCTCCGCCGCCTGGCCCGGACTGCCCGTCCTCCCCTCCTCGGCCCCGTAGGCGTCCCCGACGGCCATGCGCACCACCACGATGGGGTGCACGACGTGGGCCGGCGGTGTGACACCCGGAATGCGGCGGCCCGTTCGCACGATCACCGACCCACCGATGCCTTCGCGGAGGAGGCGGTTCGGGCTCCCGACATCCCCGGTGACCTCGGGCGTCACGGTGGCCGCCTTCAGGCCGAGGCCGGTCTCCCGCATCGCTGCCGCAGCCTGGCGGACCACCTCGTTCCCCGTGGTGCGGCGGTTCTCGAGTGAGAGGTCGAAATGCCACAATTCGAGGCCGAACCCCAGGACGTCGGGGGATATGACCCGCAACGCCTGCTCCAGAAGCTCCTGCCCCGTTTCGTCCCCGTCGCACACGACAAGTTGGTGGCTGGTCGACACGGGCCAGAGTCGCACGAAATGTAGGACGCCGCCACCACCCGGCGGCGTCCGGATACCGCTGCGCCACCTCCCGGCCGCCCGTGTACATCTGCACCGCAGGGGGCAATGATTGGAGGAGGCAGGGATGTCGGACCGGACGACTGGCGAGCGCCCCCCGGGAACGCCGAGCCAGCGTGCGCTCGGGGCCATGGAGCTGGCGGTGCGTCGCGCCCGCGAGCGAACCGGTGAGATCACCGTCTCGGGCAGGGTCGAGCAGGACACGCAGCCCGTCTCGGTCGCTCCGCCCGCGGGCGACGCGCCCACGCCACCAAGGCCATCCGCCCTGCCCGCACCGCCCTGGGCCGGTCCTCCGGGCCCCCGGGCCGAGCGTGACGAATCGGCCCGACGGGAACACTGGCTCACCATCTCGGTTGCCATCGTCGCCGTCCTGGTCGTCGGGGCGGCCATCGCCCTCGCGGTCACGGCGGGAGGGGGCGGACAGCAGGGAGCAGCTCCGCCCGCCGCCACCCCCACCACGGCCGCACACGCAGGGGTGACGCCGGCGGCACACCATCCGGCGGCGCATCGTCCGGCGACGAAAGGTCACAGCGGGGGTGCCGCCAAATCGAGCACGACGGCATCGACGGCGCCCCCGGCGACTCCGGGGGGTCCTCCGGTGATCGCTGCGCTCTCGCCCGCCAGCGCCGCCGCCGGCCAGGGCATCCAGGTCGACGGATCCAACTTCCTCAGTTCCAACGGTCAGATCGTGGCGACCTTCAACGGTCAAGTGGCGCCGACGAGCTGTCCGGCCGCGAACACCTGCACGGTCACCGTGCCGCCCATGAGCGGCTCCGCCTCGGCCCAGGTGATCATCACGACCGCCAGCGGCGCATCCAACGCCGTGACCTTCACCTACTCATAGCGGACCCCGGATCCGGATCGGGCCAGAGTGCCTCAGGTTCGCGGTCCTTCGTCTCCGGCAGGAACCAGAACAGCGCCGCGGCCGCGGCGGTCGGCAGGAACGTCAGCTCGGCGGCGGCCGCAAACCGGTTGCCCACGTCCGCCACGGCGCCGAAGGCGACGAGCCCGACAACGGCTCCAAGGACGCCGGCCGTGACCCACCACCCCGTGACCGACGCCCGCACCGAGGTCGGGAACAATTCGGCCAGCATCGCCCCCACGGCGGGGGCGAGCAGCCCGCCGCTGAACGCGCCCAGGAGGTATCCCGCGGCGTACGCGGACTCGGAACCGGTATAGGCGAGCGTCCCCGTGCACGCGACGCCCAAGAGGGCGACGGTTGCGGTAGGGCGACGGCCGACGCGATCGGCCAGCCAGCGGCCAGCCACGAGCCCGAGCCCGCCCGTGGCACCTGAGACGACGACCACCGTTGCCGTGACGTAGCCGGCCAAATGCAGGACGTCCTGCGCATAGAGGAAGGCGAAACTGTTGGCAGGGCCGGTGACGATCGAGATGGCGAACCCGATCGCCGCGAGGACGATCACACGGCCGCGATACCGCCGTCGAACCGCTCCCCAAACGGGCGTCGGATGCTCCGCGGCGGCCTCGGCGACCACGAAGCGCCGGGGTTCTTCCACTCTGTTCCGCATTGCGTACACGCCGGCGAGGGGGACAACTGCGAGTGCGAAGACCCCGCGAAAACCGAGCGCGCCCGCGGCGAGGCTGTGCACGACGGCAGACAGGCCGGCGCCGGCCGCGTAACCGGCTGCGATGAGGGCCACGGCGGCCGTCCGGTCCCTGGACCCGGTCTCCTCTGCTCCCATGACCTCCGCCAGCGCGTTCGTCGCGCTCAACAGCGGGCGTCCGAAGGCGAAGATCGCCACGAACCACCAATAGCCGGGGCTGGCTGCGGCGACGACGGTCAGTCCGAGCCCCAGGATGGTGACGACGAGGATGACCCGCCGGCGCCCGAACCGGTCGGCGATGCCGATGAGAGGGAGGCTGCCCAGTGACGCCAGGCGGATGATCGCCAAGCCGACGCCGAGGCTCGTGCCCGACAGCCCGACCTTGTCCGCGATCGATGCCCCGGGCCCAATGTGGCCCAGCTGCTTGGAGACGTCGCCCAAGGCGGCCACGGCGCCGTACTGCCCGAAGCCCGAGGCAAGCGCGATGAAGGCGATCGCGACGATGGCCGGGTCGGACCACCTCCGCAGCTGCAGGCGGCCGACGAGGTCGCTGGATTCGTCGGGCAGGGCGACGGAGTCGGTCACTGCGCTTCCGCCGGCAGCCTGGCGAGGAACCAGTCACGCGCCAGGCTGGCCACGGTGTCGAGCGCACCTGGCTCCTCGAAGAGGTGCGTGGCGCCGGGAACGACGACCAGCTCGTTCTGGCATCGCAATGCGGCCTGCGCCTTGCGGTTCAGCTCAAGGACCGCCTCGTCCCGGCCGCCGACGATCAAGAGGGTCGGGGCCGTCACGGCCGGCAGGAGCGTCCCGGCGAGATCCGGGCGTCCACCCCGGGACACGACGGCCGCCACGGGAGAGTCGGGCTGTGCGGCAGCCCACAGCGCGGCTGCCGCACCGGTGCTCGCCCCGAAGTAACCCATGGGCACGGCGTCCAGTTCCGGCACGGCGGTCATCCACTTCGACGCCTCGCCAAGGCGAGCGGCGAGCCGCGGCACGTCGAACACGCTCGAATGGTCCAACCCTTCGGCGGGGGTCAGAAGGTCGAGCAGCAACGTGGCCAATCCCGCTTGCTGCAAGACGGCCGCGACACTTCGATTGCGCGGGCTGTGGCGACTGCTTCCGCTGCCGTGAGCAAAGAGGACGGCCCCATTGACGCCAGGAGGGACGGTGAGCCGACCGGCCAGTGCGACCTCACGGGACGGAATCTCGACCTCCTCGTCGCGCCCCGAAGCCGTCGCGGCCTCGCCTCGGCGGGCGGCGCGCTCCTGAGCGAGAGCGGAGCGTCGGAGCAGTCCGATCACTTCGTCGTCTTTTGTCTGCGAGAAATCTCGATACCACTCTCCAACGGCGAAGAAGGGATCCGGGGCTTCGAGGCACACCAGTTCGTCGCACTCGCTCCGGAGATCGGTCACGGCCATACGCGACGCCACGGGGACCGCGACGACGATGCGAGCCGCCCCGACCGCGCGCAACACCTGGCACGCAGCGCGCGCGGACGAACCAGTGGCGATGCCATCGTCGACAACGATGGCACAGCGGCCGCGCACGTCCGCCCGTGACCGGCCCTCCCGGTACAAGGCTGCCCGGTGTTCGAGTTCTGGTCGCTCACGCCGTTCGGCCTCCGCAAGCTCCTTCGACCCGAGGCCGGTCGACCGGAGCACCTCGGGGTTCTCGACGAGCACGCCACCCTCACCGATCGCACCCATCGCCAATTCGGGCTGAAAGGGCACGCCAAGCTTTCTCACGACCAGGACATCGAGGGGGGCGCCCAGTCGTTCGGCCACCTCGAAGGCAACCGGCACGCCGCCCCGGGGCAGCGCGGCGACGACGACCTTCTGGCTCCGGAGGTCGGTGCGACCCAGTGCATCGGCCAGGTGACGGCCGGCGTCGAGCCGATCGCGAAACCTCATGACCACCTCCTCGGCGTCACCTGCTCCTTCACTCTTACCCGTTGCTCGCACCAAAAGGCAGATATCCGGCGGACCAGGGATCACACGCCCGACGCCCGATAGCCAGGAGCGCGTGCGGGCACAACGCGCGACGATGGTTCCAGAGACTGCATCCAAGGGCACAGAGAGATGGGATGGGATCACGGTTGAACAGCCATCACCGCGACACCTTGGCGCAGGTATTCCGGCATCCGACGAGCCACAACATCGAGTGGCACGACATCCTGTCGTTGCTGAACGCGGTGGGCACCGTCCGGGACACCCACAAGGGGCATATCGAAGTCACCATCGGCGACGCGATCGAAGTGCTCGAGCCCGCTCGCCACAAGGAGATCGAGACGGAGCAATTGGCGATCTTGCGGCGCCTCCTCCGGCGTGGTGGCTACGCCCCGGAGGACCTGACCGGGTAACAGTCGCACTTCCCGGCGACGGCACGTCCCATACGCGCCACACTGGCGTTCATGAGCGAGCGGGCATGAACCCACACCTGATCCTCGCGGCCGACGTCGGTGGCACCCAGATGCGAGCCGCTCTCGTCGACGCCGACGGCCGCGTGATGTCCCGTGAGACCGCACCGACCCCGTCCGAATCGGACGTTCCCGGGGAGCTCATCGATCTCGTTGCGGGAGTCGGCGCCGCGGCGGACGACTCCGAGGTGTCGCATGCCGTGGTCGGGCTACCTGGCGCTGTCGACTACGAGGCGGGCCGCTTGGTGTCGGCACCCAACCTGCCCAGCAGCTGGCCCGAATCGCTCTCGTCGGACCAGTTGTCGGGTCATCTCGGACTTCGCGTCCATGTGGCCAACGACGCCGACTTGGCGGCGGTGGGCGAAGCGGTGTTCGGTGCGGGCGCCCGCACCGACGGTGTCGTTGCCTATCTGACTGTCTCGACCGGCATCGGCGCCGGCATGGTCGACCGAGGGCGGCTCGTGCGCGGCTCCCACTCGTTCGGCGAGTTCGGGCACTCCGTTGTCGATTGGCGCGCCTGGCGCGAGGGCCTGCCCGGCACTCTGGAAGAACTGTCGTCCGGCAGCGGCATGGCACGCCGGGCGCGTGAGAGCGGCCTGGGACAGATGAACGCGCAGGCAGTGCTCGAGGCGGCACTCCACGACGATGTCCGGGCGCGCACGATCTGGGAGGACGCTGTTGCGGCCTGTGCTGCCGGGGTGTGCAACCTCGTCATGGCCTTCGCCCCGCGCACCGTGATCGTCGGCGGCGGCATCGGGCGCCGTCCGGAGTTCTTCGACCCGCTCCGCGCAGTGGTCCTGCAACGCAAGGAGAACCGTCCGACCGAGCTGTCGGTCATTCTGTGCGCGTTGGGCGACGACGCGGGCTTGGCCGGAGCGGCCGCGTGGGTCGGAGCAGCTCGGCGTCACAGCTGAGCGAAACGAAACCGCCATAGGGTCGTCACAGACCATGCCCAGCAGAGCAGCCTTGCCGTAGGTATTGTCGAAATACTGCAATAAAACTGCAAACTCCCGCTACCCCGGTTGGGGATCCGCACAGACGGGAAAAGTGCAGTCGACGTGACCGGCTCCGAGGGAGCGCGGTCAGGACAAAGGAGGCAAGGTGCGTTTCACACGGGCAGCCATGCTTGGGGGGCTCTCCCTCAGCTTGTCGGCCGGTTTGGTCGGTGCGTCGATCGGAGAGGCTTCTGCGGCCGTCCGAACCAGCGTGCCGTCCAACGTGTCGACAAGCTCGTTCAACAACAGTTTCTCCATCATGTCGCAATTCAAGGGACTGGCATCCGCAGGACACGGCAAGATCGCAGCGATCCTGCCGGACACCGTCAGCTCGACCCGCTACGTGGAGTTCGACCAGCCCGACATCACGAAGGCCCTGACGAAGGCGGGGCTCAGTTCGTCGCAGTTCGTGGTGCAGAACGCGCTCGGCAGTGACGCCACACAGCTGACCGACGCCCAGACCGATATCTCGAACGGCGCCACCGTCTTGCTGGTGGACCCACTCGACTCGGGCGTGGGCGCACAGATCGAGAGCTACGCCAAGCAGCGCGGCGTCAAGGTCATCGACTACGACCGGCTGACCCTCGGCGGGAGCCGCGCCTACTACGTGAGCTTCAACAACGTGACGGTCGGCAAGGTCATGGGTCAAGGACTGGTGAGCTGCGTGGCGGCCTGGCACATCTCGAAGCCGCAGGTGGTCGTCATGCACGGTGCCGTGACCGACAACAACGCGACACTGTTCGCCCAGGGCTACGACTCGGTGCTGAACCCCATGTTCAGTTCGAAGAAGTGGACGGCGGTCGCGCACACCGCCGGCACCTGGGATCCGCCCACAGCCGAGACCGAGTTCCAGGCCGTCTACACGGCCCACCACAACGTCAACGCAGCGCTCATCCCCAACGACGAGACCGGCGCCCCGATCGTCACGTACCTGCAGTCCCTGCACGTCAAGCCGAAGACCTTCCCCACCACGGGGCAGGACGCGACGTTGACCGGGCTAGACAACGTCCTTGCGGGCTACCAGTGCGGCACGGTGTACAAGCCGATCTACCTCGAGGCCCAGGCTGCAGTGGCGCTCGCCTTCTACCTGCGTGCGGGCAAGACCCCGCCCAAGACGCTGGTGAACGGGACAGCAAAGGACACCACGGCCGGCGTCACGGTGCCGTCAGTGCTGATGCTTCCGACGTGGGTCACAACGAAGAACATGAACGCCACGGTCATCAAGGACAACTTCGTGCCGGCGTCACAGCTGTGCGCCGGTCAGTACCAGGCCGACTGCACCGCGGCGGGCATCACCCCATAACGCGCGGCGACCGACAGGCCCTCGTGGGTAGTGTCGGTTCGAGAAGGACTTCCAGCACGGCCCCCGCTCCGTTGCGGGCGGGGGCCGGCCGCTGGGTGTGCTGTGCTGCAGTGCGCTGGAACGCCGCGACCGGGGGGTGCCGAAATGACTCAGGATGTGCCGCTCCTGGAGCTGCGGGGCGTGAGCAAGGTGTTCGGCGCCGTCCAGGCGCTCGACAAGGTCGACTTCGAGGTGCCGCCCGGAAAGGTCACCGCGCTCACGGGCGACAACGGCGCCGGCAAATCGGTGACGATCAAGACCATCTCCGGACTGTGGGAGCCCAGCGCGGGCCAGATCCACTGGGAGGGCAAACCGGTACGTCTGCACCGGCCGAAGGACGCCGAGGAGCTCGGCATCACGACGATCTACCAGGATCTGGCGCTGTGCGACAACCTGGACATCGTCCAGAACATGTTCCTCGGCCACGAGCGACTCCGGCACGGGCTGTTGGACGAGACGGCCATGGAATTGGCGGCCCGCAAGACCCTCGCCGACCTGCACGTCACCACCGTCCGCTCCATCCGCCAACCCGTGGCATCGCTGTCCGGTGGGCAGCGCCAGTCCGTCGCCGTCGCGAAGGCCGTCATGCAATCGGCCAAGTTGGTCATCATGGACGAGCCGACCGCCGCACTCGGCGTGGCGCAGACCCGTATGGTCCTCGACCTCATCAAGCGCCTTTCTGATCAGGGCACTGCGGTGCTGGTGATCTCGCACAACCTCAACGACGTCTTCGAGGTGGCCGACCATCTCGTGGTCCTGTATCTGGGGCGCATGGTGGCCCAAGGCCCGGCAGCGGACTTCGACCGCCAGGTCGTGGTCGACTACATGACGACGGGTCAGTCCTCTCGGACCGCTTCCGCAGGAGCCGAGACGAAGTGACCGAGACGATCGACGAAGGTGCCGCTCCGGACAAGGCGCCCGAGGATGATGCCTCTCCCGCGAACACTGCAATGGCGCAGGAGCAACTCGTCGCCTTGGCCCCCGACGTCCTGGCCGATTCGCTCGGTGACTACATGCGCGCGTGGTGGAAGCGCATCCGGGGCGGCGAGAGTGGTGCCCTCCCGATCATTCTCGGGCTCATCGGCCTCTGCGTCTACTTCGAGATCCAATCGAGCGCCTTCTTTCACGCGGGGAACATCGTCAACCTGTTCGTGCAGGCCGCTGCGATCATCCTTCTCGGAATGGCCGAGCTCTATGCGCTCATCCTGAGCGAGATCGACCTCTCGGTCGGCTACGTCGGTGCGGTCGGGGCAGCACTCGCCCTCGCCCTGATGGGAACGCCCCAGAACTGGCCCTGGTGGGCGGCGGTCATCGTCGGCCTTCTGACCTGCGCGGTGATCGGAGCACTGCAAGGCACGCTCATTACCCGCCTCAAGATCCCTTCGTTCGTCGTGACCCTCGCCGGGCTCCTCGGCTGGCAAGGGGTACTGATCGCCATCTTCAACACCGACAAGGGTGCCGTCGGTGGCGTCATCACGATCTCCAACAACGTCATAACCGATCTGGTCAGCGGCAACCTGTCGCCGGCCGCGGGGTGGGTCATCTTTGCCGTCGGGTTGGCCCTCTTCGCCACGCTAAACGTGTTCCGGACGGCCCGGCGGCGATCTCAAGGGCTCACGGCACCGCCGATGAGCATCACCATCGCCACCATCGTGGCGGTCGGCGTGGCGGGGGCAGTGGTCGTCTGGGTCTGCAACCTGAACCGCGGAACGGTGGTGGCCGTGGAAGGGGTGCCTTGGGTGATCCCCGTCTTGGTCATCATCGTCGCTGCCCAGTCGTTCCTCTTGTCACGAACCCGCCTGGGGCGCTACTTCTACGCGATCGGGGCGAGTCCCGAGGCCTCCCGACGTGCCGGCATCAAGGTGGCCCGAATTCGAACCATCGCCTTCGCGTTGTGCAGCCTCACCGCCGGCATGGCCCTCATCGTGTACGCGTCCAGATTGGGCTCCTTCTCCGTGGGCTACGACGGAGGCTCCCAGGTCCTCTACGCCGTTGCCGCCGCCGTTATCGGGGGCGCCAGCCTCTTCGGCGGATATGGCAAGACCATCCATCCCGTGCTGGGCGGCCTCGTGATCGCAACCCTCACCAACGGACTGGCCTTGCTCAGCGCGAGCGTCGCAAAGGTCGACATCGCGACGGCGCTCGCTCTCATGGCCGCGGTAGCGGTCGACGCGACCCTGCGCCGTCGAAGCCGCACCGGCGCCTAAGCCTGGAGAGCATTCGCACTGCGGGCTTCCAGGGGCAATCGTCGAGGGTGCGTCGCGGTCACCGCATGGGCCGTCGCCCTGTTCGGTTTGCTCTTCACCCTCGTGGGCGGTGTGCCATCGCGGGCATCCGCTGCGGCTCGGCAGAGCCAGAACGCCGCGACCGGGTCGTGGACCGTCTATCACGGCGACCCTCAAGGAGACGGCAGGGCCGCGTCTGTGACCTCCGTCGACCTCTCCACGCGAGCCTGGACCTCGCCCACCCTGGACGGCCAGATCTACGGCGAACCACTCGCATGGGACGGTCACGTCTACGTCGCATCCCAGAACGACACGGTGTACGAGCTGTCAGCGGCCACCGGCGACGTGGTCTGGTCAGCCCACCTGGGCACGCCGGCACCCGCCTCGGCCCTGCCGTGTGGCGACATCTCGCCCACCGTGGGGATCACCGGGACCCCGGTCGTGGATACGGCGCGCTCCGAAGTCTTCGTCGTTGCGGACGAGCTGGTTGGTCAACACCCGGCACATGAGCTGTTCGGGCTCGACGCGTTGACGGGCAAAGTCGAGCTCACTCAACGAGTCGATCCCCCAGGTTCGTCACCCCCAGCTCTGCTGCAGCGCACTGGACTGGCGCTCGACGCCGGTCGCGTCGTCTTCGGCTTCGGCGGAAACTACGGAGACTGCTCTACCTACCACGGTTGGGTGGTCTCCGTGCCCGAAGCCGGTGGCGCGGCCGAGGACTACGCCGTCGATTCGGGCGCGGGCCAGAGCCAGGGTGCCATCTGGATGGGCGGCGCGGCCCCGGTCGTGGACTCGAGCGGGAACATCTGGGTCGAAGCCGGCAACGGCTCGGTCACCTCGCCTGGCGCCTCGTACGACCACAGTGACTCGGTGCTCGAGCTCTCCCCCGCGCTCGCACTCCTGCAGTACTTCGCACCATCGTCATGGGCCACGGAGAACGCACGCGACCTCGATCTCTCGACCACGCCTGCGCTGCTCGACGACGGCGAAGTGGTGGCGGCGGGCAAGGACGGGGGCGCATACCTCCTCGACGGCGCCCACCTCGGCGGCATCGGCGGCGAGCAAGCGTCTATGCCGAGGGCATGCTCCCGGGAGATCGACGGCGGCGCGGCCATTGTGGGCACCACGGTCTACCTGCCCTGTCTGAGCGGGCCGGTGGCGATGCAAGTGTCTTCCAACCCTGCTGGGCTTCGCGTTCTGTGGCAGAACGCCTCAGGGGGCGGACCACCGATCGTGGCGGCTGGGCTGGTGTGGAGCATCGGGCAGAACGGGACGCTGTACGGGATCAGCGCGACCACGGGCGCCGTGGTGAGACAAGCGAGCATCGGCGCGCCGGCCAATCACTTTCCGACGCCGTCGGTCGGCAACGGCGTGCTGCTCGCGGCTGTCGCCACCGATGTCGTCGCTTTTCACGTCGCGACGAACAGCGCGGCGGCGGGGACCACGACGAGCTCGTTGCCGGCAACCAGTACGACGGCACGTGTGGCCAGCTCCAAGCCTCCTGCGTCCACGGGAGGTATACCGGCCGGAGCGATCGTGGCGATCGCGCTGAGCGGACTGGCCGTCGCGGTGGGGGCCGCGTGGTTCTGGCGTCGCGCCCGCGGCCGGGGCGTCGCCTCCTGAGGGTCAGCGGGCGGAGAGAACCAGATCGAGCACGGTGCTCACCCCGCCCACGAGAAGGGAGACCGACACGATGACCGCGAGCACCTTGGTCATCGGCCGGTGCATCGGTTCCCAGGCCCCGACGTCGTCGAATACGTCGAGCTCGTACCCGTCCTCGTCAGCCCAGCCCGGCTCCTGCGGCGGCCGGTCATCGAGTGGACTGGGCTCGCGGGTCGCGACGTAGCCGATGAACGGTCCGAGCCCGACCGGGAAGCTGGGCTGGGGCGGCCCGGGAACATGGCCCTGCATCGTTCGCCACGTTACCCCTGCGCACAGCGCTGCGAGCAGCTCACCGTCTACCCTCGCTCCCATGGACGAGCCCCAGCAGATCGGCTTCACCCCGGCGGAATCGGTACCTCGCTTTCCTCACGAACCAAAGCCCCCAGCCGGCGCACCCAACATCGTGGCCATCGTGCTCGACGACACGGGCTTCGGACATCTCGGATCGTTCGGTTCCGACATCGGGACCCCGCACCTCGATGCGTTGGCCGCGGGTGGGGCGGCGTTCAACCGCTTTCACGTCACCGCCCTGTGCTCCCCGACCCGGGCTTGCTTCTTCACGGGGCGCAACCATCACGCCGTGGGGATGGGGTTCCTGGCCGACATCCCGCTCGGGTTCCCCGGGTATCACTCACGGTTGCCCCGGTCCGCCGCCGCACTGCCCAGACTGCTGCGCGACGCGGGCTACTCGACGCTGGCGGTCGGCAAGTGGCACCTGACGCCACGCTGGCAGCGTTCGGCCGCAGGGCCGTTCGATACCTGGCCGCTGGGCATGGGCTTCGAGCGCCACTACGGGTTTCTCCAGGGCGACACGAACCACTGGGCGCCGAACCTGGTGTGTGACAACCACTACATCGAGGCGCCCCGCCCACCGGACTCGGGGTACCACCTGAGTGAGGACTTGGCGGATCAGGCCGTCCGCATGGTGCAGGACCAGCAGCAGGGGTCGGCCGGCAAGCCGTTCTTCCTCTACTTCGCGCTCGGCGCCATGCATGCGCCCCACCACGTCGCACCCGAATGGGTAGAGCCGTACCGGGGCCGGTTCGACGAGGGCTGGGACACGTGGCGCGAGGAAGTCTTCGCCCGCCAGCTCGCCACGGGGGTGGTGCCGGCGGGAACCGAGTTGACGGCGCGACCGAGGTGGGTCGAGGCCTGGGACGATCTGTCGGCCGACCGGCGCCGCATGCTTGCCCGTCAGCAGGAGGTATTCGCGGGCTTCCTCACCCACACGGACGCCCAGATCGGCCGGGTGCTCACGTCACTCGACGCGCTCGGCGTGATGGACAACACGCTCGTCATGGTGTTCTCCGACAATGGGGCCAGCGCCGAGGGCGGCAGAGAGGGGAGCGTGAACGAGATGCGCTTCACCGCGCATGTCCGCGAATCGCTGGCCGCCAACCTCGAGCACTACGAAAACTGGGGCGGCTTCTCCACGTACAACCACTACTCGTGGGGCTGGGCCTGGGCGGGCAACACGCCCCACAGGTTGTGGAAGCGCTACACGTGGCTGGGCGGGACCAGGACCCCGCTCATCGTCCACTGGGGTGGGCGCATCAACGAGCCCGGCGTCGTGCGCACACAGTTCGCGCATGCCATCGACCTGATGCCGACCGTCATGGAGGCGGCCGGCCTCGCGATTCCTGACGAGGTGGACGGGTTCGCGCAGCAGCGCGTGGACGGCGTTAGCCTTCTCGGCGCGCTGGAAGACCCGGGCGCGGCGGAGCTCCACCACACGCAGTACTTCGAGATGCTCGGCTCTCGCTCGATCTACCACGAAGGATGGAAGGCCACGACGAACCACATCAGCACCGGCATCCTCGACGAAGAGGAACTAGCCGAGGGGAGCCGCAGCTTCGACGAAGACCGTTGGGAGCTCTTCGACCTCGGGGCGGACTTCTCGGAAGCGTCGGATCGTGCCGATGACGAACCCGAACGGCTGCGCCACCTGATCGACCTGTGGGCGGCCGAGGCGGGGCGCAACGGCGTGTTGCCCATCTCCGACGGCCTCGTCGACCGGTTCGGGGGGTTCATTCCCCCCGCGTGGCCCCCGGGACAGTCGCGTACGTTCCTTCCGGGGGGCGGACCGATCGCCGACGAGTCGGTGCCGTTGTTATGGGGCGGCTTCCGCCTCACAGCCGAGGTCGACACACCCGGTGACGCGGACGGCGTCATTTGCGCGCTCGGTGACTGGTTCGGTGGCTACGCGCTGTACGCGTTGGGGGGGACCCTGCACTTCACCTTTGCCCGCGCGGCCGATGCGATCGAGCTCGCCACCTCGTCGGTGCTGGGAGCCGGGCCACACGAGCTGAGTGTTCTCTACGAGGTCGGAACGGAGCACGGTCGCATGGCATTGAGCGTCGACGGCGTCGAGGTGGACACGGCGGGCGTCGACGGCTTCCTGCCGATGGCGTTGCAGCATGGCGGCGCCGGCCTGCGGCTCGGGTGGGACAGCGGCTTTCCGGTTTCCACACGCTACTCACCCCCCGCCCCTTTCAACGGCAGGGTCCACCGGCTGACGATCGAGACCCCGGGCGCCCGCCGGCCGGATCCCGCGGACGAGGTGCGCGCCGCTCTCCACGCCGATTGAGGATGGACCTCAGTGCACGCCGGCCACGGCGTCCATGGCATGGGCCAAGTGCTCGAGGGTGTGGCGTGTCGGGACCGCCGCCAGCTCCCCCGTGGGGAACGCGCGCCCGCCAGCGGGGCCGAACGGGGCGGAACGCTCGAGATCCTCGTCACTAAGGCCGCGGAGCGTCTCTTCGAGACGGGAGCCGTTCGTCTGGAGGAGCGCCACGGTCTGGCCCTGCCCGACCGCACCTGCACGCGCCGCGTGCGCCGCATTGTCCCGGTCGATCTCTTCAGCCGTGTCGGTCACGCCGCGGCCGCTCGCCATTTCCCCAACCCACCTCACGCCGTGTGCATGCCCCTCGGCGATGTGATGGAGCACAACGCCGACGGTCCACCCTTCGCCAGGCACGGTGCGCGCCCACTGCTCATCCGTGCACGAACATGCGAAGGCCAGCGCCTTTCCATTGGCCTTTGCGAAGTCGGAGGCGAGGGCATCGGACCGCTCAGCCACCGTGGGACACTCCGGCGAGATCGCTCAGGGCTTCGATCTGCCAGCTTCCCGGTGCCGTCCCCTGCGACGCGGCCTGCAGCGCCAGCCTCTGCAGGAGTTCGTTTACCGGAGTCGGCACCCCATGGAGCCCGCCGAGCAAGGCGATCTCACCGTTGAGGTATTCGGCCTCGATCGACCCCGCGCCTCGGGCCAAGCTCTGCCAAGTCGATCCCCCCTGCCACTCCCCCGAAGCCGTTGCCGCCATCTGCAGGTGCTCGCCACGCCGTTCGCGGTCCTCCTCGGAGCTGACGGCTTCGATGCCGGCCGCCGCCAGCGCCTCCTTGCCCTCGCGCTGGAGTTCCTTGGCGAGCGGGCTGAACCGGGCGCCTGGACCGCACAGTGCCTCGACCGCGTTGGGCAGGTTCATGAGGAGCTTCCGGTACTTCCAGCGCATGATGTCGGGCCGCGCCACGGACTCGAACGTGGTGGCGTCGATCGCGTCGGCGATCGCCCGTGCTTGCGTGTCCACGCCCTGGGGAAAACACCCGAGGTCGAGGAGGCCCGAGACGGGAGCCGAGTGCACCTGGACCACGCCGGCACGCAGCTGGCTGGCGGGACACATCACGCACACGCCGAAGGTGCGCGGGAAGTGGCGCAGCGCTCGGCGCTCGTTCTCGACGCCGTTCTGCATGCACACGATGGGCGTGGTGGAGGGCACCGATGCATCCACGAGTTGGGCAAGGGCCTCGTCGGTGTGTTGACCCTTGACGGCGAGAAGCACGACGGCATCGCCGTCGGCATCGCCCTCCCAGGACACGTCGGCGACGCGCTCGACCGCCGGGATCGGCAACGTGACCCTTTCCTTCGGGTCTTCGAGGACCAATCCCGTGCGCAGAGCACGGCCGTGGTCGCCACGGGCGACGAGGGTGACGTCGAAGCCTTTCTGGTACAGGCGGCCTCCGACGGCGCCGCCGATCGCACCGGCACCCAGGACGACGAATCGCATGCTGCACTTTGCCATGCGTCCGCACCTGAACGCCGATGCGGTGCGGCACGTCAGGTCGCGAGGGAGAGCCCTCCATCGATGACGACGACCTGGCCCGTCACGTAGGCGGCTTGCGCCAGGGCGAGAACGACTTCGGCCACGTCCCCGGGTTGCCCGGAGCGCTTGAGCGGCGCGACCTGGCGCACCACCTCACGGACGACGTCCCAGTCCGCGGTCCACGGCGTGTCCACCAGGCCGGGAGCCACTGCGTTCACCCTCACCTCGGGTCCCACCACCTTGGCCAGGAGCACCGTCATGTGGTTCAGTGCGGCCTTGCTGGCGGCATAGGGGACGGACGAGCCGGTCGGCCGGACGCCGGCGACCGAAGCGACGTTGACGATCGAGCCGTTGGCCTCTCGCAACGCAGGCATCGATGCAACGGACATGGCCCAGGTCCCGAACACGTTGACTTCGAAGATCCGTCGCCACACGTCGACCGACGCCGCCTCGAGGTCGTGGTGCGGGATCAGGGCGGTCGTCCCCGCATTGTTCACGAGCGTGTCCAGGCGGCCCCACCGGTCGAGCGCGGCGGCCACGAGTCGCTCGGGCACGCCCGCGTCGGTGATGTCACCCTGCACGTAGCGCGCGTCCGGCAGCGACGCCGCGACGGCCTCGCCTTCGGCTACGGAACGAGCGGAGTTCACGAGCACGGACGCCCCTGCGTCGGCGAAGGCGCGCGCCGTGGCGGCGCCGATACCGCTTGACGAACCGGTGATCGCGACGACCCGGCCCCGCAGCGGGCCGTCGCTCACGTCGCGCAGCTCACCGTGGGACGAGGCCCCAGCGGGCCGACCACTCCTGGTCAGGCTGGAGATCGATGACGTCCTTGCCGGTGCGCAGCGCGTTCGGCGGACACGTCATCGGCTCGATGGCAACCGCGCGTCGCCGGCGCTGGATCTCCGGGAGCGTATCCCCTGTGTACACCATCAGGTACGGAAAGCCGGGGTCTGTCCAGAGCGCGGCGCCGGCGGCGCCACCGGGTGCGTCCAGGGTGGCCCAGGCGCGGCCCTCGGCGTCGCGCTCGAGGGTCGTGTACGCCGTGTCGAGGATCGCCGGACCGACGAAACGTGCCGCCGTGAAGTCGCGCTCGGTCCCTTCGACCGACGTCAGCGCGCCGGTCGGCAATCCGCGGTCGTCGAGGTCGAGGGTGTGGCGGGCCGGCACCTGCAGGATGGCGCCGTCCACCGTCTCGGACCCTGCCGTCAGGTAAGGGTGGAAACCCAGCCCGAACGGGATGTTGCCCTCGTCGAGCGAACGCGCCCTGGTCGCCACGGTGAGGCCGTCGCGCCCCACGTGGTACTCGATCTCGAGGAGCAGCGAGAAGGGGTAGCCGGGCGAGGGATGCAGTTGGAGGCGCAGGGAGAGCTGGTTCTGGTGCCGCGTCTGGAGCGTCCACGGCATCCAGCGCACCAGGCCGTGGATGGCGTTGTGGCGCTCCGGTTCGTCGAGCCCCGCCTGGGCCCGCACCCCGTTGAACTCGTAACGGCCGTCCGCCAGCCGGTTCGGCCACGGGGCCAGGACCTGGCCTCGCCCCGAGTGCGACCACTCGTCGGGCCCGAAGCCGTCGATGACGGCGTGGTCTCCCACCGTGTAAGCGCGCAGCGTTGCGCCGACCTCGCAGACCACGACCTCTTGGCCGCCGTGCCCGATCCGCCACTGCTGGCCCGTCGGCGAGGCGACGGAGATCCTGGGCGTCCGGGCGGTCATCGTCCCTGAATTTAGGCAGACCAGGAGTGCCGCAGGGGCGAGGGTTCCCGTGAAGAGACGGTGACCGGGCACCGAACGCCCCGCGACGCCGCACCGGCGGTGTCGGACGTCCCCGGTAGGGTCGGCGTCGATGAGGATCCTGGTCACGAACGACGACGGCGTCGGCGCGCCGGGCCTGGCCGCCCTGACCCGGGCGCTGGTCCGGTGGACGAAAGAGGCCCGCAGCGAAGGTCCGTCGTCGCCCCACGAGATCGTCGTCGTCGCCCCGAGCTCCAATTTCAGCGGTGCCGGTGCCGCCGTCGGTTCGGTGACCGACGGGACGGCGATCGCCTACCAGCGGGCGGTGGTCGAGGGCGCAGAGACGGTCGAGGCGTACGGGCTCGACGCGTCGCCCGCGCTCTCGGTGATCGCCGGCGCACTGGGCGCGGTGGGGCCCAAACCGGATCTCGTGCTGTCGGGCATCAACCACGGCGTCAACGTCGGCCGTTCCGTCCTGCATTCGGGGACGGTCGGCGCCGCGCTCACGGCCAGCCAGCTCGGCATCAGTGCGCTCGCCGTCTCCCTCCGGGCCGGCGCAGACCCAGACCCGTGGGAGTCCGCTGCGGACCTCGCGGTCGGCCTCGTGCCCCTCCTGGATGCCGCGCCCGTGTGGACGGTGCTCAACCTCAACGTGCCGCACCTTCCGCTGGAGGACATCCGGGGGCTGCGGTGGGCGCGGGTGGGCGGTGCCGGCCTGATCAAGGCCGCCCGCGGCGGCCAGGGCGCCTGGGAAGCGCCGAACCCCGAGGAGATGGAGGGCCCCGCGGCCGCCGAGGCGGCGCGCGCCGTCATGGAGGGCCCGCCCGGCGAGCGCGGCGAGCGCGGCGAGATCGTGCTGAGCGTCGGCTCGCCCTTCCCCCACACGGACGAGCTCGACGATGGACCCGAAGCCGAGGACGCGGCGCTCGTCGCCGCCGGCTACGCCGCGCTCACCGCGCTGCGGGGCCCGCGGGCGGAGGACGACGCCGAACTGCTGGCCCGGATCGACCGCGCCCTCGGCGACGCGCTCGCTCCGTTCGGATTCACCGACTGAACTCGAAGGTACGGGTCAGTCGTCGTCGCTCGGGCGGCGGCGGCCACGCTTGACCTCGCCTCGCTTCCGCTTGGACTCGACGCGGCGTACCTGGGAGCTCCTGGTCGGCCGCGTGGCGCGCCTGGAAGGTTCGACGCGGAGTGCGGCATCGATGCGGGCGGCCAAGCGTTCGAGGGCGAACTGGCGATTGCGCGCCTGCGAGCGCGATTCGGCCGCGCTGGCGCGGACCACGGGACCGACGCGGTCGAGCAACCGCTGGCGCTGCCGCGGGCCGAGGACCGACGAGGCGCCGACGTCGAACTCCACCTCGACCCGACTGAGTGTCCGGTTGGCGTGCTGGCCACCCGGACCGCCCGAGGTCGTGGCGCGCCAGGTCACCTCCGAGAGCGGGAGATCGAGGCCCCGTCGGACGTGCAGCGTCTCGCCCCTGTCCACCCGACGAGCGTACGGCGACCCCGATACGCTCCGGAGCCATGGAGCATCGACACCTCGGAAACTCAGGCCTGGAAGTCTCCGCCCTGTCCTACGGCAACTGGATCACACACGGCAGCCAGATCGAGGAGGACGCGGCCACGGCGTGCGTCAAGGCGGCACTCGACGCGGGGATCACCACGTTCGACACGGCGGACGTCTACGCACAGGGTGCAGCGGAGTCCGTGCTGGGCCGAGCGCTCCGGGGCGTGCGGCGCGACTCGATCGAGATCTTCACCAAGACGTATTGGCCCACCGGGCCCAACCCGAACAACCGTGGCCTGTCTCGCAAGCACATCATGGAGTCGCTGCACTCGTCGCTGGAACGGTTGCGGACCGATCACGTCGACCTCCTGCAGGCCCACCGTTTCGACTACGAGGCACCGCTGGAGGAGACGATGCGCGCCTTCGACGACCTCGTGCGCCAAGGCAAGGTGCACTACGTCGGGGTGTCGGAGTGGAACGCGGACCAGATCGCCGACGCGCTGCGCCTGGCCGACGACATGGGGTTCGACCGCATCATCTCGAACCAGCCCCAGTACTCGCTCATCTGGCGGGTGATCGAGGCCGAAGTGGTTCCCCTGTGCGAGAAGGAGGGCATCGGGCAGATCGTGTGGTCGCCGCTGGCGCAGGGGGTGCTGACGGGGAAATACCCGCCCGGGGCAGGATCAGCACCTCCCGCCGGGACGCGCGCCACCGGGCCCGAGGGTGAGGAGATGGGCTGGTTGCTGCGCGACGAGGTCCTCGAACCGGTGCAGGCCTACTCGCAGCTATGCCGGGACGCCGGACGCGCGCCGGCGACGGTCGCGCTGGCATGGGTCCTACGCAATCAGAACGTCAGCAGCGCGATCGTGGGTGCCAGCCGTCCCGAGCAGATTCAGGAGAACGTGAAGGCACTCGACCTCGAGCTCGAGCCCGACTTCGTGGAGGCCATCGAGAAGGCGCTCGCGCCCGCGACCCTTTTCGACCCGGGGTTCACGTTCAGCCCGTCGCGCCGAAGCGAGATGTAAAGGAACGCACGGCCAGCGTCGAGTGCGAGCGCTGTTCTTCGAAGACGCGGGTATAGCCGGTGTGTGCGATGTGCCAACCCTCGTTCGTGCGCCGGTAGCGGTCCTCGTAGAACGCGGTGCCGCTCAGCTCGAAGTCTGCGGCCGGCACGATGACGCGGTCCTGCAGGTACCAGGTGCCTGTCGCCTCGTTCTCCGAGACGATGGCCAGCTCGGGATGGTGCCCGTGATGCTCGGAGATGATGCCGGGGTCGGCCAGGGCCTCCCGCAGCCAACTCACGATGGCGCCGCGGCCCTCGAGCACGGTCCTGCCGTCCTCGTAGGAGGCGGTGGCGCCCTCGGTCAACAGCGCGCCGAGCTCGTCGAATTGCTTCAGGTCGAGGGTCCGGAAGTAGGCGTACTTCAAGCGCCGGATCGCCTCGAGCTCGGCAGCGGTGTCCATCGACGTGTGCTCCTCTCCCTGCGTCCGCAGCAGGCCGGGGCCAGGGTAGTTGCCGACCAACTTGGCGACGGGCCCGGGCGGTGAGCAGCATGGCTCCGGTGGCCGCCGAGACAGAACGACAGCGCATTGCCGTGTACGGGCTCGTGCGCGACGACGAGGACCGCCTGCTCCTGGCCCGGGCCGCGCCCCTCCTCAGCTTGCGCGGGCGCTGGTTCCTTCCCGGCGGCGGCGTCCAGCACGGTGAGACGCCTTCGGACTCGCTGCGTCGGGAGATCGCCGAGGAGTCCGGCCTGACCGTCGTTCCGGGTGCCCTCCTCGACGTGCTGTCCGACGTGCGGACGGTCCCGGACGGGACGAGCCTGCACACCGTGCGACTGATCTACGAGGTGGCGTCGTGGCACGGTAGCCTGCGGCCCGAGCTCGACGGGACCACCGATGCGGTCGCATGGTTCAGCCTGGACGAGGCGCGCGCGCTCCCGCTGGCGCGGTACGTCGAGACCGTCCTGGGCCGTTTGGTGTGAGCACCGCGTCGGCAGGGGGTGATTCGCGCCACCACGTAGTGATCGTGGGGTGCGGGTTCGGCGGCTTGTTCGCGGCGCGGGCGCTCAAACGCGAACCGGTCCGCGTGACGATCATCGACCGCACCAACCACCATCTGTTCCAGCCCCTGCTCTACCAGGTGGCGACCGGCATCCTCTCCGAAGGGCAGATCGCGCCGGCGATCCGCGACGTCCTGCGGCGCCACAAGTCGCTGCGCGTCGTGCTGGGCGAGGTCGAGCACATCGACCTCGCCGCCAAGTCGGTCCACGTGGACGAGTTCGGTAAGCGGATAACCATCGACTACGACAGCCTGATCGTCGCCGGGGGCGCTACGACGTCCTACTTCGGGCACGACGAATTTCAGACGGGCGGCGTCGGGAATGAAGTCGCTCGATGACGCCCTTGCGCTGCGCGGCCAGATCTTCGGGGCGTTCGAGCTGGCGGAGGCCGAGCCGGACGAGGCCGCGCGCCGGCGGCTAATGACCTTCGTCGTGGTCGGCGGCGGTCCCACGGGCGTGGAGATGGCGGGCCAGCTCAAGGAGCTCTCCCGCCGGGCGCTGCAACGGAACTACCGGCGCATCAACCCGCAGGACGCGGGGGTCGTCCTGGTCGAGGGGACGGACCACCTCCTCGGTTCGATGGGCGCACGGGTGTCGCGCCTGACCGAGCACAAGCTCACCCGCATGGGGGTGGAACTCCACCTCGGGGCCATGGTGAGCGACATGGACGACGACGGCGTCGAGATCACCACCTCGGACGGCGACAAGCGGCGCGTCCCCGCGGCCACCAAGATCTGGGCCGCCGGTACCCGCGCCTCGGGTCTCGGTGGGCTCCTGGTCGACGGCGATGCCGCCGAGCTCGACAAGGCGGGCCGCGTGAAGGTCGCACCCGATTGCTCCCTCCCCGGACATCCCGAAGTGTTCGTCGTCGGTGACCTCATGGCCCTCGACGACCTGCCCGGAGTGGCCGAGGTGGCCATGCAGTCGGGCGCCCATGCGGCCCACACGATCGTCCGGCGTCTGAAGGGCAGGGAGCCGAAAGACTTCCGCTACCGCGATCTCGGCACGCTCGCCGCCATCTCACGCTTCACCGCGGTGGCCCACATCGGCCCGGTGCAGGTGGGAGGCCTGATCGGGTGGCTCCTCTGGCTGGTGGTCCACATCACATTCCTCACTGGATTCAAGAACCGCTTCGGGGCGCTCACCCGTTGGGCCGTGAGCTTTGTCGGCCGTGGCCGTTATGAGCGTGCACTGACTGGTCGTTGGGTCGCCCACGGCGGGAGGCGCAGCGAGCCTGCGTAGGGCTCCCGGTCAGTCGCCCCGGCGAGACGGGGAAGACCAATGCCGATCAACGTGACGCCCTTCTCGGGACTGCGATCGCAACGACGATGCTCGATGGCACAGGGGCCGGGGCGTCGACGAGCGGATGGTTACCAATGATTCACTTCGCCGTCCCCTCTGGGACGTGGAGCCAGACGACGTGCACCGCATCGGCGTCGCAAAGAACGTCCTCGATGCGTACGAATAGAAGGGAAGGTGGGGTTCGCGTGGATGAATTCGACGAGAGCTGGCAGGCGGGACCTGCTGTTGCCATGTTCGCCCGGGGCCTCTTCGACGGAAAGGTGGCCGTGATCACGGGTGGCGGCAGCGGACTCGGACGCGAGGTCGCACTTGGGTTCGCTCGCCTCGGCGGCCACCCGGTCATCGCCGGACGAAGGGCCGAGAAGCTCGAGGACGTGGTGCGGTCGGTCAAGGAGATCGGCGGGGAATGCACGGCCATCCCCACCAACATCCGCGACACGCAGCAAGTTGACGCGCTGCGTGACGAGGTCTACGAGCGCTTCGGCCGGACCGACTTCCTCGTCAACAACGCGGGCGGACAGTTTCCGGCCCTGCCGGGCGCGATCTCCGACAACGGCTGGCGAGCCGTCGTGGACCTGAACCTCAACGGCACCTGGAACGTGACGAGCCGCTTCATGCGGCCAATGGCCGAAGCGGGCTTCGGCGCCATCGTCAACGTCGTCACGCTGTTCTCCTTCGATCGGGGTGCGCCGATGTTCCTCCACTCGGGCGCGGCCAGGGCCGGCGTCGTCAACATGGCCAAGACGCTCGCGGCCTATCTCATGCGCTACGGCGTCACCATCAACGTGCTGGCGCCCGGCATATTCTCGACGGACGCCCTCGTCGAGTCGGAGCTCGGGCCGCTCGGGCACACCGAAGAGAGCTTCGTCGAAGAATTGGTCACCCAGCGCATGTCCGCCCGCATGGGCACTGTCGACGAGATGGCGGGAACGATCCTGTATCTCTGTTCACCTGCCGCCCGCTATGTCTGTGGCGCGACCCTCATCGCCGACGGCGCCTCGATGCAGGGCAACTGGGTCAGCTCGCTGCTCCCGGGACCCGACGAGTTCTGACGTCCGGCGCGCCCTCCATGGTGGCGGGAGCCGTCCGGACGAGGACCGTGACCGCCACGCACATGCCGGCGAACGCCGCTGTCGCGAGGCCGAGGCGCACCGCATCGTCCGTGAACATCTCGCCGAAGATCCACAGGCTGAGGCCGATGCTCACGATCGGGTCCACCACGACGATGAACGGTTGTGACACGCTCAACGGCCCCACGTGCAAGGCGGCCTGGTTCAGGTACTCGGCCGATGCCCCCACGAACGCGAGCGCATAAACCGGCCAGTGCAGGAACATGCCGCCGAAGCCGTACTGGGTCAACGTGTCGGTCGTCGCCTTGATGAAGGCGGCAACCAGCGCCCAGAGCATGGAGGTCGCAGCACCCAGGAGGGCGGCCCGTCGCACCGGTGAACCCTTGAGGGACAGGACCGCGAGCAACGCCGACCTCCTGCGATCACGGCGATCGCGCCGAGCCCAGGCCGAGCTCGTGGGTACGGCGCTGCCGCCGGTCGGCTCGGACATCGCGATGAAGAGCGCGAGCGCCCCGCAAACCACCGCGGCCGCGCCCCAAGTGACCCGGCGGATCTCCTGGTGGATCCAGAGACGGCGGAGCACGAGCGCGAAGACCAGCTCCGTCACGAGCAGTGGCTGCACCACCGACATCTGACCGTTGTGCAGCGCGAACGCCTGGAACAAGAAGGCGCCGCCCAACGCGACCCAGCCGAACAGCCACAGCGGGTTCGACAGCAGGTATCGCACGAACCGCCACCCCTTCGAGTGACCGGGGTCGCCGATGCTCGCGATGTGCTGGGTGACGAGGTTGAGCGCGTTGCAGAACGCGGCGGCAAGTGCGAAGAGTACGGTCACCGCGCCGCCCTTCTCTTCTGTCGGCGCGTGCTCACAGCGTCCCGAGGGGCGCGTGCACCCGGGTCAGCGCGCTCGCGCCGTGCACACCCAACCGAGATCGTAGGTGCGTACTTCCACGTCTTCGAAGCCCGCGTGATCGAGCCGCTGCCCGAGTTCCGAGGGGTCGATCGGGTTGTACGTGTCGCCCACGTGGAAGGCGGCCGTTGCCTCGTTGAAGGTGCCGTCGGCCGCGACGAGGACCGCACCCGTGACGAGCACGCGGCCCAACTCGGCGAAGACGCGGTCCTGGACCTCGGCGGGCGCGACATGGTGGAGCATGTGGAACGACGCGCCACCGGAGAACCGGTCCGCCGGGAAATCCAGCGCCGACGCGTCACCGATCACGACGTCGACGTTGCCACCCGCCATCCGCTCGGTGAGCGAGGATGCGAGCCCCTCGTCGATCTCGACGGCCGTGAGGCGTCCCGCCATGGTGCGCAGGATGTCCGTCGTGAATCCGGGGCCGGGCCCGATCTCGATGGCGTCGTCGCCGAGCTCCACACCGCGCAGCGCCTCGGGGAGGATCGTCTCGTGGACCAGCCGACGCCAGTCGTCGCTGGCGCAGTACTCCATGTGCGCGTCGTTCACGGCGGTCTTGCGTTCAGCCCGGTGACTGGACCTGGTATTCGGCCTTCCACCAGCGGGCCGTCGCGATCTCCTCGGGATCGGAGCGCAAGCCCGGGTCCTGACCCAGGTCCGCCGGCGTGGGTCCGATGCGTTCGGCGATCGGGCGCAGCGCTTCGAGGTCGAAGCCGTAGCAACGCGCCGCCGTCTCGCCGAGGAGCTTCCGGGCGTCCTCGACCGGGATGCCGCCGAAGTCGGCGCGGAGCCGCTCGGCGGTGTGGGGCCATGTGCCCTCGGGGTGCGGGTAGTCGGTCCCCCACATCACCACGTCGCAACCGAGCACGTAGCGGCGACGGATCTCCTCCTTCGACATCGTGGATGCCCCGATGAAGATGTTCTCGCCGAAGTAGTCTGACGGCAGCTTCGAGATCTTCCCCTGGAGCAGCGCGGCCATCTTCTTCGTCGTGTGGCCGCCGCCCATGTACTGGTCCCACTTCCACATCATGTCGGCCGCCCAGTAGGCGGCGGCCTCTGTCACGACGAACTTCAACCCGGGGAACCGCTCGAACGCACCCGAGAAGAGCAGGTGCCATGCCGGCCGAGCCGCCCACCACACCACCTCGGCGAGATAGATGCCGATGTTGCCGTTGTACTCGTCCTGGGGCGCCTCACCCGAGTGCGTGTGCACCGGGAGGCCGGCCGCCTGGCACGCGGACCAGACCGGGTCGTAGTCCGGGTGGTTGTAGGGCACGTGGTCGTGCCACATCGTGGGCACCATCACCCCGCGGATACCCGGCTGCTCTGCCAGCCACTCGATCTCGGCGACCGAGCGCTCCACCCCGTGCGTGATCGGCACCAGCGCGATGCCGCCATGGCGCTCGGGACTGCGGGCGCACATCTCGGCGAGAAAGCGGTTGTGGGCCCGCGCCCCGGCGAAGGCAAGTTCGGGGTCGGTGATCTCCCCGGCGCTGAGCCCGGCCCCGAATGGCGGGGAGGCCATGCCGGTGATGGCGTCGGCGTCGGCGAACATGACCTCGGCGCTCACGCCGTCGGCGTCGAGCTCCTTGTCGCGCTGTTCGATGTCCCAGGCGCCACGCAGGCCCTCTTCGTTCTCCGTCTCCCAGCCCATGATGTAGTCGTAATTCATCTTGAGAGCCTCGTCGCGGTGGGCTTGGCGCTCGGCCAGGTACTCGTCGAACGCAGCGTGGTACGCAGCGTCGAGGAAGGGCCGGTACTCCTCCGCGGGCAGACCCGCATGGGCGTCGGCCGAGATGATCGTGTAGCGGTCGCTCATCGCTTCGCCCCCAGCACCGAGAGGTCGTCGTAGCGCTGGTGGATGAACGGCTCGAGCCCCGCCCGCGGCACGGGACCGATGACACGGCCGACCTGGGTCGAGGCCCGTTCCGTCCAGTTGAGGTCGACCATGCGCCGGACCACCAGGTCGGCCACCGGGTCGAGCGGCGCCTCCTTGAGGATCAGCCCGCCGTCGATCGACTGGTGCAGGCGCGTCTTCTCGGTCTTCTCGCCGTAGACGAGCAGCGGATCCTGGTCGAGGACGCCGGCCGCTTCGCACGACGGTGACAACTTGAACCAGAAGTCCGTCTTGGCCAGCTCGTAGTTGTCCCGGGCGCCGCTGATGCGCCCGCTGACCTCGCAGATCACCGAGCCCATGCGGGCGATGTGCGCTGAGACCACGTCGCCGTCCCGGTGGACCTCCACCTCCGCCAGCTTCTTGGGCTCGCCGTTGATCTCCCTGCCCCCTATCAGTGACTGCTCCGTCGTCATCGGCATGAGGATCGGGTACTCGCCCACGCGGTCCTCGTGGCGGGCCTGCACGCCGATCCAGCCGGCGCCGAACACGGGCAGTCCCGGCATCTCGACGCGGGTGATGGTTATGCGCACCAACGGCTCGGGCCCTGGCTCGAGCGGTGGCGGCAGGACCGCCGCAATGATCTCGGGTTCGGTCTCGTAGAGCGCGGTGACCGCCTCGGACCAGATGGCTGCCTTCTTCGCCTCGATCTCGCGGTTGACCTGGTCGCGGCGGGCGCCATAACGAACGGTGTGCACGGTTCCTCCCATCTCGTCCGCCGTCACCAGGCGCGCAGCATCTGGGTCGGGTCGAACGCGTTGCAGGTCGTCTTCGGCCACTCATTCTGCGGGAGCGGCTGGGCCACGTCGGAAACGAGCGGGCCGATGCGATCGCCGACGGGCCGCAGTGCCGTGAGGTCGAAGCCGTAGAACGCCGCCGCTGTCGACTCGACCATCGCCCGCACATCGGGCTCGGCGTAGTCGGCGAAGGCCACGCGCAGGGCCTCGGTCGTGTAGGGATAGCTCCCCTCGGTGTGCGGGTAGTCAGCCCCCCACATCACGTGTCCGATCCCGAGGTCCCGGCACAGCGGGGCCTCGCTCGGGCGCAGGAAGGACGCACCGATCCAGAAGTTGCGGGCGAAGTACTCCGACGGGCACATGGTCATCTTGGCGGCGGCCGCCCCGAAGAAGTTGGCCTCCGCGGCGTTGGCCAGCGTCATGCGACCGTAGAACCAGTCGAGTGTCTCGAGCCCCCGGGGCAGCCACGCGACACCCTGTTCGGTCACCGCGAAGCGCAGGGTCGGATGACGTTCCAGGACGCCGGAGAAGATCAGGTGCCACACGGAGCGGTGGCTGAACCACGGGATCTCGATGAGCATCATGGCGCGGGCCGCTTCGTGCTCGCCGTAGTCGGGCAGGGCGCTGCCGCCGTGGATGTTGATGGGCACGTCGAGTTCGGCACACACCTGCCAGAGCGGCTCGTAGTGGTCCTCCCAGAGAGACGGCAGGTGCGAGTTCGGGGGGATAGAGGGCAGGAGGATGCCCCCGAAGGGCGCATCGAAGGTCGCCTTCGCCCACCGCACCTCGGCGACGGCGTCGTCCATGTCGTTGGCGAACACCTGCACGATGCCGGCGCGCCGGCCCGGCGCCGCCGCACAGAAGTCGGCCAGCCAGCGGTTGTGCGCCTGGACGCCGGCCCAGCGGCGTTCGTAGTCTTCGGGGCTCGGCGGGAGAGCGACCAGGTTCCCCTCTTCGAAGAACGGGGGGACGGTGTTGGGGAACAGCACCTCGGCGGCGATGCCGTTGGACTCGGTCTCCTCCAGGCGGCGGGTGTTGTCCCAGTTGCGGTACGCCCACGGGAGCAGCAGGTCGGCGAAGGGGTTCACGTACGCAGCCGCCCAGGCGTCGAATTCGTCGTGCCATCGGGTGGCCAGGTAGGCGCGGTAGTCCTGAATGTCGCCTCCGGCGTGGCCGTCGGCCGAGACGACCGTGTATCGCTCGGGAGCCGCGGTCGTCGCCATCAGGTCAGTGCCGCCGGTGGGAGTTGGCCGGCCCCGATGGCGTCAGCCCGGCGGTGCAACATGGCCGCGCTGACCTCGAGACCGTGCCCGATGACGAAGTCGCCCCTCTTGACGCCTGCGACGCAGAAGCGCCCGAGCTCGCGCAGGTCCATGAGCTCGGCGGGGTGCCCCGACGCCTCGAGCTGGGCCTTGAACTCCTCGAAGGTCGTGCCCGGCGCGGGCGCCCGCGGGCTTGACGCGGGCAAGCGCGCTGGGACGGTTCCGCTGCGCGCTCCAGAGGCCGGTGTCGAGCAGGCCGCCCGAGGGGTAGAAGACGGCCGCCCGGATATCGGTGCCGGCGGCGACCAGCTGATGGGCCAGTGCCTCGCTCAGGCAGGAGATGGCGGCCTTGCTCGACGCGTAGACCGACGCATAGGGCACGGGAGCGATACCGCCGTCCATGCTCGACGTGTTCACGACTACGCCCGGCTCACCCGACTCGATCATCCTGGGCACGAACGACAGCATCCCGTTGGCCACGCCGAAGACGTTCACGGAGAAGCACCAGACCCAGTCGTTGGCCTCTTGTTCCCAAGGGCGCCCGCCTCCGCCCGACGTCACGCCGGCATTGTTGAAGAGAAAGTGGCACGCGCCCTCGGTCGAGAACACGCTTTCCGCGAGGGCTTCGACGGACGCCGGTGACGAGACATCGGTCACGACGCCGCGGATCTGACCCGCGTCGGACAGCTCCTTTACCGCGGTCTCGAGGACGGGCTCTTCGACGTCCGCGACGACGACCCGCGCCTTCTCCTCGAGCAGGGCCTCGACGATGCCTCGACCGATGCCACCCGCTCCCCCGGTCACCACGGCCACCCGGCCCTTGAGGTCGTCCAACGCTCTGCCCCCAGTCATCGAGACCCGTTTCGGCGGCCCACGTTAACGCCCCGAGCGTCACACCCCGATGGGGCAACCGGGTCTGCGCTGAGGAGCCTGCGGTAACGTCCGCGCCCGACAGGACGGAAGCCGAGGACGCGATGGCCGAGACACCACCGAAGCTGAGCGTGCCGCGCCCGGAGGAGTCGGCGCCGCTCGACGAAATGCCGATGGCGAGGGCCTGGCTGCAGCACCTGCGCACCAGCGCGGTCTTCAAGCTCGAGGGCCTGAACGCGGCGGAGCTCCGCTGGCGCCCTGCACCGACCGCGAACTCGCTCGGCGTGATCGTGGTGCATCTCGGTTACGCGGAGCGGCTCTGGATCCGCACCATCTTCGCGGGCGAGCCGATGGACATGGAGTGGCGGAAGCACATGTTCGAACTACCGGCAGGCTGGGGGTACGACGAGATCGTCGCCTTCTACCGTGACGAGACCGCAAAGGTCGACCGGGTGCTCGATGGGGCCACGTCGTTCGACCTGCCTTCGGCCGGCGACCTCCGCCCGACGACGTTGCGCTGGGCCGTGCTGCACCTCATCGAAGAGACCGCACGGCACGCCGGCCATATGGACATCACGCGGGAGCTCCTCGACGGCAGGACCGGCCGCTGAGCCCTCGCCCCGCATGGGCACCGGAGCGCATTTCGGCCTGACCCCGGCCTCCGGCGCCGCCGCCCCAAGCAGGCCCGCACATTTCAGCCCCGCCCTGCTACCCAGATGCTGCCGCGACGTGCGATCCTAGAAGGGACTCCACGGGCGGTCCGTGGGGGTGTTTGCGCCTGCTCGCGACGCAAAACGACGGGCGGGCGTTTCAGTTCAGGGCGTGGGAGGTCGAGGAAGCGACCATGGACGTGCACACCGGTGAGATCAGCTACCGGTCGGATCCGTCCGCCACGGCAGTCGTCCCCCCGATTGGGGGCGTTGCCGGTCAAGGCCGCCTCTTCGACGACCCCGGGGGCCGGTCCTTCGCGGACACCGACCGGCTGCCCGCCGTCGGACGGGGCCGGCGTCCTTCCAACCCGTATGGCGCGCCCCGCTGGCTGCGGGTCACGGTCGTCCTGGTGGTCATCGGCATCTTGGCCGCCGGTGGGGCGCTCGCACTGGTCAAGACCGGCGTGATCGGGAAGACCACCAATCCGCCGGCCAGCAAGCACACGAGCACGACCACGCCCCCCACGACCGTCGTCCGCACGAAGACGTTGTTGACACCCGCACAGACCTTCGGCGGGTCCGGATCGGGGAACTACACGATTCCGGCGCGGGCGTTCTTGGTCACAGTGACGACCGGAGCGGGGCGGAGCTGGGTCAGCATCGGGGTCGTGGGCCAGACCCCCGTCTACCAAGGCATCGTCCCGCCGAACTCGAGCCAGCGCGAGCTCCTCCTCGGGCCGGCGCAAGTCAGCATCGGCGCCGGTGGAACCTCGATGACGGTGACGTCGGGCCACAAGAGCCAGACGCTGACCCCGCCGTCAGCGCCCTTCACCTATCAGATCACGCCGGCCCGTTGAGCCTTCCGGGCACGGGCGACGCGCCCGGCGGAACGCGTCGGTCGGACCCGCCGTGATCGCAGTCGTCGCCTCGGCCGTACTGATCGCCTTGGCCCTGCTCGTCGTCGCCGGCCTGCTCGTCGTCGCCGGCCTGCGGGTCGTCGCCGGCCTGCGGGTCGTCGCCGGCCTGCGGGTCGTCGCCGGCCTGCGGGTCTCCTTGACCGAACTCGTCGCCGCCGCTCTGCCCGTCACCACCGCCATGATCGCCGCTCGACTGCCCGTCACCTTGGCCCTGCTGGCCACTCTGACCTTGTTGATCGTCGCCGGCCGTCTGCGTGTGCGTCTGCGTCTGCGTTGTGAGGCTGGCCTGCGCGCCCGCGCTCTCACTACTGCTTGCTGACGGGGTAGCCGTCGCGGGAGCCGGCGAGCTCAGGTGGCTGGACGCGGTGCCGGCCGATGCCGTCGGCGGGGGGGCAGCTCCTGACGTCGACGACGGCACGGGCGGCGTCACGACAGGGACGTCGTTGACGACCGTGTGGGCGGTCGTCGGCGCTGCGACGACCGGCGCGGGCGTTTTGGCGCTCACCACAGACGTCGCCGAATGCCCCAGGCTCGGAAAGCTCGTGTCCGCGAAAGCCTGCGAGGCGGCCCCACCATGGACGGACGATGGCAGCCCGACACTCAGCCCGAGATTGGACGCAACAGCGGCTCCCAGCTCGATGACGACCACCAGGGAGCCGACTGCGACTGCTCCGCTCAATGCATTGATCGCAACCATCCGCCTCCGGCGCCGACGGGAAGGGCTGGGTTTCATCTGTGCGAGTCCGCCTCAGGGTCCCGGACGCCGGGACCATACAGCGGCCAAGTTGCTGCCAACTCCGCCTCTCCTCCTCCCGTCGTAACCGAGTTCCCGGAGAGACAACCCCATCTTTGGAAGCGATGTCCCTAGTCGGGCCAGCCGTCCGCGGATCTGACACGCCGCCTGGGGGGCAACGGGCATTTCCCTTTGGTAAATCTCCGCGCAACTTTGGGGCGGCATCCCCGGGTCCGCGCTCAAGAGCCTGGGGCCCGGCGACGATCTGTGTGGCGTGGAGAATGGGGATCGCCGCCGAATCGGTCGGCCTGTCGGCTCGGTCCTCACGAATGCCAGGAGAGCCTCCGCGGTACTCGGCGCTCTGCTCTGGGCGATGCTCACTCTCGCCCTGGCGCCTTCCGGCAGTGCCGCGGGGGCCTCCGGCACCGGCATCGAGGCTTTGACCAGCATCCCGTCGGACAACTTCTGGCTGGCGGACGCCCAGGGTGCCGTGTGGGACTTCGGCACTGCGCCCTCCTACGGCTCGGCCGCCGGTCTCCCGCTCAATCACCCTGTGGTCGCCATCACCCCGACGAACGACATGAAGGGGTACTGGTTGGTGGCGAGCGACGGTGGGATCTTCTCCTACGGCGACGCCACGTTCTACGGCTCGACCGGCGCCATCGCACTCAACAAGCCCATCGTCTCCATGGCATCGACACCAGATGGACGGGGCTACTGGCTCGTCGCCTCCGACGGTGGCATCTTCAACTACGGGGACGCCGCCTTCTACGGCTCGACCGGAGCGATCACACTCAACAAGCCGATCGTGGGCATGGCGCCGACACCCGATGGCAAGGGCTACTGGCTCGTCGCCTCCGACGGTGGCATCTTCTCCTACGGCGACGCCACCTTCTACGGCTCGACCGGCGCCATCACACTCAACGAGCCGATCGTGGGCATGTTCCCCACCTCCGATGGCAACGGGTACTGGCTCGTCGCCTCCGACGGTGGCATCTTCAACTACGGCGATGCTGGGTTCTATGGCTCAGCTGCCGGCGCGAACAGCCCCGATCCCGCGGAGAAGATCGTTGCCAGCCGTTCCGGGCACGGCTACTGGGTCGAGGAGCAGAACGGCACGGCGTTCCCGTTCGGCGACGCCTCGGGTGCGCCCCCGACAGAAGGTCTGCTGTTTCGCCCCGTGACACAAGGTGACGGAGCGGTGCTATTCGCCTTCGCCCAACTCGGCAAGCCGTACATCTGGGGCGGCAACGGCCCCGTGGGCTACGACTGTTCAGGGCTCGCGCTCGCCGCGTGGGAGTCGGTCGGTGTCGGCTTCGCCCGTGTGGCCAACGACCAGTACCACACAGCAGGCAGCACGGTCCCTCTGACCAACCTCGCTGCCGGCGACCTCGTGTTCTGGGGGTACTCCCAGACCGACTGGACGAGCGTGTACCATACCGCCATCTACGTCGGCGGCGACCAGATCGTCGAGGCCACCGGGGACCACGTCCAG
>CAWHFH010000011.1:0-103790 GCA_963828455.1 uncultured Acidimicrobiaceae bacterium | reverse complement strand
ATATTCGAAGCTGTCGCTGTGCGCGATGATCTCCTGGCCCTGTGCGCGACGTCAAGAAGGCGAGCAACCGCTGCGCCGCCTTGTGGGTCGAGGAGCGGAGCATGCCGGCACCGGAGACATCCATCACGTACCCGACATCGTGCGGCGCGAAGTAGGCGATCGCCGAATGCAGTCCCGGCCGTCCCGCTTGTGCCGCTCGCGGTACCAGTAGTACTGGTTGATGACGCCCAGCGCGACCTGCCCGCTGTTCACCTCGGACGTGACCGTCTCGTTGTCGGGGTAGATGTGGCTCCCGGCGTTCGCCTTGACGCCGTTCAGCCAGCGCAGCGCCGCCGCGTTGCCGTACGTCTGAGCGATGGTCGTGACGATCGGCTGGAAGTCCGTCTCGCCGCCGGCGATAGCCGATCTTCCCTTTCCACTTGGGGTCGCCAGCTCCATGGCCGAGGTCGGCAGCTCGCTCGGCTTCAGGAGCTGGTGTTGTAGACCATCACGCTGACCCGGGCCGACACGCCGACCCACTTGCCGTCGGGCGAGTTGTACCGCCGGGCGTGTTGGACAGGTCGACGGCGTCGACGGGGGCCAGCAGCCCCTTCGAGGCCAGGTACTGCAGCGGCGGCGAGTTCTCGGTGTAGAAGACGTCGGCCGGCGAATGCGACCCCTCGGTCACGATCTGGTCGGCCAGGACGTCCTCGTCGTCGAGAGCGCAGGTTGACCCTGATGCCGGTCTTCTTCTCGAACGCGGCGACCAGGGCCTGGGTGGTCTGGACGTGCTGGCCGCTGTAGACGGTGAGGCTTCCCGGCGACGCCCTCGCCGCGCCCGAGACACCCGGCCAGCGACGACGGCGCCCAGCCACGAGGGCGAGGACGATCGCCACGCCGCCAGCGTCCGCTCGGCACCGCCTTCGACCTCGGTCCGCCGATCGACGCACCTCCTTCGACGCCTCGGATCGCCGTCTAGGCAAGCCCGAACATTAGGGCACCCTAACGAACTCGTCAAGCAGGGCCTGCGCTCACGCCGAGGTCGACCGGCCTCGGGCCGAGGTCGGCTCGGCCCTCGAGAGGGCTCGAGGGATCGGCGTGGAAGCGAACGGGAATGCGGCCGGCTCGCCGCGCCTCGCACCCGGCCTCGACGGCGAGGCGCATGGCCCGGGCCATCGCCACCGGGTCGTGCGCCCGGTTGACGGCCGTGGCCACCAGGACCCCGTCACAGCCCAGCTCCATGGCCAGGGCGGCGTCCGACGCCGTGCCGATGCCGGCGTCGAGGATCACGGGCACCTCCACGGCGTCGCGGAGCAGGGCGATGTTGTGGGGGTTGCGGATACCCAGGCCGCTGCCGATCGGCGAGCCGAGCGGCATCACGGCGGCGCAACCGACCTGCTGCAGGCTGAAGGCCAGCACCGGGTCGTCGGTCGTGTAGGGCAGGACGACGAACCCGTCCTCGGCCAGTTGCTCGGCCGCGGCCAGTAGCTCCACGGCGTCGGGCAGCAACGTGCGGTCGTTCCCGATCACCTCCAGCTTGACCCAGTCCGTCCCGAACGCCTCGCGGGCCAGCTTGGCGGTGAGCACCGCCTCCGATGCGGTCGCGCACCCCGCCGTGTTCGGCAGCACCCGGATGCCGAGCTCATCGAGCAGCGACACAGCGAGCCCTGGCCAGCGGCCTCGACACGGCGCACCGCCACCGTGGCCATGGCGGTCCCCGACGCCTCGAGCGCGGCACGCGAGCGCGTGCGAGGCTCGTCATCCCGCCCGTGCCGAGCAGCAGTCGCGAGCCCAGGACCTCGCCGGCGATGCAGAGGCCGTCGGCGCGTCGGCGCGGTCGTCGGCGCGACCGGCGTCGTTGCGGGTCACCGGACGACCATACCCCGGCGCCCGCCTATGGTGGCTCGGTGCCGGACGCCGACACCGCCCGACGGCGCTGACGATCGCCGGTTCCGACTCGGGCGGGGGTGCGGGCGTCCAGGCCGACCTCAAGACCTTCGCCGCGCTGCGCGTCCACGGCACCGGCGCGCTCACGGCCGTGACGGCGCAGAACACGGCCGAGGTGCGCGGCGTCGTCGCCCTCGAGCCGGCCTTCGTGCGCCTGCAGGTCGAGACCGTGCTCGACGACTTCGACGTGCGCAGCGTCAAGACCGGCATGCTGGCCAACGGCCGGCATCGTGACCGCGGTGGCCGATCTGGCCGAGCAGGGGCCGCTCCCCCACCTCGTGGTCGACCCGGTGCTGGTCTCCTCGACCGGGCACCCGCTCCTGGAGCCCGACGGGGTCGCGGCCTACCTGGAACGCCTCCTGCCCCACGCGCTGGTGGTCACGCCGAACCTGCGCGAGGCCGCCGTGCTCGGGCGAGCACGGACGTCGACTCGCTCGGGTCGCTCGAGGCCCGGGTCGCGGTGGCCGAGCAGATCCGGGCGACGCGGCGCCCGCTACGTGGTGGTCAAGGGAGGCCACCTCACCGACTCGGCGGATGACGTCGTGGCCGGCCCCGAAGGGGTCGTCGTGCTGCCGGGCAAACGGGTGCACACCGGCAACGACCACGGCACCGGCTGTTCGCTGTCGGCCGCCGTGGCGGCCCACCTGGCCCGGGGGCCGGCGTGCTCGACGCCATCACGGCGGCCAAGGAGTTCGTGGCACCGGGCGCTGGCCGGCGGCGCCGGCTGGCGGCTGGGCGCCGGGCACGGCCCCCTCGACCATTTCGGGTGGTCGAGCCGGCCGTAGGCTGGATGGGCCATGACGCTGCACGACACCGACACCCGCTGGCCGAGCCGGCCGATCCGAGCCGCTGCGGCCGCCCACGCCCGGGGGCTTCTCCATGCGGCCGGCGATGATCGTCGTCGGCCTCGCGGCGCTGATCCTCGTCGTCTTCGTCACCTTCGGCATCGTGTCCACCCAGTCCCCGGCCGCGGTGAAGACGACCGGCGCGCCGAGTCGCCGTGCCGGGCAGCGCGCTCCGGGCCGTGCCGGCGGCCGCGCTGCTGCACCCGATCGTCGGCGGCGGGCGAGCCCCCGACGAACATCGTCAACGCCGTCGACGCTGCCGGCGGGCTCCGTCCGGATCTCGCACCAGAACAACGCGGCCGGGGCCGGGCCAGTACGACGCGCAGGTCACGCTGCGCTCCGCCGACTCGCAGGCGGCCCTGCTGGCCTTCTTCGCCGCCGACATGAAGCCCCAGGGTTGGCAGGTCTTCGACCAGGGCGCGGCCGCGAACGACCCGGGCGCGCTCGAGGTCCTGGGCAAGCTGGCCGGCTCGGACGGCTACTACTGGGAGATGGGCGCCACCGATCCCGCCGACGACGTTCGGCCACGGCGGCCCCCCGCGCGGGCGACACCGACTTCACCGTCCGCCTCTTCCAGCAGTACGCCGATCCCGAGCTAGCGGTCGAGCGCGGCGCGTCGGCCTCGGGCCGCCGTGGGGTTCAGGCGCGATCGCCGACGGGTGCGGCCTCGTCCGCGTGCCGCCGGTCGGCAGCAGCTCCGAGCTCCTCGGGGCGCGGCTCGGCCAACAGGTAGGCCCAGACGAAGAAGTTGATCGGGTAGAGCAGGTAGCCGACCCGCGGGTTCGGGCGCCAGCAGGATCAGCGCGCGACATCACGACGCCGGCGATCATGCACACCTCCGACACCGTGCTCGGGCGTGTGCCGGTAGAGGTGGCGGGCCAGGAGCACGGCCAGGACGAGCCCGACCGAGAGCGGCAGCGCGCGGCTGAGCGAGGGAAGTCGACTCACGAGCACGTGCCCGGGCAGCGCGCTCGCCGCCGTGGACGGGATCGCGCTCAAGCCGAGGGGAAGAGCACGACGTCGTCGATCAGCGCGAACGGCCCGCGCAGGGCGAAGGGGAAGATCGTGGGGACGGCCACGACGATCATGCCGGCCAGCATGCGGAGCGGGCGGCGCTCGCCGTTGCGCTTCCGCGGCGGCGAACAGCGCCAGGACGGCCAGCGGCCAGGCGGTGAACTTCATGGCCGACGCGATGCCGAGCACGACGCCCGAGGCGAACGGACGCCGTCGCTGCGCCAGCACCATGGCCAGGAGCAGGAAGGCCACGACCGGGATGTCGTCGCCGCCGGTCGCCAGCGGCAGCGAGGCCAGCGGCAGGATGATGAGCGCCTGAAGGCGCGGATCTTGCGGCGCCCGTCGGCCCGGCACAGGTAGAGCGCGACCGCGGCCACGGCGAGCGTCGTCAGGCAGAAGAAGATCCGCGCGTCGCTGAGCCCGTTGTTGGGCCAGATGTCGCTCGGGATGCCGAGCGACCGCCATCAGCGGCAGATAGGGCAGGAACCCGGCGAAGTCCGGCTCGCCGGGCGCGTGGTACTTCACCGGGTGGGGGAGGTTGACGAGCGGGCGGTACGGGTCCTGGCCCCGCACGAGGTCCTGCCCGCCGACCTCGACGGTCGCCACTTCGGGCTGCTGGTGGGACCCGGCCACGCCGTCGAAGCGCCACAGGATCTCGAAGCCCAGCGGAATGGCGAGCGCACCGGCGAACACGCACGACCGCGACGACGATGCGGGCGGCCCAGGCGCGCCGGTGCTGGCGCGGCGTCAGCCGGTCGCCGGGCTGGCGGCGGCGGGCGCGGCGCACGGCCAGAGCGCAAGACGGCCGAGGCCACGGCGCCGAACGCGAACGGGCGACAGCGCCATGCGCCCCCACACCTGGTACAGCGCGTTGGTCGACGTGTAGATCGTGAGGAGCGCGAACAGCGCGCTGACGCCGTAGAGCAACGCGTCGCCCGCTTCGGGCGAGATCCGCTTGCACGCGGTCGCACGAGCCGCGCCAATGCCGAGCCACAGGCGAGCGCCCAGTCGGGGTGGTCGTCGCGGAGTCGTTCGGCATGGCGTCGCGAAAGCCTCGCACACGAGGGAGGCGCAGGACGGAACCCCGCATTCGATCCTAGAGGCGGAGTCTGCCAGGTAGAACGCCAATTCGGCCTCCAGGCATGCGGTCAAGGTGTCGGCCCGGCGGAAGCCGTGACCCTCGCCCTCGAAGAACCGCAGGTCGCACGGGGTGCCGGCCGCGACGAGGGCATCCCGCATGCGCTCGGCCTGGGCCGGCGGCACCACGGGGTCCTCCGTCCCCTGCAGCAGGAGGACCGAGCCCGCATGGAGGCGGCCCGGTTGACGGGCGACCGCTCCTCGTAGAGCGCGCGCGCCTCGGGCAGCGGCCCGATCAGCCGGTCGGTGTAGTGGGCCTCGAAGTCGTGCGTGGTCGCCACCAGGCCCATCAGGTCGGTGACCCCGTACCACGACACGCAGGCCGCGAACCCCTCCCCCGCCGCCAGCGCGTTGAGCGCGGTCATGCCGCCCGCGCTGCCGCCCCGGACGGCCATGCGTGCGGGGTCGACGTCGCCCCGCGCCGCCAGATGGAGTGCGGCATCGAGGCAGTCCTCCGAGTCGGCCACGCCCCACTGGCCCCAGAGGGCGCAGCGGTAGGCGCGCCCGTACCCGGTGCTCCCGGCGTAGTCGACGCAGGCCACGGCGAACCCCCGGGTCGTGAAGAACTGCAGCGTCAGGTCGAGCCCGCCTGGCACGACCGACGTCGGGCCGCCGTGGCACCACGTGACCAGCGGCGGCGGCGTCGTGCGGCCGGCGCGGGCCGCGGTGTCGGCGCCGAGCGTGGGCCGGTACAGCGTGCCGTGCACCGGCGCGCCCGGTCCGGCCGGTCAGGGTGAACGGCTCCCCCACGTCGCCACGTCGGGACGCAGCGCAGGCGAGCCGCGGCGCCGGGCGCACGGGTCGGCGGCCCCGCCGTCGGCGTCCAGACCCAGACGTTGGACGGCGCATCGGGCGTGCTCCCGATCAGCGCCACCCCGTCGCCGTGCGCGCAGAGCGCGGCGATGGACACGCACGGCTGGTCGAGCAGCCTCGGGCGGCCGTGCCGCCCGAGCGTCGAGGCAGCACCGACGAGGCGTCCCGGCCCGCCGCCGTCAGGCGCGCCACCAGCGTGCCCGTCGGCGTCTCGGCCATGGTCCGCTGGCCGAGCACCCAGTCGGGCCCGTGGAACTCCGCCTCGGCGTCCGTCAGCGGCTCGGCTTCGGCGCGGTCGCCGCGGGCGTGCCCGGGTGGAGGTAGGGCTGCCACCAACCGCGGCGGTCCGAGACGAAGCGCAGCGAGCCGTCGCGCTGCCAGGCCGGCTGGCCCACCGACTCCCCGGGCCCCCCGGCGACGGCCAGGGCGCACCCGCCGGCGCGAGCGCGTCGCGTCCGCGGTCGGCAGGGCGCGGCAGGCCGAGCGGCACGACCACGAGCGTCGACGCGTCCCACGGCATGTCGGGGTGGTCCCAGACCACGACGGCCAAGCGGTCGCCGCCGGGTGCGCCACGCGGCGTCCCGAAGAAGTCGTGCCCGTCGAGCAGCGTGGTCTCGCACGGCTCCGTGCGCGCGCGTCGAGAGCGCGACCACGCTGCGCACCGGCGCCGGTCCGATCCGCTCGCGGTGGATCTCGCGGACGGCGAGCACCCAGTCGCCGTCCGCCGTGGCGCTCAGCCCGCCGTGGTGGTGCACCTCGCCCCGCGGGCGGTGCCGGTGAGAGGCCACCGGTGTCGCACCCGCGCCGCGGCCCGCGGGCCGTCACAGAACCACACCCGTTGGTCCGCCTGGTCCACGTAGGCGAAGGCACCCGGCGCCCTCGCCGGGGACCAGGCACAGTGCTCCGCCGCCGTACTCGTTGACCCGGCTGCGGATGCTCACGCCCTCGGGCGAGTGGTCCGTGCGGCCCGCGGCATCGGCCCGCACGCACGACGACCCGCCCGCCCTCGGCGGGCCGCGACTCGAGCCAGTAGAGCGCGTCGCCGTCCGAGCACAGCTCCGACAGCGACGACCTTGGCCCGGGCCACGTCGCCCGCCGCCAGCGGCGAGGCCCAACCCCCGTAACCTGCAGTCGTGGTCACGGTCCGAACGTACCCGGTGCAGAGCCTCGCAGCCGGAGAGCGGCCGCCGCCGGCCTCTACAGTGAGCCGGTGCGCTTCCCGGCCTACCTGCTCTCCAAGGCGGGAGAGGTCATCCGGCCCGCAGTGGTCGAGCTGGCCGACACCGACCTCCCGGAGGGCGATGTGCTCGTCCGCGTCGAGTGGTCCGCCATCAACTTCAAGGACGCCATGGTCACCCGCCCGGGCAACCGCGTCGCCCGGGTCTTCCCGCTCGTCCCCGGCGTCGAGCTGACCGGCATGCGTCGAGGAGAGCACGAGCCCCGAGTTCACGCCCGGACAGCGCGTGCTCGTCCAGGGCTACGACCTCGGCGTGGACCGCCACGGCGGCTTCGCCGCCTACGCCCGGGTCCCGGCCGACTGGGTCGTGCCGCTCCCCGACGCGCTGAGCTGCCGCACGGCCGCCATCATCGGCCTGGCCGGCTTCACCGCCCTGCTGTCCCTGCGCCGCCTCGTCCAACACGGCACGACGCCCGAGGACGGGCCGATCCTGGTGACCGGCGCCTCCGGCGGCGTCGGCAGCGCGGCCGTGGCTCTGTTGGCCCACGCCGGCTTCGAGGTCGTGGCGTCGTCGGGCAAGACCGCCGAGCACGACTACCTGAAGGAGCTCGGCGCCGCCGCGGTCGTCGGGCGCGAGTTCACCGAGGACGACGGCCGGACCCTCGGGCCCCAGCTGTGGGCCGGCGTCGTCGACTGCGTCGGCGGCAGCGGCGCTGGCCGAGGCGCTGCGCACGGTTCGCTACGGCGGCGCGGTGGCGGCCAGCGGGCTGACCGGTGGCAACGACCTGGCGACGACCGTCTATCCGTTCATTGTGCGCGGCGTCGCCCTGCTCGGGATCGACACCGTGGCGACGCCCATCGAGGAGCGGCGCGCGCTGTGGAACGACATGGCCGACGCGTTCCCGCTGCAGCACTGCGAGGAGATGGTCAACGAGGAGATCGGGCTCGACGGCCTGACCGCCGCGCTCGACCGTGTGCTCGACGCCGCCGTGCGGGGCCGCATCCTGGTCAACCCGGCGCGCTGACGCACTCGCCGCTGGCAGCTCGGCGTCAGCCGGCGTAGACGGGCGAGACCCTGATCGTCCCGTTGCCGCACGGCCCGATGGCCAGCTGGAAGTTCGGCGACGCCGTCGTCGACCCCGGCATGGTCGACGCTGGCCGGACTCGGAGGTGGGGCAGCTCGTCTCCGAGCCGACCGGCACGTCGGAGTACTGGTAGGCGAACTGCGCCGTGGCCGACGGCGCCACCGAGACACGGACGACGGCGGCGCATTGGCCGGCGGCGAGACGGTGACCGTCAGCCCGTTGACCATCGTCACCGTGAGCGGCGCCCCACTCCCGGAGAAGAGCGCCATCGTCGGATAGCCGTTGACCGTGCACGGACTGGTGCCGGTGTTGGTGACGGTGACGAGGCCGGTGATCGTGCCGGCCGCGCCCTGGCCCTGGCCGGGCGAGGCCGTGATGTGGCTGCAGGCCGTCGTGCCGGCGCGTCGATGTGGTCGTCGCGAGGCGCTGTCGTCGTCGTGGTCGACGACGACGTGGTCGTCGTCGTGGCGCGGGTGCGTGGTCGTCGTCGCGTGTGCTTCGGCGTGCTCGGGCTGCTGCTGCACGCCGCGAGAACGACGGCCGGCGCACGCCACGAGGGCGAGCGCCCAGCGGGGCGGCGTCACCCCTCGAAGTCCTCGGGCCGCACCGAGTCGAGGAACTGCCGGAACTGCCCCACCAGCTCGTCGGGCGTGTCGTCCTCTTCGTCTTCGGCGTCGAGCGCCAGGATGATCCCCTCGGACTCCATCAGCTCGTCGGACACGAAGAGCGGCGACTCGGTCCGCACGGCGACGGCCACGGCGTCGGAGGGCCGGCTCGAGACGATCGTCCGCTCCTCGCCGCGCACAAGGTGCATCTCGGCATAGTAGGTGGACGCCCGCAGCTCGGTGATGATGACCCGCTCGACGCTGATGTCGAGTGCGCCCAGCATGTCCTTCATCAGGTCGTGGGTCAGCGGCCGGGGCATCGTCACGCCCTGCAGGGCGTAGGCGATGGCCGTTGCCTCGGGGCTGCCGATGAAGATCGGCAGCGTCCGACCCTCACCCTCGGTCTCCTGGAGGAGGAGCACCGGCGTGTTCGACTGCAGGTCCACCCTGACCGCACGGAGGAGCACACGGACCATGACTGAAATGTAGCGCCCGATCCCGGGCCTGCGTCACCCCCCCAGGTGGCGGCGCAGTGCCTGGCGGAGCAGAGTGGCCCGCATGGATTGCCCCAGCGCAGCCAGCTGATCGGCCCCGTCGACCGCCCGCTGGCGGGATTCGGGGTTCCGCTGGCGCAACAGAGGGATCACGACCTGCTCGATCAGGCCCATCTCGCGGTCCGACCGCGTTCCGGTAGAGGCGCAGGTGGCGCGGCTCGATCCCGAAGGCCCGGAAGGCGGCGGCCAGGTTGGCCACCGTCAGGGCGTCCTCGTCGTAGGTCTGCGATGCCGGCCACGCTGCACGCAGCTCGATGAGGCCGAATCCCTTGAGCCCCGCCACCTCGTCGGGCGACAGGCCGCTGGCGGCGCACAGCTCCTCGGCCGACAGGCTCGCGCCGGTGACCAGCCGCGGCGGGATCGGCCGCGCGCCGTCGCAGCCTCGGCGCGTCTGCCGTGCGCTCTGCTCGCACCGGCGTCGCGGTGTCGGGTCGGCGCGCGGTCTGCCGGTGCGCCGGTCGGCGCGCGGTGCCGTGCCGGTGCCGTTGCCGCGGCCGCGAGGTGCGCCGGTCGCGGCCGTCGGCGCCGCCGGTGCGGCGACGCGGTCGTGCCGTCGGCACGCGGCGTCGCGCCGTGCCGTCGGGCGTCCGGCGGCTGCGCTGCGCGGTCGACGTCGGTCCCGCGCCGGCGGGTCCGGCCGGCTCGGGTCGCGGCGGTCGGCACTGCTCGGTCTCGGCCACCACCTGCAGTCCGCGGCGCGCCTGCGGTGCTCGGGCAGCCGGCGCCGCGCGCGCGACGCGTCGGCGAGGATGCGCGCCATCGCCTCCTCGTCGGCCTTCGTCGGCTGCTCGTGCGCGTACCCGGAGGCGCCGCCGCGACGGCGACCGCGTGCGCCGGCTCGGCACGGCCTTGCCGTTCGGTCGCTCGGCTCCGACGTCGTCGCCGAGGTCGCCGTCGGCCAGGCGGTCGCGGATCACCTTGAGCGGCAGGAAGTGCTCCCGCTGCTGGCGGAGGACCCAGCGCAGGCGCTCCACGTCGTGGTCGAAGAACTTGCGGTAGCCCGAGGGCGAGCGCTCGGGGTTGACCAGGCCCTGGCTCTCGAGGAAGCGGATCTTCGAGATCGTGACGTCGGGGAACTCCTCCCGCAGGAGGGTCAGGACGTCGCCGATGGAGAGATACGTCCGGCTGCTCACTCGTTCCCCGCCACCAGGTAGACGAGCTTGAACTTGCCGATCTGCACTTCGTCGCCCGGGGCCAGCTGCACCTCGTCGATCCGCTCCCGGTTCACGTAGGTCCCGTTCAACGAGCCCACGTCACGGACCGAGTAGCCCGCCGTCCGCCGGGCGTGATCTCCACATGGCGGCGCGACACGGTGATGTCGTCGAGAAAGATGTCGCTCTCGGGATGCCGGCCCGCCCGCACCACCTTCTCGCCGAGGAGTAGCGCGCCCCGATGTTCGGGCCCGCGGGTGACGACGAGGACGCCGGCGCCGTGCGGGACCTCGACCAGGGTGACATCGGGGTGGTCCTCCGTCGCCTCAGCCTCGTCGGTCGGGTGCAGCGTGATGGTGGCGTCATCGCCGTCCGCGAGCAGCGCGTGACCGCACGAGGAGCAGAAGTTGACGCCCTCGGGGTTCCGGTGCCCGCAGTTGTGACAGAACACGGCGTCCACGGTACCCCACCCCACGCCCGGCTTCTCCTGCCGTCTCAGGCGCCGAACGCCAGGTCAGTCGGCGGTCAGGTCACCGTAGGCGACCGCGTCGAGGAGGCTGCCCGGGTCCGCGTCGGCCGCGAGCTCCAGTTCGCAGATCCACCCTTCGCCGTAGGGATCCTGGTTGATCTGTCTCCGGGCCCGGCCGGGAGCGCCTCGTTCACGGCGTCACCGTGCCGGCCACCGGCGCATAGATCTCCGACACCGACTTCGTCGACTCCACCTCGCCGAGCTGTCCACCGGCCTCGACCTCGCTCCCGACGGCGGGCAGGTCGACGAACACGATGTCCCCCAGCGCGTCCTGGGCGTAGTCGGTGATGCCGACCCGCACCGGCGTTCCCTCGAGCGCACCCACTCGTGCTCCGGCGAGTAGCGCAGATCCTCGGGGATGTTCATGGGGGGCGACCATACCGGACAGCCGGACGCGGCGCCGCGGCCTCGAGGTCTCAGGCGCAACGTCCGGGTCGATGCCGCTCGACGATACGTCGGCTGCCAGCGCCTCGGATGCCGCCAGGTCCGACGCCCTCGGCCCAGACGTGGGTGACCGGTTCCTCGGGGTCGGGCACGACCAGCACCCAGCCCTCGTCCGAGACCACCTTGATCCCGTCCACCAGGACCAGCTCGGCCCCCTCCTCGGTCAGCTGCTCCATCAGCGTCCGCATGACCAGGCCCTTTTGCTCCATGGGGCGTCGCCACCTCGTCGTGCACGATGGGCATGGCCGGCGTGGCTCCACGATCTCGGCCAGGGATGCTCGAGCCCTGCCCCGAGCAGCGACACGAGGCGGACCAGGGCGGCGGCGGCGTCGAAGGCCGGCAGGAACGCCGGGAAGACGTAGCCACCCCGCCGGTCGGCGGCGAAGGACACGCCGCCCGACGCGGCCGCCTGGAGCAAGCCCGACGGCGACAGCGGCGTCAAGATCACCTCGACCCCGCGTTCGCGCAGCGGCGCACGGCCGCGGTCGCTCGCCGTCACCGGCAGCGCGACCCGGCCGGTGTCCCCGGCCTGCGTCGACAGACTCGATGAAGACCATGATCGCCTCGTCGTCGGACAGCACCTGGCCGCGTCCCGTCGATCAGTGTCAGGTGCTCGCCACCGGCGTCGATCACCGCGCCCAGGTCGGCGCCCGACCCGCGCACCGCCTCGGCCACCCGGGCCTCGCTCACGGCGCGGTCCACCGCGATCATCCCCGGCGTCTGCGCGTACGGGTTGATGCTCAGCACGTCGGCGCCCACCTTGGAGAGAAGGTTGGGCATGACGAAGCTGGCCGCGCCGTAGGAGAGGTCGAGCACCAGCTTCACCTCGCGGTCCGGCGTCGCGGCGCAGGCCGAAGGCCTCGACGACGTCGGCCGTGTAGATGCTCGATGGTGCGGGGCGAGAAGTCGATGTCGCCGATCTCGCCGGCCGTCACCCGCCGGAACTCCTCGCGGTGGTACATGCGCTCGACGCGGCGCTGGTCGCTCTCGGAGAGGTCGATGCCGCGGCTCGTCGAAGAAGCGGATCACGACCGACTGCGGGTCGTCCGGGCTGAGCCGCACCGTGAGGCCGGCCCGGTTGCCGCGGGTCCGCATGTGGTGGCGCGTGACCGGCACGGTGGCCAGCTCCAGGTCGGTGACGTTGACGCCGACCGAGTTGCACCCGACCATGAGGGCGCGCTTGAGCACCCGGGCGGCCCGGCTGGTGTCGCGGGAGGCGGTGATGAACGAGCCCTTCTCGAAGCCCGAGGCCCACGCCTTGGCCAGCCGCACGGCCAGCTCCGGGCTGATGTCGACGTTGGCGATGCCCTGCACGCCCTCGCGCCCGAACAGCGTGCGGGACGCCGCCGGACTCCCACACGATGGAGGCGTTCACCTGCGCGCGCCGCCTCGACCACCTTGTAGGGGTAGACCTTGACGTCGCTGCGCACCTCGGCGTGGGCGCCGATCAGGCACCCCTCGCCCACGACCGCGCCCGGCTCGAAGCGGGCCCCGGTCCGGAGGTCGCACGACCGCCCGAGCACGGCGCCCTCGACCCGGACCGCCGGGCCCGAGGTAGGAGTTCTCGCCGATGACCGAGCGCTGCATCTCGGCCCGCTCCGCCACCTGGGTGTTGGCGCCGATGGTGGTGTACGCCCCGAGCACCGCGTCCTCGTCGACGGTGCAGTTCTCGCCGATGAAGGCCGGCCCGTCGATCCGGACCGACGGGTCGATGGACGAGCCCTTGCCGACCCAGATGCCGGGACGGAGCTCGAAGCCGGAGACGTCGACCTCCACCTTGCCGTCGAGGATGTCCTCGTGGGCCTTGAGGTAGGCCGCAGTCGTGCCGACGTCCTCCCAGTAGCCGTCGGCCACGTAGCCGAAGAGCGGCTCGCCGGCCTCGAGGACGGCCGGGAACACCTCGCCGGAGAAGTCGACGGACCGTCCCTCGGGGATGCGCTCGAAGATCTCGGGCTCGAGCACGTAGATCCCGGTGTTGATGGTGTCGCTGAACACCTGCCCCCAGCCCGGCTTCTCCAGGAACCGCTCGATGCTTCCCGTCCTCCCGGGTGATGACGATGCCGAACTCGAGCGGGTTCTCCACCGCGCACAGCGCGATGGTGGCCAGCGCGTCGTTCTTCTCGTGGAACGCGATCACCGAGGTGAGGTCGATGTCGGTCAGGACGTCGCCGGAGATCACGAGGAATCGCTCGGTCAGCTGCTCCCGCGCGTTGCGCACCGAGCCGGCGGTGCCGAGCGGCGTCTCCTCGGTGGCGTAGACCATGCGCACCCCGAGCTCGCTGCCGTCGCCGAAGTAGCTGCGGATGGCGTTGGGCAGGAACGCCACCGTCACCACGATGTCGGTGATGCCGTGCCGCCGCAGCAGCGACACGATGTGCTCCATCATCGGGCGGCCCACCAGCGGCAGCATCGGCTTGGGCAGGTTCGACGTCTGCGGGCGCAGGCGGGTGCCCTCACCGCCGGCCATGATCACGGCCTTCATACGGCGCTCCGCCGCGTGCCGCCCGGCCCTGCGCGCAGTGCCCGGCGGGCGGGGCCGATGTAGCTCCCGGCCGCCCACCAGGCCAGCGCGAGCCCGATCAGGCCCGTCACCCAGGCGATGACCCGGATCGGCTCCTGCCAGCCGGCGTCGCCGTACGCCGAGGAGGAACGTCGGGTAGGCGAACATCAAGTCCGAATGTGCCCGCCTTGCCGACCCACAACACATCGATCCGCGCCGCGCCGAGCGACGCGAGCAGCAGCGACCATGGCCGATACCAGGACCTCGCGCGCGATCGTGGCGACGCCGAACCACAGCGGCACGGCGCCGTAGACCATCACCGAGATCACGGCCGTGCCGACCAGGATCCGGTCGGCCGTCGGGTCGAGCACCTTGCCGAACGTCGACACCTGGCGGTAGCGGCGGGCCACGTATCCGTCGACCCAGTCCGTCGCACCGAGCACGGCCAGGAGGACGGCCGCCGCCGTCTGCCGGTGCCGCCCGAAGAGCAGCCACAGGAAGAGCGGGATGCAGAGGAGGCGCGACCAGGTGATGACGTTGGGAGCGGTCAGGATCCGGTCCAGGCCCTCGTCGTCGCACGCCACCGAGTCTACGGGAGCTGCCACCGCGACGGCCCTCCGGTCTGCCTCTGTGTGCCAGAGTGGCCGCATGCCTCGCTTCGAACCGTTCCGGGGCCTGCGCTACCAGCCCGAGGTCGCTCCCCTCGCCCAGGTCATCGCCCCGCCCTACGACGTGATCTCGCCCACCGAACGCGTCCACCTGGCCTCGCGGCACCCGGCCAACGCCGTGCTCGTCGAGCTGCCCGAGGCCGACCTCTCCGGGCGGCCGCGACCGCTACGCGGTGGCCACCGACCTCTTCACCGCTGGCAGGCAGCAAGGGATCCTCGACGCCGACCCCGAGCCGAGCCTCTACCCCTACCGGATGACCGACCCGACGGGCCGGGCCACGACCGGCGTCATCGGGGCGCTCGGGCTGGCCGAGCCGGGCGAGGAGAGCGACATCCTGCCCCACGAGCAGACCCTGCCCAAGCCGAAGAGCGACCGGCTCGACCTGCTTGCGCGCCACGCGGGCCAACCTGTCGCCCATCTGGGGCCTCTCCATGGCGGACGGCGTCACCGCCACCTTCGACCCGACCGACGACGAACCCGTCGGCCGACGCCTACGACGACGACGGGGTACGCCACCAGCTCTGGGTGCTGAGCGACGCCGACACCGTCGAGGCCGTCGCCGCCGCCATCGCCTGCGGCGCCCGTCGTGCTCGCCGACGGGCACCACCGCTACGAGACGGCGCGGACCTACCAGGCCGAGCGCGCGCCGGCCAACGGCGGCGCCGCCGGGCCCCTACGACCTCGTGCTGGCGCTCGTCGTCGAGCTCGCCGAGGACCAGCTGACCGTCGGCGCCATCCACCGCACCGTCAGCGGACTGCCGGCCGGACTTCGACCTCGTCGCCGCGCTGGCCCCGTGGTTCGACGTCGTGCGGGCGGGCGCGGCCGACGAGCGCACCCTCGGCGCCCTGGCCGACTCCAACTCCCTGGCGCTTCGTCACCGGCGGACAGGCCTACCTGCTCCTCCCCCACGCCGACCTCCTGGAGGAAGAGGGCAACGACCTCGACTCCAACCTGATCGCCACCGTGCTGGCCGGCGCTGCCACCGCCACGAGGTCATGCACCGCCACAGCGTGGCCGAGGCGCTGGAGGCGCTCCGCGACGGCGAGGGACAGGCGGCCTTCCTGCTGCGGCCGGTCACGGTCAAGCAGATCGAGAATGGGCCAACGACCGCCGGCGGATGCCACCCAAGACCACCTACTTCAGCCCGAAGCCCCGCACGGGCATGGTGTTCCGGTCCCTCGACCTCTCCTGAGGTGACCCGCCGTGCACGACTCGGTGACCGTCCACATGGCGGCCCCACCCGAGCGGGTCTGGGAGCTGGTGAGCGACGTCACCCGCATCGGCCGCTACAGCCCCGAGACGTTCGAGGCCGAGTGGATCGAGGGCGCCACCGGTCCCGCCGTGGGCGCCAGCTTCCGGGGCCACGTGAAGCGCAACGGGAAGGGCCCGTCTACTGGACGACCTGCACCGTCTCGGCCTGCGAGCCGGGCCAGACCTTCGCCTTCGGCGTCGGCGGCACCGGGCAAGACCCCGCTCAACGTCTGGCGCTACGACATCGTCGCCGGCCGGGCGACGGCTGCGACGTCACCGAGTCCTTCACGCTGGCCCCGACCTGTGGCCTCCGGCTCTACTGGACATGTCTCGGCTGGGCCCGCGGCAAGACCAACCGCAACGGCATGCGCACCACGCTCGAGCGCGTGCGCGCCGACGTGGAGAGCACGCCGGCCTCCACCTAGCGGTCCTGCGCGGCCGTCAGGTTCCTCCTTCGAGACCTCGAGGCGGATCGAAATGGCGAAACTGATCTGACGTGGCCCTCACGTCACTCGACGGCTACATCGAGGACGAGCACGGCAGGTTCGACTGGGCGGAGCCGGACGAGGAGGTGCACGCCTTCGTCAACGACATCGAGCGGCCGGTCGGCACCCTATCTGTACGGCCGGCGCATGTACGAGACGATGGCCTATTGGGAGACCCATGGCGACGAGGCGCCGGCGCTACCGGGACTACGCGCAGATCTGGCGTGCCGCCGAGAAGATCGTGTACTCCCGCACGCTGGAGACGGTGTCGAGCGAGCGAACCCGCATCGAGCGCGAGTTCGATGCCGACGGTGGTCAGGAGCCTGAAGGAGACCTCGCCGTCGGACCTGTCGATCGGCGGGGCCGAACTGGGGGGCCGGGCAATGGCCGAAGGGCTGGTCGACGAGTGCCATCTCTTCCTCGGGCCGGTCGTCGTCGGCGGTGGCAAGGCCGCGCTGGCCGTCGGCGTCCACGCCGGGCTCGAGTTGGTGGACCAACGCCGCTTTCGCAACGGTGTCGTCTACCTCTGTTACCGCTGGTGAGCGGCGCGCCCCGAGGGTGGGCGACCGGCTGGCATCAGCACGGCTCGAGCCGCCCCAGCACCTGGTTGGGCACGCTGGCCGCCGAGAGGACGATCTCCACGCCCCGCACCTCGCCGAGACGGCGGACCTCGACCGATGACGGGATGGCCGTGCCATTGGCGTCGGTCCCGAACGAGGCGATGACCGGCGCCCGGACATGATCGTTCGACCAGTTGACGTTGACCTCGTCGTCGGCGGGCAGTCCCCCGACCGTGACCGTGAGCGCGTGGGTGATCGTCCCGCTCGTCCCGTCGTAGAAGATCGTCCCCGTCAAAGGCTCGACTGCGCAGAAATTCTCCAGGCCGCGGTAGCCAGCCTGTGGCGGCGGCTGCGCCGACGGGTCCGGGAGGAACCAATCCACACCCGGCGCGAACGGCGTCACCGCCACGCCCGTGCAGCTCGGGAGGAACATCCCCTCTCGCGGCAGGCGCGCTGAGAGGACCACTGCGCCGCGGCTGCCGGGGACCGAGACGTCGGCACGCTGGCGTACCGCTCGTCGCTGCAGCCGTCCGAGGCACCGGGACCCGGGATCGCCCCGCCGCCGACGACCGCCGATGCCGACTGGCCGTGGTGGAGCACGACCAGAGGGGGTGCGGCACCCGTCCAGCCGCCGTTGTAGACGTTCAGGCGATCAATCCCCCTCGAGGAGGCACCGGGTCGAATGGCCACGACCTCGGGATAGCCGTCGAGGGAGCACGCCGTCCGTCCTTTGTTGCGGAACCGCAGCAGCATCGCCTCCTGGTTGGACGCGGCGCCGCCGCCGGCCACCGTGACGGCGAGCGCACGCAAGGCGCAGCTGGGGCGGGGACGCCGCAGCCCTCGGCCGCGACGCCGCCGAGGCTTCGCCCGCGGCGCGCCGACGGGACCAGCACCGCGAGCGCGGTCGCGACCGAGATGCCCACGATCCACCACGACCTGTGCGGCATGCCTCCCCTCCGACGGCAGGGACCGATGGAGTCTGCCATCGCTCACCCTCGGGCGGGCGCGCGGCTCAGCGTGGCGCCCGCGGCATGCCCAAGCCGATCATGGCGATGATGTCGCGCTGGATCTCGTTGGTCCCGCCCCCGAACGTGAAGATGGTCTGGCTCCGGGCCTGCTGCTCCAGCCGTCCCCGCAGCACGGCCCCCGGCGAGCCCTCGGCCAGATAGCCCGCCTGGCCGACGACCTCGAGCAGGAGCGCGGTACACCTCGAGCGCCAGCTCGCGTGCCGTACACCTTGGTGGCCGAGGCATCGGCGGGGTTCAGCCCCTTGTCCGACGCCCACGCCACCTTCCAGTTGAAGAGCTTGAGCACCTCGATCTTGGCGTGCGCCCTGGCCAGGAGGATCTGGACCCACTCGCTGCTCGATGACCGCGCGTCCGTCGGGCCGACCGGTGTTCCTGCGCCCAGCGCCGCACCTCGGTGAGGCTCCGGAGCAGGCCCGAGGCCGGGCAGATCGCCACCCGCTCGTGGTTGAGCTGGTTGGTGATCAGCTTCCAGCCCTGGTTCTCGGCCCCGACGAGGTTCGCGGCCGGGACCCGCACGTCCTCGTAGAAGGTCGAGCTGGTGATGTCGCCCGCGATGGTGGGCAGCGGCGTCCAGTGAAACCCCGGGGTGTCGACCGGCACGATGAAGACCGAGAGGCCCTTGTGCTTGGGCGCGTCGGGGTCGGTCCGGGCGGCCAGCCAGACGTAGTCGGCGTACTGGATCGCGCTGGTGAAGATCTTCTGGCCGTTGATCACGTACTCGTCCCCGTCGCGGACGGCCCGGGTCTTGAGCGAGGCCAGGTCGGTGCCCGGCCGACGGCTCGGTGTAGCCGATGGAGAAGTGGACCTCGCCCCTGAGGATCCCGGGCAGGAGCCGCTGCTTCTGCTCGTCGGTGCCCGAGCGCCATGAGCGTCGGCCCCACGCTGTTCAAGGTGAGCAGCGGCAGCGGCACGCCGGCCCAGTGCGACTCCTCCACGAAGATCATCTGGTCGATGGGCCCCCGGGCCTGGCCCCCGTACTGACCGGCCACCCGAGGCCCAGCCAGCCGTCCTGGCCCATCCGACGGATGTAGCGGGTATAGGCCGGCTCCGCCAGGTCCGCACCCTCGACCTCCGCCACCAGCTCGGCGAAGTAGTCGCGCAGCTCGCTGCTGCAGGCTCAGCTGTTCCTCCGTGAGATCCAGGTGCATCGTCGCCTCCGTCGAAGCAGGTCGCTCAGCTCGGTCCCGGACCCCGAGGACCGCCCCCGCAGCGCCCCTTAGGGCTACTCGACCGTCCAGCCGCCGGCCGAGCGCAGCAACGCGCCGAGGTCCCCCAGCCCGCGCTTCTCCTGCGCGGCCATGACCTGTTCGGCCATCTGCGCGCCGTACTCGGGGCGCTCGACGGCGCGGAACACGCCGATCGGCGTCGGCTCGTAGGGTCCGTTGGCGAGGCGCGACAGGCGGAACGCGAAGCCGGGGTCCGGTCGCTTCTCGTCGTGTACGAGCACGGCGTCCAGCCCGACGTCGGCCACCGACTGGATCTCCAGCTTGCCGTCGGGGCGCTGTACGACGCCGCGCTCCTCCCCTTCGGGCCCGAACACGATCGGCTCGCCGTGTCGCAGGGGAATCAGCATCGTCGGCCGCGCGTCCTTGGCGGTGATCTTCTCGAAGGCGCCATCGTTGAAGACGTTGCAGTTCTGCAGCACCTCGACGAAGGCCGCGCCGCCGTGCTCGTGGGCCCGGCGGAAGGTCTCCTGCATGTGGGCGCGGTCCATGTCGTGGGTGCGGGCGACGAACGTCGCCTCGGCCCCCAGCGCCAGCGAGACCGGGTTGAACGGCGTGTCCAGCGAGCCGAACGGCGTCGACTTGGTGACCTTGGCCACCTCGGACGTCGGCGAGTACTGGCCCTTGGTCAGCCCGTAGATCTGGTTGTTGAACATGATGATGTTCAGCCGCACGTTCCGCCGCAGCGCGTGGATCAGGTGGTTGCCGCCGATCGACAGCGCGTCGCCGTCACCCGAGATCACCCACACGTCGAGGTCGGGGCGGGTGGCCGCCAGGCCCGTGGCGATGGCCGGCGCGCGCCCGTGGATCGAGTGCATGCCGTACGTGTTCATGTAGTACGGGAAGCGCGCCGCGCACCCGATGCCCGAGAGGAACACCGTGTTCTCCCGGCGCACGCCGAGGTCGGGCATCAGCATCTGGACCGCAGCCAGGATCGAGTAGTCGCCGCAGCCGGGGCACCATCGGACCTCCTGGTCGCTCGACCAGTCCTTGCGGGTGGTCACGGGCACCGCGGTGGCCACGGCGCCCTTGCCGTTCGAACCGTTCGAACCGTTGGACTCGCTCATGACTTCCCTCCGAGCAGCGCGGTGATCGCCGCTTCGATCTCCCCGACGCGGAACGGCACGCCCTGAATCTTGGACATTGTCTGCGCATCGACCAGGTACTCCGCCCGGAGCACCTTGCTCAGCTGGCCGAGGTTGATCTCGGGCACGAGGATCTGCGTATAGCGCCCGAGTACCTCGCCCAGGTTCGGCGGCAGCGGGTTCAGGTGGCGCAGGTGGACGTGGGCCGCCTTCATGCCCCGCGCCCGCACCCGCTTCACCCCCGCCAGCACGGCGGCGTACGTCGAGCCCCAGCTCACCAGCAGCAGCTGCGCGTCGCCGGACTCGTCGTTCACCTCGACCGGCGGGATGTCGCGGGTGATGCCGTTGATCTTGTCCTCACGCAGGTGGACCATCCGCTCGTGGTTCACGCCCTCGTAGGAGACGTTGCCGCTGCCGTCGGCCTTCTCGAGGCCGCCGATGCGGTGCTCCAGGCCGGGCAGGCCCGGCGGCGCCCACGGGCGGGCGAGCGTGTCGGGGGCGCGGACGTACGGCTGGAAGTCGGCGTTGCCCTCCGCGTCGGTGTGGTTCGGCTCGGCGGCGAAGGCCGGGTCGATCGGCTGCAGCGTCTCGAGGTCCGGGAGGCGCCACGGCTCGGCGCCGTTGGCGAGATACCCGTCCGACAGCACGATCACCGGCGTGCGGTACTTCACCGCCAGGCGGGTCGCCTCGATCGCGACGGCGAAGCAGTCGCTCGGCGTCTGCGGCGCCAGGATCGGCAGCGGCGCCTCGCCGTGCCGTCCGTACAGGGCGTGCAAAAGGTCGGCCTGTTCGGTCTTGGTCGGGAGGCCGGTGGCGGGCCCGCCGCGCTGCACGTCGACGACGATCAGCGGCAGCTCGAGGCTGATGGCGAGGCCGATCGTTTCGGACTTGAGGTCGAGACCTGGGCCGCTCGTGGTCGTCACGCCGAGCGCGCCGCCGAAGGAAGCACCGAGCGCGGCGCCGACGCCGGCGATCTCGTCCTCCGCCTGGAAGGTGCGGACGCCGAACTCCTTGCGCCGGCTGAGCTCGTGCAAGATGTCCGACGCCGGGGTGATCGGGTAGCTCCCGAGGAACAAGGGCACGCCCGCCAGGCGGGACGCGGCGATGAGGCCCCACGCCAGCGCCTGATTCCCCGTGACCTGGATGTACTCACCCTTCTCGAAGGTGGCCGGCTTCACCTCGTAGTTGGACTCGAAGAGCTCCGCCGTCTCGCCGAAGTCGTACCCGGCCCGGAACGCCCGCGTGTTGGCGTCGACCACCTGGGGCCGGCCGCCGAAGCGCTCGGCGATCCACTCGATCGTGGGCTCGATCGGCCGGGTGTACAGCCAGCTGATCAACCCCAACGCGAAGAAGTTCTTGGAGCGCTCGGCGTCGCGGGGCTTGACGCCGGCCTCCTTGCAGACCTCCTGGGTGATGGAGGTCATCGGCACCTCGTAGACCGTGTAGGCGGCGAGGGAGCCGTCGGTCAGTGGGTTCGACGGGTAGCCGGCCTTCGACAGGTCTCGCTCCTCGAAGGAATCACTGTTGACGATGAGGACGGTGCCCTTGGCCATCATGTCGATGTTCGCCTTGAGGGCCGCGGGGTTCATGGCCACGAGCACGTTCGGCGAGTCGCCCGGCGTCAGGATGTCGTGGTCCGAGATATGGACCTGGAACGCCGACACCCCGTTGACGGTGCCGGCGGGCGCCCGGATCTCCGCCGGGAAGTCCGGGAACGTGGACAGGTCGTTGCCGAGCAGCGCGCTGCTCGTCGTGAAGCGGTCGCCGGTCAGCTGCATGCCGTCGCCGGAGTCCCCGGCAAAACGCACGATGACCTGGTCGAGCTGCTCGGTTGCGTGTTGCGTTCCCGATGCCACGGGTTGCCTCGTCTCGGTTGTCTCAGGGCGCGGAGAGCCCCGGCTCACTGCCACATCGGGGCCCTCAGGCACGGCGCGCGGCGCTCTCCGACCGATATTTCGTTCGTATGAATCCTAATCCCGCAGCCCACCATGCCCATGTCCCCCTGGTCGGCGGTGTCCCCTGCTCGGGGCGGACCGAGTCGCTCCTCCGGAACCGTCCCGGCGGCACCGGCGAGGCGATGCCCGACAGGGCCCGGGCGCCCGGGCTCAGGCGCCCGGGCTCAGGCGATGGTCACCGCGGGGTCGAGGTAGACGTCCTGGATGGTGTGGATGAGGGCGGCGCCCTCCTTCGTCGGGCGCTGGAAGGCTTTGCGCCCGACGATGAGGCCCATGCCGCCGGCGCGCTTGTTGATGACGGCGGTGCGCACGGCCTGGGCCAGGTCGTTGTCGCCCTTGGACTCGCCGCCAGAGTTGATGAGGCCGATGCGGCCGGCGTAGCAGTTGACGACCTGCCAGCGGGTGAGGTCGATCGGGTTGTCGGTGGTGAGCTCGTCGTAGACGAGCGGGTCGGTGCGGCCGAAGCTGATCGCCGTGTAGCCGCCGTTGTTCGTCGGCTGCTTCTGCTTGATGATGTCGGCCTCGATGGTGACCCCCATGTGGTTCGCCTGCCCCGTGAGGTCGGCCGAGGTCTCGTAGTTGACACCGTCCTTCGTGAAGTCGGGGTTGCGCAGGTAGCACCACAGCACCGTAAACATGCCGAGCTCGTGCGCCTCGGCGAAGGCGTCGCTGATCTGCTGGAGTTCGCGGTCCATGTCGTCGGAGCCGAAGTAGATGGTGGCGCCGACGCCCACGGCGCCGAGGTCGAAGGCCTGGCGCACGGACCCGAACATGATCTGGTCATAGGTGTCAGGCACGTGGAGGAAGGCGTTGTGGTTCAGCTTCACGATGAAGGGGATGCGGTGCACGTACTTCCGGCTCGCCAGGCCGAGGGTGCCGAGCGTCGTCGCGACCGCCGAGCACTCGCCGGCGAGCGCGAGCTCGAGCAGGTTCAGCGGATCGAAATAGGCGGGGTTCTTGGAGAACGAGGCGGCGGCGGAGTGCTCGATGCCCTGGTCGACGGGGAGGATGGAGATGTATCCAGTGCCGCCGAGGCGGCCGTGGTTGAACACCGTCCCGAGGTTTCGGAGCACGTTCGGCGAGCGATCGGAGTTGGCGAAGACGTCGGCCAGATAGTTCGGTCCCGGGAGCGTCAGGTTCTCCCTCGGGAACGCCTTCGTCGTGTAGCTGAGGAGCGCGTCCGCGTCGTCGCCCAGCAGGCTGTGCAGGTCGGTCGTCATGGCCTCCCAGCCTACCCTCGGGTACCGAGGCGTCTTTGGGCTGGTCGGCGAGGTTGTCGTGCCTTCTGCGTTCGTGGCTTGGTCGCCTTATCCCGGCCGCGGCCCCGACGCATATCGGCGATGTCGCCCATACGCTGCCGGCTGGGTAGGGGTATGAGGCAACCAGATCCGCGTCGAGCGGAGGACGCTTGTGAGTGGAGTGCACAAATCCGGGGGAAGGCAGCCGCTGCGTTCCCTTCCTTGGCGCCCGATCCTCCTCGGCGGCGGTATCGCCGTGCTCATCGTCGCCGCGATCGTCGTGTTCAGTGGCGGTTCCTCGCCGCCGACGTATCCGCGGGCCTCGAGCACCTCGACGTCGAGCGGTACGGCGCACGCGTCCCTCACCGGCTTCTTCGTCAAGTCGTCGACGCCGGCGGCAGGTGCACAGAACGTCGCATCGAACACGTCCATCTCGGTGACCTTCTCGGAACCGGTCGCCCTGGGCAGGATTACGCCCCAGCTGTCGCCGGCCTTCGGCGGCAAGTGGGTGCGCTCGGGCAAGGACACCTTGACGTATCAGCTCAACTCGCCGCTCGTCCCCTCGTCGCATGTGGTCCTGACGATCCCCGGCGGCTCGTCGGGGTTGCGGGGTGAGAACGGCGCCAAGCTGTCGACGTCGACCGCGATCTCTTTCAGCGTCGTCGCCGGCGACGAGCTTCGACTCCAGCAACTGCTCGCGGGCCTCAACTTCTTGCCGTTGGGCTTCGCGCCCAGCGGCCCGGCACCGACCAGGGCGAACCTGGCCACCGATCAGGCCGGCACCCTCTCCTGGCGCTGGGCCAACATGCCTTCCGAGCTCACCTCGATGTGGACCCCCGGCACCGACAACGAGATCACTCGTGCTGCAGTGGAGGCCTTCCAGACCCAGAACAACCTCACCGTCGACGGCATCGCAGGCCCGGCCGTCTGGACCGCGCTGATCAACGACACGATCAACGGCAAGTTGGACTCGACGCCCTACGTCTACGTTCTGGTCAACAAAGCAGTGCCCCAGAACCTCACGTTGTGGAACAACGGCACCGCCGAATACGTCGGGATACCGGTCAACACGGGGATCCCCGGCGCCGACACCGTCGACGGGTCGTACGCAGTCTTCGAACACGAGCGCTACTCGGAGATGAAAGGGACCAACGTGGACGGGTCGACGTACGACGATCCCAACGTGCCGTATGCGAGCTACTTCAACGGGGGCGACGCGCTGCACGGGTTCCCCCGCTCCTCGTACGGCTCGCCGCAGAGCAACGGCTGCGTCGAGATGAGCTACGCCGACGCCGCCCTGGTCTGGCCGTTGACACCCGTCGGGACTCTCGTGACCGTGATCGGGCCGAACTACGGGACCGCTCCCCCGTCGACCACGACGACGGCACCGCCGGCGGCGCCACCTCCGACGACTACGACTGCGCCGCCGACCACGACCACGACCACGCCCACGACCACGCCAGCCCCGCCCCCACCCGCCACGGGGAACACACCGCCGGCGGGCTAGTGGCCCCGTGGTTCACCGGCGGTTCCCCGTCTTCCGCCCCTCAGAAGGCGCTTGCCGGCTTCCCTGGCGAGTTCCATGATCGCCGGGTCGCCCGCCGACCAGGTGACCGTGAGGCGCACTCCCGTGAGCAGCCATCTGCTGTCGACGCGGACGAGGGTGTCGTCGTAGTGGCCGGCGACCGTGTACCACGACGCCGGATCGTCGGGGTCGTGCACGTGATGCGCCCGCACGTCCATCGTAATCGTCGCCTCGACGCCGTCCACGACGGCGAGTGGGTTCGTCATCGTGTGCTCTGTCGCGGCGAGTCCGGTGAACAGCGGCACGATCCCGGCCACCCAGTCGTCCGCGCTGACGACCCGGGGCTTCAGGTGCGGATCGAAGCTGGAGAAGTCGACGGTCACCGTGTCGGCGAACAGCGAGCGATAGAGGGCCCAGTCGCGTCGGTCGACTCCCGTGGCGTAGCGGTACACCGTCTCGGCCACGGCCGACTCGTCGGAATCCGAATCCACCGCGAAAACCTAAGCCTTCAGCGGGCGGTCTTTCTCGGTAGACGCCTGGGGCTGCCGGTGCGCCGTTCGGGCCCCAGGCCGCGCAGGCGTTCGGCCACGTCGTAGGCGTCCTGGTCGGTCCTGCGGACGCGCTCGAAGTACTCGCGTGCGCGCGGGATGTCACCCGCCCGCTCGTAGAGGTCGGCCAGGACGTACCACTGGCGGAGGTGCCTGTCGGCGGGATTGCGCAGGTTCTTCGACGCGCCCGCCGTGGCCAGCATGGAGATGGCGCCGTTGAGATCGCCCGTCTCGGCGAGCGACGCGGCCGCAACGATGCGACCCTCCGCGAGGACGTCGGGGTCCGGCGAGCTCTGGCGGAGCTCGGTCCACAGCTCGGCCACCTTCTTCGGCTTGCGTAGCGCGCGCTGGCAATCCATCAGCTCGGGCAGATGGGCCGTGGAGTCGGTCATCTCACCGAACGTCTGCAGGTGCCTCGCGGCCTCGCGCCATCGTCCGCTCCGGTAGGCGGCGAGGCCGGTCAACTCCTGGACGGCGGCGACACTCGGGGTTTCGGCGACGACCGGCTTGATCTGGCGGAGCGCGTCCTGGAAGCGGCCCCGCTCGTACGAGCTGAAGGCGTCTTCGGCCTTCTCGACGAGTCGCTCTCTGTGTGCTGCGGTGGCGATGTCGGCCGCATTGCGGATTTCGGTCGCGACCTCCGGTGGGAGTGTCGGGCGGTTCGTGAGTGTGGCGAGGGCGCGGGTGGTCGAGCCGCCGGTTGGTGCTGGGGCACCCGTTGCCTTGGTTCGGGCACGGGTTGGCTTGGGTGCCGGCGCTCGCGCCGGGGTGGATGCGGCGGTGCGGGCGCGTCGTTGCTTGGGCGGGGCGTCGGCCCACTCGCCTCGGCCGTCGTCACGGGTCCAGTCGACCCGCCGGCGGTTCGTCGGCGCGCTGCGTGTCGGTTCTTTGCGTGGCGGGCGAGCTTCCTCGGCGTCGTCCCGCTTGCGGGTGACGTCGCGTGCGCCACGCCGGGCCACATTGCCCCACTGCTTTGCTTTGGTCGGCAGCGGCTGTTCTTCCTCGAAGGTGGCGTCACGGGGGGCGCGGGGTTGTCTCGACGTGGCAGCGCCTCGAGCTGGCGGGCGTCGTGGCGCGCGGCCGGGACGGTCGTCCCGACCGATCGGTCGGCCCGTGTTCGTCCTGATCCCGCCGGTGGGGCGTCGGCCCCGGCGCTCGTCGCCGTCGCGGTCGCGGCCCGGTGGGCGGCTCGCTCCGGTCCGCCGGGTCGGCGACGGGTACCGGGACTCGGACTGACTCCGGGTGCGAGCCCCGGATGGGCGTCCCGCCCGTGACGACGTGCCGGCCGGTCGGCCTGAGGACGACCCGCCCCGGCTTCCACCCGCGCGTCCGCCTGAGCTACCCGAGCTCGACCCGGTCGATCGCCTCGGACTGGGGCCGGCACGACCTCCAGAGCTGGTGGCTTTCCATCCTGTCGATCGCTTGGGAGCGCCGCCCGCACGTCCGCCGGCTCCGGTCGCAGGCTGGCGGCCGGATCGTTCAGAACGGCTCGAGCTGCCCCCGCGGGCAGAGCGGCTCCCCTGGCTTGCGCCGCTTCGACCGGCGTTGCTCGGGCGGCTGGGACGAGCCGAGGAGGCGCGACGGTTTGGCCGTGGCGACTGCGCAGGCATCGGACGATTCTACGTGTCGCCTTCTTTACGGGCCGTCGGCGCTGGTGTGGACGCGCACGGCGACTTGATCAGTCAGCGCTGCTCCTGAAAACGACAAAGTCCCCTCGAGCCGGAGCTCAAAGGGGACCTCGTCAATGAGAAATCCCGGCGGCGACCTACTCTCCCAGGGGGCCTCCCCCCAAGTACCATCGGCGCGGGCGGGCTTAACTGCCGTGTTCGGAATGGGAACGGGTGTTTCCCCGCCGCTATGGCCACCGGAAACCTTGCGCTCGGTGGGCGTCTATTCGGCATTTATCACCGAAATAACACCGCACCGGGCTGCGAATATCGCAGCCCCTGAGCGTTCCAAAGCGAGCACGAGCGAGGTATTCTCCAAGCCCTCGGCCGATTAGTACCGGTCGGCTGAATGCATTACTGCACTTACACCTCCGGCCTATCAACGTGGTCGTCTAGCCACGGGCCTTACCAGGTTAACCCTGTGGGAGATTTCATCTCGAAACGGGCTTCGCACTTAGATGCTTTCAGCGCTTATCCCACCCGTAGGTCGCAAACCAGCCGTGCCCTTGGCAGGACAACTGGCACACGAGAGCTACGTCCGTCCCGGTCCTCTCGTACTAGGGACAGCCTTTCTCAAATCTCCTACGGCTGCATCGGATAGGGACCGACATCTGTTGTTACCACCGACCTCTCGGTCGAGGGCCAGGACATTTCTGCCTGGCTCTGCATGTCGCCATGCAGATCGGACCATCTCTTCACGCTCGCAAACTCGCGAGGGTGCTCGGCATATGGTCTCTGAGGATTCTGGATTCTGAGCTTCGGTAGAGCCGACGGTATCGGCCACCACCGTTCATCCGAAGGGCTTTGGCGGCAAGCCGCTCAAACCCATTGGTTAGGAGGTGCTCCCCACGTTCCATCGCTTTCACGATCGTTGCGAACGCAGTGAACTCTTCCTGTTTCGAGCTCAGTAACGGATTTCGTTCGAAGAAGGGGATCACTCTTTCGAGCAGATCCTTTCGCCGTCGAACAACCAACACGTATGTGTGATCGTTCGATCCGCGGTGATTCTGGCGTAGCGCCCCACAACCCAGGAGGACCTTCGCCAAGGTCAATATCTTGGCTCGAGATTCATCCTGGCTAATGCGGAACTCCGGCACGATTTGCCAACCGCTCTTCGTGCTTGGGTTCCGCTGGATTGCTACATGAAAGCATCCTTCTCCGTCTACAAATCCGGCTATGTACGACTCCAGTCTTTCCTGCTGATTGGCCGCACCTGACGCTTTGTCACTTCTCTCTGCGTCCATGCCCGCATCGTACGTAGCGGGTGTATCACGACCTTCAAAGAGCGAGTAGCGCAGGATACAAACGGCTTTTCCAGCAAATAGCCAAGTTTATAGACAGCGCGGTTTCATCCACTGTCTCACGACGTTCTAAACCCAGCTCGCGTACCGCTTTAATGGGCGAACAGCCCAACCCTTGGGACCGGCTTCAGCCCCAGGATGCGACGAGCCGACATCGAGGTGCCAAACCTTCCCGTCGATATGGACTCTTGGGGAAGATGAGCCTGTTATCCCCGGGGTACCTTTTATCCGTTGAGCAACGGCGCTTCCACAAGCAACCGCTGGATCACTATGCCCTGCTTTCGCACCTGCTCGACTTGTAGGTCTCGCAGTCAAGCTCCCTTTTGCCATTGCACTCGACAGCTGATTGCCAACCAGCCTGAGGGAACCTTTGGGCGCCTCCGTTACGTTTTAGGAGGCGACCGCCCCAGTCAAACTACCCACCTGACGCTGTTCCTGATCCGGATTACGGACCGAGGTTAGAGCTCCGGCACTAAAAGGGTGGTATTTCAAGGTTGACTCCACACTGGCTAGCGCCAATGCTTCAAAGTCTCCCACCTATCCTACACAAATAGTACCAAAACTCAACATCAAGCTGTAGTAAAGGTCCACGGGGTCTTTCCGTCCTGATGCAGCTAACGAGCATCTTTACTCGTACTTCAATTTCGCCGGGTCTGTGGTTGAGACAGTAGGAAAGTCGTTACGCCATTCGTGCAGGTCGGAACTTACCCGACAAGGAATTTCGCTACCTTAGGCACTTTTGTTACTACTCAAAAGGACGACATTAAATACTTTGTCATTTGCTTTTGAGCGGCCAGGTCATTTCTGCCTGGCTCCTCATGTCGCCATGAGGGTCGGACTGTATCTTCACCCCCGACCAGCTCAGCTGGACCCGGGGTGCCTCGCGTGCAGTCTCTGAGGATCCTGCAGTGTTCTGCAGTTTCCTGCTGATTGTCCGCACCGGTCGGATTGTCACTGTCCGCACACACCGCATCGGTGGATGCGAATCAGTACCGCCGGATACTCGGATGTTCCAGCATATAGCGGGGTTTTAAAACAGCCAGGTATTAACTAACCGTTATAGTTCACTTATTCCCCATGTCGCCATGAGGTGTGGGCCATATCTTCATCCCTCTGCTTCTAAGAGGGAGCTCTGCATATGGTCTCTGAGGATTCCCAATTCCTCAACGTCGCGATGATCTCTTCATCGAGACGCCGGCGCTTTCCTCCCCGGTTCATCGGAGCCCTCAATGAGAGGGCTTCTTCGATGCCCGAGACCGAAAGGTGCCGGCCTGAAAGGACGAGCTCGGTGACCTCGCGAAAAATCTCGAGGTCCTTGCGCTTCGGACTGCGAAGCTCGAATCGCTCGAAAAACGGGAAGACCCGTCCCTCGAGTTGGAGCGGTCTGGTGACTTCGAAATAGAAGACACCATCACGACGGCCTCGCACCGTGCCAACGCCGAAGGTCTGACGAAGAAGCTCTGGAGCTTCGTCGCCGATCTGCGACACGTTGAACGACAACGAAGACGCGCCATGGCAATCCACGGTCACGCTCTCGACGGATTGGGACGTTGAAGCTTCCCTCACCATCAACGAATCCTGCGACCCAGTTGCCTAGGTCATATGGGATCCGATCCAGCCAGTTAGAGGAACTGGGCCTTTCCTGCTGATTGTCCGCACCGGACGGATTTTCACTGCCCATGACGCAACCAAATCAAATGGATGTGACATGGACGAGTACCGCCGGATTCTCGGAGTTTCCAGCATTTAGCAGAGTTTGTTTCAAGGGATTACTCCCCTGAAGCCGCAACTTGTGCTTACGGCCGCCGTTTACCGGGGCTTAGGTTCAGAGCTTCGCCCGAGGGCTAACCCTTCCCCGTAACCTTCCGGCACCGGGCAGGCGTCAGAGCGTATACATCGTCTTACGACTTCGCACGCTCCTGTGTTTTTAGTAAACAGTCGCTTTCCCCAATTCTCTGCGGCCCCTTTGGGCATCCGGACGCGAAGTCCTTCACCCTATTGAGGCCCTCCTTCTCCCGAAGTTACGGAGGAATTTTGCCGAGTTCCTTAACCACAGTTCTCCCGATCGCCTTGGTATTCTCTACCCGCCCACCTGTGTTGGTTTGGGGTACGGGTACCGCGTGAGCTCGCTAGAAGTTTTTCTTGGCAGCATAGAATCAGTGACTTCGCCTGAAACGGCTCGGCATCGCGTCTCGGAATTAATGGGACCCGGATTTACCTAGATCCCTCCCTACACGCTTACCCCAGGACAACCAACGCCTGGGCTCACCTATCTTCCTGCGTCGCTCCTTTGCTATCCGCCCCAGGGTTGGTCGGTTCGACCCGAAGGTCATCCCCTTAGTACCCCTGGCTTGGAATGGGCGCGCACACGGTAGTACTGGAATATCAACCAGTTGTGCATCGACTACGCCTTTCGGCCTCGCCTTAGCTCCCGACTTACCCTGGGAGGATTAGCCTTCCCCAGGAACCCTTGGGCTTACGGCGGAGGAGTTTCTCACTCCTCTCTCGCTACTCATACCAGCATTCGCACTCGACCACGCTCCACGACGGTTCCCACCGCCGCTTCTCAGCAAGATCGACGCTCCCCTACCACTCCCGTCTAATGACGGAAATCCGCGGCTTCGGCTCTTGACTTGAGCCCCGTTACATTGTCCGCGGAGGACCACTCGACCAGTGAGCTATTACGCACTCTTTTAAGGGTGGCTGCTTCTAAGCCAACCTCCTGGCTGTCTTTGCGTTCCCACATCGTTTTCCACTTAGTCAAGAATTAGGGGCCTTAGCCGGCGGTCTGGGCTGTTTCCCTTTCGACCAACGAAGCTCATCCCTCGTGGTCTCACTGCCGGAATCTGGAGCATCGGCATTCGGAGTTTAGTTGGGGTCAGTAAGCTTGTAGGCCCCCTAGCCCATCCAGTGCTCTACCTCCGATGCTGAACTTCCGACGCTGCACCTAAATGCATTTCGGGGAGAACCAGCTATCACCGAGTTTGATTGGCCTTTCACCCCTTGCCACAGGTCATCCCCCCAGTTTTCAACCTAGGTGGGTTCGGCCCTCCACGAAGTCTTACCTTCGCTTCAGCCTGCCCATGGCAAGCTCACTCGGCTTCGGGTCTACAGCATGCGACTCAACGCCCTATTCAGACTCGCTTTCGCTTCGGCTACCCATCACTGGTTAACCTCGCCACACACCGTAACTCGCTGGCTCATTCTTCAAAAGGCACGCCATCACGGCTGACACCCGTCATGTGCCATCAATCTCACCCGAAGGGATCATGATGACGACGGGGCAACGACGCTTTGACTGTTTGTAAGCCAACGGTTTCAGGTACTATTTCACTCCCCTCCCGGGGTACTTTTCACCTTTCCCTCACGGTACTAGTTCGCTATCGGTCGTCTAAGAGTACTTAGCCTTACGAGATGGTCCTCGCAGATTCACGCCGGCTTTCCCGGATCCGGCGCTACTCGGGTGCTCAAGCGGAGTTCAATGCTTTTCGTGTACGGGACCATTACCCTCTACGGTTCAGCTTTCCTGACTGATTCCACTAAACATTGAATTTGTAACTCCGTGACGGGTCTGGTGCCCCATCTCTCGAGTCCCACAACCCCATACCGGCAGCGCCACCAGGCTCGTACACCGGCACGGTTTAGGCTCTTCCCATTTCGCTCGCCGCTACTCAGGGAGTCACTGTTGTTTTCCTTTCCACGGGTTACTTAGATGTTTCAATTCACCCGGTTCCCTCGCCCCGCCCTATACATTCAGGCGGGTGTAGCACCTCATGACAGATGCTGGGTTGCCCCATTCGGATATCCACGGATCGACGCTTGGTAGACAGCTTCCCGTGGCATTTCGCAGTCGCCCACGTCCTTCTTCGGCCTTAGACGCCAAGGCATTCACCGTTGGCTCTTTGTAGCTTGGAGAACAAAGATGCTCGTGCTCGCTTTGGAATTCTCAAGGGGCTGCACAGCGCATGCCTGGGCCGGCACCCTCCAGCGCGCACCGCATCGTGCACTGATGAAGAGCAAAACCCCGGCCGGGGCTTGCACGGGGTGAGCGGTCCACGAGCCGGGCGCCACAAAACGAACCTACGACAACCACGCACGCACCGCACCCATCGCCGGACAACACCGGGGAGCTCACGTGGGCTCGACTCGGAGAGGTCTGGCAAAGCGGCACCTGCGCAGCCACGCTGATCAGCGGGCCGGCAAGGACGTCACCAGGGATTCGACCCACCCACCCGGCCATGAATGACCGGGCCAAAGGGCCGCTCCCTCAAAACGAAATAGTAAGAGTCCGATCGCAACCGCAGGGACCGATCCGTGAAAGACGGGCTTCGACTGCAAGCGAAACGGAGCAGCAACAGCATTGCGTGCTCCACTTCTCGTCGAAGGCGGTCAGATCATCCGCCGGTGATGCGAGAGCGACCGAATAGCCAGTGTTCAACTGGGTAGTGATTGGCGAAATCTCTCAAAGCAAATGCTTCGAGAGAGGCCAATGGCACTCCTTAGAAAGGAGGTGATCCAGCCGCACCTTCCGGTACGGCTACCTTGTTACGACTTCACCCCAATCACCGATCCCACCTTCGACGGCTCCCTCCTAAAAGGTTGGGCCACCGGCTTCGGGTGTTACCGACTTTCGTGGTGTGACGGGCGGTGTGTACAAGGCCCGGGAACGTATTCACCCCGGCGTTGCTGATCCGGGATTACTAGCGACTCCGACTTCATGGAGTCGAGTTGCAGACTCCAATCCGAACTGAGACCGGCTTTTGGGATTGGCTCCTCCTCGCGGAATAGCAGCCCGTTGTACCGGCCATTGTAGCATGTGTGCAGCCCTGGACGTAAGGGGCATGATGACTTGACTTCGACCCCACCTTCCTCCGAGTTGACCCCGGCAGTCTCCTACGAGTCCCCGCCATTACGCGCTGGCAACATAGGATAAGGGTTGCGCTCGTTGCGGGACTTAACCCAACATCTCACGACACGAGCTGACGACAGCCATGCACCACCTGTGTAAGGCCCCGAAGGACACCGTATCTCTACGGCTTTTCCCTACATGTCAAACCCAGGTAAGGTTCTTCGCGTTGCCTCGAATTAAGCCACATGCTCCGCCGCTTGTGCGGGCCCCCGTCAATTCCTTTGAGTTTTAGCCTTGCGGCCGTACTCCCCAGGCGGGGCACTTAATGCGTTAGCTGCGGCACGGAAACCGTTGAATAGTTCCCACACCTAGTGCCCAACGTTTACGGCGTGGACTACCAGGGTATCTAATCCTGTTCGCTCCCCACGCTTTCGCTCCTCAGCGTCAATGTCGGCCCAGACCACCGCCTTCGCTGCTGGTGTTCCTCCTGATATCTGCGCATTTCACCGCTACACCAGGAATTCCGTGGTCCCCTACCGAATTCAAGTCATGACAGTATCGAGTGGCGGCTCCAGGTTGAGCCTGGAGGTTTCACACCCGACTTATCAAACCGCCTACGAGCTCTTTACGCCCAATAAATCCGGACAACGCTTGCACCCTACGTATCACCGCGGCTGCTGGCACGTAGTTGGCCGGTGCTTCTTCTGCAGGTACCGTCACTATCGTCCCTGCTGAAAGGAGTTTACAACTCAGAAAGCCTTCGTCCTCCACGCGGCGTTGCTGCGTCAGGCTTTCGCCCATTGCGCAAGATTCCCCACTGCTGCCTCCCGTAGGAGTCTGGGCCGTGTCTCAGTCCCAGTGTGGCTGATCGTCCTCTCAGACCAGCTACCCGTCGATGCCTTGGTGGGCCGTTACCCCACCAACAAGCTGATAGGCCGCGAGCCCCTCCCGAAGCGAAAAAACATTTCCTTGTTGGACCATGCGGTCCGACAAGGATATCCGGTATTAGCACCGGTTTCCCGGTGTTGTCCCAGTCTTCGGGGCAGGTTGCTCACGTGCTACTCACCCGTTCGCCACTCGCTCTTCATCAGTATTGCTACCGAATGGAGCGCGTTCGACTTGCATGTGTTAGGCACGCCGCCAGCGTTCGTCCTGAGCCAGGATCAAACTCTCCATCGAGACTCACGGCCGACCAAGCCACCTCAAAAGAGGCGATTCAACCAACCAAGAATCAGAGAGTCGCCATGCTCTGACTCGATACATGGCAACAACGGGCCAAGGAACCCTTTACAAGATTCCAAAGCCCGCTTACTTCTTTATTTGACAGTCAACCCTTCACTTTTCCGGCGAACCGGAACAGTGAGGATTGCCCGCACTGGCTTTTGGCTCTCACTATTTCGTTTTCAAGGAGCGACCGGGCACACACCGATCTAGCCGGAGTTGGTGCCGGGTGTCCCAAAGGACTGCTCCAGACGTACTGCAACTGCTGGAAAGTCTCCTTCGGGCGCCGGCAGACCGAGGGCCTATCCGGCGGGCGTGTCACCTTATCAGGCGCGCACGCGAGGGTCAACGCGTTGAGGCACGAAAATGCCCACCTGGGGCGCCACCCCGGGCCGACCGCTCGCTTCCGATGGTACCCGTGCCCTTGGCCCAACCCGCGGATACCGCCGCCGCCGCCCAGCCGACCCGCCGCGGCCCGCCGACCATCCCGCCGCACCACGCTCCTGGTGGCGTGCGGTGAGCCACTCCGGCCCTTCTCTCCCCACGCCACCGCGGTGTCCGGGCACAACAGGCTTTCCGCCTCCGCTCTGCGCCAATCAGAGCCGCCTAGAGAGCGTGCGCCGCCTGTGGACCACCTCGACCTACCGCGACCTACCGCATGGCACCCTCGTGCGTCACGAGCATTTTGCGCCAGCCGGCGTTGCATCGCCGTCACATGGCCGTGACATTCCGTCCAGATCCGTCCTGTTGGGCCGCCTTCGGCCCGATTCGGGCCCTCCGATCCGCCATCCGCCCATTTCAGGCCTCCCCCCAGGGCCGACTCAGGGTCGGGAGACGTTCGGGTCCCCGTCGACCCAGAAGCGCCAGCGGCGCTCGGTTGCCTCCTTGATGCCGATCCGCGTCCCGCGCGCCGCACGTTTCGGCGGCGGGGTCCCGTCGTCCCGCAGGCGGACGCCGCCCCCTCGCGTGTCCAACAGGTCGGTTCCGTTCTGCGCCCGCTCGATCCCGAGCGCCTGGCAGAGCTTGGCCGGCCCGCTGCACAGATCGCGGTCGCTTCGGGCCTTGAGCCGGGCCGCCCGCATCTCCTCGAGCCCCGCCACCGGCGCAAGCGCCCGGATCAACACGGCGGCCGCCTCGCCGTCGGGCCCGCAGACGACGTTGGCGCACCAGTGCATGCCGTAGGTGAAGTACACGTAGAGCAAGCCCGGCGGCCCGAACATCACCGACGTCCGCGGCGTCTCGCCACGGTACGCGTGCGAGGCGGCGTCGTTCGCCCCGTGGTACGCCTCGACCTCGACGATCCGTCCCACCCGCCCCCCCGACACCAGGAGCTTGTTCAGCAGCCACGGCGCGACCTTGACGGGATTGCCCTCCAGGTCCGCTCGCTCCACCGGGCCACCCTGGCCCAAGCGGACGCCACGCCGCCATCCGAGACGGCGACGCCCACCGCAGGATCAGCCCTGCGTCGCCGCTCCGATCAGGTGCCCGGTTCGGCGCCCCCCGCCGACGCCGAGGCAGGCAACGGCCCGTGCCCAATTGCCCCGCTCCGGCGGCGATGCCGGGCCGACGCAGCCGTGTTCTGTCGCCGGGTACGCCCCGCCATCCTGCTCAGCAGATCCAGCTCGTTGACCATGGCCGCCGACAAAGAGGGCAGCTCCGGTACCGAGGTGGCGCACGCGTTGATGCCGACGAAGAGCGACTCGCGGTAGCTCTGCACCGTCACGTTCAGCGCGACGCCGTCGACCACCGGCCCGAGCGGGTAGACCTCGCCGAGCTCCATTCCCGCGAAGTACAGCGGGAACGAGGGCCCAGGAACGTTCGACACCATCAGGTTGCCCGCACGCAGCTTGCGCATGATGCCCGATCGCACCCCCAGCTGGACCACCGGCCTCGCGATCACCGGGGGCATGGCCTCGGCCAGCAGCGTCGCCAGCGGACCGAAGCCCACTTCACGCTCCTGACCCTTGCACGATGTGCTGGCCTCGCTCACGGCGCGCAGCCGCTCGAGCGGGGTCTGCAGGTCGTTCGACAAAGGGACGAACATGGCCGAGAGGTGGTTGCCGGAATCGTCGTGCTCGTCGGCTCGGACGGACACCGGGACGATCGCCACCAGGGGCTGTTCCGTGTTCTGGCCGTTGGCCATGAGGTGCGTCCGTAACGCGCCCGAGCACACGGCCAGCACGACGTCGTTGATCGTAGAGCCGTAGCGGTCCTTGAGCGTCCGTACCTGGCCCAGGTCGAGCTCCGCGAACGAGACCGCCCGCTGTGCGCACACGGGCGACTCGAAGGTGTCGGGTGCCCCGAGCGGGATGGAGATCGGTCCCGCAGCCTTGTCCAGCGCGCGCCGGGCCAGGCGCAGCGACGTGCTGCCCACCTCGCGGACCGCACGCAGCAGGCGCAGCGGGGTCTGCACCACGCTGGGCAACGCCTCGGTCACCATGCGGGTGTGCGACGGCAGGCCGGCCGGCAGCCAGGGCGGACAGGTCTCGCTCACCGCGCGGCCCTCGGGGCTGAGGTCGAGCAGTTGCGCCAGCAACTGGGCACCGGCGACACCGTCGATCACGGAGTGGTGCACCTTCGCGATCAGGCCGATCCTGCCGCCGGCCATGCCCTCGATCACGTGCATCTCCCACGGCGGCTGTGCGGGAATGAGGGGGCGCCCCATGACGGCGGCCACCATGGCGTTGAACTCTTCGGGCCCACCCGGGTCCGGCAATGCCGTCCGGTGCAGGTGGTTGGCGATGTCGAACTCGGGGTCGTCCACCCACCGAGGATGGTCCAGGCCCAGCGGCACCGTCATGAGGCGGCGCCGGAACGACGTCAATGTGGGGATCCGCTCCTCGAGGAGCGACCGCACGTGTTCGAACGCGTAACCGTTCGGCGCCGAGGACGGGTCGAAGATGCACGCGTAGGCGATCTCCATCGGCGTCTCCGGGGTGTCAGAGTAGATGAACATCGGGTCGATACCCGTCATTCGCTGCATGTGGCTCCTCTAGGTGGTCGCCTGTCCTTTGGAACTGATCCCAGCTCCGGCGTTGCAGCTCTCGCGCCGTACGCAAACCTCAAACCCGGCGGGCGGCGTCAGCTCGATTCGTCGTCGATATTCGTCGCTCGTCGTCGAATGAACTCCCCCCAACCTACGCCGTCCCGCGGGCGATGCAACCCGAGCGGACCTTTCTTCATGTGCAGTTCACCAAGGGGCCAGCCCAAACCCATGTGTTTCCGCGCAATCGCCACTCGCGGGGCCGTTCACATCCTCACCCCACGCACCAAACGTCCGGGGACATCGGTGGCCCACAGGGCGAAAGCCGAAAGGCGCAGGGATCAAAACCGCCTATCAGCGTCGACTCAGGATGACAACGAAGTCGAGCCCGTGCCCGCCGGTCGCCACTGCGCCAGCCGCGTCCGGTCCACCTCGAGTCGCCGGGCGAATCGCTCGGACTGTTCGGCGACCGGGCCCGGTCCCGCACCACCCGGCGTCCGCCGCCGGGTCACCGCCACCCCGGGTTCGAGCAACTCCACCGCCGCCTCACCGAGGTCCGGGTGCGCGGCGACGAGCTCGACCAATGGCACGTGGCGTTCCAGGGACTCGCGCACCAGGCCGCCCACGAGCGCGTGCGCCTGGCGGAACGCCATGCCCTGCTCGACGAGCATCTCGGCCAGGTCGATGGCGGAGGCGGCCGGCCCGTCGGCCGCCTCCCGCATCCGGTCCTCGTTCCAGGTCGCCGTCTCGTAGACGCCGCGCAACGCCGCCAAGGCCAAGCTGACCTGTCGCACCGAGTCGAACAAGGGCTCCTTGTCCTCCTGCAGGTCGCGGTTGTAGGCGAGGGGAAGTCCCTTCAGCGTCACGAGCACCGCCGAAAGGTGGCCCAGCAACCGGCCCGTCTTGCCGCGGGCGAGCTCGGCCACGTCGGGGTTCTTCTTCTGGGGCAGCATCGAGCTGCCGGTCGCATATTGATCGTCGAGGGTGCAGAAGCCGAACTCCTCGGTCGACCACAGCACGATCTCCTCACCCATCCGAGACAGGTGCACGCCCAGCAAGGCCAGGTCGAACAGCGACTCGGCCACGAAGTCGCGGTCCGAGACCGCGTCGAGCGAGTTCTCGAAGCGCCCGTGGAACCCGAGCTCCGCCGCGACGTAGTCGGGGTCCAACGGCAGCGACGATCCGGCCAGCGCGCCCGCCCCGAGCGGCGATGTGTTCAGCCGGTCGACGGTCGTCACCAGTCGGTCGACGTCGCGGGCCAGCGCCCAGCCGTGCGCGAGCAAGTGGTGGGCCAGCAAAACCGGCTGGGCCCGCTGCATGTGCGTATAGCCCGGGAGGTAGACGTCGCCGGCTTCGCGGGCCCGCTGGGCCAGCACTTCCTGGAGCGCCATGATCTGTTCCGCCACTACGATCAGCGTGCGCCGGCACCACAAGCGGAGGTCCGTGGCCACCTGGTCGTTGCGGCTGCGGCCGGTGTGCAGTTTCGCCCCGACCTCGCCCGCCACCTCGGTCACGCGCCGCTCGATCGCGGTGTGGATGTCCTCGTCGCCCGGCAGCGAAGGTGAACTGGCCGTCGTTGAACTCCTCCTCGACGATGTCGAGCGCATCGATGAGTGTGCCCACCTCACTGTCGGTGAGGATCCCGGCCTTTCCGAGCCCCTTGACGTGGGCGCGCGAGCCGGTCAGGTCGTCCAGCGCCAGCCCCTGGTCGAACCCGAGGCTCACCGTGAACTCCGCCACGGTGTCCGCCATCCCCGCCGCGATCCGTCCTTCCCACAGCGTCATCACCGGCCCCCTTTCCCGACCCCGTTTCCGGCCTCGACGACGGCGATCCGGACCCTACCCCTCGGCACCGGTCCCGCCGTCCGCGCCCGGGCCCTGGCGGGACGACCACGTCGCCACCCCCAGTCCCCACAGCCGCACGAAGCCCTCTGCGTCCTGGTGGCGGAACGTGTCCGACGCGTCGTAGGTCGCCAGGTCGTGGTCGTACAACGCGACCGGGCTGCGCCGGCCGACGACGGTGCAGGTGCCGGGCGCGGCGAAACGCAGGCGCACCTCGCCCGTGACATGACGCTGGCTCTCCGCGATGAATGCCTGCAGGGCTCCCCGCAGCGGCGAGTACCAGAGCCCGTCGTAGACGAGCTCGGCCCAGCGCGGCTCGAGGCGGGCCTTCTCGTGGTGGAGGTCGCGTTCCAACGTCAGGTCCTCGAGGTCCGCGTGCGCGACGAGCAAGGACAAGGCGGCCGGGCACTCGTAGATCTCGCGGCTCTTGATTCCGACGCGGCGGTTCTCGACCATGTCGAGGCGGCCGAAGCCGCGGCTGCCCGCCACAGCGCCCAACCGGGAAATGACCTCGTACGGCGACAGCGACACGCCGTCCAGGGACACCGGCACGCCCGACTCGAAGCCGACGACCACTTCGACCGGCGTCGTGTCGGTGACCCGCGTGAGCGTGTACACGTCGTCGGGCGGCGGCGCCCACGGGTCCTCGATCTCGCCGCACTCGATCGCCTTGCCCCACAGGTTGTCGTCGATCGAGTACAGCTTCTCCTTCGTCACCGTGATGGGGATCTCCCACTTGGCCGCCAGCTCGATGCAGTCCTCGCGGGTCAGACCCCACACCCGCGCCGGTGCGTAGATCCCGAGGTCCGGCGCCAACGCACGCACGCCCACTTCGAAGCGCACCTGGTCGTTGCCCTTGCCCGTGCAGCCGTGCGCGACCGCCTTCGCGCCGTGCCGGCGCGCCTCGGCGACCAGGTGCCGCACGATGACGGGTCGCGACAGCGCGGACACCAGCGGGTACTTGCCCTCGTAGCGGGCGTTGGCGGCCAACGCGGGCATGCAGAAGTGCTCGGCCATCTCGTGGCGGGCGTCGATCACGACGGCCTCGACAGCCCCCGCCGCCAGCGCACGCTCGCGCACGGTGTCCCAGTCCTCGCCGCCCTTGTCCGCCGCCTGGCCGACGTCCACCGCGACGGCCACGACCTCGATGCCCTCGTGCTCGATGAGCCACCGCACCGCCACTGACGTATCGAGCCCGCCGCTGTAGGCGAGCACAACCCGATCCGACATGTTCAGTCCTCTTCCTTCCCGTTCAATGTGATCCTGTGCGCGGCGCCGATGCCGGCGATGTCGCGCAACCGCTCCGCCATGGCCTCTCCACCGATCCCCTCGGCGGCGACGACGAGCACCGTGTCGTCCCCCGCCACCGTGCCGATGACCTCCTCCACGCCGCTGCGGTCGAGCGCGGAACCGACGACGTGCGCCGAACCGGGCGGCGTCCGCAGCACGACGAGATTCCCCGAGTGCGCAACCTCGACCACCCACTCCCCCAGCACCCGCCGCAAGTGGTCCTCCGGCGCAATCTGGTGCACCGGCAATTCGGGCAACGCGTACGCCGTCTCGCCGCCGGGCAACCGCACCTTTACCGCGCCGAGGTCGTCGAGGTCACGCGACACCGTCGTCTGCGTCGCCTCCACCCCTTGCTCGGCCAGCAATGCGACCAGCTGCGCCTGGCTCGTGACGGGTTCGGCCTCGAGCAGTTTCGTGATGCGGTGCTGGCGCTGGTTCTTGGTGAGCCGCGCCCCTCCCGCCGGACCGCCCGCGGCGGTCTTCGTCTCGACGCCGGGTCCCGGCCCCCTCACGACCCGACCGCCCACGCCAGGATGCCCCGCATGGCGGTGCGCCGGTGGGCGGCCTGCTTCCAGACGACCGAGCGCGGGCCCTCGAGCACGGCCTCGGTGATCTCCTCGCCCCGGTGCGCCGGCAGGCAGTGCAGCACCACGGCGTCGGGCGCGGCCAGGTCGACAAGCGCTTCGTCGATCGTGTAGCCGGCGAAGGCCGCCAGCCGCTTCGCCCGCTCCTGCTCCTGACCCATGCTCGTCCACACGTCGGTGTACAGAGCGGCCGCACCCTTCGCCGCCTGGCCTGGGTCGTCGGTCAGCTGCACGCCGCCCCCGCGGCCCGCCGCATCCGCGAACGCCTGCAACGCCGCGAGCTCCGCGGCCGGGAACGTGTAGCCGGAGGGCGACGCAATGCGCACCTCCATGCCCTCGAACAGCGCCGCCTTGGCCAGCGAGCGGGCCATGTTGTTGGCGTCGCCGACGTACGCGAGCGTGCGGCCCCCGAGCGTCCCCAACGCTTCGCGCATGGTGAGCACGTCGGCCACGGCCTGGCACGGATGCGCCTCGTCGGAGAGGAGGTTCACCACCGGCACGTCGAACCCGCTGCGCGCGAGCGCCGCGGCCATGCGGCCGAAGAGCGCATGGTCGAACACTCGCGCGCAGAGCACCCGGTGGTAGCAGCCGAGCGTGCGCGCCACGTCCTCCGCGGTCTCCCGCACATCGAGGCCGACCTCCGCGCCCTGGATGTACACGGGGTGACCGCCCAGGTCGACCACCGCCATTTCGGTCGAGTTGCGCGTGCGTGCCGAGGGCTTCTCGAAGAGCAGCGCCACACCGTCGCCGCGCAGCGGCTGCGGGAACGGGGTCTCGAGTGCGCCCGTGAGGACACGGTCCCACTCGGCTGGCGCCAGGTCGTCGATGTCGAGGAGGTTCGCAACCACGCGACCGGTCTACTCCCCCGCCCCGGCCGAGCCGATGCGGCCCACGAGTTCTCCGAGCACGACGCCGAGGATCGCCAGCACCTCGTCGACCTCGTCGTCGCTCACGAGCAGCGGTGGCGCCACACGCACGGCGTCGGGCCGGACCGCATTCACGAGCAGACCCCGTTCCAGTGCCTCGGCGGCCGCCGCCTTCGCGACCGGCGTGACGAGCTGCGCCGCCAGAAGCAACCCCGCACCCCGCACCGACACGACGCCGGGCAGCCCGGCCAGGCCTTCGCCGAGCCGCGCCCCGGCCCGACGGGCGCGCTCGCAGACGTCCTCGGCCTCCATCACCGCGAGCGTCGCCTTGGCCGCGGCGAGCGCCAGCGGCTGGCCCCCGAAGGTCGAGCCGTGGTCGCCCGGCCCGAACGCGGCGGCCACCTCGGCCCGCGCCCAGCACGCGCCGACGGGCATGCCGTTGCCGAGCGCCTTGGCCATCGTCACCACGTCGGGCTCGAGCCCCTGGGCCTGGAACGCGAACCAGTGGCCCGTCCGGCCGAGCCCGGTCTGGATCTCGTCGAGCATCAGGAGCGCGTTGCGCTCGCTGCACAGCGCGCGCACAGCGCCGAGATAGTCCGAGCTCGGCACGACGACCCCGCCCTCGCCCTGGATCGGCTCCAGGAGGACGCCGGCCACCGTCTCAGGGTCGAGCGCCTCGTCGAGCGCGGCGACGTCGTCGTAGGGCACATGCACGAAACCCTCGGGCAAGGGCAGGAACGGCGCCTGCTTCTCGGGCTGGCCCGTCGCGGTCAACGTCGCCAGCGTGCGGCCATGGAAGGCATTGTCGGTGCTGATGACGACGTGGCGGCCGCCCCCCGCCCAGCGCCGCGCCAGCTTCAGGGCGCACTCGTTCGCCTCGGCCCCCGAGTTGGCAAAGAAGACCTGGCCACCCGCCTGCCCGGTCCCGCCGTTGATCAGCCGGTCGATCGTGCGGGCCACGTCGGGCGCCAGCGTGTTCCCGTACAGGTTCGACACGTGCGAGAGCGTGCGCGCCTGGTCCGCGACCGCGTCGGCGACGGCCGGGTGCGCGTGGCCGAGTGACACCACCGCCAGGCCGGTGATGAAGTCGAGATACGCCTTGCCGTCCGCGTCGTAGAGCACGGTGCCCTCACCGCGCACGAACGTGGCGGGCGGCTCGGCGTACGTGCGCATCAGGGCCTCGCGCCCCGTCGATGAGCCCGCCGGCTTCACGGCAGCACCATCGTCCCCACGCCGGCGTCGGTGAACAGCTCGAGCAGCAGCGCGTGGGCCACGCGCCCGTCGAGGATGTGGGCCCGGCTCACCCCGGCACGCACGGCCCGGGCGCACGCCTCGACCTTCGGCCGCATGCCGCCCTCGGCGTTGCCGCTACGGATGATCTCGTCGATCACTTCGAGCGACGCCTTGTGGATGACCGTCGTCGGGTCGTCGGCCACGACCCGCAGCCCTTCGATATCGGTCAGGAAGATCAGCTTCTCAGCCTCCAGCGCCTCGGCCAATGCGCCGGCCACCGTGTCGGCGTTGATGTTGTACGCCTGGCCCGAGGCGTCGGCGCCGATCGTGGCGACGACCGGGATGAGACCCTGGGCGACGAGGCGCTGGAGCATCGTTGGATCGACCAGCGACACGCTGCCGACGAAGCCGAGGTCCACGTCGCTCGGCGCCGCCGTGATGAGCTTTGCGTCCTCACCCGACATCCCGACCGCCAGCGGCCCGTGCACGTTTATGGCCGAGACGATGTCCCGGTTCACCTTGCCGACGAGCACCATCCGCGCGATGTCGAGTGTCTCGGCGTCGGTGACCCGAAGCCCGTTACGGAACTCGGTCTCCTTGCCGAGCCGCGTCATGAGCTCGCCGATCTGGGGACCTCCGCCGTGCACGACCACCGGCAGCAGACCGACCGCCCGCATGAGCACGACATCCTGGGCAAAGGAGGCCAATGCGTCGGCGTCGCCGGTCCCGTCGCCCGACGCGTGCAACGCGTTGCCGCCGTACTTGACGACGACGATCTTGCCCCAAAAACGGCGGATGTAGGGCAGAGCCTCCACCAACACCGAGGCCGTCTTGGCCGCCGCCGCCCGTTGCGCCCGAGTCACCTTGGGCGGGATCTGCCCGACCGGTTCGGCTGCTTCGGCGCTCACGACGTGGTCCTGTTCTCGTCGATGTACCCGTAGCCGAGGTCCGTCCCGAGCACGACGGCCTGTCCCGCTCCGAGCCCCAGGTCGCAGTCGATCTGGACGTGGCGCCCGGCCATGTGGGCGGCAACCACCGCCTCGTCATGCGGCACGGCGATCCCGGCGGCGCACACCACGGTGCCTCCGTAGGCGACCGCGACGCGGTCGATGTCGAACGGGGTGCCCGCGGACCCGAGCTCGGAGACGATGCGGCCCCAGTAGGGGTCCTCCCCGAAGAGCGAGCACTGCACGAGCATGGAGTCCGCGACCTTGCGCGCCGCCACGTGGGCTGCCCGGTCGCTCGCCGCGCCGCGCACCGCGACGTGCGCGACCTTCGTCGCACCCTCGGCGTCGGCCACCATCTGCTCGGCAAGTGCGGTACATGCCTCCGTCAGCGCCTCGGTCAGCGCGTCGGGATTCGGGGCCTCGCCGTGACCGCTGGCCAGAATGAGCACGGTGTCGTTCGTCGACGTGCTGCCGTCCACGGTGATGGCGTTGAACGAGGCGGCGATCGCCTCCTGCAGCGCCTTCTGGAGGGTGGGCGCGTCGACCGCGGCATCGGTCGTGCAGAGGGCGAGCATCGTCGCCATGCTCGGCGCCAGCATGGCGGCGCCCTTGGCCATCGCGCCGACCGTGAAGCCCGGACCGGCCACGACGACTTCCTTCGGCACGGTGTCGGTGGTCATGATGGCGCGTGCCGCCGCCGCCCCGGCTTCCCGCCCGGCGACGCGGGCCTGCACGATGGCGGCGATGCTCGGCTCGACGATGTCGATCGGGAACGGGATACCAATCAGACCGGTCTGGCCGATGAGGATCTGCTCGGACGACGCGCCGATGCCGCCGGCGACAGCGGCGCACACCCGCTCCGCGGCGTCGCGGCCCGGAGCACCTGTCGCGGCGTTCGCGTTGCCCGACGTGAGCACCACGCCCGCGGCGCTGCCGTTGGTGGCAGCCAGGTGGGTGCGGCTGACCTGGACCGGGGCTGCCGCGGCGAGGTTCGAGGTGAACACGCCGGCGCACGGGACGGCCTGGCCGTCGGCGGTGGCGACCACGGCGACATCGAGCGCATCGTTCGCCTTGATGCCGGCCGATCCACCAGCGGCGACGAAGCCTTTGGGTGCGGTGACGCTCACGGATAGAGCCCAGCGACGGGTAGCCCGCTCGTCTCGATCAGGCCGAGTGCGGCGTTCGCACACTGGATGGCCTGCCCCGAGGCGCCCTTGACGAGGTTGTCGAGGGAGCAGAGCGCAACGACCCATCCCGTGCGCGGGTCGACGCGGGCGGTCACGTGAGCGACGTTCGAACCGGACGTGGCCTTCGTAGACGGCGGGTCGTCCGTCACGACCACGAACGGCTCGGCGTCATAGGCGTCGTGCAGCGCCTGCATGACGGTGGCGGTCGTGAGCGCGGCGCTGGCACGCGCGTAACACGTCGCCAGGATGCCGCGCACCATCGGCGCCAGGTGCGGGGTGAAGAGGACCTGCGCGCCGAGGATCTGCTCCATCTCCGGCGTGTGGCGATGGGTCAGCAAGCCGTAGGCGGTGAAGTCCTCGTCGACTGTCCCGAAATGGAGGTTTTCTCTGGCGCCGCGACCCGCGCCGGACACGCCGGACGCTGCGTCCACGACGACGCCCGTCGGCTCGACGAGGCCGGTCCGCACCAGTGGCGCCAGCGCCAGCCCAGCCGACGTCGGGTAGCAGCCGGCCACGGCAACCAGCGTCGCGGCGTTGAGGTCGTCACGGAAGAGCTCGGGCAGGCCGAACACGGCCTCCGGCAACAGCTCTGGCGCTGCGTGCTCCTCGCCGTACCACCGCGGGTAGAGAGCCGGGTCCTTGAGTCGGAAGTCGGCGGCCAGGTCGACGATGCAGCCGACCCGCGACCGCAGCTCGGGCACGAACCTCTGGGACTCCCCGTGCGGCAAGGCGCAGAAGACGAGGTCGAGCCCGTCGAGAACGCTGGGGTCGGTGTCGTCGTAGGTGAGGCCCGGATAGGCAGCCTGGAGGGACGGCGTGTGCCCGCCGACGGGCAGCCCGGCGTGGGAATGGGCGGTGACCACCCCCACCTCGAATTGCGGATGGTCGCTGAGCAGGCGCAACAGCTCAGCGCCGGTGTAGCCGGACGCCCCGGCGATGCCTACCTTCATCGCATCAGTATACACATCTGTGCATATTCATGCCGACACGGGACGAGAGGCGATAGGGCGGTGCCAATCGGTCGAGTGGGCCTCGACGCGGAAGCCGAGGTCTTCGTTGACGGCGATCATCGGGCCGTTCTCCTCGGCGTTCCAGGTGTTGACACGGCGGACCGCAGGGTGCCGCTCGTGAATGGCGAAGCAATTGGCCAGCTTCATGGCGAAGCCGAGCCCGTGCCCCCGGTGCTCGCGCCTGACGAGGGTGTCGTGCTGCCAGGCGGACCCGGGCGCGCCGAGCGGGATCGCGACCTCGGTGAAGCCGACGAGACGGCCGCTGGCATCGTGGCGCGCCGCCGTCGTCACTTTGGCCCGGTTCTGCGCGGCAACCGACGCCTCGAGCGCGCGCACGCGGGCGGTATCCCAGACCTCTTCCTCTAGCACCTGCTCCCCCGCGGGCATGTCGGTCGACATGCGGCGGCCGAGCTCGCAGCGGTCATCGAGATCCTCGTCCGGCCAGTGGTTGGCGAACGTGACCAGTGTGTACCCGGAGGGCATGGCCCTGGGGTCGTTACGCAGCGCCTCGGCGTGCTCGGCATCGAGCGGCAGGTCGATGCGGCGGCGCACCATGCGCTGTGCCACCGTGAAGCCGAGGTGCCGGGCGAACGGCTCCGCAGCGTCCACGTAGTCAGGGCGCACCGGTACCTCGTCCTTCGCCGCCAGTTCCGTGCGACCGTCGGCGGCGGCGATCCGCTCGGCCGTCTCGACAAGCGCCGTGCCGACGCCGAGACGTCGATGCTGCGGGAGGACCCGCACGTCGACCCGGGCGAGGTGATGGTTCTCGTGCCGGGTCAGTTCGAGGCCTGTCACACCAGCGACGACGCCCGCACGCCGCGCCACGAGCGGGCACCGCTGGTAGGCGCCCTCGGTGTCGAGCGCCATGGCCAGAACTTCCTCGTATTGCCACGCTGGCCCGTTCGGGTATTGCTCCATATCGATCGTGTGCCAGACGGCGTACCACGCATCGAAAGAGGTCGTGTCGTGGGGGTCGATGGCCTCGACCTCGATGTCGACGCGCTCGGCCATCACGAGCCGGGGGCGGTGAGGTGCTTCTGCCAGAAGGCGCCTTCGCTGAACACCTCGAAGCCCATCATCTCGTTCACGGCGATCATCGGCTTGTTGACAGCGGCGTTGCCCGTCTGGATGATGCGCACGTCCGGCGCTCTCTCTGCCAGAAGATCCATGTTCGCCAGCTTCACGGCGAGGCCGAGCCGGTGTCCACGGTGCTCGGGATGGACGACCGTGATCTGCTGCCACGCCTCGCCGGGCGTGTCTTTCGAGAGGGACAGCTCCGTGAGCGCGACAAGCTTCCCCGTGGGCACGTGCTGGGCGGCGGCGGCCAGGACCGTCGCCTCGCGGGCGGCGTCCAGATCCTCGTTCTCGCGTAGCCGCCGGGCATCCCAGTGCTCAGCCTGGCGCTCGCCGTCGCCGGCGGGTTCGTCGGTGGACATCACTTGGAGCAGCGCACAGTGGTCGTCGAGGAACTCCTCGGGCCACGGAGCCACGAACGCGAAGATCCGGTACTCGTAGGCAGCAGGTGCATTGGCAACGACGGCGCGCAGCTCTCCCAGCCGGGCCGGATCGAACGGCAGCCGGAGCAGGCGCTTGTTGCCGGTCAGCGTCTGCTCGAATCCCGTGCGTCGTGCGAAAGGGCCGGACGCGTGCTCGGCAGCGAGCGCGAGCGGCACGTCGACGATCGTGTTCAGCGTGCGGCGCCCGTCAGCCATGGCACGCTCGGCCATCTTCTCGACGATGGCCGTCCCGACGCCACGGCGCCGGTGTTCTGGGTGGACGGCAAGGATGATCTCGGTGGCGTGCGAGTTCTCGAGCTTCGGGAACTCCATCAGGGCGACGCCGGCCACCGGGCCGCCCGGTCCGCCGGCCGCCAGAAGTTCCCAACGCCGACTCGTACCCTCGAAGCGAACGAACGCGCGCAGGTCAACGGCCGAATACCCGTTCAGATCGGGCCACATCTCCTTGTCCGAAGCCTCGAGCACCGCGGCGCACTCGGCCACCGCGTCCTCGTCGTACGGGTCGATGAGCTTTACCTCCACCCGATCACCTTGCCATGCGACGGTCATGCGGCCGGGCTCAGCCGTCCGTGTCAGGCGGCAGGCTCCGGCGCGGCAGGTGCCGGACGGCGGGATCAGCGCAGGGTGGCGCCGAACTCGCGCTCGACCGCTTCGATGCACTGGGCGCGGAGCGCTCCGACCTCTTCGTCGGTGAGTGTGCGTACCGGCGAACAGAACCGAAGTCGGTAGGCCAGGCTGCGCGCACCCTCCGCGATCCCGGTGCCCCGGTAAACGTCGAAGAGCCGCACCGACTCGAGCAGGTCACCGGCTGACGTTCGCAGGGTCTCGGCCACGACGTCGGTCGCGTAGCGGTCGTCGACCACGAAGGCGAGATCGATGTCCGACGATGGGAACCGGCTCACGGCGCTCGCGACCACGTGGCGGCGCGGCACGCGGACCTCGTCGAAGAGGAGGCCGAGATCGACTTCGAGCCACCCGATGCGCCGGGCCCCGGTCGTGTTGCCCGACGTTTGGGTGAGTCCGAAGGTCGTCGCGACGTCGGGGTCGATCTCGCCGACCGAGCCGATGACCACGTTGCCGTCATTGCCGTCGCCGGCGCTGTTGCTCGACGGGACCACGAGGTGCGCCGAACGGGTCGGGTGCAGACCCGGCAATGGCGGCAGCCCGTTGCCCGCAGGAATCAGGCGGACCCGGTCGATACGGAAGGCGTCGGCCAGCACCTGCCAGGAGACGACGGCGAGGCGGGCGTCGTCCTCTTCTTGGGCGAAGACGGCGCAGAGCAATTCGCGCTCTCCGGGCAGCTCAGCGGTTTCGCGTCCGCCCGCACCGGCGCGCTCGACCACCCGCGGTGCTCCCTCGTCGGGATGCGAGAACACGACGCCGACCTCGTAGAGACGAACGTCAGGCTGGCGACGGTCCGTATTGTAGGCGAGTGCACCCAGCAAGCCGGGCATGAGGCTACGGCGGAGGTACGGCTTCTCCGTATCGAGGGGGTTGGCGACGCGTACGGCCGGGCCGGTGAGACCGACGTCACTGTGTGCAGCGGCCGACACGAAGCTGTCGGTCCAACCCTCGGAGGCACCCAAGCCGCACAGGACGTCCTTGGCCAGGCGGCGCGAGCGCTGGAGCGCGGTCAGCCCGCCCGGTTGCGGCCAGGTCGGCATGTGGCGCGGCACGTTCGAGTAGCCGAAGGTCCGTGCGATCTCTTCGATGATGTCGTCCACACCGAAGGGCTCGGGACGGACGTCAGGCCGGTCGGTGGGAACCTCGACGACGAGGCTCTCCGAGCCGAAGCCGGAAGCGCCGGGGCCGCCGGCGAGTCCAGCGCCCACCTCCTCCATCACTTTGAACCCGATGGGCTCGATGAGGCGGGCGACGTGCTCCGCACTCAGCTCGACGCCGATCTGGCGATGCACCCGAGCGAGCGGCACGGAGACGACGAAGGGCTCGGGCACGTCACCGCGCACGTCGAGCATGCCGTCCGCGACCTGGAGGCCTGGACTGCTCTCCGATAGCAGCTGGCAGAAGCGCGCCACCGAGGGCTCGATACCCCAGGGGTCGCACCCGCGCTCGAAGCGCGCCGAGGCCTCAGTGCGCAGGCCGAGCCGGCGGGAGGTGCGCGCGATCGCCATCGGCGTGAAGTAGGCCGCCTCGAGCAGCACCTCGGTCGTCGAGTGCGAGATTTCGGAAGACGCTCCGCCCATGACGCCGCCGAGGCCGACCGGAGTGCCCTCGGCGTCGCAGATGAGGCAGTCCGCTCCCGTGTCACCCAGGCTCCGCCCCGGCACGCCGACAGTACGCTCGACCTCGTCGAGGGTCATGAGCGTCTCCTCCGGCTCGGCGCGACGGACCCTGAGACCGCGGCCCGGGAGCAGCGCGATGTCGTAGGGGTGGGTCGGCTGGCCGAGCTCGAGCATCACGTAGTTCGACGCGTCGACCACATTGTTGATCGGGCGCATGCCCGCCATGAGGAGGCGGCGTGCGATCCACTGGGGCGACGGCCCGACCTCCACGTTCTCGAGCACTGTGACCGTGAGCCGCGGACACAGATCCTGGGACTCGACGACGGCGGTGGCGACCGACTCGACGGGGCGCCCGCTTGCGGGGGGCGCCGGCGGCTCGGACTCGACAAAGGGAAGGCCGAGGCGCGCGGCCAGGTCGCGCGCGATGCCCGCCATCGACCACGCGTCGGGACGGTTCCCCTCGACCGTGATGTCGAAAACCACATCGGGCTCCAGACCGAGAGCCTCAGTCAGCGGCGTTCCGGGCGCGCCGAGCACTTCGTCACCGAGGACGAGGAGGCCCGCACTGTCGTCGGAGAGGCGGAGCTCCTTGCCCGAACAGAGCATCCCGTTGGACCAGACGCCGCGCATCTTGCGTCGCTCGATCTCGAAGCCACCCGGGAGGATGGCACCCACCGGCGCGAGGGGGACGCGGTCGCCGACGTCGAAGTTCCACGCACCGCAGATGACCTCGAGCGGCTCGGCGCCGGCGTCGACCGTGATCAGACGGATCTTGTCCGCGCCCTTGATCTCGTCGATCTTCAGGACCTTTGCGATGACGACGTCACCCAGGCCCTCGCCGATGTGCTCGATCGATTCGACGACGAGGCCCAAGTCGTCGAGCGCGGCGCGCAGTGTCCCGATGTTGCCGGGGAAGGGGGCGAAATCACGGAGCCAGCTGAGCGGGGCGCGCACGGTGGTGGGGTGGTGTCTTTCCGTTCGTCGGTGTGGTCAGGTCAGAACTGCGAGAGGAACCGGATGTCGTTCTCCACGAAGGAGCGCATGTCGGGCACTTCGTGGCGCATCTGCGCCAGCCGGTCGATGCCGAACCCGAAAGCGAACCCCGACCATTCGGCCGGGTCGATCCCGACGGCGATGAACACGGCCGGGTCGACCATGCCGCAGCCGCCGAGCTCGATCCAGCCCGTGTGCGAGCAGGTGCGGCAGCCCTCACCGAGGCAGATGGTGCAGGTGATCTCGAACTCGGCGGACGGCTCGGTGAAGGGAAAGTAGGCCGGCCGCAGTCGTGACTGCATGCCCGGACCGAAGTAGGCCTCCGTGAAGATCTGGATCGTGCCGGCGAGGTCGCCGAAGGTGATGTCGCGGTCGACGACGAGGCCCTCGATCTGGTTGAAAACCGGGAGGTGCGTCGCGTCGGGCGTGTCGAGGCGGAAGCACTTGCCCGGCATCACCGCGTGGATCGGCAGCGTCCCGTCGCGCACGGCCGCCACCATGAGGTGGATCTGCACCGGGGAGGTGTGTGTGCGCAACAGCACCGTCTCGGGCTCGCCCACCTCGAGGTACATGGTGTCGTACATGTCGCGCGCTGGGTGTGACGGCGGGATGTTCAGGGCTTCGAAGTTGTACCAGTCCGATTCCGCCTCCGGTCCCTCGGCGACCGTGAAGCCCATGCCGACGAAGACGTCCTCGAGCTCGTCGCGCGCCTGGGTGACGAGGTGCAGGTGGCCGCGGGAGGGCGGCGCGAGGACGGTCGTCGGAATGACTTCGGTGAGATCGAGCCGATCGGCCTGGAGCGCCTCGGCCCGCTCGGCCTCGGCGAGCTCGGCCCGGCGGTCGGCGACCTGGCCTACGAGGCGTTCCCGCACCTCGTTGATGCGACGGCCGGCCTCCTTGCGCTCCTGGGGGCTCAGTGAGCCGAGAGTCCGGTGGGCCCGGGTCAGCGTCGACCGCTTGCCGAGCAATTCTGTCTCCACCTCGCCGAGGGCTTCTGTCGACGCAGCGGCCGCGATCGCGCGTTCGCCCTCGGTGGCGATGGCTTCGATGTCGAGATCCACGTCGTCGGTCACCATGTCGTTTCTTCCGCGGTCCCCGAAATGCTAGGCGCCCCGGGACCTCCGCCCCGGCGTTGCCGGAACGCCTCGAAGGCGACCACGGCGCTGGAAACGCCCACGTTGAGCGACTCGGCCCGGCCGGACATCGGAATGGCGACGGCACCATCGAGCCGGGCGCTCAAGGCGGGGTCGAGCCCCGAGGACTCGTTGCCGAAGAACACGGCCGACGGAACCGACCAATCGAGTCCGGCGTAGTCCGCGCCGTCTCGGACGACGGTCGCCAGCGTGCGGAAGCCGGCGGTGGTGAACCCGGCGGCGAGGGCGGCCGGGTCCGGGCGCACCGTAAAGGGCACATGGAAGATCGAGCCGGCGGACGCCCGCACGGTCTTGGGGTTGTAGGGGTCGACCGACTCGGCGGCGAAGACGACCGCGGTGGCGCCTGCGGCGTCGGCGGCCCGCAGGACCGTGCCGGCGTTCCCGGGATCGCGCACGTCGACAAGCACCACCACCAGCGCGCCGGGATCGGGCGACCACGGCGCGGGGCTGTCTTCGTTGTCGGCTTCGGCGAGCATCGGCAGCACCGCGATCACGGGCTGGGGCGTCACGGTGTCAGCGACTCTCTCGAGCACGCCGGGCGCCAGGGGGAACATGCGCGCGCCGGCTACGGTCGCCCTCCGGCAGACCTCCACGGTGGCGGGGTCGTCACCGCCGTCCGGCGACACGTAGACCGATTCGACCGGGACGCCGACGTCGAGGGCGGTGCGAATCAGCTCGGCGCCCTCGGCTACGAAGGCGCGCTCGCTCCACCGTGCCGAACGCTTCTGCAGCAGCCCGCGCAGCCGGCGGACCCGCCGGTGCGTGAAGGCCAGCCGTTGGTTCAGGAAGCGACCTCGGCCACGGGCGCGTTCGCCAGCGCATCTTGTGCGGTCTTGACGAGCGCGGCGAAAGCGTCCGGCTCGCTCACTGCGAGATCGGCCAACACCTTGCGGTCGACCTCGACACCGGCCACATGGAGGCCGTTGATGAGGCGGCTGTAGCTGATGCCGTTCTGGCGGGCGCCGGCGTTGATGCGTTGAATCCACAGCTTGCGGAAGTCACCCTTGCGCGCCCGCCGGTCACGGTACGCGTACTGCATCGAGTGCATGAGCTGCTCATTGGCGGCCCGGAAGGAGCGGCTCTTGTTGCCGTAGTAGCCCTTCGCCTGTTCGAGGACGGCGCGGTGGTGCTTGCGGCCATGGACGGCACGCTTCACTCTCGCCATGGGGGTGCTCCTCTCTTCGAAGTCTCTTCGTGGGGTTCGGATCGGCGGCCGTGCTCGGGACCGCAGCGGATCGTGGTCGTCGGTCGGGTTGGTCGGGTAGCGGAGTGGTGGCGCCAGATCAGATGCCGAGCATCCGGCGCGTCGCCTTCTCGTCCGCCTTGGCGATCTCAGTCTCGCGGCCGAGGCGGCGCGTGCGCACGCTCGACTTGTTCTCCAGGAGGTGCGAGCGGAAGGCCTTGCGGCGACGCAACCGGCCGGTGCCCGTCACCTTGATCCGCTTGGCCGCACCGCGGTCCGTCTTCATCTTCGGCATTACGTCATCCCTCTTCGGCCGGCGCCGCGGCGTCGCTGACTGCACCCGCATCCCCGTCCGGCGCGTTGCCGTTGGCATCCGCAGCGGCGGGGCTCTCCCCTGCCGACGTGGCGGCCTTCTCGGCTCGCTGCTGGTTCGAGGCCCTCGACTGCGCGGCCTGGCGGGCCCGCTTGTCGGGGGCGAGCACCATGATCATGTTGCGGTTGTCGAGCTTGGGCTCGGCTTCGACCTTGGCGATGCCCTCCATCTGCTCGGCGATGCGGTCCAAGATCCGCTTGCCGTGCTCGGGGTGGTACACCTCGCGGCCCCGGAACATGATCGTGATCTTGACCTTGTACCCCTCGGCGAGGAACTTGCCGACTTGGCGGGTCTTGGTGTCGAAGTCACCCGGGCCGATCTTCGGCCGGTACTTCATCTCCTTGATCCCTACGTGGACGGCCTTGCGCCTGCTCTCCTTGGCCCTCTGGGCCTCGTCGAACTTGAACTTGCCGAAGTCCATGATCCGGCAGACGGGCGGGTTGGCCATGGGGGCCACCTCGACGAGATCGAGGTCGAGGTCCCTCGCTATCTGCAGGGCCTCGGGTAGCGGCTTGATGCCGAGTTGCACGCCGTCGGGGTCCACCAGCCGGACTTCACGGGCACGGATTCGGTCGTTGATCCGGTGCTCAGTTGTGGTTTCAGCGACTATGCGGCATCGCGCCTCTCACTCGGGCACGCGGTCCTTCCGCGGGCCAATTGGTGGAGCGGAGCCGCACGACGGGCATTGCCCGTGTCGGAGACGTTCGACCTGGCGCACGGGTGCTCACCAAGAGGGCGAGGTGGTGGCCAGGTGGAGGCCTCTCAGATGGAGGCCCCGCTTCCATGTAGTCAAGGCCACATACAGTACCAGCATGAGCAGCCTCTGGACACCGTCCGGCGAACATTTCCCCAAGAAAGACGAGGCAGCGGCCGCGGAACGGCCAGCTTCTCGGCCCGGCGACACCGACGTCACAGAACCGTCACCGGAGGAGGCACAAGCGGCCGTCGACGCCATGCGGGCCCAACTGGCGAGCACCCCGGCCGAGGTGGTGATCGCCAACCACTGCTACGGGCTCTTCGAACTGGCCGCGATCTACCTATCGCAGTCCCCTCCGATGCTGTTCCAGGCACGACTTGCCATCGACGGGCTCGGCTACCTCCTCGAAGGGCTCAAGGGGCGCCTGGGTGAGGCCGAACCCGCGCTGCTCGAGTCCCTGTCCCAGTTGCGCCTGGTCTACGTGGGCCTCGAGGGTGCCGAACAGAGCGACGCGGAGAGCTCGGCGAACCTCAGCGACGGCGGGCCGGCATAGCTCCCTCAGGCCGCCCGGGCCTGCTCGCCGGCGGGGCCACCGCCAGACCCTGCCCGCACGCCGATGTACGCCCGAGCTGGCGCCGGTAGAGCCCGCCTGTGCCCGGGACGGCCGTGAACGTTGAGCGCCAGTTGATCGTCGTGCCGCCGTCGGCGTTCGGCGCGAGGGTGACGACGGCCTTGTAGTCCCACAGTGCGAGGCCTGCCTCCAAGACTCATGCGAAGGCCCGGCCCGGGCGGCGCTCGACCAGCCGCTCGGTACGAACGCCCCCGCCGTCGGCCGCCGAGGATCGGCGGACGTCAGCTAACACGTTGCGTGGTCCGATGTGTCGATGCATCCGACGAGGACGCGCGCTTCGTGTCGTCCGCCGTGACCCGGCGCGAGCGAGTAGCTCACGCGGGTGCCGACATCGATGCGTCGGGAACCGTCCCCGATCGCCGTAGCGTGAAACGCGTAGACGGCGCCGGCGTCGTCGGTGACGGTGCCGAGTCCACGGGTGCGGTCGAACGAGGCGACGCGCCCGAGATGCGGTCCGGTGGCAGGGACCGGGGCGGCCACGTCAGTGGACGATCTTGGAGAGCGGGAGCTCGAGGATGTCCGTCGCGCCCTGATCGCGCAGCGCGGGGATCAGCACGTTGATATCGGCCTTCGGCACCACGGTCTCGAGGGCGAAGGCGCCGCCACCCGACAGCTCCGAGACGGTCGGGGCGCGCATGGACGGGAGCACGGCGAGGACCGCATCGAGATTCTCGGCCGAGACGTTGAGTTTCACCAGCACTTTGCCCCGGGCCTCGAGTGTGCCCTGGAGCAGCGTGAAGATCTGCTCCATGGCGTGGCGCTTGTCCCGGTCATCGGCCGCCTTGGGGTTGGCGATGAGCTCGGTGTGCGACACGAGCAGCGTCTCGATCACCTTGAGGCCTGCGGCACGCAGCGCGCTGCCCGTCTCGGTCATGTCGACGACGGCGTCGGCGATGTCGGGCACCTTCGCCTCCGTGGCACCGTAGGAGAGCGCAATCTCCGCATCGATGCCGTGGGCCTCGAGCGCGCGACGGGTGAGCTCGGGATACTCCGTGCTCACGCGGAGGCGGTCCGGGCGATCAGCTACGGACTTCGCGAGGTCGGCGAGATCCGTGGCGGGCGAGTCGGAGCCGACGGCGAGCACGATGCGGGCCGGATTGGAGGTCGCCTTGGAGTAGGCGAGCTCCCCGAGCGAGACCACCTCACTCCCCCGCTCCTCGATGCAATCGCGCCCTGTGATGCCGAGGTCGAAGAGGCCATCGGCTACATAGACCGGGATCTCCTGGGGACGGAGGATCCGCACCTCATCGATGCGCGGGTCGTCAATGCTGGCTCGATAGGCCACGTCGGAGGTGCGGTTCACGGCCAGGTCTGCGTCCTCGAACAGCTGCATGGTGGCGCGTTCGAGGGAGCCCTTGGGCAGGACCAGGCGGAGCATGGGGGTCAATCTTCGCAGACCGGCGCACGTGGCTGGGGCAAGCTGGGGCCGTGCCGCCTCCGTACGACGTGTTCAACTTCTTGAATTTGCTCGGTATCGAGCTCTCTCCGCCCGACGAGGACCACTACCCCATCGCCCGGTTGACCGTTACCCACAACCTCATCGCGGGCACCGGCTTCCTGTGGGCGCCGGTCGTCATCACCTTGGCCGACGCCCTGTGTGCCTTCGGGGTCAATCACCACTGGCCGGAAGGGGCCAAGTCGTTCACGACCGTGGACTGCTCGACGAATTTCATTTCGAGCGCGTGCGAGGGCGACCTCGTCGTGGCGACCGCGTCGCCCCTACACACGGGACGCACGACGCAGGTGTGGGACGCCAAGGTGACCAACGAGACCTCGGAGCGGTTGATGGCTTCGTATCGCTGTACGCAGCTGATCCTGTACTAGAGACGCCTTCGTCGACGAGATCCGCGACGGGATCGCGCGCGTACGGAACGCGCATTGGTTCACACGAGTGCGTCGGCTCGCCTCGTCAGCCTTGCACGTCGCTCCTCACGAAGATACTGGGCTCGAACGCAGTCGACCGCTCTTCGATCGCCGGCTCCGATGCCACCGTCTCGGTGAGACGATTGCGGTCCATGCCGAAGAAGGCAATGAGGCAGCCGATCCCCGCAAAGACCGCGCCAAACCAGAAGGCGACGGAGAAGCCGTGATTCAGTGCGTTCGTCGCTACGTTCGCCGCGTGACCGTGTGCGCCGATGAATCTCGTCGTGGCTGAAACTGCGATCGTTGAGAGGACAGCGACCCCGAGTGCCCCGCCAATTTGTTGCGTCGTCGTGATCAGGCCCGATGCAACGCCTGCCTCATTCGCGACGACGCCGCTCATTGCGCCGATGGTCACCGGCACGAATGAGAGGCCGAGGCCGACGCCAGCCAAGAGGAATCCCGGCAGCAACGTGCCCACGTAGGTGCCATGAGGCGAGATCTGGGCGAAGTAGATGAGCCCGCCGGCCGCCAAGGCCATGCCCGCGGTCATCACGAGTCGGACGCCGAACTTGGCCACGAGCGATTGAGCCGCTCCGGCCGCGACGATGATCGAGCCCGCGATCGCCAGATACCCGACTCCGGTCTTGAGGGCTGAATACCCCAGGACCTGTTGCATGTAGAGCGACAGGAAATAGAACATGGAAAAGATGGACGCCCCCAAAGCGAGCGAGACCATGTTGGACACGCTGAGGCTGCGGTTACGAAAGATCGACAGTGGAACAAGGGCTGATTTTGTTCGACGCTCGATGACCAGGAACACCGCAATGAGGACGGCGGCAGCCGCGAGAGTCCCCAGCGTCTTGGCCGAGGCCCAACCCCAACTCGTGCTCTTGACCAGCGCGAAGACCATCAACACCAGACCAGCGGTCAGAGTGACGGCCCCGGGAATATCGAATCCCCGATCCTCGTCTTCCGCCAGGGACGGCGTGAGGATGAAGAAGCTCGCCAACACGACCAGCGTGCCGATCGGCACATTGACGTAGAAGATCCATTGCCAGCCGAACTCCTGCGTGAGGATCCCCCCAAGGAGGACCCCGAACGCGCCGCCCGCGCCGGCGATGGCCCCCCAGATGCTCAGTGCGGTGTTCCGCTCTCGACCTTCGTCAAAGGTGACGGTGAGAATGGAAAGGGCGGCCGGAGACAGGATCGCGGCCCCCAGGCCCTGCACGGCTCGCGCTGCAACCAACCAGCCGCTCGACGTCGCCAACCCACAGAACAGAGAGGCCGTGGTGAAGACGACCACGCCTGTGATGAACACCCGGCGCCGACCCAGCTTGTCCGCCACGCGACCGCCGAGCATGAGGAATCCGCCGAACATCAGAGCATAGGCATTCAAGACCCATAACAGGTCCTGCTCCGAGAAGTGCAGTCCACGCTGGATCGAGGGCAGCGCCACATTCACGATGGACACATCGAGAATGACCATGAACTGGGCGACGCATATAACCGCTAAGGCGAACCATTTGCGCGTGTCAGTTGTCATCGTTCCTCCAGTTTTTGAGTGATCGGTTTCTGCGTCAGCGGTCTCGGTCGCTCGCCTGGTCAGTTCTCCCAGGGGAAATGCTACGGATGCCCACTGCTTTTCAAGCAGGTTGGGGCGAGCTCGGTCGGCGAGTGTAGGTTCACCCTGTGACACCAGGATGAACTTCCGACCTGGCGCCATGTCGGCGATGTCTTGATCTCGTCCGTCACCCTCAGCCATGCAATGACGACGAACGGACCGATTGGAATTCGACAATAAATCGCAATTCGACAACGGAAATCGAGAATGGTTTCCACCGGGGTTGGCTACCCACGTGATTCTTCGCTGCAGATGTAGGGACTCAGATCTAGCTTCTGATCTGGCCTTTCTCTGGCGCCCGGAAGGACTCGTCCATCGCACACGGTTTAGGAATCGGATTGAGCCTGTCCCGCCAGATCGTTGGCGTCGCGTTGTGGCTGCTCAGAATGGTGACGGAGTCCATCCCGGCACGTCCCACCCAGGCGCATGGAGTTTGATTCCCGAGGGTCCGCGGGCTGTAGGTCGTTGGCCACCGTTGGAGTGGGCCGACGAGAGACGCAGGTCTTTTGACGAGCTGTGCCTACGAAAGAGGACCGCTGCGCAACAGCCGCACCATCTCGACGCCGGTGAGCGCGGCTTCGCGTCCCTTGTTGGTCTCGTCGGGCTTCGACCGTTCGAGGGCTTGGTCGAGTGTGTCAGTGGTCAGGACACCGAAGACGACCGGGACGCCGGTGTCGAGCTGGACACGCTGGATACCTGAAGCGCACTCCCCCGCGACGAAGTCGTAGTGGCCAGTGTCGCCCCGGATGACCGCGCCGAAGCACAGCACGGCGTCCACCTTGCCGGCGTTGGCGAAGCCGCGGGCCACAAGCGGGAGCTCGAACGCTCCGGGTGCCCATGCCACCGTGATGTCGCGCCGATCCGCGCCGGCTTCGGCGAGTGCGTCGAGTGCGCCGTTGAGGAGGCGCAGGGTGATGCCACCGTTGAAAAGCGCGCCGGCCACTCCAATCCGAAGACCCGTGCCGTTGTGTTCACCTCTGAGCGACGCACCGACGCGGGCTGCCACGTCGTCGAAGGCCCCTTCGGGCACACCTATGAGATCGGATTCCGCCATCAGTCGCTCTGAGTGGTCGTCCGGCGTGTTGCGGGCTGGCGCAGCATGAGGGTCACGCCCTCACTGTGTCACAGGACGTCGTCGAGACCGTGCAGCAGGTGGCCCATGCGCTCGCGCTTCGTGCGCAGATAGGCGATGTTCTCCGGGTTGGCGGACGTCTGCAGCGGGACGCGCTCGGTGATGTCGAGGCCGAAGCCCTCGAGCCCGCCGTACTTGACCGGGTTGTTGGTCATGAGTCGCATGGTGGTCACTCCGAGGTCGACCAGCATCTGCGCACCGATACCGTACTCGCGGCTGTCGACGGGCAGGCCCTGTTGCAGGTTGGCGTCGACCGTGTCGTGCCCCTCCTCCTGAAGTTGGTAGGCCCGGATCTTGTGGCCGAGGCCGATGCCGCGGCCCTCGTGGCCGCGCAGATAGATGAGAACGCCCCGGCCCTCTTGCTCGATCATGTCCATGGCGGCGTGCAGTTGCGGCCCACAATCACAGCGCAACGAGCCGAACACGTCGCCGGTCAGGCACTCGGAGTGGACACGGACGAGCACGTCCTCGGTGCCGGCAACGTCGCCCATCACGAGGGCAAGGTGCTGCTCGTTGTCGAGCACCGACTCGTAGACGAGTGCCCGGAACTCGCGACCCTTGGCCGGGATGCGAGCCTCGGACACCAGGCGCACCAGCTTCTCGTTCTGGCGGCGGTACCGGATCAGGTCCGCGATGGAGATCAGTGGAAGGTCGTACTTCTTTGCGAAACGCTCGAGGTCGGGCAGCCGGGCCATCTCCGACTTGTCCTCGCTGACGATCTCGCAGAGCACCCCGGCCGGAGCGAGACCGGCCGCACGACTCAGGTCGACGGTGGCCTCGGTGTGACCAGCCCGCTTGAGCACCCCGCCCGGGCGGTAGCGCAAAGGGAAGATGTGGCCCGGCCGGTTCAGGTCGTTCGGACGGGTGTTGGGATCGGTGAGCGCGGCGATGGTGGCGGCGCGATCCGCCGCAGAGATGCCTGTCGTGGTGCCGTGACGGGAGTCGACGCTCACGGTGAACGCAGTGCGCTGCGCCTCGGTGTTGGCCGAGACCATCAGGGGCAGATCGAGCAGGTCCGCCCTCTCGGGCAGCAGGGGTGCACAGATCACGCCGGACGTGTGGGCCAAGAAGAACGCAATCTTCTCCGGCGTGGCCGCTTCGGCGGCCATCACCAGGTCGCCTTCGTTCTCCCGGTCCTGGTCGTCGACCACGACGACCATGCCGAGCTTGCCGATGGCCTCGATGGCTTCTTCGACGGTCGAGAATCCCATCAGGCCGCAACCTCCACGCGCAGATCATCTCCGAGTTGCTCGACCGAGACCAATCTGCCTCTCCACACGTCTGCAATTGTGCCAGCCCCTGGTCCCGCAAAAATCGGACGCCCGTCGTCGCCGCCGAAGAGGGCCGGCGCCAGATACATGACGTAGCGGTCCACGAGCCCGGCGGCGTGGAAATCGTGGGCCACAGTGGCCCCGCCTTCGACGAGCAGTTGGAGGACGCCACGCTTGCCGAGCTCGCCGAGGACGCCATCCAAATCACCCTCGAGCTCGAGAGCCGGCTGGACCTTGGCGCCTTCGGGCGCCGAGCCGAGCACCACTCGGAGCGGCTGTTCGTCGTCGCCGGCGGTCTCGCCATCGAGGCGGACCGTCAGTTCCGGGTCGTCGGCCCGCACGGTGCCGGCGCCGACGAGAACGGCGTCGGAGCTCTCCCTGAGGCGGTGGACGTCGCGGCGGGCGGCCTCACCCGTGATCCAGCGACTGGAGCCGTCGGGCGCGGCCGTGCGGCCGTCGAGGCTCGCCGCCATCTTGAGGACGACCCAGGGGTGGCCCGTGCGACGGTGCTTGATGTACGGCGCCAGCTGCTCTGCGACCTCGTCGGCGGCGACGCCTTCGGTGACATCGATCCCGGCGTCACGCAGCGCGGCAATGCCGCGGCCCGAGACGCGGCTGTCAGGGTCCTGGATGCCGATGACAACCCGCCCCACACCCGCCCCGATGATGGCGTCGGTGCAGGGCGGCGTCCTTCCGTGATGGGCGCAGGGTTCGAGGGTCACGTAGAGGGTGGCGCCGCGGGCCGCCTCCCCTGCGTGCGCCAGGGCCGTCACCTCGGCGTGCGGGCCGCCGGGGGGCGCCGTGGCGCCCTCGAAGAAGGTCGCGACGTCACTGGCGTGAGCGGGCGGGAACAGGTACAGAGCCAACCCAGGGGTTGGGTGCGGTGCTCCCCCGGACCGTGGCCGCGAGCGCCATCGCCTGGCGCATGTGCTGCACATCGTCCATGGTCACGTCCTCTGGTGGGCCGGAGCTCCGACCTGTCGGTGGAGGCAATTATAGAACATGTTCTAGTTTCTGTCGACATCCCCAGGTGGGGCTCATGCGCGCTCCAGAAGCCCGATCAGGTCGGTGATGTCGGGGAGGATCGCGCTGTGGGGCGCCGCCGTGAGAGCGGCCTCGTCGTGCGCGCCGGTCAGGACGCCGACCACGGCTCCGGCGCGGGCGGCTGCGCCGGCCTCGAGGTCGCTGACGGTGTCCCCCACGACGGCGACGGCGCGCGGATCCTCGACCCCGAGCCGGGCCATGGCGCCGAGGATGAGGTCGGGCGCGGGGCGGCCTCGTCCCACGTCCGACGGCGAGAGGGCGAGGTCGATGAGGGCCCGCCATTCAAGCGCGTCGACGAGCGCGTCTCGGGTTGATGGGGCGAAGCCAGTCGTGAGGCAGATGCGGACGCCGCGGGCTCTGAGGTCGACCAGCACGTCGGGTGCGCCCTGAATGGGTTCGACGTCGCCGGCGGCGACGATGGCCTCGTACGCCGATGCGAACTGCACCGTGGCGCGTTCGGCCTTGTGGTTGTCGAGGAGCTTGGCGAACACCTCCGCCTTCGACCAACCCATCGTCTCCCGGACGAACGAGTGCGCCTCGTCGTACCGCGGCGTGCCCTTTGTGACGCCGACGGCGGCCAATGCTTCGTCGAAAGCGGCCTCCACGGCGCCGTCGTCGCGCACCGTGGTGCCGGCCATGTCCAGGCAGGCGAGAGCGTAGGGACCGATCACGTTGCTACGCCCGCCGCTTCGAGGGTGTCGCGCGCGATCGCCGGCGAGCAGGTCATGCCCCGCCCACCCGGGCCTGTCACGAGCCACACCCGGTCGTCGATCTGCTCGCGCAGACAGACGGCGCCGTCGCGGCACTCCGCGTACACGCCCTCCCACCGCCGCCGGACCGGTGGCAGCTCGCCGCCGAGGATGTGCCGGGCCCGGGAGAGGAGTTCTTCGTTCGGCGGCTCGGAGAGCGCAAAGTCGAATGGCTCGTCGTAGGCGTGGGTGTCGCCGATCGTGAGCCCACCGTCTGGCCGTTGGACCAAGAGCAACTGCAGACGGTGTTGCGCTGCGATCTCGTTCTGCCCGCCGAGCTCGTGTCGAGGCGCGTGCTCGTAGGCCGGGTAGTACCGCAGCGAGTCCGCGTCGGCGAGGGAGGTCGTAAGTCGGCGCGGATATGGGCCCGTCTCGAACATCTGGAGCCGGACGCGCCGCAGCCGGGATGCCAGTGGGAGGGCGGCCGGAAGGTGGTCATAGGCGGCGCCGGTCGCCACGATCACGACATCGCCCTCCCAGCGTCTACCCGAGGCGTCGAGCACCGCACCAGGCGCGGTGTCCGTGACGTGTCGGCCCGGATGGAACCTGTAGCGCTGTGGTGCCTGTGCCGCGAGATGGTCGCGGAGCGCTTGCAGAGCCAGGCGGGGCTCGACCACGGCGTCGAGCTCACAGAACAGCGCACCGGCTGTGTCGCCGCAGACGGCGGGGTTGCGGTTGCTAACCTCGTCCGGCTCGAGAAAGACGATCGAACGCTCCTTTGCGTCGGGGCTGCGCGAGAAGACCTGCATGACGAAACGCTCCACCGGCGTCGCCGCCACGGTCAGCGAGCCGGTTGGGCGGAATCCGATCTCGGGCACCCGCCTGCCGATCTCTTCCCATCGGGCGCGGGCACGCTGCGCCACGTCGAGCTCATGTCCGCTTCGCCGCCCGCTGATCCACACCAGCCCGAAGTTGCGCACTGACGCGCCAACGGGTGCCCGGTCGGCGTCGAGGTGGTCGACGGCAAACCCCGCCTCGAGCAAGTCGAACGCGTGCCACGTCCCGATGATGCCGGCACCGACCACGATCGCCTTCGGTGTCGTGTGCGTCACGTCCGGGTCGGTGCGGTCCGCCCGATCGCCGTCCTGATGGCCTCCGCCGCCTCCCAGGGCCGAGGGTGTCCGAAGACTGCGCTGCCAGCGACGAAGACGTTCGCACCGGCCCGGGCCGCGACGGGGGCGGTCTCGGGGTCGATGCCACCGTCCACCTCGATGTCCAAGGTCAGGCCGTCGGCCTCGATTGCCGCGCGCACCTGGCTCACCTTGGGCATCACTTCGGCGATGAAGCTCTGGCCCCCGAAACCCGGGAACACGGTCATGCACAACACGAGATCGACCTGGTCCAGATACGGCTCGACAGCCCCGAACGGCGTGTCGGGGTTCAGCGCAAGTCCCGCGCGCAAGCCGAGGCCCCGCATCTGTGCCACGAGCTCATCGGTGTCGCCCACCTCGACGTGGACGGTGCAGCCGTCCGCCCCCGCCCGCGCAAAATCGTCGAGGTAGCGCCCGGGATCCGTCATCATCAAGTGGCAGTCGAAGAACAACGACGAGTGGCGACGGAGCGAGGCGACGACCGGAGGTCCGATCGTGACGTTGGGGACGAAGTGGCCGTCCATGACGTCGACGTGCAGCCAATCCGCGGCGGGAGCTACTTCGCCGACTTGTTCGGCCAGCATCCCGAAGTCCGCCGACAACACCGACGGCGCAAGGCGCACCGCACCGGGTTGCCCCGCGTCGCGATCGGCGATGGGCGGACCTCCCGTCACGGATCAGCTGCCGCCGCTCAGCTGAAGCGCGCCCAGCAGAGAATGCGCTTGAACCCGTAGAAGTACGGCTCCCGCTCCCCGAGCTCATCGATCAACCGCTCCCGGTACCTTTCGACGAACTCCTCGAAGAGCTCGGGGCTGAGCTGCTTGCGGTAGGGCGTCAGCAGGGTGCCCATCACCCACTCGACCACCTCACCAGTCGACTCGAGCTCGTGGCCGTAGACCTCCATTCGCACGACCTGGTCCTTTGCCCCGAGCTCGTAGAGAAGATCCGCGTAGAGCTCGGGTGAGAGCACGAAACGACCGCGGTCTTCGGGCATGTCCTCGTCGAGAGCGTCGATGAACGGTGCCTCATTGGCGAGTGCGTGCGCGAGCACGTGCGAGGGGTGACGGAAGTTCGCGGGCACCTGGAACGCGAGCTGCCCGTCCGGCGTGAGAGCGGTCCGCATTCTGGCCAGGAGGTTCAGGTGATCGTCGATCCAATGCAGCGACGCGTTGGCGAACACCAGGTCGAATCCCTCGTCGAGCCAGGTCGCGATGTCACCAGACGCGAACGACAGGCCGGGCACGTCCCCGTGCGACGCTTGCGCGCGCGCCAACATGGCCGGGGAGGAGTCGATGCCGATGGTCTCCTTCGCCTCCATCTCCTGGTGCAGAGTCTTGGTGAGGTCCCCCGTCCCGCATCCGAGGTCCACGACGCGCCCGCCCGGCACCGGGTGACAGAGCATCAGGAGATCGTCGAAAGGCTGTTGGCGCTCCGAGCGGAACCGCTCGTACTGTTCGGGGCTCCATCCGTCGATCGGCGTGACTGTCACCGCTCTCATTCTTAGTCCGTTCCGAGACGCTCATTTTTCGCTGGCCGCACGCCGCGGAGCCACTCGTCGGCTGACATGGGGGAACGGCTCTCGGGTTGCACGCGTCGCAACTCGAGAATGCCCGCGCCGGTCACCACCGTGGAGCCAACGAGCGTGCCCGGCGCTGCGTTGCTGTGATCGGTCTGGGTCGGGGCAATCGGCGCTTCGAGCACTCCGAGGCGCTTGCCGCGGAACGTCGTCCAGGCGTGCTCGAGACGGACGACACGGTGCAACTGCTGCGCCGGCTGGGCCCAGTCCAAATGCAGGTCTTCCTTCGTGATCTTCTCTGCCACTGTCACCTCGCCATTCTGTGGCGCGGCTTCGGGCAAACCCGTCGGGCCGTTCTTCACGGTGTCGACGAGGAGATCGCACGCCGTGTCGACAAGACGCGCCCGCAGTTCCGAGAGCGTGATCTCGTCGTCCATGGGCACCGAGCGCACGGCATAGACGTCGCCGGTGTCAAGCCCCTCCGCCACCTTCATGAGGCACACCCCCGTCTCCGAGTCGCCTGCGAGGATCGCCCGCTCCACCGGAGCCGCACCGCGCCACCGAGGTAGAAGCGAGAAATGGACGTTCACCATGGGGAGCTGATTCAGGACCGAGTCCGGAATGATGCGCCCGAACGCCACGACGACCGCGAGCTCAGCGTCGACTTCGACCAGATCATTCATGTCCTGGCTGACCGGGATGCCGAGCTGGAGCGCCGCCTCCTTGACGGGGTTCGGCGTCTTCGTTGCGCCGCGTCCGCGTCGGCGATCCGGTCGGGTGACGCACAGGACGATTTCGTGGCCGGCCTCGACAAGCGCGTGCAACGGCGGCACCGCCATCTGCGGGGTGCCGATGTATGCGAGCCGGGCCACCCGATCACCGTAGGACAGGCGCCGGCGCGACCGCGACGCGATGAGAGGGGCGAATCGAGAGCGTTACTGCGAAAAGAGGCTCGAGAGGCCGTCGGGATCCGACGAGGCCAAATCGAGAGTGCGGCTGCGAAGGACCTTCATGGCCTCTTTGCGCTGATCGTCGTTGAGCCGCTCGATCAGGAGGATGCCGTCGAGGTGATCGAGCTCGTGTTGGAACACGCGTCCCTCGAGTTCTGTGGCCTCGATGGAGATCTCGTTGCCGTCGAGGTCCAGTCCGACAAGGTGCACTGCGTTCGGGCGCACGATCTCCCAGCTGAGTCCTGGGATCGACAGGCAGCCCTCGTCGTAGACCCACTCCCCGTCGCTTTCGAGGATGCGCGGGTTGATGACGGTCCGAGCGCCTTCGCCGGCGTCGTAGACGAAGATCCGCCGCTGCACGCCGACCTGGTTGGCCGCAAGGCCGCTGCCCGGCGCGGCGTACATCGTCTCGATCATCGAGTCGACCAGACTCGCCACGGCGCCGTCGATGTCCTCGACTTCGCGGGTGCGCTCTTTGAGCACGGGGTCGCCGTACTGACGGATGGTGAGCTCGGACACATCGTCATCCTACCGGCGGCTCCTTTGGTCCCGGGCAGCGGTACGCGAGGTTTGCGCCCCATCTGAGGACGACTGCTCAGAGGGTCGTCGGGTCGACCTCGACGCGCAGTCCACGTCCAGCCGGGCGCGGCGTCCCGGCCAACACATCACAGAGCTCCCGATGGTCAGGCGCCTGCACGAGAAACCTCGCATCGTCCAACGGGGTGACCGAGACCCGGGGGTTGGCTGTCGCAGCGGCGGCGACCGCCTCGATGTATGCGCCGGCGAGGGTTCCCGAAACCAATGCGAGCGAGCAGAACGGCGGCACGTCCGAGGCTCGACGGATGTCCGCTTCGGCCTCCAGCACCCGCATCGGTTCTCCTGCCGTCACGGCTGCGAGTGCTGCGTGGTCGGGCACACGCGTCTGCGCCTGGACGCGGGCCCACGCCGGCCGGTTCCCCCGCGGCCCGACAAGCCGGCCGGCGCGCACGAGGAGAGAGAGCGTGTCTTCGGTCGCAGAGAGCCGAGGCGCAAGCAGATGCAGGTCGATGTCGAGGAAGGACACGGCTGCAGCCCGGCGGACTCGGTGCAGGACCGCCTCCGTACCGACGAGCACGCGCGGGCTCGTGGCCGTGATGTTGGCCGATCGGTCGAGGTCGGGGCCGGCGGCAGCCCGCGGCCCCGCCGAGCGAGGCCCCGCCACCTCGCCGACGTCGACGCCGAGCAGCGCCGCCAGCTCTTCGCGCAGCCGGCTCACTCCCACGCGCAGGGCCTTCATCCGGAGGCGGCCACAGTGCGGGCACACCACGGGCCGCGTCTCGCCGCAGCGCGGGCAGCGCAGCACCTCCTCATCCTTCGGGCGCCCGACGGCTGCACCACAGCGCGCGCACTGGGCCAGCTCGCCACAGTGGGCGCACGCGAGAAGGCGGGCACCGCCGGTGCGGTTGTACACGCAAACCAACGGACCGCGCTCTGCGGCCGACGCATCGTCCAACACCGATCGTGCCAGGCGCACGAACTCCTCGGAGAACAGGCCGCTGCGCGGATCGGCGCCACGACGGTCCACGGGTTCGAGAGCCGGCCATCCCGCGCGCTCGTCGAGGGGTGTGAGCGCGACCGTTTCGACGTGTCCGGCTGCCGTGACCTCGACCGGAGGAATGGGCGAGACCAGCAGGCACGGCGCCGCCGTCCGGCGGGCCCGCTCGCGCAGGACGTCGACCGCGCTGTAGGTGGGCGCGCTCTCCTCTTTGTACGCGGCATCGTGCGTGTCGAGCACGACCGCGGCGGCCAGATCCGGCACCGGCGCCCAAGCGCCGCGACGCGTCCCCACGACCACGGGCCAGCCCGCGCGCGCCTCCGCCCAACTGCTCGTCGTTGGCACGCCACGCCGAGTCAGACGCGCCACGAGCCGTTCCGCCCAACCGGTCGACGGTACGAGCACGACGACGCTGCCACCGCGTTTCCTCACGCGCTCGTCGGCGATGACCGACAGGACCAGGTTGATCAGATCTGTCGCCGGCGGCAGACGCACCACCGTCTCGGCCGAGCCGTGCGCCAGCGCTCCAGACCACGGGGACGGTGTCGAGGTCGCCCCGAAGCGGACGGAGTCGGCGGGCGGCGTGCGGGGCAACGCACGGACGATCGCGTCGGGAGACGCGGTGCGGAGGAAGAAGGCGGGCGTCCCGGCCCATCGCCAGGCCGCCCACTCGGCGAGCTCCACCACCTCGTCGGGAGGGCCCCAGCCGAGCCAGGATTTCAGCGGGAGAAGCTCGACGCCCGGCAATGGCTCGGCGGTATCCGCGCCCGTGGCAACCACCCAACCGCGCACGGAACGCCCGTGCAGCGGGACGCGGACCCGGGTGCCGACCCGCACGTCGTGGTCCCAGCGTGCGGGCACCGCGTAATCGAATGTCTTCGAGAGCGCCGCGACTTCGGTGCGGACGCGTACCGTCCGCAGCGCAGTGTCGGCCTTGGTCACGGCGCCACCTGCACCGCGTCGGCGCCCCTCAGGGGAGCGCCTGCACGCTCAGAGCCCGAGCGCAGCCCGCAGGTCGTCGACGCGGGGCGTGGCCTCCCAGGTGAACTCCTTCTCGGAACGGCCGAAGTGACCATAGGCCGCCGTCTTCTTGTAGATCGGCCGGCGCAGTTCGAGGTCGCGCGAGATGGCGGCCGGGCGGAGGTCGAACAGCTCGCGCACGGCGTCGGAGATCTTCTGGGGTTCCACCGCCTCGGTGCCGAACGTCTCGACGAGCAATGAGACCGGGTGCGCGACGCCGATCGCGTACGCGACCTGTACCTCGCAGCGCTTGGCGGCACCGGCGGCGACGACGTGTTTGGCAACCCAACGGGCCGCGTACGCCGCCGAGCGGTCGACCTTGGAGGGATCCTTGCCGGAGAAAGCGCCGCCGCCGTGCCGGGCCATGCCGCCGTAGGTGTCGACGATGATCTTGCGCCCGGTGAGACCCGTGTCGGCGTGGGGGCCGCCGAGCTCGAAGATGCCGGTGGGGTTGCAGTAGATCCGGAGGTCCGCGCTGTCGAGGTCGGTGGGCAGCAGCGGCGTGATGACGTGCTCGATGAGGTCGGGCCGCAACTGCTCCTCGAGGTCGATCCCGGCGGCGTGCTGCGTGGAGATCAGCACCGTGTCGATCTGCACCGGCCGGCCGTCCTCGTAGACGACCGACACCTGGGTCTTGCCGTCGGGCCGCAGATACGGCACCGCGCCGGCGCGGCGCACCTGGGCCAGGCGCTCGGAGAGTCGGTGCGAGAGCCAGATCGGCATCGGCATCAGATCCGGCGTCTCGTCGCACGCGTAGCCGAACATCATCCCCTGGTCTCCGGCACCCTGGGCGTTCAACACGTCCTCGCCGCCCTTACCGCTGCGCAGTTCGAACGCGGCGTCGACGCCCTGGGCGATGTCGGGCGACTGCGCGTCGAGCGAGACCAGGACGCCGCACGTCTTGCCGTTGAAGCCGTACGCGTCGTTGTCGTATCCGATGTCGCACACCGTCTCGCGCACAAGGGCGGGGATGTCGACGTAGGTCTCGGTGGTCACCTCACCGGCGACGACCACGAGGCCGGTGGTGAGCAGCGTCTCGCAGGCGACGCGGCTGTTCGGATCACCCTCGAGGATGGCGTCCAGAACGGCGTCCGAGATCTGGTCCGCCATCTTGTCCGGGTGGCCCTCGGTGACCGATTCCGAGGTGAAAGTCGTCTTCACGTACTGCTCCGCTTCTTGTCGAGGTGATCGATCACCCTATCCAATACGGCATTTGCCACTGCATCCTTGGAGGTCAGGGGGATTTCGGTGGCGGTCCCATCTGCGCCCAGGATCACCACCGCGTTCGTGTCGTGGTCGAAGCCGACACCCGGCGCGCTCACGTCGTTAACGACGAGAAGGTCGACACCCTTGCGCTCGAGTTTGCGCCGGCCCCGCTCGACTGCGTCGTGCGTCTCCGCCGCGAAGCCCACGATGACCTGGCCGGGAGTCCGCCGGTGGGCCAAGCCGGCCAGGATGTCGGGCGTCGGCTCGAGCACGAACTCGGGGATGCCGTCATCCTTCGACAGCTTCGTCCCCGCCGTTGCCTTGGGTCGGAAATCGGCGACCGCCGCGGACATCACCACGACATCCGCACCGTCGGCCGCCGAGCCCATGGCTTGCTCCATGTCGGCCGCCGTCTCGACGTCGATCCGGGTGACGCCGGTGTCGGGTGGTAGCGCCAGTGGAGACGAGGTGACGAGCGTCACGGCGGCCCCGCGTCGCGCCGCGGCCACCGCAATCGCGTGGCCCTGTTTGCCCGAGGAGCGGTTGGTGATGAAGCGAACCGGATCGAGTGGCTCCCGGGTGCCACCGGCGCTCACGACGACGCCTCGGCCGGTCAGGTCGCGGCGGGCGGTCTGGCCGAGGCGCGCGAGGACACGGCCCACGATCACGGCCGGGTCGGCGAGACGCCCCTCCCCCGAGTCGCCGCCGGCGAGGCGACCTGACTCCGGCGGCACGACCTCGACGCCGCGGCGCTCGAGCGTCGCCAGGTTCTCCTGTACGGAGGGGTGCTCCCACATCTCGGTGTGCATGGCGGGACAGACCACGACGGGCGCGCGGGTGGCAAGGAGGGTGGCCATGAGGAGGTCGTCCGAGAGGCCGGCGGCGAAGCGCGCCACGGTGTGTGCCGTCGCCGGGGCCACCACGACGAGGTCGGCGCGCTGGCCGAGACTCGTGTGGGGAATCGGCGACGCCTCGTCCCACAGGGAGAGCTGGGCGGGCTCGGACGCCAGCGCGGAGAACGTCAGCGCGCCGATGAAACGGGTGGCGTCATGCGTGAGCACCGGCGTGACGTGCACCCCGGCGTCGACCAGGCGACGGCAGACCTCGACGGCCTTATAGGCGGCGATCCCGCCGGACACCCCCAGGACGACGCGGGGCGGCCCCGCGGGGCCGTCTTCCAGAGGCTGGTCCGCGGCCATGGGCGGCGTCCGCCGCGCCTTCGCCCGCCTAGCTCGCGGTCGGGTCGTCGCCCCCGACGTCGAGCGTTTCGATGACCTCGGCCTCGCCGCTCTCCTCGCCCAGCAGGCCCGCCTCCGCCGCGTCGGCCATGGCGGCGGCGAGCGCAGCCTCTTCCTCGGGGTCGGGGCGGGTGTAGGTGGCCTTGCCGGCCGCGATCTCCTCGAAGGCGATGGAGACCGGCTTGCCGGATACCGACGCCACCTGGGGCGGCACGACCTTGCCGAGGCCCTCCCCGAGGCTGTTGTAGTAGGAGTTCACCTGGCGCGCCCGGGCCGAGCCCAACGCGACCAGGGTGAATTTCGAGTCCACCTTGTCCAGGAGCTCCTCAATTGGGGGGTCCATCAGGGTGTTGCGGCCTTGGGCCATCAGGGTTCCTCCGGGTTCGCGGCGCAGGGGGCAGCCGTGCGAGCCCCATCGACTATAGCCGCCAGCTGGGACATGGCCCGTTCGAGGTCGTCGTTGACCACTGTGTGAGCTGCGATTTTGGCTCCGCGCTCGATCTCGGCGCGGCCGAGCTCGACCCGGCGGCGGATGTGATCTTCGTCGTCGCCCCGGGCGGCGAGCCGCTCGGCCTGGACGGCGTCGGACGGCGGCAGCAGGAGGATCACGGTGGCGTCGGGGCGCCGCTGCAGGACCTGCTCGGCGCCCTGCACGTCGATCTCGAGGAGGATGTCGGTCCCGGGAGGCGGGTCGGGGATCGGGGTGCCCTGGAAGTAATCGAGGAAGGGCGCCCATTCGAAGAACTTGCCCGCCTCGATGGCCGCATCGAACGTCGGCCGGTCGACGAAGACGTAGGCACCGCGCTCTTCTTCACCCGGCCGCGGCGCACGCGTCGTCCAGCTGCGGCTCAACCAGATGCTCGGGTCACGCGCAACGAGCTCGCTCGCAACCGTGCCCTTGCCGGCCCCACCCGGGCCGATCAGGACGAAGATGTGCGATGCGCCCGCAGGGGGTTCAGCGCGCAGTCTCTTTGAGCAGCGCCTCGCGCTGCTTGGCCCCGAGCCCCTGCAGTCGCCGGCTGTCGCTGATGCCGACCGTCTCCATGAGGCGCCTGGCCTTCACCTTCCCGAGACCCGGCAAGGACTCGAGGACCGAGACCACCTTCATCTTGCCGATCGTCTCGTTGGAGTCCGCCTGAGTGAGAAGGTCCGCCAAGGAAAGAGAGCCCATCTTGAGCTTGTCCTTCACCTCGGCCCGCTCACGGCGAACCTTGGCAGCCTTTTCGAGTGCAGCGGCGCGCTGCTCGGGAGTGAGTGCTGGAGGTTGCGGCATGGGCGAGACCATAGCGCCTCTGTCAGGAGCGTTCACACCCATTTTCCCTCTTCAGCCCATCGCCACCGAGAGTTCACGCACGAGCGACCGGGCGTGGGAACGGAGAGTGTCGGGTGCCGGGCCGTGCCGCAGCAGGTCCCGGGAACTGCTCGGCAGGACGGTCCCGGACGCACAGCCGGCGAAGCGCGCCGCGACGTCGGCGGGTCCGGATCCCTGGGCGCCGAGGCCTGGGGCAAGAATTACGCCTCTGAGCTGGTCTAACGGGAAGTCAGAGCGCGGCAGGGTCGCCCCGATGACGGCGCCGACGGTGCCGGCTGGGACGTCCGCGGATCCGTTGAGCGCGGCAATCTCGGCCAGAAGTGTGTCCTCCACGGTGGCCCCCTCTGCCGTCACGGCCTGCTGCAGGCCACGGCCCTCGGGGTTGGAGCTGCGGACGACGACGATGACGCCTCGGCCGTCGCGGGCGGCCAAGCGGACCATTGGACGGAGCGCGCCGAGGCCGAGGTACGCGTGCACGGTGACGGCGTCGGCGGCGAGCGGGCTGGCGTCGCCCAGCCACGCGTCGGCGTAGGCCTGCGCCGTGGTGTCGATGTCGCCGCGCTTCGCGTCGTTGATGACGACGAGGCCAGCCGCTCTCGCATGTGCGACAAGCCGCTCGAGCTCGGCCATGCCGGCCGCGCCGTGCCGTTCGAAGAACGCGACCTGTGGCTTGACCACGCCGACCTCGCCGGCGAACGCCTCGACGCACGTCGCGCCGAACGTGCGCAGCCCGTACGCGTCGTCGGTGAGGCCCCAGTCCTTGAGTAGCTCCGGCGAGGGGTCGATGCCGGCGCACAACGGCCCGGTTGCGCGCACCGCGGCGGCCACGCGGTCGCCGAATGTGTCAGCCATCCGCGTCCTCCTTCACATTCGCGTCCGTGTTCGCGTCAGCCCTCGCGTCTTCGTCCGGTGTCGTGCGGGCTCCGCCGGCCAGACGGCCCCGGAAGTCCGCCACCGTCGTGTCGTGGTCGCGGCACCGAGCGCGCCAGCTGGCGCGCTACCTGCCACGGGGCGCGCGGGTCCCGGAAGGTGGCGGTACCGACCTGTACGGCGTCGGCGCCCGCCTGCAGGAACTCGACGGCATCGTGGCCCGACTGCACGCCGCCCACCCCGACGATCGCGGTGTCGGGGAACGCGGCCCGGCACTCCCAGACGGCACGCACCGCCACCGGGTGCACCGGGGCCCCCGAGAGCCCACCGCCACCCGCGCCGAGAACGGGCTGTCCCGTTTCGGTGTCGAGGGCCAGGCCGAGCAGCGTGTTCACCAGCGTGAGCCCGTCCGCGCCACCCTCCAGCGCGCCCGCGGCGATCTCCACGACGTCGGGTACGTTGGGGCTGAGCTTGGCCCAGCGCGGCAGGCCGCACTTGGTGGCCGCCATGACCCGGGCCGTCGCCTCGGCCGAGTGGGCGAACATGCGCGACCTGTCCTCGACGTTGGGACAGCTGACGTTGACCTCGAGCGCAGCGATGCAGCGGCCGGGCTCCGTGTTCCCCGCTGCGACGATCAGCTCCGCGGCGCGGTCGTATTCCGCCACGCTGCGGCCCCATATGCTCACCACGACCCGGGCGCCAGCTGCAGCGAGCGCGGGGAGGTCGTGCTCCGCCCAGGCGGCGATACCGGGGCCCTGCAGCCCGACGCTGTTGAGCATCCCCGCGCCGACCTCGCGCACACGGGGCGCCGGGTTGCCCGCCCAGGGCTCGGCCGCCAGGGACTTCACCACGACCGCGCCGAGCGCGGAAAGGTCGCCGTAGTCCGCGAGCTCGGTGCCGTGACCTGACGTACCCGACGCCGTCATCACCGGATTCGGCAGCTCCAGGGCGCCGATCCGGGTCGCGAGCAGGGCCGGGCCCTCGGTGCGTGGCGCCCGTCGGGCGGAGCTCACGTCCGAGCCGCCGATCCGGTCCCGTTCGCCTTGGCGGTCGCCGTCGACGGGTGCAGGTCCTGGAGCGGCCGCACCTCGAGCGGATGCGCCCGCGCGTCCGCCATGCCGGCCGCAGCAGCCCGGGCCGCCGCGACGGTCGTGAGGCACGGGACCTTGTGAGCGACCGCGGCCGTGCGAATGTGCGCGCCGTCGGCCCGCGGGCCGAGTCCCCGGGGCGTGTTCACCACGAGCTGCACCTTGCCCTGGGCAATGAGCTCGACCGCGTCCGAGGCCACACCCTCCTCCCCCACCTTGGCAACGAGCGTGTCCACCATCAGGCCGTGCGCGCGCAGGAAACCGGCCGTCCCGAGCGTGGCCGCCAGTGAGAAGCCAAGGTCGTCGAGTGCGCGCGCAACGCCGAGACCGGCAGGCTTGTCGCGGTCGGCCAGTGAGAGGAAGACAGTGCCCGAGTCGGGCAGGCGCGTCCCCGCCGCCATCTGGCTCTTGGCGAAGGCGAGGCCGAACGTGATGTCGACGCCCATCACCTCGCCCGTGGACCGCATCTCGGGGCCGAGGAGCGTGTCGACGCCGGGGAAGCGGTCGAAGGGCAGCACCGCCTCCTTGACGCTGACGTGGTCGAGGACCGGCACCCGTCCGACCGCCTCGGCGGCCAGCATCCCTTCTTTGCGCAAATCGGCCAGTGTCTGGCCCACCATGACCCTCGACGCCACCATCGCCAGTGGCACGCCCGTCGCCTTCGCCACGAACGGCACCGTGCGGCTCGCCCGCGGGTTCGCCTCGAGGACGTACACCTGCCCGTTCTTCACCGCGAATTGGACGTTGAGCAGGCCGCGCACGTTCAGCGACTCGGCAAGGGCGCGGGTGTGAATCTCGAGCGTGTCGATCACGTCGTCGCGCAGCGTTTGCGGCGGCAGCGCGCAGGCCGAGTCGCCGGAGTGCACGCCGGCCTCCTCGACGTGCTCCATGATCCCGGCGATCAGGATCTCGCCCTCGCCGTCGCGCACGGCGTCGACGTCGACCTCGATGGCGTCCTCCAAGAAACGGTCGACGAGCACGGGCCGCTCGGCGGTGACGCCGCCCTCACGCGCGAGCGCGCCGGTCGTCATCGCGTGCATGACGCGGCGCACGCCGTCGTCGTCGTACACGATCTCCATGGCACGTCCACCGAGCACGTAGCTCGGTCGCAACAGCACGGGGTACCCGACGCGGCTCGCGACCACAAGGGCTTCTGCGGTTGTCGTCGCGGTACCGCCGGGCGGCTGGGGAATCGACAGCTCGTGGCACAGCGCGTTCCAGCGCTCGCGGTCCTCGGCCAGGTCGATCGAGGCGGGGCTGGTGCCGAGGACGAGCTCGGGCGGGAGGGTCCCCGCCAGCTTGAGCGGCGTCTGGCCGCCGAGCGACACGATGACGCCCGCCACCTCGCCGCCCGCGGCGCGCTCCGCATCGAGCACGTTGGCCACGTCCTCGTCGGTCAGCGGCTCGAAGTAGAGCCGGTCCGACGTGTCGTAGTCGGTCGAGACTGTCTCGGGGTTGCAGTTGACCATGACGGTCTCGTAGCCGGCGTCGCGCAGAGTCATGGAGGCGTGGACGCAGCAGTAGTCGAACTCGATGCCCTGGCCGATCCGGTTCGGGCCCGAGCCGAGGATGACGACACGCGCCCGCTCCGACGGGCGGACCTCGTCCTCCTCCTCGTAGGTCGCGTAGTGGTAGGGCGTGAAGGCCTCGAACTCCGCCGCGCACGTGTCGACCGTCTTGAACGTGGCCCGCACGCCGTGGGCCAGGCGGGCAACCCGCTCCTCGGCCGCCGTGGTGCCGCGCAGGAATGCCAACTGTGAGTCGGAGAAACCGAGCCGCTTGGCCCGCCGGTAGTCGTGCGCCCCGAGCGTGGTGGTGGCGGCCAGGCGGGCCCGCTCGGCCGAGATACGTGCGACCTGCCGTACGAACCAGGGATCGATACCCGTACGGGCCACGACCTCGTCCACGCCGACGCCCCGTCGGAGGGCTGCCTCGAGCTCGAAGATCCGGTCGGGCGTCGCCACGCCGATGCGCTCGAGGAGATCGGGCGTCGTGACGTCGTCGAGCGCGGCCTCCGCCGGGTCACCGTTGAGGCCGGTACGGCCCTGCTCGAGCGAACGCAGCGCTTTCTGCAGCGACTCGCAGAACGTGCGGCCGATGGCCATGACCTCGCCGACGGACTGCATGCGCGTGCCGAGCCGCACCTCGGCGCCGGGGAGTTTCTCGAAGGCCCAGCGCGGCACCTTCGTCACGACGTAGTCGATCGCGGGCTCGAACGACGCGGGCGTCGCCTTGGTGATGTCGTTGGGTATCTCGTTGAGCAGGTACCCGACGGCGAGGCGGGCGGCGATCTTCGCGATCGGGAACCCCGTCGCCTTCGAGGCGAGGGCGGAGGAGCGGGAGACGCGCGGGTTCATCTCGATGATGACCCGGCGGCCCGTCGCGGGCTCGACCGCGAACTGCACGTTGGACCCGCCCGTCTCGACGCCGACCTTGCGCAGGCAGGCGAAGGCGTCGTCGCGCATCGCCTGGTACTCGACGTCGGTCAGCGTCTGGGCGGGCGCGACCGTGATGGAGTCGCCGGTGTGCACGCCCATGGGGTCGAAGTTCTCGATGGAGCACACGACGACGCAGTTGCCGGCCCCGTCGCGCATCACCTCGAGCTCGAACTCCTTCCAGCCGGCGATCGACTGCTCCACGAGGATCTGGCTGATGGGGCTGGCCGCGAGGCCCTCGGAGGCGAGGGGTCCGAAGTGCGCGGCGTCCTCGGCGATCCCGGTGCCCTTGCCGCCGAGGATGAAGCTCGGCCGCACCATGATCGGATAGCCGATCTCCTCGGCGATCGCCTCCGCCTCCTCCAGCGAGTGGGCGAAGCCCGAACGCGGCACCTCCAGGCCGATCTCCTCCATCGCCGACTTGAACCGGTCGCGGTCTTCCGCCGTGGCGATGGCCTCGGGCCGGGCACCGATGACCTCCACCCCGTGGCGCTCGAGCACCCCGCGTTCGACGAGCTCCATGGTGAGGTTCAGCGCGGTCTGCCCACCCAGCGTCGGCAATAGCGCGTCCGGCCGCTCCTTCTCGATGATCGCGCTCAGCACGTCCGCATCCAGCGGCTCGACGTAGGTGCGGTCGGCCGTGGCGGGGTCCGTCATGATCGTGGCCGGGTTGGAGTTGGCCAGGACGACGCGGTAACCCTCCTCGCGCAGGACCCGGCAGGCCTGGGTGCCCGAGTAGTCGAACTCGCAGGCCTGGCCGATCACGATCGGGCCGGAGCCGATCACGAGGATCGTGTGCAGGTCGTCTCGGCGTGGCACGGTACTGCGCCCTCCCCTGCCCCGCCCTAGCGCGCCCGGGCGGCGCGGGCCGCTGCGGTGGGTCCGGCCAGCATGAGGTCGCGGAACACGCCGAACAAGTAGCGCGGCATCGTGCGGCCCGGGTGCCGCCTCGGGGTGGTACTGCACCGAGAACGCGGGCGCCTTCAGCGAGCGGAAGCCCTCGACCACGCCGTCGTTCAGGTTCACGTGCGTCGTCTCGGCGTCGGGGATCGAGCCGGCGGCGACGGCGTAGTTGTGGTTCTGGCTGGTGATCTCGACGACGCCTGTCTCGAGGCGCTGCACCGGGTGGTTGGCGCCGTGATGGCCGAACGGCAGTTTGTAGGTAGTGCCGCCGAGCGCGGTGGCGAGGATCTGGTGGCCGAGGCAGATCCCGAAGATGGGCACGCGGCCGACGAGGTCCGCGATGGTCGCCGCCGGTCCCGGGAGCGCCGCTGGGTCGCCAGGACCGTTGGAGAGGAACACGCCGTCGGGCTCGAGCGCCACCACTTCGTCGGCCGTCGTCCCCGCCGGCACGACCGTGACCGTCCCCAACGTCGTCAGCAATTGCACCATGGTCGCCTTGACGCCGAAGTCGTAGGCGACGACGCGCAGGCCGGCGTCGGGCGCGGCGCGGCCGCCGGCCCCGCTAAAGGGGTGCACGCTCGGCTCCGAGGCGGTCACGCCGGTGACCAGGTCCAAACCGTCCGTGCCGACTGCGGCCGCGGCCGCTTCCCGCAACTCGCGCTCGGACGCGGTACCGAACGCGCAGGGCACGGCGCCGGCGACGCGCACGTGACGAGCCAGACGGCGGGTGTCCACGCCGGTCAGGGCGGGGACACCATGGCGCCGCAGGAACGGCTCGAGGCCCTCGGTGGCCCGCCAGTTCGACGGCACGTTGGCCAGATCGCAGACCACCACGCCGCGACAGTGCGGCACGAGCGCCTCGTCGTCCGCCGCGTTGGTGCCGTAGTTGCCGATGTGGGTGCTGGTGAACGAGATCACCTGCCCGGCGTACGACGGATCGGTGATCACCTCCTGGTACCCGCTCATCGCAGTGTTGAAGACGAGCTCGCCCGTCGCCACCGGCACCGCCGCACCCGCGGCTTCGCCGGCGAAGACCGCGCCGTCGGCCGTGACCAACAGCGCCGGCGTCCGCTGTTCCGGATCGGTGACCGCCGTCATCGTTGCGCCACCGCGTCGATCACGGTCGGCTCGCCCCGCAGCACGGTGTGTCGCACCGCACCTTGGAACGAATGCCCGGCGTACGGCGTGTTGTGGCTCCGGCTGGCCAGCCGCCCCGGCTCCACCACCGTCGTCGCGGCGGGGTCGAACACGCAGAGGTTGGCCGCCGTACCAGCCTCGACCGGTCCGCCCTGCGCGCTGTGGCCGCCGACGCGCGGATCCGTCGCCGTCAGCTTGGCGATCGCCGCCGGCTGCGCGCTCATCAGTGCGAAGACCCGCTCGGCCCCGAGGCGGGACGACAGCACCTCCCAGGCGACCGGCAGCGCGGTCTGCAGCCCGAGCATGCCCGGCGGCGCCTGGTCGAAGGGCACGTCCTTGGCTTCGGGCGCGTGCGGCGCGTGGTCGGTGGCCACCGCGTCGATGGTGCCGTCGCACAGGCCGGCCACCACGGCGGCGACGTCCGCATCGGTGCGCAACGGCGGGTTCACCTTGAACACCGGGTCGTAGCCGGCGACGAGGGCGTGCGTCAGCAGCATGTGGTGCGGTGCCGCCTCGGCCGTCACCGCCAGGCCCTCCGCCTTCGCCCGGCGTACGAGGTCGACCGAGCCCACCGTCGACAGGTGCAAGAAGTGGACGGGCGCGCCCGTGAGACGCACCAGCGCGATGTCACGCGCGACCATCGTCTCCTCTGCCGCAGCCGGCATGCCGGGAATGCCCAGCCGGCTGGACCACTCGCCTTCGTGCATCGCACCGCCGCCGGCCAGGCAGTTGTCTTCGCAGTGCTGCGCCAGCGTCACGCCGAGCCCCTTCGCGTAGTCCAGGGCGCGCCGCATCAGCGCGCCGTCCTGGACCCCTGCGCCGTCGTCGGTGAAGAGCGTGACGCCCAGCGCCGCCAACTCCCCCATCGGCGCCAGTGCCGTGCCGGCCCTCCGTAGCGTGATGGCACCCGACACCGCGACCTCGGCCGCGCACCCGACAGCCAGGTCGAGGATCTCCCGGACCACGCCGGCCGAGTCGATCGGCGGCTCGGTGTTGGGCATGGCTACGACGGCGGTGTAGCCACCGAGCGCCGCGGCCCGCGTTCCCGTCTCGATCGTCTCGGCCTCCTCGCGCCCCGGCTGGCGGAGGTGCGTGTGCAGGTCGACGAGGCCCGGCCCCACGAGGCACCCCGCGGCGTCGAGGACGGTGGCACCCTTGGGCGGGTCGATCGACGCCGTCACGTGGAGCACGGCCCCGCCGCCGACGGCCACGTCGGCGCGGGTGAGCCCCTCGGGGCCGACGACCGATCCGCCGCGCAGAACGAGGGTGACCTCGGGCTCAGGCAACGTCTGGAACCTCCGCCGCACCGGGCAGCTCGCCGCCGAGCAACAGGAAAAGGATCGCCATGCGCACCGCGACCCCGTTCGCCACCTGCTGGGTGACGACGGTGCGCGGGAGGTCGGCGACGTCGGACGCGATCTCGACGCCCCGCACCATCGGTCCGGGGTGCGTCACGATGGCGTCGTCGCGCAGGCGGGCGACGCGGCGGGCCGTCAGTCCCCATCCGGCCGTGTACTCGCGCAGGCTCGGCACGAAGGAGCCGCTCCCCCGCTCGCCCTGCAGACGGAGCAGCGAGACGACGTCCGCGCCGCCCAGTGCCTCGTCGAAGTCTGCGGCCACCTCGACGGGCCAACCCTCGAGTGACGGCGGCAGGAGGCTGCCGGGTGACGCCAGGGTGACGCGGGCGCCGAGCGCGCTGTAGGCGAGGACCTCCGAGCGTGCCACCCGGCTGTGGCGGACGTCCCCGACGATCAGGACCCGCAGCCCCTCGAAACAGCCGATGCCAAGTTCCTCGGGCGCCGCGCCCTTCCGCTCGGCCAGCACCTGGCGCACGGTGAAGCAGTCGAGCAGCGCCTGGGTCGGGTGCTCGTGCCAGCCGTCCCCCGCGTTCACCACGCGGGCGCGCTCGACCCAGCGTGCCACCTGATGCGGCGCGCCGGACGAGGAGTGGCGGATGATCACGGCGTCGATGCCCATGGCCTCGACCGTCTCGACGGTGTCGCGGAGGCTCTCGCCCTTCTTGACCGACGAGCTCGCGACCGCGAGCGACAACACGTCGGCCGACAGGCGCTTGGCCGCTGTCTCGAATGAGAGGCGCGTCCTCGTCGACTCCTCGAAGAAGAGGGTGGCGACCACTTTGCCGCGCAGGGTCGGGACCTTCGGCACCGAGCGCCGCTCGACCTCGGCGAAGGACTCGGCGACGCGCAGGACTTCGGCGATGCCTTCACGGCCGAGGTCGGCCACGGAAAGCAGATGCTGGGCCCCGGTCACCGTTCCTCCAGGGTGCCGATCCAGACGCCGTCCTCGCCGACGTCGACCATCTCCTCGCGGCGCGTCGGCAAGTTCTTGCCGACGAAGTCGGGGCGGATGGGTAGCTCGCGGTGCCCCCGGTCGATCATGACGGCCAGTTGGACGGCCTTGGCGCGGCCGTAGTCGTTCAGGGCGTTGAGAGCGGCGCGGATGGTCCGACCGGTGAACAGCACGTCGTCCACCAGCACGACGATCCGTCCGGCCAAGTCGACCGGGACGTCGGTCACCGCCTCGGGCAGCACGGGGCGAAGGCCGATGTCGTCGCGGTAGAAGGCGACGTCGAGACTCCCGACTGCGAGCTCGTCCACATTCTCGATCTGGCGGAGGATCTCGGCCATCTTCGTGGCGAGTGGGACGCCGCCGGTCTGGAGGCCGATCAGGATCACGTCGCCCAGCCCGCCGTTGCGCTCGACGACCTCGTGCGACATCCGGGTCAGGGCGCGCTGCACGTCGGCGGAGGTGAGAACCTGGGAATGGGCGACGAACACACCCCCGAGGGGCCGCGTGTGACTGCGTTCGCGTTCGGCCACTGTTCCTCCTGCCGTGTGAGCCTCACGGGACCCACTTCACGGTCAGATCACCACTTTAGCGCGACCGGGCGCGGCTCCGATAGGGGCGGTCACCGGCAGTGAGGGCCTGTTTGCCGCGAACGGGTCCCTTTTCAGGCCCGGCTGGGGTGAAAAGGCCATGGTCTAATGAGGCATGTTCTACGTCCTGATCTTCAGCATTCTCGCGGTCGTCCTGATCGTGGGGGGCCTCGGCGCCTGGTCCCGTAGCCGGAGGGCATACGAGGAGGACGAGGTGGCCCACGCCACGCACTCGACGCACACGGTCCACGCCCACGACGATGGAAGCCGTCGGACCCGGAAGGCCAAGCGGACACAGTCGCGCCACGACCGGCGAAAGCGCTGATCAGGCGGAGGGTGGCCGCAGGTCCGGCGCGATGGCGGCGAGGATGCCGTTGACGAAGCGGCCCGACTCGTCCGTCGAATACGTCTTGGCCAGCTCGACCGCCTCGTCGATGACGACGGCCGGCGGTGGTCCGCCGGGATCGAGCAGCTCGGCAACCGCGAGCCGTAGGACGAGACGGTCGATGACGGCCATCCGGTCGAGCGGCCAGCCGACCGAGGCCGCTGCGATGCGCCGCTCCGCCTCCTCTTTGGTGGCGACGCTCTGTTCGAGCAGCGTGCGCACGTAGGGGTCCGGCGGGACGACCAGCGCGTCCGCCACCGTGACGGGATCGTCCCCTTTCAATTCCGCCTCGTAGAGGAGCGACAACGCCCGCTCGCGCTGTTGGTGGCGAGGGGCGGTGTCAGCGTCGGGGGTGGGTGGTGGTGGCACGAAGGGGCGCCTCGGACGAAGTCCCGGCGGAACGACGAGGCGGGCGGGCCGTCAGGCCCGGGTGAGGTACTCGCCCGAGCGCGTGTCGACCTTGATCACGTCGCCGGTGTTCACGAAGAGCGGCACCTGGACGACCAGACCGGTCTGCAGCGTGGCCGGCTTGCGGGCGCCCGAGACACGGTCGCCCTGGATGCCTGGCTCGGTCTCGGTCACCGTCAGCTCGACGGCGGCAGGGAGGTCGACGCCGACGATCTCGCCGTTGTACATCTGCAGGTTCGCCGCGTCGCCCTCCTTCAGGTAGCTCGGCGCGTCGCTGAGCGAGTCGGGCGACGCGGTCATTTGCTCGTAGCTGGTCGTGTCCATGAACACGAAGTCAGCCCCGTCGCGGTAGAGGAACTGCATGTCGCGCTTTTCGATGATGGCTTGCTCGAGCTTCTCGTCCGCGCGGTACGTGCGCTCGATCACCGCGCCGCTGCGGACGTTCTTGAGCTTGGTGCGCACGAACGCGCCGCCCTTGCCGGGCTTGACATGTTGGAACTCGACGACGCTGAACAGGCCCTCGGGGAGGTCCAGGCTCATGCCGTTCTTCAAGTCATTGGTCGAGACTGCCATGGATGTCCTTCGTGAATCGGGTGAGGGAGCGGGCGCCGTCCTCGGTCACAACCAGGGTGTCCTCGACGCGGACGCCGCCGTGCCCGGGAACATAGACACCAGGCTCGACGGTGACGACGAATCCGGGGGCGAGGATAGCAGTGCCCAACTGGGACACCGTCGGCGCTTCGTGGATATCGAGCCCGACGCCGTGACCCGTTCCGTGCTCGAAGCGGTCGGCCCAGCCGGCGTCAGCGATGATGCGGCGGCAGACGTCGTCAACCTCTTTGACGCTGATGCCCGGCTTGACCGCCCTGGCGCCGGCAGCTTGGGATGTTTGGACGACGTTGAAGATCCGTGCGAGTTCGCCTGTCGGGTCCTCGTTGACGCAGAACGTGCGCGTCATATCGGAGCGGTAACCCTCGAAGGTCGCACCAAAGTCCACGACCACCGGGTCGCCCTGTGCGATGCGACGGCCGCCAGGGTGATGGTGCGGCTTGGCCGAGTTCTCACCGGCGGCAACGATCGTCTCGAAGGCGGTGCTCTCGGCGCCGTGACGGCGCATGGCCGTATCGAGCTCGAGGGCGAAGTGCTCCTCGGTGACGCCCTGGCTCATGAGCGGGAGGGTGTCGAAGAGCGCGGCGTCGGCGATGGCAGCAGCGTGCTCCATCCGGGCTATCTCGGCGGCGTCCTTCACTTCACGGAGTGCCTCGACCGCGTTAGAGGTGGCGACCAGGCGGCCTTCTCCCAGGAGGTCGGCCCAGGTGCGCTGCGCGCTCCAAGAGACCTGGTCGGCCTCGAGGCCGATGCGGGCGATCGCTCTGGTCGCGTCGGTGAGGAGTGTCTGCGCCGCCTTGCGCTGTTCCGCCACGGGGCCGATGGTGATGTCGACCTGCGCCGCTGCTCCCGTCTTGTCGACCTGCTCGGCCGACTGTGTGCGGTAACGGCCGTCCGTCGTGAGGAGCGCCTTGTCGCGGGTGACGGTCAACACGCCGGCCGAGCCGGCGAAGCCGGTCAGGTAGCGGACGTTGGGCAATGTCGTCACGACAAGGGCGTCGATCTCGTGCTCGTCGAAGGCGGCGCGGAGGCGGTCCAGGCGGCCGCTCACAGTGAGTGCCGGAAGGGCTGCCGTGGACGGGGCGTAGGGATTGGCGGTGGTCATGCGTCGGATCCCTTCAACAGTGCGGCGACGGCGTCGACGGCCAGGTCGTAGCCCAGCCCTCCGAACCCGGCGACCACGCCGTTCGCGACCGGTGCCAGCACCGACGTGTGGCGGAAGGGCTCGCGGGCGGCCGGGTTCGAGATGTGCAGTTCGACGACGGGACCGTCGAAGGCTGCGACCGCATCGTGGAGGGACCACGAGGTGTGGCTCAGCGCGCCGGCGTTGACGATCAACGCGTCGGTGGTGCCGCAGGCGGCATGCACCGCGTCGATCAGCTCGCCCTCGTGGTTCGACTGGATGTGCCGGAGCTCCAGGCCGTGGCCGGCGGCGGCTGCCTCGGCCCGCTTGACGTGATCGTCGAGGGTGGCCGTGCCGTAGATGTGGGGCTCGCGCTCGCCGAGCAGGTTCAGGTTGGGACCCGAGAGAAGGAGGACCCGGCTCATCGGCTTCTGCTGCGGTCGGACACGTTCACCGGGGGGCACCCATGGCCGCCAGGGTAGCGACAACGTCGGAGGCGGCCACGCCCCTCACGGGCTCCACGCCGTTCGGGCCGTCGAGCACAAAGGTGAGGTCCTGCTGTGCCTTCTTGTCGCGGCCCATGAACTCGAGGAGCTCCTCCGCATCTGCGTCCGGCGGCAAGTCGGTCGGGAGGTCGAAGCTGCCGATCACGTGGCGGTGCTCCTGGACGCGCGCCTCGTCGATGCGACCCAGCCTTCGGGCGAGCAGCGCGGCGAAGAGAAGCCCGATGGCCACGGCCTCGCCGTGCCGCACGTCCCACTCGTGGTGCTCGGAGAGGGCCGCTCCTTCGAGCGCGTGCGCCAACGTGTGGCCGTAGTTGAGGATCATGCGGCGACCGCCCTCACGCTCGTCTTCGGCCACGATGTCCGCCTTGATGCCCACGCACCGGGCCACCTGCTCCTCGATCGGTTGGTCGGCCGTCGGCGCATCGCCCAGGAAGGCGTACTTCGCGACCTCGCCCCGGCCGCAGGCCCACTCCCGGGGTGGGAGCGTCTTCAGCGTCTCGGTGTCGCACAGCACCGCGTTGGGCTGCCAGAAGGCGCCCACCAGGTTCTTGCCCTCGGGTAGGTTCACGCCGGTCTTGCCGCCGATGGCGGCGTCGACTTGCGCGAGCAACGAGGTGGCGACGTTCACGTACGGGGTGCCGCGGTGGTAGGTGGCGGCGGCGAAGCCGGCGACGTCGGTGACGATGCCGCCGCCGACGGCGATGACGACGTCGGCCCGGGCGAGGCCGGCGCTGGCGAAATGGCGCGTCAGTGTTTCGACCGTGGCGAGCGTCTTGGCGTCCTCGCCGTCGGGGATGAGGAAGAGCTCGGAAGGAACTCCCGGATCGAGGCCGTCGATCCAGCCCGCCTGCTTGATCGCCTGCTGGGTGACGATCACGGCCGACTTCGCTGACGGCGGCAGGAAGCGCCCGACCTCGTGGCGCGCGCCAGGTCCGACGAGGACGGGATACGAGCGTTCGGCGAGATCGACCGAGAGGGCATGCATGACTGCGTCAGTTGGAGGGCGCTGCCGGTGCTTCGGAGGGGTGAAGGCCCGCTGCGTCGAGCACCCGGTCGGCGACCTGGTCCGGCGTGAGGCGGTCGACGTCGATCACGGCGTCGGCGACCTCCGCGTAGTGGGGAGCCCGCTCAGTGAGGAGGCGGGCCATGATCTCGCTCTTGTCGCCCTCGAGAAGCGGGCGCCCCGCGCCGTCACCGACCCGTTCGGCAAGCCGCTGTGGTTCGGCCCGGAGCCATACGACGGTGCCGCACTCGCGGATCAGCTTCCGGTTCTCGGTGTTCAGCACCGCGCCCCCGGCGACTGAGATGACGGTCGGCTGCTCGCTGGTGCACGCTGTCGCGAGGACCTCGGCCTCGACCTTGCGGAAGGCGGCCTCGCCGTCGCGGGCGAAGATCTCGGGAACGGTGTCACCGGTGAGCGCCTCGACGTCGGCGTCGGAGTCCCGATAGTCCCAACCCAGACGACGGGCGACGAGCCCACCGGTCGTCGTCTTGCCACAACCCATCATCCCGACAAGCAGGATCCGGGGAGGCGTCACTGGGCTGCGCTGCTCGAGCCGGCGCCGGGGCTGGGGCGTCCCGTCGCCGACGACGGGGTCGACCCGAGCGACGCGACGTAGCCGTCCCGATTGCGGACCACCTCGGCCAGCGAGTCGCCCCCGAACTTGCGGAGAGCCTCGTTCGCCAGCACGAGGGCCATCATCGACTCGGCGACTACACCCATGGCCGGGACGGCCGTGACGTCGGTCCGTTCCTTGAAGCTGACGGTGGACTCCTTGGTCACGACGTCCACCGTTTGGAGGACCGGGCGGTTGAGCGTGGCCAGGGGCTTCATGGCGACCCGGGCGACGATGAGCGAGCCGTTGGACATGCCACCCTCGATGCCGCCGGCCCGGTCGGTCGGACGCACATAGCCCTCGGACTCCTCGTAGAGGATCGCGTCGTGGGCCTCCGAGCCTCGGCGCGACGCGTTGTCCCATCCTTCGCCGATCTCGACGGCCTTGACGGCTTGGATCGACATGAAGGCCTGGGCGAGGTTGGCGTCGAGCTTGCGGTCCCACTGGACGTGGCTGCCGAGTCCGACCGGCACCCCGTAGGCCAGGATCTCAGCCACGCCCCCGAGCGAGTCGCCGACCTTGGCCGCCGCCTTCACCGCGGCGATCATCGCCTCCTCGGCCACAGGATCGAAACAGCGCACCTCGCTCTCGTCGACCTGTTCGAGATGGCTCGGCCCGGGACGCCGGATGTCGGGCGACGTCTCCGCGTCGCCCAGGGCCACGATGTGGCTCACGATGGACGCACCCAGCTGATGCAGCAGGAGCTTGGCCAGCGTGCCGGCGGCGACGCGGGCGGCGGTCTCCCGGGCGGACGCGCGCTCGAGCACGTCGCGGGCATCGTCGAAGCCGTACTTGAGCATGCCGGGCAGGTCGGCGTGACCCGGCCTGGGTTGGGTGAGCACCTTGCCGGGTCCGGGGAAGCCAGGTTCGGGCGACATCTCCTCGGTCCACTTGGGCCATTCGGTGTTGGCGATCTCGATAGCGACGGGAGAGCCGAGCGTGCGGCCGTGACGGATGCCGCCCAGAAGGGTGATCTCGTCGGCCTCGAAGCGCATGCGCGGGCCTCGCCCGTAGCCAAGGCGACGGCGGGCCAGCTCGGCGGCGACGTCGGATGCCTCGACGGGGAGGCCGGCGGGCAGACCCTCGACGATGACGACGAGGGCTTTGCCGTGCGATTCGCCGGCGGTCAGGAAGCGCAGCACGGTGCAACGCTACCGGACGCCGGTCGGGCTTCCGGTGCCCCGATCACGTGGGTGACCAGGTGAATCCTCGGTCCGTTAGCTGTAGAAGGGGTTCTCGCCGCCGCCGTGGTCGGTGACGTCGAGGATCGTGGTGAGCTCGGGCACCTCTTCGAGCAGCGTGGTCTCGATCCCCTGTCGCAGCGTCATCTGCGACATGGCGCAGCCCTGGCATCCGCCGGACAGGCGGAGGTAAGCGGTGCCCTCCTCATCGTCGAGCGCGACGAGGTCGGCCCGGCCGCCATGGCTGGCGATGGCCGGGTTGACAGCCTGCTCGAGGACGGCGACCACGCGCAGCGCCAGCGGGCTGGTGACGCCCTTGGCGAGGATCTCGGGCGGCACGTTTGGCGCGACCTCTTCGAGCGTCGGCGAGTTCGGGTTCACGAGCACCAGGCCGCCGCTGCCCTCTTCGGACCACTCGAGCCGGGCCCCGCGGAGCCGGTCGACGCTCTGTTCGGGGACGACGATCTCGAGCTCGTCTTGGACGATACGGGCATCACCCTCGCCGGCGTCGGAGAGCGCCTGGAAATAGAGGTCATAGACGAACGAGCCGGCCTGGACCCCGCGGACTTCGAGCCACAGCGCGAGCGACGCAGGCTCGGGCTCCTGGCCGATCGCCTCCTTCACCACCTTGTACGCCTCGGGGGTGAGGGCCACGAGCGGGGTCGTGGTCTGCAGATCTTCGCTGGTGGTGGCCATGTCGCTCAGTCTACGGCCTCCGTCCCGGGAGGCGATCATGGCCGGGGCGCCCCTGGGTCGAGCCCCGGCCGCTCCGTGATGACACTCCGGCCGCACGCATCGCAATAGCCGTGTATCTCCGCTGCGGGCTCGGCACCCAAGTACGACCGAAGAGGTCCTGACGTACGACATTTCGGGCGTTCACACTCAGAGCGGCGAACGTGCTCGAGCTCGGTTCGGGCACGGGTGTCGGTGTCTTGAGCAGCGGCTCGAAAGCGGGATCGCACGCGCCGCGTCGGTCATCGACGTCAACACCGCCAACGACAATTTGGGAGGTCCGCTCCGACGGCGGCACCTTCACCTACGGCGACGCGCCGAGGAAGAAGGCCGGGTCCTGGGCATCCGGGTCCGGTGCCAGCGCCGACGTGGCGCATCACCGGGAGCACACGACGTACTTCTCGAGGAAATGGTGAGGGTGTGATGGAGCGCGCGCTGTATGGTCCACGTCGTGGCCCGTACCCCAACCGACACGCACGAGTGGCTCAGTTTCGAGGACGAGGACGAGGAAAGGACGTGGGTCTTCGATGCCACCTTCCTGACGAGCAACTGGACCTGTATCTTCGGCAACGGTTGCCAGGGGGTGCTCACCGGACCCGCGCCAGAACTCGTGCAGGGATGCTGCAGCTACGGGGCGCATCTCGTCGACAAGAAGGACGCTCGACGGGTTCTGAAGGCTGCGGCGACCCTGACGCCGGAGGAATGGCAGAACCACGGGGTCAAGAAGAACGTCATCCACACGAACAAGCACGGCGAGACCGTGACCCGGCTGTTCGACGACGCCTGCATCTTCCTGAACAAGCCTGACTTCCCGGCCGGCGCCGGCTGTGCATTTCACATTGCGGCGGCCCGGCGAGGCGTGAACTTCATGACGCTCAAGCCCGAGGTGTGCTGGCAGCTCCCCCTACGCCGGGAGGACCATGTCGATGACGACGAGGGCCACGTCACCTCGGTGATCCGCCAGTGGGACCGGCGCCATTGGGGCAAGGGAGGCCGGGAGTTCCATTGGTGGTGCACCGAGTCCCCCGACGCATTCGTCGGGAAGAAGCCCGTTTACCGCGAGATGCAGGCTGAGCTCACAGAGATGGTCGGCGCAAAGATCTACGACCGGTTCGTGGCATTGGTGCGCGAAAAGGAGCGGCTGCAGGTCAAGGGCGTGCCGCTCCCCCACCCGGCCGTGCGCGGGCGCACACGGCGGAATGGGACAGGGGCGGCAGCGGCAGCCTCGGACGGGGAGAGCGCCGGCGCCTGATGCGCCGGGTTGTCGTTGCCTGCTTCCGGCGCAGGCATGCAGGTGGCCGCCGCCCGGTGCGGGCTCAGTGACTCAGTCGTTCAGCGGGTCGTCGTCGGCGGCGTGCGACGTCGTGGGCATGGAGCCCAGGATGCGGTCGTACTTGTCCTCTTCCGCCAAGCACCAAGAAGCGTGCACGTCATCGGGCTCAGCCCCGCACTCGGGGCACCGCCCGGTCGACTCTGTCGAAGACCGCTTCAGGCTGCGCGCTTCCTCGAAGCGCCGATGGCGTCCCTTTTTCACGAGAACTCCTTCACACCCGGTGCGCACTTGGCGTTCCGCCCCCTGCGGCAGGACCGCACGGGCCAACTCGACCGCCGATCCAGTGTAGTGGCTTGCATCGCCGGGACGGCCCGGCTCCAGGTCAGCCAGCGAATTCGCCAGGTCTTCGACACGGCGGTGGGGCGGCGAATTGCCAGAACGGGCGGGCGCCGATCTCCGGTGCAGCATCTACGCTGACCCCCGTGCCCGGCTTCGACCCGCAGGACATGGTGGCCCGGTTCCGCCAGCGAGCCGAAGCCGTCCGTACCCGGGGAATGCCGCCGATCGAGGGGCCTGAGCGCCAGCGGTTCCGCCAGCAGGCCCAGCAGGACTTCTCGGACTTCGCCATGATCGGCGATGCCGACGCCGAGCTGGTCGACGGGATCTTGACGCTGCGCATCGACTTGCGGCCGAAGGATGCCGGCGGTGGACCGGAGGTCGCCGGCCAGGGCTGACGAAACGGGTCGGTCTCAGCCCCCGTAGTGCATGCGCGTGTCCTCCATCCGGAGGACCTCCGAGGGCTCACCGCCGACCTCGACCACCTCACCGAGGCAGAGCACGTGGCTGCCCAACTCTTCGGTCCTTGCCAGCGGACAGTAGAGATAGCCCACGGCGGACGCGAGCACCGGAAGCTTGTGCGGTCCGACCTCGTTGACGGCGTGCCCCGACACGGTGAGGACGGTCCCGTCGGCGGAGCGTTCGACGTCGACGACGGGCTTGGCGAAATGGCGGACGACCGTTCGGTCGGTGCGCGGGAGGAGCGAGACGCTGAAGGCCCCCCCGTCGTGGACGAGACGCATCGTTAGCGCCTCGCGTTCGATCGCCACCGCAACGAGCTTCGGCTCGGTGCAGACCTGCACCACCAGATTGGCCGTCATGATGTTGACTTCGTCCCCGGCCCGGCTACCGATCACGTACAGGCCTGTCGGCATGGCCCACAGGACCCGGCGACGGTGGCGGTCGAGTTCGTCGTGGGCGCCGTTCGTGTCGCGGGCGCCGTTGGTGCCGTTTTTGTCGTCGTCCGTCACCCGAAGATGCCTCCCGAATTGCCCGAGTTGCCCACCGTCGTGGTGGTGGCGGGCACCTTGCCGTCGACGAGCCGTATGCGCTGGAGCACCTCGTTGTAGAGAGCCTCGGCCCTGATCGCATTGCGCGCGGATTGGGCCAGCAGCTTCTTGTTCGTGGAGCCAGCGTCGTAGCACTCGTTGCCCGCGGTGCCTTCCAGGCCGTAGGCCTTCGTCAAGAGGGCGGTCGCCTCGGGATCGGGCGAGGGCAACTCGGTGTTTGCCAACTCGGCATCGGTGACGAGCGTCGCGCAGGCGGCGTGCACCGCGCCGGAGCCGTTGGGGACGACCTTGGGAATACGGGCGTTATCGGCGACCAGCGTGCCGATGTCTTCGCCGAAGTTCGTGCCGTTGACCCATACCGACATGCGGTGCGCGGGCGAGCCCATCTGATCCTCACCTGCGCACGACGTGAATGTCACCGCCGTCGCAGTCGTCAGGGCAAGGGAGGCGAGCACGAGTCGCGCGTTCACGCAATGCTCATGCGGTCTGAAGGATGTGGACGTCGCTGTCGTCCTTTGCGCAGGACCACGTAGCGGTCGTGCAACAGGTCGTCCTGGCCGAGGGTGCGCGTCGCGTCCCTCTGGCGGACGTTGTTGACGTAGGCGCCGCCCTGGTCGATCGTCCGCCGCCCGTCTGCTCTGGACGTGACCAGACCGGTCCGTTCGAGGACGTCGACCAGTGTGAGACCGCCGTTGAGCAGCTCGGTGCGGGGCACGTGCGTCGTCGGCGCGTCCGCGGTCACCGCGAGCAGCATCTCCTCGCTCAGGCCGGCGATCTCCTCGCTGAACAGGGCCGCCGAAGCTTGTTCGCATTTGGCAGCCTCGCCGGGCCCGTGAACGAGATCGACGACGGCGCGGGCCAACGCCTTCTGAGCGGCGCGCTGTTGGGGACGGGTATTGGTCGCCTCATCGAAGTGCTCGATCTCTTCGTGGTCGAGGAAGGTCAGGAAGCGCAGCAGCTCTCCCACCTGCTCGTCGGCCGTGTTGACGAAGAACTGGTACATGACGAACGGGCTGGTCCGCCGTGCGTCGAGCCATACGGTGCCCGTCTCGGTCTTGCCGTACTTCGTTCCGTCCGGCTTGACGATGAGCGGTGTGGTGAAGCCCCACACCTCGTCGCCACACACCTTGCGGATGAGCTCGATGCCCATGGTGATGTTGCCCCACTGGTCGCTCCCGCCAAACTGCAGGTTGCAGCCGTGGTCGACGTGCAGGCGGAGGAAGTCATAGGCCTGCAGCAGCATGTAGCTGAATTCCGTGTAGGAGATGCCGTGATCGGGACGCTCGAAGCGGGCGCGCACCGACTCCTTGCCGACCATCTGGTTGACGGTGAAGTGCTTGCCAACGTCGCGCAGGAACTCGAGGGTCGAGATGGACCCGAGCCAGTCGGCATTGTTGAGCAGGAGCGCCCCGTCCATATCGATGAACTGGCCGAGTTGGGGACGGATGCCCTCTAGGTAGCCCTCGATCGTCTCGAGGGTGAGGAGTTGGCGCTCGTCCTCCTTTCCCCCAGGGTCGCCGATCATGCCGGTGCCGCCACCGGCAAGCGAGATGGGCCGGTGCCCCGCCTCCTGGAATCGGCGCAGCGTGCAGAGCTGCAACAGGTTGCCGACGTGCAGGCTGTCCGCACTGGGGTCGAAGCCCGCGTAGACCGTGAGACCCGGTTGGTCGAGCCGCTTGGGCAACTCCGGATCGGTCATCTGGTGGATCAGGCCGCGGAAGGCGAGGTCCTCCGAGAGGGTGGGCATGCCTTCGACTTTGCCATACGCCAGTAGGTTGACCGGCTGCATCGACGGCCTCAATTGTCGATTTTCGCAGGTTGGCGCGGCGGCGAGGGGTTGGCGACCGCGCACTCGGGGAATGCTCCTGACATCGTCGTGGTGATCGAAGCGTCGTGGTAATCGGCATCGAACAGGCGTCACTCCCCATGGAGGGGGCGCTCCCGCCTGACCTCCAAGGGACGTTGTACAGGATCGGGCCACGATCGCCGTGGGCGCTGCGATCGGCCGAGTTACGGCATGCCGGGGAACCTGAGGATGGAACGGCGCCTCAGGCCGACGCGGCGGGCTCGGGTCTCGCGACCGATGCCGGGTCGAACCAACATCCTTTCGCCGACGTCGGGCTGCCAATCGGCGCCCTCCACGCCGTCGAGCTCCGCGACGGGCAGGCGGTCACATACCGGTGGAGCGAGTCCGACGCAGACGCTTCGGTGTTCTGGCACGCCGGCTCTGTCTTGGCCCTCTCCGAGACAGGCCTTCCCTCGCAGTACTCCCGCCTGCTCGAGCCGCAGGATTTCGCGGGAGCGCTGTCGGTGCCGATCGCGTCGCATGTCCACCGGGTGGCGTCCGACGGTTCTCGGGTCCTCTTCGCGGTCGACGATCGGGGCCAGACCGACTCGTCATCGCCTCTCGAGCCGGGGGACGATCAGCCCGAAGGCATCTGGCTCCGTATCGGGGAATGGGATGCCCGCGGCGCGCTGCGGAGGACACAGGCCATCGAGTTGGAGCGCGCCACGTGGCAGCACGACCTCGCCGTGACGTCGGGTCACATAGTGTTCATCGAATCGCCGACCACCCGGCTGGCTGATGGTGGCGGCCATGCCGTTCCGTTTGGGTGGGTGCCCGGAGCGGAGGGCTGGCTCGGGGTGGTACCCCGCGACGGAGACGGGGCGGACGTCCGCTGGTTCCGCTTGGATCCGTGTCTCGTGACCCATGTAGTCGGCGCGTGGGAGGAGGAGAGCGCGGGCGCCATCGTCGTGTTCGTCTGCCGCTACAACGCGCTCGAAGCTGGGCGGCCGTACGACCCGGCGATATCGGTCGTAGGACCACAAGGGGTCGGACTGACATCGATCGGAGGCAGCCTCGGCGTGCTCGAACGTTGGCAGGTGACCGCCGATGGTATCGAGCGCGCACAGGTCGACGACCGGTACGTGGAGTACCCCCGCATCGACGCATTGCTCGAAGGGGCGCCCTTTCGGTACGGCTACTCGGTCGAGGAGGACTTTGCGGACGGGTTGGCAGGGGGTGCGGCGCATGGTGGTGGCTTGGTTGACCCGCGCGCCCTCGTCGAGCGTGGCGCGGCGCCGATCGGCCTCTTGAAGTTCGATGTCGCCCGAGAAGAGGCGGTGGCATGGCGCCCCGGTCCGGGGCGCCGACCGAGCGAGCCCCTCTTCGTGCGCGCGGTCGACGGGCACAGTGACGACGAGGGGTGGCTGTTGAGCGTCGTCGACGACGCGAACCGGGGCACGAGCGACATCTACGTGCTCGATGCCTCCTCCATGGGGCGTGGCGGCCCGGAAGCCGTCATCCACCTGCCGGTTCGACTCCCGCTGCGCAGCCACGGGGAGTGGGTGCCGGCGGATCGCTACCGCTGAGCCGGGTTCGGAGACACCCGACTTCGACGCGCGGCGCGCAACGGTTGCGACCATTCTCCGGGCGTGACACCTTCGACAATGCGTGAGGGTCCTCGCCCCGACTCGGTCTCCCGGCGCACGGACCGGCTCGTGGCGAGCGTGATCCAACACCACCGGGCCATCTCCGCCCACCACAGTCAGCTGCTGGCAGCCGTGGTCGAACTGGACCGCCGCAAGGCCTGGCGCGTCGACGGTGCGACGTCGATGGTCGCCTGGCTGGTGCAGCAGTGTGGCGTGGCAGCTGTCACCGCCCGCGAGTGGGTGACGGCGGCGACCAGGTTGCAGGAGCTCCCCAAGATCTCCGACGCTCTTTCGCAAGGAAAGCTGTCCTTCGACCAGGTCAAGCCGCTCGTCGAGGTGGCGAAGCCCGAGACGGACGCCAAGCTCGCCGAGCAGGCCACTCATTGGTCAGCGAAGCAGGTTCGCGAGCTGGCGGCGGCGGCGCGGCAACAGTCCGACGAACAGGCAACGGGATCCTATGGCCGGCGCTTCCTCCGCTTCGACGACCGGAGGCGGACGCTCACGGGGACGCTGCCTCAGGACCAGTACGCGGTCGTCAAAGGTTCGCTCGTCGCTCGGGCGAGCCGCCGGATGAAGGAGCGCTTCCCCTTCGACCAACGTATGGCTGATGCGCTCGTCGCGCTGTGCAAGCGGGACGTGGACGGCACGGCGTCGTCCGACGACAGGCACGGATCGTCCCGGGCCGGCGGCATGCGACGCAACCGCCCGACGGTCGTGGTGCACGCTGATCTCGAGTTCCTCGCCGGTGGTGGCGGTGGCGCAGAGCTCGACGTGCTCGGACCGGTGTCGCGGGAGGTGGCCCGCCGCCTTGCCTGCGACGCCAAGGTCCTGGTGTCGGCCGATGGGCCGTCCGGACAATGCCTCAACCTCGGTCGCACCCGGCGTGATCCCTCCGACGCGCAGCGGATCGAGATCCGGCGGCGGGACAAAGGCTGTCGCTTCCCCGGCTGCACCCACACCGAGTTCACCGACGTCCACCACGTCCTCCACTGGACAAATGGCGGCGCGACCGACCTGTCGAACCTCGTCGAACTGTGCGATCAGCACCACCGTTTCGTGCACGAGATGGGCTGGAAGCTCTCGGGTGACGCGAACGTCGAACTGACATTCCGCAGCCCGACGGGCCGCCTCACGACCTCGACGCCCTCCCCGCGTTCAGGGGTGCAGCGCGCGACGGACCGCCTGGTTGATCGCGTCGTGGACGGCCACGTTCTGCGTGCGAGAGGGCACGCGGACCCGAACCAGGGCCGGAGCCGTCGGAGCCGCGGCAAGGGCCGGCTCCAACTCTGAGAGCTTTGTCACTTCCTCGACAGGAAGGCCGAACCCGCGCGCGACCGCGCCCAGATCACTCGTCGGTGGGGTCGCGAACAAGGTCTCGAACGACTGGTATGGCAGGGCCTTCGCCTGCGGCAGGAACGAAAAGATGCCCCCGCCCGCGTTGTCGATGACGACGAACGTGCACGGCACGTCGGGCAAGTTGACCAGCCCGGACACGTCGTGCAAGAAGGCCAGGTCCCCGAGGAACGCGAGTGTGCGGCCGGCCGTGCGGGCCGCACAGGCCCCGAGGGCCGTGGAGACGACGCCGTCGATGCCGTTGGCGCCGCGGTTGGCCAGGACGTGTGGCGGCATCGGCAGTGCCGGCGCGTACCACTCGAGGTCCCGGATCGGCATCGATGCCGAGACCACGATCGCGGCGTCGGCTGCTCCGGCATAGCGATACAGCGCCCGGGCCACCGCCGGCTCGCTGAGCTCGCTCGAGAGCACCGCGTCCAACACCCGCTGTGCCCCCTCCTCCATCGACTGCCAAGAAGCAAGCCACTCCGGAACTGCCGGAGTCCCTTCGCCGGCGGCGGCCGGCAGCCACACGTTCGCCTCGGCGTGGACGAACTCCGTCGCCACCCGTTGCGGATCTGGTCGCTGGCTCCAGGGGTCGACAACGAGGATCCTGGAGCCGCCCGCCGCCGCTTTCGCCACGTACTCGCCCAGCGCGTTGGAGAGCCACGGTGCACCGAGCAACACGACGACGTCGGGGAGCGGAGGGTGCGTCCGCACAATGGCGTCGGCGGCGGCGATCGTGCCCTCGACGCGGCAACGTGACAACGGATCGGCAAGCACCGGCCACCCGAGACGCGTGGCAAAGGCGAGCACCATCTCGGGGTCTGCCTCGCCGAACGACGGGCCGCCGGCGACGATGATGCCGCGTCCTTCCAGCGGCGCGGTCGTCGCAATCCGGTCCGGCCGGTCCTCGACGGTCGCACCAGCGTCCAGGGGAGGCGGTAACTCACCAGCGTGCTCAGTCAGCGGCTCGCGGAAGGCCAGATTGAGGTGAACCGGACCCGGACCGCTCGGACCATGAAGGGATTCGGCGAAGGCGCGCGCCGCCAGCGGGCGCCAGGTCTGCTCCTGACCGGCCGCCGGCACCCCCGGGTCGCCGCACCAGCGCGCTTCGACGGTGAAGAGCCGGCCCTGTTCGATCGTCTGTGAGGCGCCCGTCTGGTGGAGCTCGGGGGGCCGGTCGGCCGTGCAGACGATGAGCGGCACACGGGCGTGATGGGCCTCGACCACGGCCGGGTGGAGTTCGGCGCCGGCGGTGCCGCTCGTCACGCAAATGAGAACAGGCCGTCGTGTCGCCTTGGCCAGACCGAGGGCGTAGAACCCGGCACTCCGCTCGTCGAGGCGCACGTGGGTGCGGAGCCGGACTGCAAGCGGCACCACGAGGGGTGTGGAGCGCGACCCGGGACAGATGACGGCGTCGGTCAGGCCGAGCTTCGCCCACTCGTCGACCAGGGTGGCGCAGAAAGTGGCCTGTACGCTCACCCGGCGTGGCCCTCCAAGTCGAACTGCGGGGCTCGGGGCCACCCGTGGCTCTTTTGCACGGTTTCACGCAGACGGGGCGGCTCTGGGGTCGCTTCGGTGAGATGTTGTCCGACTCGTACACCCTGGTCGCCGTCGACCTTCCCGGGCACGGGGGCTCCGATGCCGTCCGGACCGACCTCCCGACGAGCGGCCGGCTCGTGGCAGACGCCATTCGTGGCGCGATCGGTGACGCGGCGTGCGGGCTCATCGGGTATTCGCTGGGCGCCCGCGTGGGACTGCACGTGCTGACGCAGACCGATCTGCCCATCAGTCGTGCCGCGCTGATCGGCGCGACCGGCGGGATCGAGGATCCCGAAGCGCGCACCACGCGGCGCCGCTCGGACGAGGCGCGGGCCGACGAGCTCGAGGCATCGGAAGGCGTCGGGGGATTCCTCGAGTCGTGGCTGCGCGGGCCGCTCTTCGAGCGACTCGGAGACGACGCGGATCGGAGCGAACGCCTCCGCAACAGCGCCGCCGGCTTGGCCTCCAGCCTGCGCCTGTGCGGAACCGGGACCCAGGAACCGCTGTGGGGATCGATTCCCACGATCCGTTGCCCCATCCTCACGTTGGCAGGCACGGACGACACCCGTTTCGCGGCACACGCGCTCCGTCTCGCGCACCTTGCGCCGTCGGGCGTGGTCTCGTTGGTCCCCGCTGGCGGGCACGCCGTGCACCTGGCGCAACCGGATCACACCAGACGGATCGTGACGCACTGGCTCCGGGCTATCGATCCCTCTTCGGCCGACTGAATCCTCACACCAGTAGTCCGACGGTGAGGAGCGCCCCCACCGCGATTTGGAGGCGCGCCGTCGAGCCCAGCATCGGCAGGAGGGCGCGACCGTTGCGGTCACTCAAAGCCAGGCGGATCGGGAGGAGAGCGAGGGGTGTGGCCAGGAGGGCGAGCAACGCCCACGGCCGGTAGCCATAAAGCACTCCGATGGAGAGGGCCACGCCCGTCAACATGAAGCAGTACATGCGTCCGGCACTCGTCCGCCCGAGACGCACCGCCAACGTCCGCTTGCCCGACTCGGTGTCGGTCTCGATGTCGCGCAGGTTGTTCGCCTGGAGCAGCGCCGCCGCGAGCAGCCCCACGGGGACGCCGGCCCAGAGTGCGAACCCCCAGTCGAACGAGACCGCGAGCTCGCCGCCGGGGTAGCTCCAGAGGAACGGTGCGTGTTGGACGTAGGCGGAGCCCGCTGTCGCCACCAAGCCGAAGAACACGAAGACGAAGAGCTCACCGAACCCGTAATAGCCGTACGGTCTGGGGCCGCCGGTGTAGGCCCAGCCAGCCGCGAAGCAGATGGCACCGAGGGGGATGAACCACCACGTGACGCGGGCCGCCAGCACGAACCCGGCGATGGCCGCGACCGCAAAGGATGCGGCGGCGGCGATCTTTACGTGGCGTACGGTCGCCAGGCCGCCGGCGACAAGGCGTACGGGGCCAGCCCGACGCTCATCGGTGCCTCGCTGCCCATCGGCGTAGTCGTTGACATAGTTGGTCCCGATCTGAATGCCGAGCGCCACGACCAGGGCGAGGAACGCGTTGAGCCACGACACCGAATGGTCGAGCAAGGTGCACTGGCTGATGCTGCCGCGGCAGCCGTAGTCGATAAGGAGCCGGCCGCTTGACCAATATCCCGCTGCCGTCCCGACGAACACCGGCACTACGGCGGCCGGGAGTGTGCGCGGCCGGGCCCCGGCGACCCAGACCCTGAGAGGAGGGCTCACGAAGCCGGAACGCCACTGACCACGGTCGGCACGGCGACCTACGCTACTGGCCGGTGCCCGAGCTCGTCGCACTTGATCTCCCTGGTGGCATGGGGTTTGTCGACGCCCTCCGGGCGGTCTGGGACACCGGAGACGCCGCGGCACCCTTGGACCCGCGACTCCCCGCCGCCGCCCGCAGCACGATGCTCGATGCGCTGCGCCCCACCCGGATCGTCGGCTCGGACGGCCAGCAACACGCACTCCCGGACGGGTTGGGCGTGGAGGCAGGCGACGCCCTCGTCGTCGCGTCGTCGGGCACGGCGGGCCAGCCAAAGGGCGTGGTGCTGACGCACGAAGCCATCGCGGCGTCGGCCCGAGCGACAACCGAACGCCTCGACGTCGACCCCAGTCGCCATTCGTGGCTCGCGTGCCTGCCGCTCGCGCACATCGGCGGCCTCGCCGTGGTGACGCGCGCTGTGGTCACCGGCACTCCCCTGCTCGTCATGCCGGCCTTCGAGGCCGAAGCGGTCGAGGCGGCGGGCCGGACCGGACGGGCGACCCATGTCTCTCTGGTGACAACCGCATTGGCGCGCCTCGACCCTGCCGTCTTCACCTGCATCCTGCTGGGTGGGAGCAAGGCGCCTGCTTCGTTGCCGCCCAACGTCGTCGCGACGTACGGGTTGACCGAGACGGGCTCGGGTGTCGTCTACGACGGGCAGCCTCTCGCCGGCGTCGACGTCGCCCTGCGGCATGCCGACGGCACCTTCTCGACGGCTGCCGGCGACGCGGGTGCATCACACGAGGGCGAGATCCTGATCCGTGCCCCGATGCTGTTCCGCTGCTATCGAGATGGGTCTATGGGCCGGGTTCACGGGCCGGACGGTGACAGCTCGTGGTTCGCCACCGGCGACGCCGGGCACTTCGGCGAGAGCGGCGATCTGGCCGTGTCCGGCCGGATCGACGACGTCATCACCACCGGCGCGGAGAAGGTCTGGCCGGACGTCGTCGAGCGGGTGTTGAGCGCCCACCCTGATGTGGCCGAGGTCGCCGTCTGGAAGCGCTCGGACCCCGATTGGGGCGAACGCGTCGTGGCCTGGGTCGTGTCGACGGATGATGCCCCGTCGCTCGACGAACTCCGCAAGATGGTGGCGGACGCCATCGCGCCCTGGGCGGCACCGAAGGAGCTCGTCATCGTCGACGACCTGCCGCGCACGGCGTCTGGAAAAGTCCGGCGGCGCGCGTTGTCCTGAACGGAGTCAGGTCAGCGCTTCGAGGTGAGCGCTCAACCGAGCAAGTTTGTCGGGGTTGCTGACGACGCGGACTCCGACGATGCGGCCCTCGAGAATGTCCAGCACCAGTGCGGAGAGCACGGTGCCGTCCTCGACGAACACGGTCGCCGGCTGACCGTTCAAGACGACGGAACGAGGCCATCCCCGGACCTTCTTGGCCACGTTCACCAGGAAGCGCGAAGCGCGGCGCGGCCCGATCACCGGTCGCAGGGCGGCACGCACCTTGCCACCACCGTCCGTCCACACTACGACGTCCTCCGACAGCATGGCCAGCAGCTCCGACAGGTCGCCCGTCGCACAGGCGGCGACGAAGCGATCCGTCAGCTCCCGGCCGTGCTGGAGGTCGGCGTCGAAACGCCGGCGGCGCTCGTCCACGTGTTTGCGGGCGCGCGCGCCGAGTTGCCGGCTGGCGGCGGGCGTGCGGCCGAGCGAGGCGGCCACCTCTTCGAACGAGTAGCCGAAGACGTCGTGCAGGAGGTACGTGGCCCGCTCGAGGGGCGTCAACTCCTCGAGGAGCACGAGGAACGCCAGCGACAAGGAGTCCGCCTGCTCGACCGCGGCGACGTCGTCCTCGACGACAGGTTCGGGCAGCCACGGACCCGCGTAGGTCTCGCGTTCGGGCCCGCGCCGAATCGAGCTGGTCGAGACACAGCCTGGTCACGATCGTGACGAGATAGGCGCGCACCGACTCGACCGGCTCTGGACCTCTCCGCAGCCACCGGATGCACGCCTCCTGCACGACGTCCTCCGCGTCCGTGGCGCTGCCCAGCATGCGGTACGCGATGCCGAAGAGCAGCGAACGCCACTCCTCGAACGTCGCCGTGTGGGCGTCGAGATCAGGCAACGGCGTCCGGGCGTTCGTTGGCCGTGGGGCCGAGATCACGCATAGGGATCGCACAGGAGTCGGAGAACCCCTGACTGCGCAGACCGAGGCCGGCGTTGAACCGGGAGCGGAAGTTCTCGAGCGCCACCCAGGCGGCGAGCTCCACGAACTCGGCGTCGTTCAGGTGCGCCCGGATCCGCTGGGCCAGCTCGTCGGGCACCTCACCGGGGCACCCGGTCGCCACCTCTGCGTACTCGAGCACGACCCGCTCGCGGTCGTCGAAGAGGTTGCTCGACCGCCAGCCCTCGACGACGGCGCGCACCTTGGCCGGGTCGATGCCGTCGTGCATGCCCTCGTAATACCCGTAATCGATGCACCACGAGCAGCCGATGCGAGAGGAGGTGGCCTGAATGGCGAGCCAGCGCAGCGTCGGGTCCAGCTTCTTCCAGCCCTTCTGCACCGCGGTCTCGAGGCTGCCCATCGCCACCAGGACACCTGCGTGGTGCGAGGCGGCCGCGGTGGGCTCGACCATCTGGCCGAAACGACGCTGCGAATAGGAGCGGGCGAGCCGGGCGACTGTTCCGCCGCCCTCGTACAGCAATGGGACATGGGCCATGAGGACCTTCCATCCTTTCGTCTCTGGGGTCACTCACACAGACGGACGGAGTCCCGCAGGTGTGACATCACCGCCCGAACCCAACGGCCCCCCAGGTCAGCCAACGCCCCCCGAGGGTTGCGCCGTCGTCCCGCCGTCGACGACGAACGTCTGGCCGGTCACCCACGACGAGGCCTCCGAGGCGAGAGCGAGCGCCGCCGTTGCGATGTCGTCGGGCATGCCGAGACGCCGGAGCGGGATGTTGGCGGAGATCCGCTCCTCGCCCGCGCCCTCCCACAGGGCGGCGGCCAGCTTCGTCTTGACCAGGCCGGGGGCCAGTGCGTTGACCCGCATGTCCGGCGCTGCTGGGTGAGATGGAGCATCGGTGCCTTATTGAAATTGCACCCACATGATGGCGAGATTCGCGTATAACGGCCATTTTCTGGCCTTCGCGAAACAAACACTTGGCTCTGCGCGGGCCTTCGCGCTGTCCCACCCTGGGCGTTCGGGGACATGATCCTTCCGGTTCTGATGTCTCCCAAACTTGGGACGTTGCGGTCGGCTAAGCCTCGAAGGTCGCCTCTGTTTGAGAGGTGTCCTCTGTCCCCCGGTAGAAGGCGATCTTTCCGTCACGGAACCGGAAGAAGTGATGGAGATCGTGGTCAATGGTCTTTCCAGTTGTCCGGTTCGTTGCTCGGCAGCGCACCACGGTGTGCACTTCTGAATCGTTGGCAGCGAAGGCGTAGGGATTGAACTCCTGGACCTCCATCGTCGAACCGAAAGCCTCGAAGAACGAGGCGACGCCGTCCTTGCCGTGACGGACGCCATACCAGGGGGCAACGGTCGAGGAAGTCTCAGTCGCCCAATCCACGTCATTGGTGACGGCATCGAGAACGGCCGGCACGTCCCCTCGGCCGAAAGCTCGGTAGACAGCCTGAATGGTCTCGGTGTTCTCTTCAGCTCCCATCTATTCGACCTCCCCGTCGATACCGCCTGGGTCTTTTCACCTATCGCGATTCTGCCCGGGGCGTCGTCATCCCTGGCGACTGTTCTGTCGAGCCGGGACGCTGTAGCGGGTCTCAGACCCGGTGTTCAGGGACGGTCCGACTCAAATAGCGCGCTCTATGCGGCTAGCCCGGCGGTGCAAAGAACTCTAGCGCGATGTTGTCCGGATCTCGAAACGACAATCCCGAACCGTACGGTGCATCCACGATGCCCCCGTTGGGGATGCCAAGTTCGTTCAGCCGGTTCTCCCACGCCTCCAGCTCAGCGCGATTGGCGCACGCGAAGGCCAGGTGATCAAGTCCCGGCCGCCGCTCATCGAATGGCTCGGTGCTCTTCATATCGGGAAACTGGTGGATGCCAACGAGTGTTCCACCAATGAGCCAGACGACGTGGTGGAACGGACCGGTGTCCTCGTCAACGACGGGGTCAGTCCCTATCAAGGCCTTGTACCAAGGCACACTTCGTTCGAGGCTGGTAACCGTGAGTGCTACGTGAGTAATCGCCGGGAACTCAGGCATCTCATCCTCTCCTTTGTAGGTGGAGCTTGACGCGGACGCTACTCCCATCCGCTGACAGGCTGCATCTGAAGCAGAATCACTGCCAGCAGGTTTCGGCGCCGATCTATGCGCTAGTGCCGGATGTCGGTCAGCCAAACACGCCGAACATGGCGCCCAGCGATCCGGTGTACTGGAATACGGGATTACTCAAGCCTCCACGGCGAAGACCCTCCAGGATCCGGGCACGCCCTTCAAATTCGTGTTCACCGCGGTCCAAGAATCGGATGCCGGATCCCGCGACCAGGTCGACCACGGTTCGGGACACGAGCACCTCACAGCGCCCGGCCAACGCGGCAACTCGCGCGCCAATGTGGACGGATATGCCCCGGACATCGTCGTCAACCAAGACGA
>CAWHFH010000010.1:0-165747 GCA_963828455.1 uncultured Acidimicrobiaceae bacterium | reverse complement strand
CCGATACGCCGGCTTGCAGCATCCCCAGCCATACGCGATTCCTTCGTCGCGCAGCGGATCGTTCTCCGCGGTCGAGACGTAGGCAGGCGGTAGTCCCGCAAGGTCGGTCGCCCGCCGGAGCCGCGTAATCGGCACCTCGTCCTTCCCGGGAGATCCGAGATAGAACTCCCAGCTCTTCACCGCCAATGGCCGGTTCCAGAGCGGAGAGTCCACGAACTTCTGCATCGACGGCGTCTCGAGGCGGTCGTCGAGCTCGGGGATGTGCAGCATCTGGAAACAGACGGCGGGCCGCCGCGGTCCCGGGCCAGCAGCGCGGTCGCCGCAGCCAGCCCGCCGCCCGGCTCGCACCGACGAGAGCGATCCGGTCCGGGTCCACGCCGAGCGCAGCCGCCTCCGCGTGGACGAAGAGGCGCCGCGTAGCAGTCGTGGACCCCGGCGGGATACGGGTGTTCGGGGGCCAGGCGGTAGTCGACCGACACCAGGACCGCGCCGAGGTGACCGCCGTCAAGACTGCGCCCGCGTGCTCGGCTTCGACGCTGCCGACGATGAAGCCCCCGCCATGGATCTGCAGAACGCCTGGCACCGCGGCGCCCGGATCGGCGGCGACCACCTTCGGCCGGTAGACGCGCACGGACACCTCGGGGTCGCCCTCCCACCCCGGGATCCGCGGTCCTCGATCTCGAGCAGCTCCGCCTCGGGCATCGGCGTCCGCATCGTGACGAGCAGCTTCTCGAACTCGCGTCGCGCCGCTACCGGGTCGTCGAGGTCGATGACCGGCATGAAGTCGAGGACCGCCTCCAGCTCCGGATCGATCATCGTCCTGCCCTCCCCGTGTCGCTGGGCGCTACTTCGGCTGCATCCGGATGCCGGCGTCGAGCCGGATCGACTCGGCGTTCATGTACGAGTTGCTCAGGAGCTCGACGGCGAGCGTGGCGAACTCGCTCGAGTTCCCCAGGCGGTGCGGGAACAGGACGTCCTGCGCCAGCTTGCTCTTGAACGCCTCGGAGCCCTCGCCCTGCGCCGTAGATCGGCGTGTCGATGAGCCCGGGCAGGATCGTGTTGACCCGGATGCCGACGACGGCGAGGTCGCGGGCGACCGGCAGGGTCATCCCGATCACGCCGCCCTTCGAGGACGAGTAGGCGGCCTGGCCGATCTGGCCGTCCTCCGCCGCCACCGACGAGGTGTTCACGATGGCGCCGCGGGCGCCGTCGGCGTCGGGCTCGTTCAGGCTCATCTTGGTCGCCGCCAAGCGGATGCAGTTGAAGGTGCCGACGAGGTTGATCTCGATCACCCGGCGGTAGAGGTCGAGGTCGTGGGCCGACGCGTAGTCGCCGTCCCTGCCGATGGTCCGGGTGGCCCAGCCGATGCCGGCGCAGTTGACGAGCGACTTGAGCGGCGCCATCTCGATGGCCGCCTCGACCGCGGCGATGACCTGCTCGGTGTTGGTGACGTCGGTCTGGACGAACAGCCCACCGAGCTCCTTGGCCAGCGGCTCCCCCTTGTCCGCCTGGAGGTCGGCGACGACGACGTGGACGCCGCGCTCGGCGAGCAGGCGCGCCGTGGCCTCGCCCAGCCCCGAGGCGCCTCCGGTGACGATTGCCGACGTGCCGTTGAGATCCATCTCTCTGCCGCTCCTTGGGGTCGTGATGTGCGGGCCAGAGGATACGGTCCGCACCCGCCCCGGTCACATCTGCGCGGGCGCCTCCATGCCCAGCAGCGAGAGGCCCTGCTCGAGCACCCGCGCCGTGAGGTCGCACAGTGCGAGCCGCGACGTCCGCACGCCCTCGTCGGCCACGAGCACCCGGCAGGCCTCGTAGAACGTCGTGAAGACCGTGGCCAGGTCGAAGAGATACGTGCAGAGCTTGGAGGGGCTGAGGTTCTCGGCCGTCGCCTCGACCGCCTCGCCGAACCGCAGCAGGTGGAGGGCCAGCGCGCGCTCCGGCTCCTCGTCGAGCCGTGGCGTGAACCCGGCCGGCGGCGGGTCCGCCTCGGCGCGCCGGAAGATCGAGCGGATGCGGGCGTGCGCGTACTGGAGATACGGGCCCGTGTTGCCCTCGAAGGCGAGCATGCGGTCCCAGTCGAAGACGTAGTCGCGCATCGGCTCGGTCGACAGGTCGGCGTACTTGATGGCGCCGATGCCGAGCGCCCTTGCCACCGCCGCCTGCTGCTCGGGCGAGAGGTCGGTCTCGCGATCGCGGTCCTTCATGGCGGTGGCGGCCCGCTCGACCCCCTCCGACAGCAGGTCGACCAGCCGCTCCGAGCCGCCACCGCGGCTGGCCAGCTTCTTGCCGTCGGTGCCGAGCACGAGCCCGAACGCGACGTGGGCGGCGTCCGACATCTCGCGCAGGTAGCCGGCCAGCGCGGACACCGCGAAGACCATCCGCAGGTGCAGCGACTGCTCGGCGCCGACGACGTAGAGCAGCCGCTCGGCGCCCAGCCGGCCGGTGCGGTCGCGCACCGCGGCGAGGTCGGTGGCCGGGTACCCGTAGCCGCCGTCGGACTTGCGCACGATGAGCGGCAGCGGGTCGCCCTGGCGGTTGGCGAACCCCTCGGGGAACACGCACAGCGCGCCATCGTCCTCCACCAGGAGTCCCTTCTCGGTCAGCTCGTCGACGACGACCGGCAGCATCGGGTTGTAGAAGCTCTCACCGACCGTGTCCTCCTCGGTGAGGAGCACGCCGAGCATCTCGTACACCTCGCGGGCGTGGCGCATGCTCTCGGCCACGAAGATGCGCCACAACCGCATCGTCTCGGGGTCGCCGCTCTGGAGCAGGACGACGCGGCGCCGGCTGCGCGCCGCGAACTCGGGGTCGCTGTCGAACTGGACGCGGGCCGCGGCGTAGAACTCGTTCAGGTCGCGCACGCTGAAGGACTCCGCGTCGGCGGCGCCGTCCACGTCGAGCAGGTGCTCGATGAGCATGCCGAACGGCGTCCCCCAGTCGCCGATGTGGTTCTCCCGCAGCACGGTGTGGCCCTGGAAGGCCAGCACCCGGGCCAGCGCGTCGCCGATGTTCGTGGTGCGCAGGTGGCCGACGTGCATCTCCTTGGCCACGTTGGGCGAGGAGTAGTCGATGAGCACGGTCTGTGGCGTCTTCGCCTTCGGGACCCCGAGGCGGGTGTCGGCCGAGACCTCGGCCGCCTTCGACGCGATGAAGTCGTCGGACAGGCTCAGGTTGATGAATCCGGGCCCGCTCACCTCGACCAGCGAGCAGACGCCCTCGAGGTCGGCTGCTGCCACCACCTGTTCCGCCACCTCGCGCGGCGGTCGGCCCAGCTGCTTTGCCGAGCGGCAGGGCGCCGTTGGCCTGGAAGTCGGCGCGGTCAGACGGGCGCAGGACGGGATCGGCGCCGGGCGACACCGTGTCGAACGCGGCCTGGAGCCGGTCGGCGAGCACGCGGACGGCGTCGGGCATCCCCCATCTTCGCATGCCTCCGGTGCCGGCCGACCGGGGCCCGGCGGCGAGTCCGCCTCTACGTCCGCGGGCGCTCCCATGGCCCCGTCCGTCAAGCCGTAGCGGCGGTACGGGCCGAAGAAGCCGTGCTCCAGCAGGCCGTAGCCGACCTTGCCGTCGTAGGAGAACTCGGCGACGTTGTCGACGATGCCGTACTGGGCGATGCCCTTGATCTCCTCGACCGACAGGACGAGGCCCTGGGTCACGGTCTCGGGCCCGTGGTACATCCCGTGGCGCCAGTCGGCGTCGATGCCGTAGCCGGTGCCGACGGAGACGAAGTTGGGCAGGATGGCCGGCAGGCGATCTCGATCCCCGCCTCGGGGAAGCGCACGCACCGAGCGGTCGATGATGCGGGTACCGGGGATCAGGTGGTGCTCGTGCTCGGACCGGCCCAGGTCCTCGATCGCCCTTCGCGGGTCGGCCCACACCCGCTCGGACTGGACGAGCAGGCGCTCGCCGTCGTCGCGCTCGTGGCAGATGTACATGATGGCGTGGTCGTCGAACTGCATCGGGAAGTAGTTCCACATCCCGCTCGAGCACGTGCTCGCCCTGGCGGATGCCGTCGCTCTCGGGCTCGCCGACCGGGCGCACCCCCCACGAGCGGTCGCGGGTGCCCCAGCAGCGGTCGGGCGTCACCGCCAGGTCGTTGCCGCCCGCCGACAGCGTCCCCGACCAGAATCCCGTCTGGGCCAGGCGCTGGGTGTCGAAGACGACCTTGCCCTTGGAGCGCAGGTACTGGCGGGGCTCCTCGACGGCGGGAATGTGACCCTCCCACGTGACGTCCATCGCCACGTGGTCCTCGGTCGGCTCGACGATCACCCGCAGCTTGCGCAGCGGCTCGAGCACCTCGATCCGGAACGGCCCCACGGAGATGTCGCCCCGGTCCCGCAGGGGCGCCGAGGACCGCACGATGTGCTGGGAGCCTCCGAGCCGCACGTCGATGAACGCGTCGACGACGCCGAGGTTCGGGTACTGCCCCAGCCCGAAGATGGCGAACCAGTCGTCGTCGCACGGGTGCATGTTGAAGTAGTAGCGGTCGTAGAAGTTGCGATCACTTGTCGCTGGGTGCGCAATGAACTCGGACGCCTGGTGGACCGGGTAGTCGTCCCACGAGCTGAGTGCCATGACGGCCCTCAGCAGCAGGCGCAGCCGGCGCCGCAGCCGCCGGCGACTGGTGCACCGCACATTGCCGCCAGCAGGCTCGCTGGCACGGCCGATGGTGGCGAACACGGGAAGCAGGCGGCGCGCCCCGACGTGGCCGTCGGGACAGGTGGCCGGCGCATCGGCGTCGGCCATGGGCCGCCGCTCGTCGAAGACGGCGTGACAGGTCGAGCAGCGATAGTCGTAGACAGGCACGTTGAGCACCTCCGTGGCGAGCCTAAGGCAACGCCGGGCCGGTGCGCCTACGGCTGGGCGAAGGCGTAGATCGGCGTGCCGTTGTAACTGCCGAGTCCATCGGCAGGAAGGGCCCGTCGAGTGCGACCGACAGGTACCCGTCGCGGCCCGGGCCCGAGTCGCCGCCGACGGTCATGATCGCGTCGTCGGGCCAGACCTGGGTCACGATGCCCACGTGCACCGAGGTGTACACGCTCTGCGGCCCGGTGCCGTAGAGCACCGCGTCGCCGACGGCGGGCATCGCGGTCGGCGGCAGGACGGCACCGTGGGCGGCGGACCAGCCGTACATGTCGCCCGTGAAGGCGTAGCGGGGAATGCCGATACCGGCCTGCTCCCAGGCCCAGGTGGCGAACAGCGCGCACCACTGCTCGCACGGCCCGTACGGGTTGCAGTACGCCCCCTGCGTGTCCGGATCCGGCTCGATCTGGCTCGCCACCGCCGCCGCGATGGTGGCCGACCCGGGGAATTCGGGTTCGGGCGTCGCGGTCGATGAAGCTGTACTGCCAGGCCTGCGGGTCGAGCAGCCAGTAGCCGGTGCCGTGGTTGTTGCCGATGATGGCGGAGATCTGCGTCGCCGTCGGGTCGAGGCTGAGGCCCCCGTAGGCCTGCGCGTCCCCGTAGGGCAGCACGACGCCGTTCTGTGTCGCGATCAGGTAGCCCGCGCCGTCAGGCGACGCCACCATGCCGATGGCGGGGTCGGGCAGGTTCGCGTCGCCGGCCGAGCCTTCGAAGAGCGCGTCGCCGTAATTGAAGATGCCGCCGTCGGCCGCGACGAGCCAATAGCCCTTGCCGTCGCGCGTCGCCGCCATGCCGACGATCGGCGAGTTGAGCGTGATGGCGCCCGTGCTGCCGAAGAACTGCGCGTCGCCGTAGGAGAAGATCCCCCCGTCGGCGGCGACGAGCCAGTAGCCCTTGCCGTCGGGCGTGGCCGCCATGCCCACGATCGGCTGGTTGAGGTGCTGGCCGCCCATCGATCCGTAGAACTGGGCGTCGCCGTAGGCGAAGACGCCGCCATCGAGCGCGCCGAGCCAGTACCCCTTGGCGTCCTGCGTGGTCGCCTCTGCGACGATCGGACCCTGCAGGGGCAGGGCCCCGCGGAGCCTTCGAAAGTCGCGTCGCCGAATGCGAAGACGCCGCCGTCTGCGCTGGCGAGGATGTAGCCGTTCCCGTCGGGCGTGGCGGTCCCGGAGAACACGGGCGAATTGAGCGGCTGCGGCATTGCGGGCGTGCTCGTGTCGACGTTCCCGAACCCGATCATCCCGGCGTCGTTGTAGACCGCACCGGCCGGTGCGGGCGCGAGGCTGCCGCCACCGAAGGTGAGCACCGCGGGTGCGACCAGCGCGGCCACGGTGATTGCGGCCAACGAAAGGGCGGGGCGTGGACTCCGGCGGCGCCCGTTCGCAGCCTTCGCCTCTCCTCCTGAACCCCGCCGGCGCACGACTGAAGATTCTGCACGCTGCGTGGCACGCGCGACCGGTACGTGGGGTTACGAAGTCGTTACGAATTGCCAGTTCAACACGGGTTCAACGCCAGCGCCCCCCTCTGCGCCCGCCAATGGGCGGTTCCACGGGACCCACGGCAGAATGGGTGCATGAGCCCCGAATCCACGACGGACGCCCACCCTGACACCTTCGGCGCCCGGACCGACCTGACCGTCGGCGACCGCACGTACGAGATCTTCAACATCAAGGCCCCGTCGCTGGCCGAGCGCCACGACATCGAGCGGCTGCCCTACTCGATCAAGGTCATCCTCGAGAACCTGCTGCGCCACGAGGACGGCCCCCACGTCTCGGCCGACGACATCGTCGCCGTCGCGGGTTGGGGTGCCAACCCCGAAGGACACGGCCAGGGCGCCGGCGACAGCGCCTACGAGATCGCGCTCGACCCCCGAGCGCGTGCTGATGCAGGACTTCACCGGCGTGCCCGGCGTCGTCGACCTCGCCGCCATGCGCGACGCGTTGGCACGGCTCGGCGGCAACGCGTCGCGTGTCAATCCGCTCGTCCCCGTCGAGCTGGTCATCGATCACTCGGTCATCATCGAGCGCTCGGGCGACGCCGAGTCCTACGACAACAACGTCAGCATCGAGTACGAGCGCAACCTGGAGCGCTACCAGCTGTTGCGCTGGGCGCAAGGTGCCTTCGACGGTTTCCGCGTCGTGCCACCCGGGACAGGCATCTGCCACCAGGTCAACCTCGAGTACCTGTCACGTCTCGTGTTCGCGACAGAGGACGGGCGCGCGTTCTGCGACACGCTGGTCGGCACCGACTCACACACCACCATGGTCAACGGGCTCGGCGTGCTCGGTTGGGGTGTCGGCGGGATCGAGGCTGAGGCGGCCATGTTGGGGCAGCCCCTATCCATGCTCCTGCCGCCCGTCGTCGGCCTGCGCATCTCTGGCGAGCCAAAGCCCGGCATCACCGCCACCGACGTCGTGCTCACGGTGACCGAGTTGCTGCGCGACCACGGCGTCGTCGGCGCGTTCGTCGAGTGCTACGGTCCCGACGTCGCGGCCCTCTCCCTCGAGACCCGGGCCACCATCGGCAACATGAGTCCCGAATACGGGGCGACGTGCACCATGTTCCCGATCGACCAGGTCACCCTCGACTACCTCCGCTTCACCGGCCGCGACGAGGCGCACGTGGCACTGATCGAGGCATACGCCAAGGCCCAAGGGCTCTGGCACGATGCCAGCACCGCCGAGCCGGTGTACTCCGAGCACCTCAGCCTCGACCTGGGTGACGTCGAGCCCTCGCTCGCCGGCCCCAAGCGACCGCAGGACCGCGTGCCGCTCGCCACGGCGAGGGACTCGTTCCGCGCTGCGCTCGACCGCGCCCCGGTGACGGCAGACGGCGAGCCCGCCGCAGCCCCGCACCACCGGATGGCCGACGGGGACGTGGTGATCGCGGCCATCACCAGCTGCACCAACACCTCGAACCCGCAGGTGCTCGTCGCCGCGGGCCTGCTCGCCCAGAAAGCCGTGGCGCTCGGGCTGCGTTCGAAGCCGTGGGTGAAGACGTCGCTCGCACCCGGCTCGCGCGTGGTGGTCGACTACCTCGAGCGCGCCGGCTTGACCGAGCCGCTCGAGGAGCTCGGCTTCTACCTGGTCGGCTTTGGCTGCACCACGTGCATCGGAAACTCGGGCCCGCTCCTCGATGGCGTCAGTGACGCCGTCAACGGAGCCGACCTCGCTGTCGCCGCGGTCCTCTCCGGCAACCGCAACTTCGAGGGGCGCATACACCCGGACGTGCGCCTGAACTATCTCGCCTCGCCGCCGCTCGTCGTGGCGTACGCGCTGGCGGGCACGATGGACATCGACCTGGAGAACGAGCCCATCGGTCACGACGCCGAAGGCACCCCGGTCATGCTCGCGAGCCTGTGGCCCTCGCTCGACGAGGTGAGCGAGACGATCCGGGCATCACTCACCTCCGACATGTTCCGCTCGCGCTACAGCGCTGTCTTCGACGGCGACGAATACTGGCGCAAGGTCGAGGTCGAAGGCGGTGAGACCTACGCGTGGCAGGACGCCTCCACCTACGTGAAGAATCCGCCCTTCTTCGAAACGATGACGATGACGCCGTCACCGGTGACCGACATCACCGGCGCGCGTGTCCTCGTGATGGTCGGCGACAGCGTCACGACGGACCACATCTCCCCGGCTGGCTCCATCGGTCCCACGACGCCGGCGGGGCAGTATCTCGTTGACCACGGCGTCGAGCGGCGGGACTTCAACTCGTACGGCGCGCGACGCGGTAACCACGAGATCATGATGCGCGGGACGTTCGCCAACGTACGGCTGCGCAACCAGCTCGCGCCGGGCACCGAGGGTGGCGTGACCGTGCATCTGCCCGACGGGGCGCAGACCTCCATCTACGACGCTGCGATGCAGTATGCGCAAGAGGATGTGCCGTTGGTGGTGTTGGCCGGCCGCGAGTACGGAACGGGGAGCAGCCGCGACTGGGCCGCCAAGGGTACGGCGCTGCTCGGCGTGCGAGCGGTGATCGCGCAGAGCCTCGAGCGCATCCACCGCTCCAACCTGATCGGCATGGGCGTGGTGCCGCTGCAGTTCTACAAGGGTGACTCGGTCGAGAGCCTGGGGCTCACGGGACGAGAGCGCTTCACCATCACCGGGCTCGACGTGCTCAACAAGGGCGAGCTACCAAAGGAGCTCTCGGTCACCGCAACATCGGACGACGACGCGGTCACCGAATTCCGGGTGATCGTGCGCATCGACACCCCGATGGAGGCCGAGTACTACCGCCAGGGCGGGATCCTCCAGTACGTGCTCCGGCAGATGGCGGGTTAGCGACTGCACGTCGCGGTCCTGGCAAGGGCCCGCTATGCCCACCCGTCAGTGGGTGATCGTCGACACCCAGCGGATGCTGCTCTGGCCGGTGACGGGGGCAAGGGCTGCCAGCGTATCGGCGGCCGCGTTTTGCGGAGCTTCGGTGCTGGCTGCCACGGTCATGACGCCGAAGAGCGTGACATCCTCGCCGTAGTGCGTCTCGGCATAGGAAAGGACGGACGCCCACTCCGAGACTTGGCCCGGGGTGTATATCTCGGGCATGGCGACGTTCGGCGAGAAGCCGTCAGCGATCTGAAGGAGCTGGTCGTTGGTCCAAATCCCGGGGTCGGCCGAGCCGTAGTCCACCATCGGTGGGTAGCTCCCGCCAACCGTTTGGGCGTAGCCCTCCATCACGTACCTGGTGTTGTCGAATCCAGGGTCGAACGCAGGCTCGGCGTCGTCACCGGCCCAGACGTGCACCGTGTCAGTGAACCCATTCAATGAGGCCACGCGCGTCGACCAGGCATTGAGTTGCTCCACCGTGTCTGCGAGCTCCTGCCCCCACGTGACGTAACTGCTTGGCTCGTCGGAACATCCGCACACGACTGACCCGCAAGGTTGGTCCACGCCGCAGCTGTCATTCGTCCCGACGACGACGTCGAGCCTCGTATCAGAGGGCGCAGCGTCGTAATAGGCCGTGACATAGCTCTCGACTCCGCCGGTGATGTCTGCGAACGAGACGACGTTGTGCGAGAAGTCAAGCGTGCCGTCACTCGTCCCGTCTGACGCGGGGCGGCCAAAGTCCAAGACGACCAGACCCTGCGCCCCGGACCTACCCGCCGCCTGCCCCTGGTTGCTCAGGACAGCGGTGGACGCGCTGGTCTCGTAGTGCGAAGTCGTCGGCATCGCGACGCTTGCGGCCGCGTCAACACTCGTCAGTGGTATGAGACCGCTAGTCAGCAGCAGGGTCATGGCGACACGGCGTGGCCACTTCCGATCCCGGACAACCTTGGCGCGGTGCTTTGCTTCCACCGGGGTGAAACCACTCGTCAACATGATCACGACGCTGCGTGGCCACGTCCGATCACGAGCAACTTTGGCGCGATGTTTCGTTGTCACCAGGGCGAACATAGACGCGCCTGTTGCACACTGGCTTAGGTTCTTTTCGCGTGACGACATCTAGTGTCGCTACCCGAGTGGCGGACGACCACATGTTGTAACGCCCGTGTTCGCGATCAAGTTACCCGGGGTCGGCGACCAAACGCGGACATCAGCGGACCGCCCGCGACGCGTCCAGTGAAAGTCAAGGGCACAGACCGCCCTGCAACCCTTCAGTCGGCCAGAAGGCTCTTCGGAGCCTTGCGCCGCCAGGATTCTGCGAGCAGTTCGCGCACCAGGGCGCGGTCAGCATGGGGGAGGAGGATGCGGCAGCCACTGAGCTTTTTGCCCCACCACAGCTCCTCCACCGCCACGGGGAACTCGGCGCAGTAGGACGCAACGTAAGGCTCCGGCAGGAACACGTGGAGGCGACCGCCCTCGGGCGGCATGGTGGCGAAAATCTTGCCTCGGATGCGGAACGAGGTCATGTCGTGATGCTGTTGCTCGGTCGCCTCTGGGAATGCGAGTGCCAGCCTCCGCACGGCGGCTGCCGAAACGCTCACGAGGATCCCGCCAACGCGATGAACCGCCGCACGATGCCCTCGCCGGCACGGCTGACGTGCGCGATGTCGGGGGCGCGGATGAACACGTGGGGCGGAAGGTGTGGGCCCCAGTGGGCGACGAGGCTCCCCGTGACCTCGACGTGGAACTGCAGCCCGTAGGCGCGCGCTCCGACGCGGAATGCCTGGTTCTCGTACGCCTCGTTGCCGGCGAGGCGTACGGCCCCCGTAGGCAACGTGAAGGTGTCTCCGTGCCAGTGCACGCAGGGCAACGGCGTCGGAGCCCTGCCGAACACGGGGTCGGAGAGCGCGTCGGCGGTGAGGTGGACCTCGCCCACGCCGCACTCGGGTTCTGGCCCGGCCGCCACTTCAGCGCCCAACGCCGCCGCCAACTGTTGTGCGCCGAGGCACACCCCGAGAACAGGAAGGCCCGAGCCGACCGCGGCCCGGAGCAGGACCCGCTCTGCTTCCAGCCAAGCCAGTTCGTCGTGCACACCCATCGGACCGCCCATCACCACGAGCCCCGCGATCGCGCCGACATTGTCGGGACACGGCACCGCATCCCCTCTGTCGATGCGCACGAGCTGCAGCTCGGCCCCCCTTTCGCGTATCGCGGGTGCAAGCGCCCCCGGCCCTTCGTAGGGAACGTGTTGGAGCACGACCCAGGGGTCAGAGCCCATGTCTGCTCAGGGGATGCGGATGATCCGGTACATCTCGGCCGAACGACCCGCTGTCAGGCCCGCGGCCTCCCCCGCTGCCTGCGCCCAGGTGCGAATCCGCTCTGCAATTGCGTCCGGGGGGTCAGGCATCTGGCTCTTGTGGCACATGAGTGCCGACACCTTGCGTTCCACCGTGTTCGTCGTCTCGACGGCGATCGCGTCGGCATCGGCGGGCCTGCCGGGGCCCATGATCCAAAGCTCGTTCACCGTCCAGGGTTCGAGACCCTCCGACTCGAGCAACTCGGGATGAGCGAAGGGGTTCCGGGCGTCGGGATACACGGCGTCCAAGGCCGCCTCCCCGGCAGCCAGGTGGTCGGGATGACTGGCGTAGATGAAGCCCAGATCCCGCTCAGGCGACTGGGTCACGACGCGCTGAGGACGGACCCGGCGGATCACGCGGCTGATGTCGCGACGGAGATCGAAGGTCGGCTGCACCCTGCCGTCGGGATGGCCGAGGAAGCGCACATCGCTCACTCCCACCACGGCCGCAGCCGCCCGCTGCTCGTCTTGGCGCAGCGCCGCCATCTCGGACCGTGACATCGCACGATCGGAACCACCCGCCTCGCCGTTCGTGACGATGCAATACGTCACTTCGAGCCCTGCGTCGGTGAAGGCGGCGACTGACCCGGCCGAACCGAAGTCGACGTCATCAGGATGCGCGGTCACGACAAGCACACGTTCCACCCCGTCCTCGGGCGACCAGAGCGCAACCCGCGCGGTGTCGTCGTCGCTCAGAGCACGCTCTCTTCGGGCTTTGGCATCCAGGCGGCGAGGTCGGCGAGTCGACGATCGTTGGAGAACATCTCGACGATCGGGATGCGCAGGCCGAGCCGGCGCTGGATCACCTCCATCTCCACGAGTTGGTTCCACAGTGCCAGGCTCACGACGACGCCCGCGCGGCCCGCTCGCGCCGTTCGGCCCGATCGGTGGAGGTAGGCCTTGTGATCCTCGGGCGGGTCGAAGTGGATCACGCCGTCAACAGCTTCGATGTGCAGGCCGCGCGCCGCGACGTCTGTCGCCACGAGCACCGGGAGCTTGCCGCTGGAGAAGTCGGACAGTGCCTTCTCACGACTGGATTGCCGGAGGTCGCCGTGGATGGCGGCGGCGCGCACGCCCTCTTTACCTAGGTTCTCGACCAGACGGTCCGCACCCCGCTTGGTGCGGACGAAGAGGAGCGACTTCTCCTGATTGCGGCAGATGGCCGCTGCAACCTTGACCTTGTCCATCTGGTGCACCTGGAGAAAGCGGTGCTCCATGAGAGTGACGGTCTGCGTGGACGACGCCACTTCGTGGAATACCGGCTCGGTGAGGTACCGCTTGACCAGGCGGTCTACCGCACCGTCGAGGGTCGCGGAGAACAACAGCGTCTGGTGCGCCTGGTCGAGGCGGCGCAGCACCCACTCCACCTGTGGCATGAAACCCATGTCGGCCATCCGGTCCGCCTCGTCGAGGACGAGGGTTTCGAGCCCGTCCACTGCCACCTCGCCCCGGTCGCCGAGGTCGATCAGCCGGCCCGGCGTCGCGATCACGAGGTCGACACCTTTGCGTAGCTTGGCCACTTGGCGATCGATGTCCGCTCCTCCGTACACGGCGACCGCGCGCAGCCCGAGTTTTCGGGCGAGCGGAGTCAACACGTCGTAGACCTGCACCGCCAGCTCGCGGGTGGGCAACAACACCAGTGCCAACGGTCGGGCGGGCCGGGCGGTCTGTCGAGGGCGCTGCGCATCCCGCGTGGCCTTGGCTCGCTGCAGCAACGGCACGCCGAAGGCCAGCGTCTTGCCCGACCCGGTCTTCGCCTTGCCGCACACATCTCGTCCGGCGAGCGCGTCAGCGACGGTCAGGGCCTGAATTGGAAAAGCGCTGACGATGCCCTCATCAGCCAGCGCTTTAGTCAGTTCTTCGGAGACGCCGAGGGACTCGAAGGTCCTGGCGGTTTCATAGGTGTCGTCACCCGGAGCGTCAGCACCTCCGGGTGGTGCGGCGACATGCGCGCCGGTCAAGGCCTCTACGGTCATGGACCCTCTCTGTAATCTCCGGCGGGGCCTTGCGCCTTCCACTGGAGTGAGAATCGGCCCCGACTCGCCGGCCCCTGCCAGCGGTCGCCTGCTCCATTGTACCAGCCCAGGCCAGGTATCCCGCGGCACGGTGTGCCAAAGTGATCGCTCCGACGAGCCGAGGAGGACCCCGACGATGGCCAAACTCGAGGCGGGAGCCACCGCCCCTGCGTTCACCCTGCCTGACCAGGACGGAAAGCCTGTGAAGCTCTCAGATTTCAAGGGTCAGCGGGTCATCGTGTACTTCTATCCCGCCGACGACACACCTGGTTGCACCAAAGAGGCGTGCCAATTCAACGACAACCTCAAGACCTTCGAGAAGGCAGGCGTGGCGGTGCTCGGCATCTCGCCTGACAAGGCCGAGAAGCACGTGAAGTTCCGCACGAAGTACAGACTCAAGTTCCCCCTTCTGACCGACACCGACAAGAAGGTGATGGAGAAGTACGGGGCATGGGGTGAGAAGACGATGTACGGGAAGAAGACCGTCGGCACCATCCGCTCGACCTTCCTCGTGGGTGCCAATGGAAAGGTGCAGCGGGCCTGGTACCACGTCAAGGCCGACGGGCATGCGGCCAAGGTCCTCGACGAGGTCAACGAGAGCTAGGTCCCCGGCGCTCCCGTGGGACAGGGGATCAGCGAGGTACTGACCTTCGCCATTGCGGTCGCGATCAGCCCGATCCCGATCATCGCAGTGATCCTCATGTTGTTCTCGGCACGGGCCCGGGTGAACGGCCCGGCCTTCCTGCTGGGCTGGGTCCTGGCACTGGCTGCCGTCAGCACGATCATCTACGTCGTGTCCCACGAAGGCAATGTGGCCACCGACTCGACGGCCGCGGACTCGGTCTCGTGGGGCAAAATTGTGCTCGGCGTCGTGTTCGTGCTCCTGGCGCGCCGGAACTGGCGCAACCGGCCTGCTCCCGGTGCCGAGCCCTCGATGCCCAGGTGGATGGCTCGCGTCGACTCGCTCTCGCCGTTGGAGGCCGCAGGCCTCGGCGTCGTCCTCGCGGCAGCGAACCCCAAGAACCTGATCCTCACGATGGGCTCGGCGGCCGGTCTGGCCCAGCTCGGTCTGTCGACGAGCGAAGCTATCGTCGCCATTGCAGTGTTCGTCCTCCTCGGCAGCGTGAGCATCGCCGGCCCTGTGCTCTACGCGTTGGTCGGCGGAGACCGGGCACGCGCCTCGCTCGACTCGGCCAAGGTGTGGCTCGGCGCGCACAACGCCGCAGTCATTGGAGCGGTGTTCCTCGTGCTCGGCGTCGACTTGATCGCGAAGGGGCTGCCGCCGCTCACCTGAACGAGGTCCCCACTTGCTCCCGTCCCCGATGCCGACTTTGGTTGGGGCGTCGAAATGGCACCCCCGCTGCCGCCCGTACGCTATCGGTGCCGGATCGCTCAGGGCGGGCCAACACCTCGTCGTTTCCATCGTCGGTATCGCAGGGATCCACTCGGGCAACGGCTACTGGATGGTGGCGAAGGACCGCGGCGTCTTCAACTACGGCGACGGACCCTTCTTGGGGGTCGACCTGTACAGCCCACATCCAGGCCAACCCGCGCAACGCGCCCATCGCCGGCATCCGGCACCTGGGGTCGGCGACGGGCTGAGCGCCCGGTCGGGCCGGACGTGGCTGTGCCAGCGCCGGTACGAGTTTGAGCCCCGCCCTTAGCTTTGGCGCGGGCCAACGCCATTGGCACGGGCGCGCCTGGGAAGCTGGAGCTCTATCGCGAACTCGCCATTCGCTTTGAGGGGCCGTCCCGGGACACCCTCTGGCTGATGGCGTCGAGATCGATGGCTGAAGCGGGCTGCGGCGTCGCAATCGCGTAGCCCTGGGCCAGGTCACACCCCATAGCGAAGAGGTCGTCGACGAGCTCGGGTTGCTCGACGCCTTCTGCGACCACGCGGAGTCCGAGCGAGTGACCCAGATCTACAGCGGCGCGGACGATTGCACGGTCGCGGCCACTGCCCACTTCGGACACCAGCCTGGCGGTGAACATTCGGTCGAGCTTCATCTCGCCGACCGACAAGGAGCTGAGGTAGGCAAGCGACGAGAACCCGGTGCCGAAATCGTCGATCGATACCACCACGCCAGATTCCGATAGACGGCGGATGACTGCGGCCGCGCGGTCGAAGTCGGCCATGACCGCTGTCTCGGTGATCTCGAGCACGAGAGCGCTCGGGGGCAGGCCGACCCGTTCCAGCGCGCCGCAGACCTCGTCGGGGAGATCAACGTCGAGGAGATCCCGAGCTGAGACGTTGACGGCCACGGCGACGATGTGGCCCTGATGCCACCATTGCGCGCACTGGGCCGTCGCCTCGCCGAGCACGAAGCGAGTGACCTGGCGGATCAACCCGGCCTCCTCGGCAGGTGGAATGAAATGGTCGGGCGGCACGGGGCCCAGCGTCGGATGCACCCATCGAACGAGCGCTTCCATGGTGACGATTGCCCTGGTGCGGAGATCGATCTGTGGCTGGTAATACAGAATTAGCGAACGTTCCTCGATGGCCGTGCGCAGGCTCTCCATCAGATGAATGTGCGTGGCACCGGAGTCGAGACGGGCCTCGTAGACGTCGAACGCGGAATGGGCCCGCTTCGTTCGGTACATGGCGACGTCCGCGCAACGCATGAGTTCGGCCGGGCTGGTTGCGTGCTCCGGTGCAAGGGCGATGCCGATGCTCGCCCCGATATGCATCTCCGTTCCCCCGACGACGAACGGCTCCTCGAGGGCGAAGGTGATGCGACGTGCCACCGTTTCGGCGTAGGCGCAGTCGGCACCTACGAGGACGACAGCGAACTCATCGCCGCCGAGTCTGGCCAAGGTGTCCTCGCTCCGCACGACGTGCCCGAGTCGGGGACCGATTGCCTGCAGGAGCTGGTCGCCCACAGCGTGCCCGAATGAGTCGTTGATCTCCTTGAATTGGTCGAGGTCGATGAACAGGAGCGCGACTGGGCGTACGCCGATTTCATCATCGATGCCACCCAGCGCGAGCTGTAACCGTTGCAGAAGCTGCCGGCGGTTGTGTAAACCCGTCAGTTCGTCGGTCACGGCTTGGTGGCGGCGGGACTCGACGAGCCGGCGGATCTCTCCCAACGACAGCATCATCCGGAGGCCGGCCGCGACAAGCGAGGCGGCCGCGAGTCCGACGGCCACCGAGCTGACGTGCCTCACGCTGCCCAACACGAGGATGGTCAGGCCCGCAGCAGCCGCAAGACCGGGAATGAGGAATCGCGGTGTCCGTTCCGTTTCCCTCGCCGTGCCGGGCCGCAACCGGACCCAGGCCGAGGCCGACATGACAAGGAGGGCGGTGGGCCAGGTGATGTCGAGAGGGGTGCCGACGACGTAGGTGTTGGCCGCCGACTGGAAGAGATAAACGGTGTCACCCAATGCCAGGAGTGCGCACCCGACGACGAGCAGTAGGAGACGCAGGGGCAGCCCGGGAGCGACGACGACGGCTCCCACCACCAGCGCGAGCAGCACGAGGTCGCCGATGGGGTAGGCCAGATTCACGGCCACGGCGGCCGGGGAGCCATGAGTGGCGTGGAGGATGGTGTCGAAGGCAAAGGCGGCGCAGATTGCCGCAGCCGAGAGCCCGGCCACTGCTCCGTCGAGCCAAACGCTGGGCTGGGAGCGACCGAGCTGCCGGTGCAGCACCAGCATCACGGCCAGATAGGCAAGGGGATAAAGAGCTAGGTAGAAGAAGTCGGCCGCTGAAGGTGTCGGAGGTGACGCGCCGCCGAGCGATTCCACCGTCCATACCACGTCGCCGAGCGCCCATCCGAGAAGTCCAAGCCCGAGAGGAAGAGCCAACCAGCGCCCTGGCCCGCGCACCGCGGCCCGACCCAGGCACAGGCAGGCCAGGACCACCTCCAAGGCATCGACACCCCAGTTGTCCAGCCATGCCCATGTCTGGCCGCGCTGGCGCAACACAAGTGAGATGCCCAGGGCAAAAAGGAGCACCGCGGCCGCGGCGTAGCACGCGGCGATCCGGCGGCTGGGCCAGCCCGGCTGTGTTGGCAGAGCCAGGGCGCCCGAAGGGCCTGGATAGTCCATGCCTCAGTTATTCGGCAGATTCGCCGGTGACCTTTTGGCTCAGGCGCTGACAAATGTGCAAAAGAAATGTGCAGGAGGCACCAGTGCCGAGACGCCAGTCCGGATGCCCCACTACACCCGGGAGAAGGTCTCGCTGGCGCCAGCCGGCGGCTGCTTTCGGGGTAAGCCCGCCTTGACATCACGAGTCCGGAAGGATAACTATCTCTCTAGTTACCTAGATAAATGAGGTCTCGTGATCGAATACCATCTCGACAGCCGTTCCGGCGTATCCCCCTACCTCCAGATCGTCCAGCAGGTCCGCCAGGCCATGCGCCTCGGGCTCCTGCGCGACGGCGACCAGCTGCCCACGGTCAAAGAGGTGGTCGCACAGCTGGCCATCAACCCGAACACCGTGCTCAAGGCCTACCGCGAGCTGGAGCACGAAGGGCTGGCCAGTGCGCGGCCCGGGGTCGGCACGTTCATCACGGGCTCGCTCGCCGGCGAATCGCTCGCCGCGCACGGACCACTCCGCAGAGCCCTGCAGACGTGGATTGCCAAGGCGCGGCGGGCCGGGCTCGACGACGAGAGCATCGAGGCGCTCTTCCAATCTTCCTTTCGGTCAGCCGCTGACGAGGAAATAGCGTGAGCGCGGTCCTCAGCGCCCGCAGGTTGGGCAAGCGCTACGGCCGGAAGTGGGCACTCAACGAGTGCGATCTCGACATCCCCTCCGGCCACGTGGTCGGGCTTGTCGGCCCGAACGGTGCCGGCAAGACGACCCTGATCCACCTGGCCGTAGGGTTGCTCACCCCGAGCGCGGGCAGCATCGAGGTGCTCGGGAACAAGCCGAGCGACAGCCCCGCGCAGCTGTCAAGGGTGGGCTTCGTCGCCCAGGACACACCCACCTACGCCCGGCTCACGGTCGCCGACCATCTCGCATTGGGTGCCCACATGAACCCCGGGTGGGACGCAGAGGTGGCGCGCCGGCGCATCGATGACCTCGACCTCGACCCGAAGCAGAGGGCGGGAACACTGTCCGGTGGCCAACGCGCCCAGCTTGCGCTGACCCTCGCCGTGGCCAAGCAGCCCGAATTCCTGATCCTCGACGAACCGGTGGCAAGCCTCGACCCGCTGGCCCGGCGCGAGTTCCTCCAGAGCCTCATGGAGGTCGTCGTCGAGCAGGGCGTCAGCGTGGTGTTGTCGTCGCACCTCGTGGCGGACTTGGAACGGGTCTGCGACTACCTGGTCGTGCTGGTGTCCTCGCGCGTGCAGCTCGCGGGTGAGGTCGACGAACTCCTCGCGTCGCATCACCGCTTGATCGGTCCGCGGCACGACGTCAAGGCGCTGCCCCGCGACCAGCACGTGATCGAGGAGAGCCACACCGACCGCCAGAGCACGCTCCTGGTGCGCAGCGACGGTCCGATCCTCGACCCTTCCTGGACGGTCGAGCAGGTCGACCTCGAGGATCTCGTGCTCGCCTACATGGGCCAGGCCGGACTCGGCACCCGGCGCCGCCGCAACCCCGACGACGGGGCCGTCGTGTCCCAGTTGGACGTCGTTCGATGATCGCGTTCGGTTGGCGGCAATTCCGCGGACAGGCGCTGGTCGGCACGGCCGGGCTGTTGGTCATCGGTGTCGTCCTGGCGATCACCGGGCCTCACCTTGTCAGCGTCTACGACTCGGCGGTGGCCGCCTGTCGGGAGTCCGGCGGTCAGAGCGCGGTCTGCAACACCAATCCGGTCACCATCACCTACCGCGGGCTCCAGTACGGCGTGATTGCGCTGGTCTTGGTGGTGCCAGCGCTCATCGGGATGTTCTGTGGAGCACCTCTCATCGCGCACGAGCTCGAGACGGGCACGTTCCGCCTGGCGTGGACCCAGAGCGTGAGCCGGACGCGTTGGCTGCTCGTCAAGGTCGGCCTGGTGGGACTCGCCAGCTTTCTCGCGGCGGGGTCGCTCAGCCTGATGGCCAATTGGTGGGTCAGCCCGCTCGATGCGGCGAGCCCGGATCGGTTCGGCGCGGGCAACTTCGCGGTGCACGGCTTCGTGGCGGGCGGGTACGCGTTGTTCGCCTTTGCTCTCGGCGTGACGGCGGGCCTGATCCTGCGGCGGACGCTGCCGGCGATGGCGGTGACACTGGGCGGGTTCATTGCCGCCCGCTTCGTCGTGACGGACTGGGTGCGGGGGCACTACATGAGCTCGGTCTCCTTCACGCAGAAGCTGTCGGCCACGAACACGGGCTTTCAGCTCAACGGCCCCATCGGCTCACACGCAACCGCGTCCGTCACGGCGCAAGCACCCGGTCTGCCCAACGTGTGGGTGTACGGGGCGAACATCGTCAACGACGCCGGGCAATCGCCCACGACGGCGGTCATGCAGCAGGCGTGCCCCAATCTCGGCGCGGGCGAGCCGCCGCCAGACCTGTTCAAAAAGGGCGGCGTCGGAGCCCTGGGGTCGCACTCCACGGCGGCCCGGGCGACGGGCGGCATCCAAGACGCGTTCACCCACTGCATCAACACCCTCAGCGCCAACTACCACGCAGTCGTGACGTACCAGCCGGCCAACCGGTTCTGGACGTTCCAGGCGATCGAGACGGCGCTCTTTGTTGTGCTCGGCTTGGTGCTCGCCGGCGTCTGTACGTGGTGGGTCCGCCACCGGATCACGTGAGCAGACCGGGGAGGGCCAGCGGCGCATGCTCTGGCTGAGCGTCCGGCAGTTCCGGTCCCAGGCGATCACCGCGGCGGCAGCGCTGGCCGGCTTGGCCGTCGTGGTCGCGATCGTGGGCTCGCAGCTGCTCGCCGACTTTCACACGGACGTGAGCTCCTGTACGGGCGCGGGCTGCGGCACTGCGGCCAACGACTTCATCGACAAGTACGCACTGATGGGGAGCTGGCTGGACGCTCTCGTCCTCATCGTGCCCGGCCTGATCGGCGTGTTCTGGGGCGCGCCCCTCGTGGCGCGCGAGCTCGAGACGGGGACGTTCCGTCTGGCCTGGACCCAGAGCATCGGACGGGCCCGCTGGACCCAGACCAAGCTCGTGCTGCTCGGTCTTGGCGGCATGGCGGTCGCGGGACTGTGCAGTCTCTTGGTGACGTGGTGGTCCAGACCGCTCGACCTCGTCGTCGGTGCCGGACCCTTTGCCCATTTCGACACGCACGGCATCGTGCCCATCGCCTACGCCGCGTTCGCCTTCGCGGTGGGCGTCGTGGCCGGCGCGGTCATCCGGAGGACGGTCGCCGCCATGGGCACCGCGATCGTGGCGTTCGCTGCCGTGCGGGTCGCGGTCGTCGAGTGGGTGCGGCCCCACCTGATGGCGCCACTGACGATGCGCAGCCCCTTCACCATCACCGACCCGCGGCGCGTCCAGGTCGGGGCACACCTCCCGCCGGGCGCATGGGTGATGAACCAGTCCGTGGTCAACCCGACTGGTCAGGCGGTCCGTGGTGGCGCGACGGGATTCGCGGTCAACCCGTTCTCCGCTGTAGGCCCCGGCGGGGTGAACATCCCCGGCGTGGGCTCGTGCGCGAACATCAAGCCGTCGGGTGCGCAAGCCTCGACCATTCAGGGGGCGGGAAACCTCGTCGCACGCTGCGTCGACCAGTTGCATCTGTCCAACGTCGTCGCGTACCAGCCGGCGAGCCGCTATTGGCCGTTTCAGACGTACGAGTCGCTCCTTTTCTTCGGCCTCGCGGTTGCACTCGGCGCGTTCACCGTGTGGTGGGTGCGGCGCCTCAACTGATCGGCTCGTCGCTCGCGGCAGGGAAGAAACCTCGGTGAACCAGCTGGGTGCGACCTCACCGAGCCAGGGGGGGCACGAGTGCATCCGCACCGGGCTGTGGCCGACCTAGAGCCAGGTGGTGCGCGGCGTGGCCATGACACCCGGCACCCCGCTCACCAACCGGAGCGTCACCAGCCCCGGGAACTGGGGCTCCGGGGACGACTGAAGGCTCAGTGTGGCGCTGCGTCAGTGCTGGTGTTGGGGACACCAGTAGGTCGTGCGGCCACCGACTTGTGCGTGCAGCAGTTCCGCGCCGTCACGAGGGCAGTGCCCACCCGGTTGGCGCTCCTCCATCAGGTCGCCCATGTGCGACCCGCCCCGGCGGTCCAGGAGGCGCAGGGTGGAGCGCAGTGCCTTGTGCAACGTACGCAGTTCGTCGTCGTCGAGCGGGGTGCGCCGGCCGGGGTCGAACCCGGCGCGCCACAGGATCTCGTCGGCGAGCAGGTTGCCCACGCCGGCGAGGCGCTCCTGGTCCATCAGCCGCGCCTTGAGCGGGGCGACCGGGCCACCTCGCATCGACGTTCCGAGCGCGGTGCGCACGTCGGCGAACGTGGCGGTGAGGGCGTCGGGCCCGAGCCCGTTCTCGTCGGGCGCGAGCTCGAGCGAACCGAAGCGCCGCGGGTCGTGCATCTGGAGCAGTCCCCCGTCGATGAACTGCACCCGGGCCCGCACCCACTTCTCGTCGAAGACACCCGGCCCGTAGCGCAGCCGGTCGAGCGCGGGCTGGCCGTCGACGACCAGCCCGCCGGTCATGCCGAAGCGCACGCCGAGCGTCGGTCCGCCGTCGGTGTCGAGCAGCATCAACTTGCCCCGGCGCCGCGCCTCGGTGAACTGGCGCCCTTTCAGCGCCGATCGGAGCCGCGTGGGCGTCGTTCCCCCACGTCCGTAGCGGGCGTCGACCATCCAGACCTTGGCCATCGGGCGGTGCAGCGCCTTCTCGGCCAGGGCCCGGTAGCGCTCGACTTCGAGGATCTCGGGCACGGGCGCAAGGTATCCGACCCCGGGTGCAGGCCGAATATGGTGGACCCGTGCCACCAGAGAAGCCGCAATGGGCGGAGCTGTTCACCGAGGTCGTGACGTCCGGGCTGTGCACCGGGTGCTCGGCCTGCGTCATCGCGTGCCCCTACGACGTCCTCGGCTACGACGACACCGAGGGCAACTACAGGCCTTTCCACGTGGACGCCGACGGGGGCCCCGACAATTGCACCCACGGCCTCAAAGGCTGCACCCTGTGCACGCGTGCCTGTCCGCGCTTCCGCACCTGGGAGCCCGACATCGAGACCCACCTCTTCGGGCGGCCGCGCAACGACGAGGAGGTGGCGGGCATCGCCCGGCGCACCGTCCTCGCCCGAGCCACGGACTCGGGCGTCCGGGAGACGGGGCAGGACGGCGGCCTGGTCTCGGCGCTGCTGATCTGGGCATTCGAGCACGAGCTCATCGACGCCGCGCTCGTCTCGGGCCTCGAGGGCGACGGTTCGACCTGGAAGGCGGTACCGCGGGTGGCCCGCTCCAAGGAGGACGTCCTGGCGACGGCCGGGTCGCGCTATACGTACTCGGCCAACCCACTGGCCTATGCCGACGCCATCGAGGGCGGAGCCGAGCGGATCGCACTGGTCGGCATGGGGTGCCAGGCCTCGGCGCCCCCGGTCATGGCGGCCCGCAAGGCCGGCAAGGTCGCCCGGCGCTTCACGCTCTCGATCGGGCTGTTGTGCTCCAAGACCTTCGACGACGCCATCTTCCCCGAGCTCTTCGAGGCGAAGTACGGGCTGGCCCGGGCCGACATCGCCAAGATGAACATCAAGGGGGTGTTCCAGGTGTGGATGCGCGACGGGAGCTATCACGAGATCCCTCTCAAGGAGGCGCACGCCTGGACGCGCGAGGGCTGCAAGAGTTGCCCGGATTTCGCCGCCGAGCACGCCGACATCTCGACCGGGGGTATCGGCGCGTTCGGTGACTGGACCCTCACCTTGTTGCGGACCGAGAAGGGCGAGGAGCTCTTCTACGAGATGGAGGCCGCGGGGGTCATCGAGACGCGGCCGATCGAGGACGACCCCGGCGCGGTGACGTTGCTGAACAAGCTGAGCCGGGCCAGCCGGAAGCGCTGGCCGGCCACCGCGGTTCCGATGCCGGGCCGTCTGCCGGCCGCCGCACCATCCTGACGGGTCACGGGAACAGTTGCGCATGACGGGGCCGAGGCCCGACGCGTTCGCCGCGCTCCTGGGCATCGAGGTCGTACGGCGTGACGCAGGCCACACCGTGGCGACGTTGAAGACGGACGAACGCCATGCCAACCCGCACGGCACGGTGCACGGCGCCGTGTTCTATGCGGTCTGCGGCGCGGCCGTCGCTGCCGCGGCGAACGACGAGACGCACTCGGGGATCGTCTCGTCGGTCCTGGTGGAGTACCTGCAGCCGGCGGCCATCGGCGACGAGCTGCTGGCCGAGGTGACCCGCGAGGCCTCGACGGAGCGCGAGGACATCTTCACCGGGACGGTCCGCCGCGGTGTCGGCGGTGATCTGTTGGCGTGGGTGCGGGCCCGGGGCACGAGGCGCACTCGGGGCGGCTGAACCGCCCAGCGGGCACGCGGCCCTTGGGTTCCGACGCCCATGTCCGTCGGCCGAGGCCGGGCGCTCGGTGGCCGAATCTGTGGGAACCACGTCATTGACGCCATGACCCGGCGCCGCCAGAGTGGTGCCCATGAAGGAGCGCCACGTCGTGATCGTCGCCTTCGACGGGGTCCAGCCCCTCGATGCGGTCGGCCCGCACGAGGTCTTCGCCGGTGCTGGCAGGGCGGCCTCGTCGGTGGGCCGTGCCGGTGGGTACCGGGTCACCCTGGCCTCGACTGCCGATGGCACGGTGCGCGCCGAGAGCGGGCTCCGTCTCGGCACCGACCTGCTCCCGGACGAGGACGAGCGCATCGACACGCTCGTGCTGGCCGGCGGCAGCGGCGCCAACGCCGCTGCGGCTGACGAGACGCTCGTCGCCTGGATCCGCGCAACCGCGCCGCGCTGCCGGCGCGTGGCCACGGTGTGCTCGGGCGCGTTCCTCGGCGCGGCAGCAGGTCTCCTCGACGGACGCCGGGTGACCACGCACTGGGCCCGGGCCCAGGAGCTGCGCGAGACGCACCCGGACCTCACCGTCGACCCCGATCCCATCTACATCCGCGACGGGAAGGTCTGGTCGAGCGCGGGTGTCACCGCGGGGATCGACCTTTCCCTGGCCATGGTCCAGGACGACCTCGGCGTCGACGTGGCGCAGACCATCGCCCGCTGGCTGGTCATGTTCCTGCATCGCCCGGGCGGCCAGACCCAGTTCGCCTCGCCCGTGTGGGTGCCCCGGGCCGAGCGCTCGACCGTGCGCGCGGTGCAGGACCTCGTCGAAGCCGCACCCGGCGGCGACCACCCCGTGCCCGCCCTGGCGGCCGCCGCCGCGATGAGCATCCGCCACTTCACGCGCGTGTTCACCGCGGAAGTCGGCGAGAGCCCCAGCCGCTTCGTCGAGCGCACCCGGGTCGAGGCCGCCCGGCGCGAGCTCGAGACGACGGGCGACACCCTCGACGTCGTGGCGGTGCGCTGCGGCCTCGGCAGCGCCGAAACGCTCCGGCGCGTCTTCCAGCGCCATCTCGCCGTCTCGCCCGACGCCTACCGGCGGCGGTTCCGCACCGCCCCGGCCGAAAGGAACTCCGCATGACCGAGTCCGGCCGGATCCGGATCGCGATCCCCGTCTTCGACCGCATGACCGCTCTCGACGCCATCGGGCCCTACGAGGTGCTCCAACGGATCCCGACCTTCGACATCACCTTCGTCGGACACGCCGTAGGCGAGGTCCGCACCGAGAACGCCATGCTCGGCCTCCGCGCCGACGCCAGGTTCGAGGAGCTGCCCGGGCCCGAGGTCATCGTGTTCCCCGGCGGCGTCGGCACCCGGCTACTCGAGCACGACGAACGTGTCCTCGACTGGGTCCGCCGGGCCCACGCCGGCACCCGCTTCACCACGTCGGTGTGCACCGGATCGATCGTGCTGGGCGCCGCCGGGCTCCTCGACGGCCTCACGGCCACGACGCACTGGTCCTGCTACCGGGAGCTCGCTGCGCAACGGCGCGGAACCGAGCGCCACCCGCGTCATCGAGCATCTGGACCGGCGCATCATCACCGCTGCGGGTGTCTCGAGCGGCATCGACATGGCACTCCGGCTCGTCGAGCTGCTCGTCGACCGCACGGCAGGACAGGCGGCGCAGCTCATGATCGAGTACGACCCGCAGCCCCCGTTCGACAGCGGTGCCGTCCACAAGTCCGACGACACCGTGATGACGCGGGTCATCGAGTACGCCGCGTTGCGGTCGTGAGGCCGCTAGCCGGACATCGCCGCCGCGCTGGCGCCTGCGAAACGCCCGAACATCGTGCTGTCGCCGATCGACAGCCCGCTGGCGTACCCGAACGAGCACACGCCGGCCGTGGTGCGGCCTGCCGCGAAAAGTCCGGGGATGGCCTGGCCGCTCACGTCGAGGACCGCGCCGTCGACCGTCGTCTCGAGCCCGCCGAGGGTGAAGGGCGCATAGGGCGCAGGCCCGATGCGTAGGTCGAACGCGCCGATGGGCGGCACGAGCGGGCGCACCCACGCCGCTCCCTTGTGGAACAGCGGGTCCTCTCCTCGCGCCGCGTGCTCGTTGTAGAGGTCCAGCGTCGAGCGGAGCGAGCCGCCGGGCAGGTCCGATCTCTGCTTCGAGCTGTTCGGGCGTCTCGCAGACCCACGTCGCGGCCAGGCCCATCCAGTTCACCTCGTACGAAGCCTCGTCGACCAGTAAGTAGACCTCGCCGTCCTGCTCGTAGAGAGCGGACTGGCCGACCCGACCCATGTACGTATCCTCGTTGATGAAGCGCTGGCCCTTGCCGTTGACGAGGATGCCGTGGATCAAGCTGCGCGGCGGCGTGATGGGGAGCGAGACCTCGCCCGCGTACATATTGCGGACCGAGGCCCCGAGCGCCTGCGCCATGCGGATGGCGCGCCCGTCGTCGCCCTCTGTGCCCACCTTGAAGGTGCCGCGCGCGAGAGGCGGGCAGTGTTGCCGCAGCATGTCGTCGTTGAAGATGAACCCGCCTGCGGCCAGCACCACACCGCGACGTGCGCGCATCGATACCGTCTCGCCGAAGCGCTGCGCCTGGACACCCACGACGCGCTCGTCCTCGACGACGAGGCGGTCGACGCGGGTGTCCGCCGAGACCACCGCACCCGCCTCGGTAGCTGCCGCCGCCAGGTGTTGCATGAGCAGCCAGCCGGTCGAGCGCTTCGTCTTGGCCAGGTGGCCCCGGGGTGCCGGCCGGGCGATCTCGTTGAAGGGGTACGCGTCCTCGCCCCCCGAATAGACGAGGCCCTCGGTGCCGTCCGGCGCCATGGACGTGTCCGCGCAGAATGTCGGGTCGAAGGGGACGCCCCGTGCCTCGAGCCAGTCGAAGTGGCCGAGGCTCCCGGCGCAGTAGCGCGCGACCTTGGCCTCGTCCGGATCGGGCCCGCAGGCAGCCATCATGTAGCGGTACATGTCGTCGAGGCTGTCCTCGAAGCCGCACGCGGTCTGAATCGGCGTCCCCCCGCCCAGGTACACGATGCCCTCGGCGAGCGCCGCCGCCCCGCCCGGGCCGCCGGTGCGCTCGATGACCAGCACCTCGGCCCCGGCCTCCGCCGCGGAGAAGGCGGCCGCCGAACCGGCCGCGCCGAAGCCGACCACGATCACATCCGTCGTCACGTCCCAGCTGCCGATATCCGCCGCCCCGCAGGGGTCCACGTCGATGTGATCGATGTGCTCGGTGTGCTCGATGTGCTCGATGTGCTCGCTCACGCCTTCCCTTCGGATGTGGCCGAGACGGTAGCCGCTCGCCCGGTCACCTTCCGCGGCCTCGCAGGGTTACCGGTCGGACTTCGACTTCGCCGGCGGGGACAGCCGGCCCTCCCTGATCACCTCGCGTGCCCGGGTGAACACCGCGTCGAACATCGGCTCGGTCAGCGTGCCGGTGAAGGTGTTCTGCTGGCTCGGGTGGTACGAGCCGAGAAGGACGAGCCCGCCCGGGAGCGGCGCCTCCGCCAGGTGTCCGAAGCCGGGGCGCGGTCGCAGCTCGTAGTACGCGGCCAGCGCCTGCCAGGAGAACTGCCCGAGCGCGACCACCACCACGGCACGGTCCAAGAGCGCGAGCTCGCGGGCCAGGTAGGGCGCGCAGTTGGCGCGCTCGTCGGGCCTGGGCTTGTTCGCCGGCGGGGCGCAATGGACGGTCGCAGTGATGTACGCGTCGCGCAGCGTGAGTCCGTCGTCGGCCGCGGTGCTCGCCGGCTGGGACGCGAAGCCGGCGCGGTGCAGCGCCGCGAAGAGCCAGTCGCCCGAGCGGTCACCGGTGAACATGCGGCCGGTCCGGTTGGCCCCGTGCGCCGCCGGGGCCAGGCCGACGATGACGAGCGCCGCGTGCGGGTCCCCGAAACCCGGCACGCCGCGGCCCCAGTACGTCTGACCCGCATAGGACGCCCGCCCCGTCCGCGCGACCTCTTCCCGCCACGCCACGAGACGCGGGCAACGGCGGCAGGCCGCCACGTCCCGTTGCACCGCGGCCAACGAGTCCCTCGTGCCCCGGTTGTACCCCACGGCGCAGAGCCTACGATGGGCTTTCGTGCCGCCAGCAGCTCGAACCACTTCTCCCCGCCCGCCCACGCGCCGCGGGCCGCAAGACTCCGCCGGGCACGGTCGTGCTCTTCGTGCGGCACGGCACGACGCCCACCACAGGCAAGAAGCTCCCGGGCCGGGCGCCGGGGTTGAGCCTGTCGGAGAAGGGACGCGCCCAGGCCGCAGCGGTGGCCGAGCGCATCGCCGCGCTCCCCAAGCCCCCCACGGCGGTCTACGCGTCGCCCCTCGAACGCACCCGAGAGACGGCGACGCCCATCGCCCGCGCCCTCGGCCTGCGCGTGCGATCCGCGACCGGATTGCTCGAGCTCGACGTCGGGGACTGGACGGAGAAGCCGCTCGCCCGCCTGTTCCGCGACAGGGAGTGGCCGAAGGTCCAGCGCTGGCCGAGCGGCTTCCGCTTCCCCGGTGGCGAGTCCTTCTCCGAGATGTCAGCCCGGGCCATGGACGCAGTGGTCGATCTCGTCGCCGTGCACCCCGGCGAGACGATCGTCGCGGTCTCCCACGCCGACACCATCAAGGCGATCCTGGCCGCCTCGGCGGGCATGCCCCTCGACCTGATGCAGCGCCTCGTCGTTTCGCCGTGCTCGGTTTCAGCCGTCCTCTTCACCGCGGGCGGCCCCATGGTGCTGTGCACCAACAGCACCGGCGCGCTCGCCGAGCTGGTCGTGTCGTGATGGGGGCGCCGCGATGAGCGAGGACTTCGACTTCGAAGCGCCCGACCACTGCACGCTCGGCGTCATCGGCGAGGTCGGTCACCGCCTGTTCCTCTTCTACTGCCGCCAGGGTCTCATCGAGACCACAGTCAAGGTGGAGAAGCAGCAGATCGCCGTGCTGGCGGGCTACCTCGGTCGAATCGTCAAGGAGCTCGGGCGCCCCGGGCACCTGCCCGAGGACCTCGAGTTCTACGGCACCGAGGAGTACGAGTGGGTCGTCGGGACCATCGGCGTCTCCTACGACGAGGAGCTCGATCGCATCGTCATCGTCCTCGAAGAGATCGGTTCGGGCGAGGAGGACAACGAGGACGATGACGAAGACGAGCTCGGCGAGGGCGCCCACGTGCTGCGCGTCGCGCTGTCGCGTGAGCAGGCGGCCGCGTTCGCCATCCACGCCACCCGTCTCGTCGAGGCCGGACGCCCCCCGTGCCCCCTATGCTCGCTGCCCCTCGACCCGTCGGGCCACGACTGCCCGCGTACGAACGGGCACCGTCCACCGGCCACCTGAGCTGCGGTGTCCGACGCCACCGTGGAACACGTCCTCACCGAGGGTGAGATGGAGGTGCACGGACGCATCGCCGGCAGCTCCAATGCCACCCTGCTGGTCACCTGCCGGCTCGGCGGTGACGAGCTGCTCGCCGTGTACAAGCCCCACAAGGGCGAGCGGCCGCTCTGGGACTTCCCCGGCGGCCTGTTCCGCCGCGAGGTCGCGGCCTACGTGCTCTCCGAGGCGCTCGGCTGGGGCCTGGTCCCCGAGACCGTGCAACGGCCCGAGGGCCCCTTCGGTCCGGGATCGGTGCAGCGCTTCGTGCACGAGGACGGCACGTCGCACTACTTCACGCTGCGCGACGACCCGAAGTGGCATGCCGCGCTCATGCAGGTCTGCGCGTTCGACGTTGTCGCGAACAACGCGGACCGCAAGAGCGGCCACGTCCTGCTGGCCGAGGATCGGCTCTGGGCGATCGACAACGGCCTCTGTTTCAACGTGCAGGACAAGCTACGCACGGTGATCTGGGACTTCGGCGGCGACACCCTCGAGCGCGACGTGCAGCAGGATCTCGGCCGCCTGGCCCACGACGGCCCGTCGCCCGCACTGTGCGAACTGCTCGAGCCGGCCGAGGTGGCCGCTACCTGGGACCGCATCGCCTGGCTCCTCAGCCTGCGTGCCCTGCCCGAGATGAGCGACGACGGCGACTGGCCGCCCTACCCCTGGCCGCTCGTTTAAACCGCCCCGACCAGGCCCTCCCTGGTCACAGGGTTTTCCGGCTCCACCGCTGATCCCTGACCAGACACATCGTTAATATCAAACAACGTATATCGATGGGTGGACGGTGGACGGCGACCGTCCCTAGGGAGGCCCGAATGTCGATTGACCCCTACATCGTCCTGGGCAGCGCCGTCGTGGGCTTTCTGGTCGGGATGACCGGCGCGGGCGGCGGGGCACTCATGACGCCGATGCTCATCCTCTTCTTCGGCGTCAAGCCGTCGACCGCCATCTCGAGCGACCTCGTCGCCGCGGTGCTCATGCGCCCGGTCGGCGCCGCCGTGCACATGACGAAGAAGACGGTGAACTACGGGCTCGTCGGCTACATGGTCCTCGGGTCGGTGCCCGCCGCGCTGCTCGGCGCGTGGTCGCTCCATCTGCTCGGCAATTCCAAGGGCGCGGAAAGCCACGTGCAGACCATCCTCGGCGCCGCCTTGCTCGTAGGGGCGGCCGCGATGGCGCTGCGGGTGTTCCTCGACAAGCGGTCGGGCCAGCGCCGCCACGGCATCATCCGCGACGTCGCCGTCCGTCCGCTCCCCACGGTCGCCATCGGGGTGGTCGGCGGCTTCATCGTCGGCATGACCTCGGTCGGCTCCGGGTCGCTGATGATCGTGCTGCTCCTGTTCCTCTACCCGGTGCTCGGGGCGAACCAGCTTGTCGGCACCGACCTCACCCAGGCCGTACCTCTCACCCTGGCCGCCGCGTTGGGCGCGCTGGCATTCGGGCACGTCGAATTCTCCGTGACGACGTCCATCATCATCGGCAGCGTCCCGGCCGTCCTCGTGGGGGCGTTGATCTCCTCGCGGGCGCCGGACCGCTTTATCCGTCCGGTCATCACGTTCGTCATCTTCGCCTCGGGCCTCAAGTACGTCGGCCTCGGCACCACCGCGTTGGGCTGGACGCTCGGCGCCGTACTGCTGGCCGGCGCCCTCTACTGGGTCGTCTACGTGCGCCCACGGCGGGCCGGCGTCGCGACCCGCTCTGCCGATCCGTTGCACTACGGGCGGGACGAGGAAGACAAGAATCTGGAGCTCGAGGGCGCATCCGGGACCTGACTAGTGCCCACCGGGACGACCCGCCCGGCTTAGATGTGGTACCCCTCCGCCACCAGCTGCGCGATGACCTGCTGGGCGACCACCTGTCCCCCGCCCGGCGTGAGGTGCGTGCCGTCGGGTGTCCGGGTGTTCACGATCTGTCCCGCTGCGTTGGTCGTGAACGCGGCGTAGCCGCCCGTCGGCGTCCCCAGTGACTTGGTCGTGTCGATGAAGGTGACGGGCGGTTTGGCCGCCGCAGCCTGTTGCTTCACGATGGTGTTGAGGTCGGCCATCTGCGCGCTGAGACCCGGGTTCTGCATCGGCGGCATGCCGACCCAGACGACGGCGGCACCGGTGCTCCCTGCGATCTGCATGAACCGCGCCACGCGCTGTGCATAGAGGCCGTTCCAGGCCGGCGACGCGTACGGGGTGTCCGGCGGCCCTAGGAAGTCCTGCGCGTCGTTGGCGCCGATCATCACGACCACCAGCTGCGGGTTGTCCGCCTTCATGTCGTTCGCCAGCTCGGCGGGCCAGTTGAAATAGTCGGGCCGCGTGAGCCCCGTGCTCTCCCGCCCGTCGAGGCCCGCGTTGACCACGCCGGTGCCCGCCAGATCCGACTGGAGCGCGCCACCCATGTCCAGCCCGATGGAGTCGCCCACGATCAGGACGCGCAGCGGGGTCGCGGCCGTCGGGAACTTGGGGTTGGGCGGCGTGGTCGTGGTCGTCGTCGCCACCGCTTGGCCCGGCAGCGTCGACGGCTTCGTCTTCGACTTGGTCTTGGACTTGTCGGGGTGCGGCCCCGAGATGATCAGCCCGGCCGTGCCGCCGGGCTGATCGTTCTCGCGCCCCGTCGCGGAGACGATGCGCGACAACTGCAGCGCCCGGCTCAGCGCGGCGATCGGCCTCGTGATGTCGAGGCTGATCGTGCGGCGCTCGCCCACCGGTGAGACCTGCGCATTGTGCTGGAGCGTCGGCGCGAACAGGAGGAACCACACTGCGAAGGCCAGCACGGCGAGCAGCAGCACACGGGTCCACGGCAACCGCACGCGTCCGTCGCGCGGCGGCGCGCCGTCGTCCTCCGCCATGACCGAGACCGCCACCGCTACCGCTTCGTTCTCCGACTCGGCGAGGTCGGGAGCAGGAGCAGGAGCTGGCGTCGGGAGGTCGGTGTCCATCTCCATCAGAACCGGTAGTAGATGAAGGGCGCGACGCCCACGGGGCCGAAGGTGGTGATGCCGAGCAGCGCGACGCCCAGGATCCCGACCTGCCACGCCGCGTGCAGCCGGGAGAAACCTGCCTGGAGCCGCGACACGCTGATCGGCGGAACGAACTGGGACAGCAGGGTGCCCGCCACGACGAGCACAAGCAGCGGAGTGACCAATGGCGACGCCTCGCCCCAGCCGCTGAACATGCGGCCGAGAATGGCCAGCGCCTGCGACACGCCCGAGGCGTTGAAGAAGACCCAGCCCAGGCAGACGAATTGGAAAGTCAGGAAGCGCTGCACCCAGGTCCGGACCCGGCCGTCGGCCACCGGCGGCAGGCCGCTGCGTTCGCGCATGGTCCGGCGCACGTGCCCGACGCTCTGGCCGACCCCCATCAGCGTCCCCCAGATCACGAAGTTCCAGGCGGCGCCGTGCCACAGGCCGCCCAGGACCATCGTGATCATGATGTTGCGGACCGTGGTGATGCCGCTTCCCGCGTTGCCGCCCAACGGGATGTAGAGATAGTCGCGCAGCCAGCGCGACAGGGTCATGTGCCAGCGCCGCCAGAAGTCCTGGAGGTTGCGCGCCGTGTAGGGCGCATTGAAGTTCTCCGGGAAGCGGAACCCGAGCAGCAGAGCGAGGCCGATTGCGATGTCGGTGTAGCCACTGAAGTCGCAGTAGATCTGCACTGCGTAGCTCCACGCGGCGAAGATCGCCTCGAGGGCGGAATGCTGGCTGGGCGACGTGAAGACCGGCTGCACGATGTGGGCGGACACGTACGACGAGATGACGACCTTCTTGAAGAGGCCGGCCAGGATCAGCCAGAAGGCGCGTGCGTAGTCGACGTTGTTCGGGTCACGCCGCCGCCGGATCTGCGGCAGCAGCTCGGTCCCGCGCACGATCGGGCCGGCCAGCAGGTGGGGGAAGAAGGACAGGTACACCGCGAAGTCCAGCGGTTTGGCCGGCTCGAGCTTGTGGCGGTAGATGTCGATCACGTAACTGATCGCCATGAAGGTAAAGAACGAGATCGCGACCGGCAGCGCCACCTGGAGCAGCGGGACGGGCTGGCCCATCCCGAGGGTGCGGGCGACGTTGTCGAGGTTCACCGACACGAACCCGTAGTACTTGAACCACGCGAGGATGCCGAGCAACGCTGCGACCGTGACGATCATGGCGGTGCGCCGGCCGCGGTCGTTGCGCATCGCCCCCGTGACGTTGCCGCCGACGAAGGCCACAGCCGTCGTCGCGAACAGCAACAGGCAGTAGCTCCAGCCGACCCAGCCGTAGAAGACGTAGCTGAGCCCGATCATCGCGAGCTTCCACCAACCCGCGTAGGGGTTGAGCAACCAGTTCACCGTGAAGGCGACGGCGAAGAAAATGGCGAAATCGATGGTGGGAAAGAGCATCGGCGAGAGCGATCAGTGCGTGCGCCGAATGTACCGCCGACCGGTCGTCCTCCTGGGGCACGTCGCCCGCGTCGTCCCGCGCCGCCATAGGTGTATCACGCCGGTCGCCCTCTCACCGGGATTGGTGGGAGGTCGGGCCCGTGCTCCCGGGCCGCAACGGGCAAATGATCCCGGGTCGCCTAGCCCTTGGCCTTCAGCGCCTCGATGAGCGCCGGCAACACCTTGTGCACGTCGCCGACGATCCCGAGGTCGGCCACCGAGAAGATCGGGGCCTCCTGGTCCTTGTTGACGGCCACGATGTTCTTGGAGCCCTTCATCCCGACCAGGTGCTGCGTGGCGCCGGAAATCCCGCAGGCCACGTACACCGTCGGCTTGACCGTCTTGCCGGTCTGCCCGACCTGGTGCGAGTAGGGCACCCAGCCGGCGTCGACGATGGCGCGCGACGCGCCCGCTGCACCGTGCAGCAGCTTGGCCAGCTCCTCGATCAGCGCATAGTTCGACGCCTCGCCCAGCCCGCGCCCACCGGACACCACAACGGCCGCCTCGTCGAGCTTCGGCCCGCTGCGCTCCTCCACGTGGCGAGCCACGACCTTCGCCGTGTTCGTCGACGAAACGTCGGGCACCGACGCCGCGGTCACCGACGCCGCGCCACCACCGCCCGGCTCGGCAGCGAAGGACTTGGCACGGATGACGAAGATGGCTGGCCCGTCGCCGGTGAATTTCGCGGTCACGATCTCGTTCCCGCCGAACACCGGATGCTCGCTAGAGAGCGCGCCGTCGCCCGCCACCAAACCGGTCACGTTCGTGAGCACCGGTGTGTCGAGCTTGGCCGACAGGCGGCCGGCGATGTCGCGGCCCTCGTAGCTCTGCGCGAAGAAAATCGCGTCGGGCTTGTTGCCGCCCGTGATCAGCTCGGCTATCGCCGCTGCTACGGGCACACCCGGCAGCGCGTCGCCGATGTCGCCGACGTCGTAGACGGTCGTCGCGCCGTACTCACCAAGCGGCCCCGCCAGCGAGGAGGCGTCGGCGCCCCAGGCCACGGCCTCGACCGTGGAGCCCACCTCGCGGGCCTTGGTCAGCAGCTCGAGCGTGACCGGCGTCGGTGCGCCGTCGGCGGACTCGGCCAGCACCCAGATCTTGTCGATCGCCATCTCAGACCACCTTCAGCTGCTCGAGGAAGGCCACGATGCGGCCTGCGCCGTCGCCCTCGTCCACCACGATCTCTCCCGCCCCGCGCTCCTCGGCCGGCGCGACGTTGGTGATCTCCTGGCCGGCACCGGCCGCACCCACGGCCGACGCGTCGATCCCGAGATCCGAAACCGTCAGGTTGTCGACCGGCTTCGACTTGGCGGCCATGATCCCCTTGAAGGAGGGGTAGCGCGGCTCGACGACGCCCGCCGTCACGGTCACCACCGCCGGCAACGGGACGGTCACCTCGTCGTAGCCCGCCTCGGTCTGGCGCTCGACCGACACCGATGAGCCGTCGACCTTGATCGCCTTGGCGAACGTGACCGAGGGCAGCCCCATGAGCTCGGCCACCTGCACCGGCAGCGTGCCGGTGTAGCCGTCGGTCGACTCGGTCGCCATCACGACCAGGTCGGGGTTGGCCCGCCCGATGGCGGCCGCCAGCACCTTGGCCGTGCCCAGCGCGTCGCTGCCGGCCAGCGCGTCGTCGCTGACCAGGATCGCCTTGGCCGCGCCCATGGCGAGGCCGGTGCGCAGGCCGGAGGTCTCGCCCCCCGGCGCCATTGAGACGAGAGTGACCTCGTCACCCTCACCGCCCGCCAGCTGCAGGGCCATCTCGACGCCGTAATTGTCGGAGTCGTCCATGATCAGCTTGCCGGAGCGGTCGAGCGTGTGGGTGTCCGGCTTGAGCGCCCCTGGGGCGGCCGGATCGGGGATCTGCTTCACGCAAACGACGACGTTCATGGCCGACCATCTTTGTGGACCAGGCCCTTCCGCCGCCATTCGACCCGTTCACGGGGCCTTTCTCTGCGTCAACTCTCCACTTCTGACGCGCCCTTTTCGCCGTCACGACGGCCAACTGGTCGGGGTCCCGTCGGCGGGCGCCACCGTGCCAGGCTCAGGCGGCGGGAGCATCGGCCTGGGGTTTGCCATCCCAGTCGACATCGCCCAGGCGGTCGACGACCAATTAATCGTTAATCGCAACCGGGCTCTACGTCAGCTCGGTCCAGGCGGGTGGCCCGGCCGCTACGGCCGGTGTGCGGGTGAGCGATGTCGTCACCGAGATCAACGGCCAGCCGGCGACGAGCCCCGATCAGCTGATCGCGCTGACCATCACCCAGAAGGCGGTTGACGACGTCGACCTCACCTACGTGCGAGCCGGGCAGACCAAGGAGACGACCGCGACGCTCGGCAACCAGGCTGCGTGACTGGCGCGTGCTGAAGTTCTAGGGCTGGGCCACCTGCTCGATCCGATGGAGCGTCATGAAGTCGGGCTGTCCGACGTCGAGTCCGACTGGTCGACGATCGGCATCAGGATCTCGCCGAACGCTTGGAACGCTCGGAACGCTTGGAACGCTCGGAACGCTCGGAACGCTTCGGGCGACTCCCACACGTCGTAGACCATCAGGTCACCGTCCTCGCCGAACAGCGAATGGTGGATGCGAGCGGACGGGTTGTCCTTGCCCGACTCTTTGAGGAGGCGGTCCACCTCGTTGATCTGATCCATCGTCATGCGCTTGGGATGGAAGTACACAGCGATCGCCACAGCCGCATCCTTGTTTCCCCGTATCCCGATCCCGCAGCAACCGACGCTCGGAATCAGACGCCTTTCTACTCCAACGGCTACCGCGATTGCGGAGTGATGCGACGAGTCAGGTGCCGGGCGCGGGGCGAGCGGCAGCGAGCGCGTCACCGAGGCGGTCCGTGATGACGGCGTCGACGCCGAGGGCGACCATGGCGGCGAGGTCGGCCGGCGCGTTGACCGTCCAGACGTTGACGGCGAGGCCGGCCGCGTGAGCCTGTGCCACCAGGTCGGCCGTGACGAAGGTCACGAATGGGTGCACGGCACGGAAGCCCGCGTTGGCCGCGTCCGCCAGCGCCGGCCCCGGCTCGGCCGCCCAGCCCCACAGCGCGCCGAGGGCCAGCCGCTCGTCCGCGGCCTGCACGGCGCGCAGCGTCGCCGGCTGGAAGGACGAGACGAGCACCCGGTCGATCCAGCCCGCCTCCTCGATCGCCGTTGCAGTCAGCGCAGCCACCGCCTCGCCCTCGTCCCACCCGGGGTCCTGGGGCCCGTTCTTGATCTCGACGTTGACGAGCATCCCGTCGCATGCCCCGAGCGCGTCCGTGAGGAGCGGGACGTGGGCCGGCAGGTCGGCGACGTCGAGCTCGCAGATGGGCCCGAGGCCGTCCACCTCGGCGTCGTGGTGGACGGCGAGGCCGCCGTCGGCGGTCAGTCGCACATCGAGCTCGACGCCGTCCGCGCCGCGGCGGCGGGCCTCGGCGAAGGCCTCCAGCGTGTTCTCGGTGAAGCCCTGTGGGGCGGTTGCGGCCGGTTCGGTACAACCCCTATGTGCCCAGACGTTCGTCACCTCATTCACGAATCCTCCGCGTTGCAGGTGAAAAAATTCACAAAAACTCCTTGCACGGTTTGACCAGGGTCGTTAGCCTCTTCTTGTTAACCGCTTTTCACGGACGGGCACGCTCTAGGGTCGATCATGTGAATTGCTTCACAATGCTGGTGGAGGGCACTTTCCGATGGCACTGATGTGGAACCGGACCGTCGATTGGGACCTGGACGACTGGCGGCGTTCGGCCGCCTGTCGCAACACAGAACCGGACCTCTTCTTCCCGGTGGGCACGACCGGCCCGGCGATCGACCAGATCGAGGCGGCCAAGCGGGTGTGCCGCTCCTGCGATGCCATCGAGCCGTGTCTGGACTTCGCGCTCGGCAACCAACCAGGAGTCCGGCGTCTGGGGCGGCACGTCCGAGGAGGAGCGCCGCAAGCTCCGCAAGGCCTGGCTCGCCGCCCGCCGTTCGCAGCGCGCCGCCAGCTGAACCTTCCCCGCGGCAGCGGTTGCGTTCGCTTTCGCCGTAGCGCACCGGGTGCCGTAAATCCCCTTCCTCCGACCCGCGCCGCCGCTCAGTTCGGGGCGCGCAGGGGTACCGAGATCGCCACACGGGTCCCGCCGCCGTCCGACTTGGGCACGTTCTCCATGGAGATCGTCCCCTCCAGCTGACTCGCCACGAGGTTGCGCACGATCGAGATCCCGAGGCTCGTCGTCTGTTCGACGTCGAACCCTTCGGGCAGTCCCAGCCCGTCGTCGCGCACCTCGATGTGCAGCTCCTCTTTGCCGGGCTCCAGCGTCAGGTCGACGTGGCCGACCGGCACATAGCCGGCGGACCCACCCGCACCCTCCAGCCCGGCCGCCCCGTCGTCGCCACCAGCGTTCGCGGGATCGAAGGCGTGCTCCACGGCGTTCTGCAACAGCTCGGCCACCGTGAGCGCCAGCGGCGTCGCGACGTCGGCCGCGACCTCGCCCAGGTCGCCGTGCACCGCGATCACGATCGGCTGCGACGAGACCACCGAGTCCTCGGCCATCTGCACCAGCGAGGCGACGATCTCCGCGAAGGGCACCTGGTCGCTCGGGTCACGCGAGAGGATCTCGTGCACCAGGGCGATGGAGCGCACGCGCCGTTCCGACTCGTGCAGCGCGAACGCGGGCGGCGCGGTCCCCGACCCTGCGGGCCTGGAGGCTGAGCAGGGACGAGATGGTCTGCAGGTTGTTCTTGACCCGGTGGTGCACTTCGCGGATGGCAGCGTCCTTGGAGAGCAACAGGCGGTCGAGGCGGCGCACGTCGGTGACGTCGCGGAGGAGGATCATCGCCCCGGTCACGACGCCGTGCGAGAGCAGCGGGATGCAGTGGACGAGCACGATGACGTCGGGCCGCCGCTCCACCTCTTCGACGACGGGGCGGCCGGTGGCGAGCGCCCACTCGACGGCCGACTCCTCGATGTCGAGGTCGCCGAAGCGCCGGCCCTCCGGCTGGGTGTAGATGCCCATGCGGTGGAACGCGTTCATCGCGTTCGGTGAGGCGAACTCGACGCGGCCGTCGGCGTCGACGATCACGACGCCGTCACCGACCCGGGGCGCCTCCTCGGTGCCGACGTCCTCTTCTGGGAAGGGGAAGGCGGACTGGGCCACCATGTCGGCGAGGCGCTCGAACACATCGAGATAGGTGCGTTCGTACATGGACGTCGGCCCCTTGAGCGGCGCCAGCGACACCCTGAGCAGCGCGGCGACGATGCGGTCCTCGAAGCGGACCGGGATGTTCTCGACCGGGACCTGCTCGCCCAGGGTCGGGTGATGGATGCTGCCGCGCACGATCTCGCCGGTGTGGAGGCAGCGCGCCACGAGCGCCCACTGCGACTCGTTCACCGTCTGGCCGACCAGATCCTGGTCGACGAGGGTGGGCCGGTTGTTCGGCCGCATCTGGCCGAGGACGACGAGCTCGGGGTCGGTGTCGTCGTCGGCTGCGGAGTCGGGAGTGGAGGCCGGGGTCTGGCCGTTGCCGCGCACGGTGCTCGCGTGCACCGGCACCAGCAGCAGCAGGTCGGAGAAGGAGAGGTCGGCGAGCACGCCCCAGCTGCCGAGGAGGCGCTGCAGATGCTCGAGCTCCTCGGGCTTGAGGTCGGTATGGGTCAGTGCCAGCTCGGCTGGTGTGGGCATCAGGCCCCGTCCTTCTCCGCCGGGCGGTCCGGCGTGTCGTCCGGCGTGTCGTCCGGCGGTCGTCCTCGCCAGCCGTCACCGCCACGGTATGCCCGACGCGCCCACGGTAGGCCTGCAGGGTGCCGGCGCCGGCCGCGGCGAGGACGGCGCGCAGGTCGTCGGCCCGGTCGGCGACGTGCTCGAGACGGTGCGCGTCCGAGGCCGTGGTGAGCGGCACGCCGCGCGCCACGAAGTGGTCCAGCAGCCCGGCCGCCGGATACTGCTCGCCCGCCGGCTTGCGCCAGCCCGCCGAGGACACCTCGGCCGCCATGCCCGAGGACGCCGCCGCCTCGGCGAGGCGGTCCCACCACTCGGCGGGCGCGTCCGGCACGTGGCCCGCGACCTTGATGAGGTCGGGGTGCGCCAACACGTCGCACGAGCGCGACGCGGCCAGCTCCTCCATGGCACCGGTATAGGCCTCCCAGCAGGCGTCGACCTCACGCGCCGACCACTCCGCCGCCGAGGCCGGGTCGTCGAGGTCGTCGAAGCGCCAGGCGCCGACCCAGTGCACGGACCCGAGCAGGACGTCGAAGGGATAGCCGGCGAGCAGACCGGCCACCGTGTCCATCCGGCCCTCGTAGAAGTCGACCTCGAGACCGATGACGATCGGCAGCCCTGCCTCCTTGGCCTCGAGCGCGCACGCCACGTAGGCGTCGAGGTCGGCAGTGGCGTGGAACTTCCAGTAGCGCGCCATGGACTCGGCCAACGCGGGCGACGCACCCGGGTCGTCCCAGAAACCGCCCAACAGTGCGTCGGCCTGTCGGAACCGAAAAAGGTGCTCGGTGACCGCCAGCTCGGTGACCCCGGCCGCCTGGGCGCGCTCGCAGTACGCGGCCAGCTGGTCCAGGCTCAACGCCGTCTCGTGCTCCGAGTGCGGCCATAGGTGGAGGTGGTAGTCGAGCACGCGGGCGGTCCCCCGGTCAGTGCCGGGCGGGCGCGGGAGCGGGAGCGGCGCGGCGGATCAGGGTCACGCCGTCGCGGACGGTGGTGAGCACGCACACCACGCGGGGGTCGTTGACCACCTTGTCGTTGAAGGCGCGCAGCGCCTGCCGCGCCTTCGTGGGGGTGCTTCTCGGATGCCAGGACGCCGCCCGATTGCAGCGTGTTGTCGACGACGATCAGGCCGTGCGGGGAGAGCTTGGGAAGGACCGCCTCGTAGTAGGCGTCGTAGGTGACCTTGTCGGCGTCTATGAAGACGAGGTCGAAGGGGCCCTGCAGCTCCTCGAGGGAGCGCAGCGCCGGCCCTTCGATCACGCTGACGTAGCTCTCGTAGCCGGCGGCGGCGATGTTCCCCCGGGCCACCTTGGCGTGGTGCGGGTCCACCTCCAACGAGATGATCGCGCCGCCCTTGGCCAGCCCGGCCGCCATGGCGATGGCCGAGTAGCCGGTGAACGTCCCGATCTCGAGGACGCTCGTGGCCTGGAGGGCGAACACCAGCATCTCGAGGAAGCGGCCCTCCTGACGCCCCACCATCATCCCCCAGGCGGGGAAGTCCGCCTTGGTCGAGGCGTCGACCTCCTCGAGGTGCGCCGTCGGCGCGGTGGTGTGGGCGTCGGCGTACTCGAGGACCTCGGGGTTGATGAGCTGGGTCATAGCACCGATGGTACGCGCCCGGTACCGGGGGTAGGTCTTTCAGCGTCGTCTACGCCAAATCCTGCTCACGCGGGACAAAATGCGCATACCGTTGTGCTCGCTCGGCCGAGGCGAGCACCCCGTCCTGCGCAAAGCGGACCGGATGCGCAGCAGAGCGCGACGTCAGTGCGAACAATGCGGCAGTGGCTGTTGTCCCAGGGCCTGGGCCCTGGGCGGCAGCCGATCCCCCCGGCCAGAACGGTTCCGGCGGGCCGACGCCGTCAGTCCCAGACCTGCGCGCCCAGCCGGAGCAGGCCGCCCATGTCGTAGATGTCGGCGTCGAAGAAGGGCACGGTCACGAGCACGTCGGGTGCCCCCCGCAGCTCCGCCATCTGCTCGGCCTCGCGCCGTGCCACCACGCCGAAGTTCAAGAAGCTCTCGGCCACCTCGACGATCACCCTCACCGCCGCCGCCGGGTCGTCGGTCAGTCCCTCGGCGAGCTGAACGGAATCCTTCTCCATCGATTGGGCCAGCTTGTCGGTCTTGGCGTCGCGGAGGTACTCGGGGAGCACCTTGTTGAGCACGATGGCACCGAGATGCAGCTTGCGCGCCATCAGCTCGGCCGAGAAGAACTCCGCTTCCCGCACCGGTGTCGCCTCGAGCGTGGACACGACCATGAAGGTGGTGCGCCGGTCCGACAGCAGGCGCGTCACCGCCTCGGCCCGCTCGACGAAGCCGGTGTACATCGACTGGAACAAGATGAAGAACTCCGAGATGTCCGCCAAGAACTGCGTCCCGAGGATCCGGTCGGCCACCTGGTAGAAGGGCCGCGCCGCCACGTTCACGAGGCGCGACCGGTACGGCACGATCAGCCAGCGCAACAGGCGCGAGGAGAAGAAGTCCGCCATGCGCTGCGGCGCATCGAGGAAGTCGAGCGCGTTGCGGGTCGGTGGCGTGTCGACGACGATCAGGTCGTACTTGCCCTCGCAGTGGATCTCGTAGAGCCGCTCCATGGCGATGTAGTCGTGCGACTGCACGAAACGCGCCGAGATGTTCTGGTACAGCGGGTTGGCGAGGATCTGCTCGCGGGTCGCCTCGTCGGGCGCATGGGCCCGGATGAGGTCGTCCCAGCTCTGCTTGGTATCGAGCATCGCCGCCCACAGCTCGCCCCTGGGATGGGCGGCCGCCCCGGCGAACACATCGTCAGGGATGCGGATCTCGTCGTTGCCGATTCCCTTGAGGCCGAGCGCGTCGGCCAGTCGGCGCGCGGGGTCGACGGTGAGCACCAGCACCCGGCCGCCTTCTTCGACCACCGCCTTCGCCGCCAGCGCCGCCGCGGTCGTCGTCTTGCCCACGCCGCCGGGCCCGCAGGCGATGACGATGTCCTTCGCCGCGAGCAGCTGGGCGACGGTCCTTGCCGTGCCTACATCCTTGGCCGCCGTCACAGGCCGAGCTCCTCGCCCAGCGCATGGGCGACCTGGCGGGTCGTGCGGGCGCCGAAGCTGCGTGCGAAGAGGTAGGGCAGCAACAGCACGGGCATGCCCTCCGGAAGCCCCGCCTGCAGGTGCTGCAGGTGCGTCGAGCGCGTGCGACGAAGCGTCACCGCCAGCCGGGCGGCTTCGAGCACCGGGGCCACCGACCCGCCGGCGCGCCCGGATAACACCTCTTCGGTGTCGGGCTCGCGCAACTGCTCGAAGATCTCCTCCTCCCGCTGCCCGAACAATTCGGGCAGGACGCGGTTGACCACGACCGCCGACATCTGCACCGTCGTCTCCTCGCGGATGCGTGTCGCCAGCTCGATCGTCTCGTTCACCGGCATCTCTTCAGGGGTGCAGACCGCGACGAGGCCGGTCTGGCGCGGGTCCGAGAGGATCTCGAGCATCCAGTCGGTCTGGCCCCGGATGAGGCCGACTTTCACGAGGTCGTTGATGGCCTGCGGCGCGGCCAGCTGGCCGACGATGTGGCCGGTCGCCGCCGCGTCGACGACCACCAGGTCGTAGTGGCGCTCCTTGACCTCCCAGCAGAATTTGCCGACGGTCAGGATCTCCCGCACCCCGGGGGCCGCCGTCGCGACGAAGTCGAATGCCTTGGCCAGCGGGCCGATGCGGCCGACGACCGGAATGCGCAGGTGCAGCTTGAGGTACTCGCGCAGCGACGCCTCGGTGTCCATGGACATGGACCAGATCCCCGGCGCGATCTCCCGCGGCGTGAAGTCAGTCGGCGGCGCCTCGAAGAGCGCGGTGACGTCCCCCTTGGCATCGGTCTCGCAGACGAGCACGCGCTTGCCGTGCTCCGCGGCCAGCTGGGCCAGGCCCGCAGCGATCGTCGTCTTGCCGACGCCGCCTTTGCCGGTGACGAAGACCAGCTTCAGGTCGAGAAGGTCGACGGCCACGCTCAAAGGACCCGCGTCCGTCCCGCCACGGGGGTCCGGGCCCTCAGGGTGCTCCGAACCCGACGCGGCGCTCGGAGGACGGCGCGCCGACCTCGACGTAGGCAACCTTCACGACCGGCACACCGACCTTGCGACCTTTGCGGTCGGTCAGCCACAGGACGCCGTCACCCGTATCGAGCATCTTCTCGATGTCCTTCACCAGCGTGTCGCGGTCCGCGTCCTCGGGCATCTCCACCTCGAGCTCCTTGGGGGTGTGGGTGATGCCGATACGCACGTCCACCTGGTGTCACTCCTCTCCGGGCCGCTTCCGGGCCGTATCCTGGTCTCCTGGACGTTACTGCCACGCGACAGACTGCACGGCATGAGCGGAGCCGACGGGCCCGTGGGGACAGAACGCAATGTCCGCTGGGCAGCGACGATGGCGGGCTACTCCGGCCCCGTGCGCCTGGCCCACGCCGACTCCCACGCCCGGATCGGTCCGGTCCCCGGGTCGCCGGCATCGGAACGCCCCGAGCCCGTCTCGCCGTGCGGACGCACCGAGCGCGAGGAGCTCGAGACCACGCTGTTCGCGCCTGGCGCCACCCGCGCCGCGGGCGCCGGCGAGCGCCCACGCCGCGAGGAGCCCGACGAGTGGCGCACCTGCTTCGAGCGCGACCGCGACCGCATCCTCCATGCCACCGCCTTCCGCCGCCTGGCCGGCAAGACCCAGGTCTTCGTCTTCCCCCAGGACCATCAGCGCACCCGGCTGACCCATGCGCTCGAGGTGGCCCAGGTCGCAACCGCCATCGCCCGGGCGCTGCGGCTGAACGTCGCGCTCACGGAGGCGATCGCGCTCGGCCATGACTGTGGCCACGGCCCGGGTGGCCACGCCAGCGAGGACGCACTCGACCCCTACGTGACCGGCGGCTTCGACCACGCGCCCTGGGGCGCGCTGGTCTCGCTCGCGCCGTTGAACCTCTGCGCGCAGACTGTCGACGGGATCGCGAACCACAGCTGGTCCCGGCCGGCGCCCTCGACGCCCGAAGGCGAGGTGGTGAGCTGGGCCGACCGGATCGCGTACGTGTGCCACGACTGGGAGGACGCGGTGCTGGCGGGGATCGTGGCGCCGCCGCAGCTGCCCGGCTCCGTGCGCGACCGGTGCGGGGATACCCGCGGCGCGCAGCTCGGCGCCTTCATCGCCGGGGTGGTGTCCGCCACGCTGCGCACCGGCCAGGTCGGGATGGAGGAAGAGGAGGCGGAGGCGCTGGCCGCCTTCCGCGCCTGCAACTACGAACGCATCTACCTGCGCGAGGCGTCGCTGCGCCAGGGCGAGGCCGTAGTGGCGGTCTTGCGCGCGCTCGTCGAGCACTTCGCCGACCGGCCCCATCTGATCGCCGAGGACGGCGCGCCCAGCCACTCGCCTGACGTCGTGGCCGGGAGTGAGGACGCCGTGCGCGCCGCAGTGGCCTACGTGGCCGGGATGACGGACCGCTTCGCCTTCCGCCAGGCGGTAGCGCTGCTCGACTGGGACGTGGCGAAGCTGCCGGCCGGCGTCGACGGCTGAGCGCCCGTTCTCGTTGGATCAGGCCGGATCGTGGAAGTCGGGGGTGCGCTTCTCCCTCAGAGCGGCCACGCCCTCGGCGAAGTCGGCGCCCTGCATCATCTCGGCCATGCGCACTCCCGCGTCCTGGACCGAGGACGAGGCGTCGAGATGCAGGTCACGGTAGAGCTGCAGCTTGGTCGCAGCCAGCGACGACGGGGCGATCTCGCGGACGAGCGATCCGGCGTAGGCGTAGGTGTGCGCCATGAGCTCCTCCGACGCGAGCACCCGGTTGACGAGGCCGAGCTCTTCTGCCTCCTCGGCCAGCACCACGCGGCTCGACAGCAGGAGATCGGCGGCGCGAGTGACGCCGATCAGGCGCGGTAGCAGCCAGGACAGCCCGTATTCGGCCGGCAGCCCGAGCCGGCCGTGCGAGGTCGTCAGCTTCGCCCCGAGCGCTGCGAAGCGCAGGTCGCAATAGCACGCGAGCACCAGGCCGACGCCGGCCGCCGGCCCGTTGACGGCGGCGATGATCGGCTTGGGGATCCCGAACTGATAGGCGAAGTCGGCGTCGAACTCAGGCCGGACGCCGTAGCCCGGCATCGCCACGTCGTCGCCCAGGCCGGCGTCGTACCCGCCCCGCTGGACGTGACCCTCGAGAGCACGGCTGTCGGCGCCGGCGCAGAAGCCACGCCCCGAGCCCGTCACCACGATGACCCGGACGGCCGGGTCGGCGCTCGCCCTGTCGAGCAAGGCCCGGTACTCGGCGTGCATGCGCCCCGTCCACGCGTTCAGTCGCTCAGGCCGGTGCAGGGTGACCGTGGCGACCCGGTCGCGGACGTCGTAGCGCGTGACCTTCAGCTCGGAGACCTCCACCTAACAACTCAGTCGAGGGTTTCGAATCGCGTCGAGTGCAGCGTGCCCGCCTCGACGGCCCGTGCGAACTCCGCCTGCATCGGGTCGTCCTGGGTCTCCCGGTAGAATGCGGCGGCGTCGTCCTCACTCCACCAGAGGGTGACGACCAGCCATTCCTGTCCGTGCCGCGCGGTCGTCCGCCGGAGGAAGCCGGGCCGGTTCGGGATGAGCTCGGTCTGCATCCGCTTGTCCAGGGCGAGAAAGGACTCGTCGCTGACCCCCTCGGCCAGGCGGAACGTCGTGACTTCGACGACCGACATCGTCAGGCCTGCACCAGCATGAGCGGATTGCCCTCGGGGTCGCTGACCGCGGCCAGCGTCGGTCCGCCCGGTACGTCGAAGGGTTCGGCCACGATGGTGGCGCCGAGCTGAACCGACCTGTCTAGCGAGGCACGCAGGTTGGCGACCTGGACGTAGAGGGTCACGCCGGAGCGCTCGCCCTGCCGGATGTGCCCGGCCGGCCCGGGCTCTGGGCCGCCGATGCCGGGTTGTACCTCCATGATGAACCCTTCGCCGATCTTCCAATTGAAGAGGTCGGCGTAGAACGCCTTCTGGCGCTCCGGGTCCTTTGCCTCGATCTCCCAGTGCACCACGGGCCGGGCCCAGTCCTGCACCAACGCACCTCCCGCTCGCTCGGCGCCCCACAGTAGCGATCTCGTCGCGCCGAGGCGGTCGTACGCTCCAACACGTCGCCCATGCACCGACGACGGGGCCGCCTGCATGTGATGCCCGTTCGGTAACCGCGCCGCGACATGATCGAAACCATGTGAATTCCGGAGGAAATTGCGGTTCGATCCCTTCACACAACGCCCCCGAGTAGTAATATTCTCGCTCAGATACCCGCCGGGTTTCTGGGAGCCCGGGTCCGAGGAGGTCTGCGTTTGGCGACGCTGTGGAAGAGGGGACCATAGCGGTGGAGCATTGGATTCGAGTTCTGAGTGACATCTCGCTCGTTGAGTTCGTCCTCTTGGCCGCGCTCACCGCTTTGCAGTGGATCAGTCACAGGATCCGTGGCGCGGGCTGGGTCGCGCTCTCGTTCGCCATCCTTGGCGGGATCTCGCTCGTGGTGAAGTTCGCGCCGAGCTGGGGGACGCACGTCACGGTGGCCAAGGTCCTGGTCGCGGTGCTGTTGATCATGCCCTATTGCCTGTTCCGTTTTGCCACGTCGTTCCGTGATGCGTCCGATGTCGTGCACGTGCTCGCGGTGGCGATGACCGTCGCCATCGTCGCGTTCACCTTTTGGCTGCGGTATCTGCCATTCTCCGGTGCTGCGCCGCCGCCACACTGGTTGGCATACCGCCTCCTGTTCCTCGTGCAGTTCACCTTCCTGTTTGCCTACGTCGTCGTCCGACTGTTCATGGCAGGGATCGGCGAGCCTCCGATTGCCGCATACCGGATGCGGCTGCTGGCAATAGCCGTGGCGGGCCTTCAGGTGCCAGTCGTCGTGGTAGCGCTCGCACTGCAGGGAACCACCATTGCTTTGATCTCGGAGATGCTCACCGTGATCATGGGCATCTTGTTCCTCACCGCACTCGTCCTGCCGTCCTTCTTGCGGGTCCCGCTCAGCCGACGCGAAGACGTTGCGTTCAAACGGGCCATGACCGAGCTGGTCACGGCCGGTGGCTCCAAGGACGTCGGCGACCGGTTGTTACCCCACGTTTGCGCACTAGTCGGTGCTTCCAAAGCGGCGCTGCTCACACGCGATGGCGACGTCGTCGCTCAGTACTCGACCCCGGCCGACAGCAAGGCCCGCGGACGATGGGATATCCGTAGCGGGAACGATCGGAACCGCGATCGCATGAAAGATGAGCAACGACGGATCAACGTGCGCACAACCGGTGGCGACACCCACGTCCTCACGGTGAAGATCAGCCCTTACATGCCGTACTTCGGGAGCGAGGAACTACGGAAGCTCGACCAGCTGTCCAACATGGTCGGCCTCGCCATCGAACGCTGCGAGATGGCCGAACAGATCGCGTTCGCCGCCTCGCACGACAGCCTCACCGGCCTGGCCAACCGGAGCATGTTCATGGAGCGCCTGGAGGAGGCGCTCGGCCATGTGGGCCGGCGCAGCTCGGCGCTGGCGCTGATGTTCATCGACCTCGATCGCTTCAAGCTGGTCAACGACCGCGCCGATCACTCGGCCGGGGACCTCGTCCTCAAGGAGATGGCCAACCGGATGACGGCCATGACCCGGGGGGTCGACCTCGTGGCGCGTTTCGGTGGTGACGAGTTCGTGGCGCTCGCCGAGGTCGACCACGAGGAGGACGCATACGAGATGGCAGACCGGATCCGTCGCGGGCTCAGTGAGCCGATCGACTTCGGCGATGCGCAGCTGGAAGTGACCTCGAGCATCGGCGTCGTCGTCACATCCGACGAGTCGACGGCCTCAACGCACATCCTGCAGGACGCCGACAACGCGATGTACGACGCGAAGCGGGCCGGCCGCGATCAGGTCGTCATGTACCGCGCGACCTCGCAGAACACGGCGAACCACAAATGGGGCATCGACCCGGAGGCTGCGGCGCGGCTCAGCGCCGGCTGAGTTCGCCAGATCGTGCTGATCGGGTAGCGCCAAACTTGGGGTTGGGCACCCGATCGGGTCGTGCCAGGAGAGCCTTCGTGAGCCTTCGTGAACGGGCCTGGCAGGGCGACGGAGCCAGTGAGTCGTCCGCTCCGGGTGCCACTGGGTGGGCAGGCGAAAGCGCGCGGCGCCGGGATCAGCGTGCAGTGCGATCAGGACTGGGGAGGAGGCCTCCAAAGCGGAGCGGAACAACGGTGCGCACGCGCCCAGCCATGTCGGCTCTTTGCGATGCTTGGAGCCATTTCGGCGGTCCGCGCATTAGGGGTTCGTAGGGCTACAGATCGGCAACTGGTTCAGGACGTAGATCGCTACATCAGTAAATGAGGGATCAGCGCGGGACGGATAGACCGTGATCGCCAAGGTCGAGGCCTGTTGCTCCCATTGCCACGAGGCGGCGCTGTCGAAGGTGCCAGTACAGGGTTGACCACCGGTGACCCACGACCAGCCGCGCCACGACTGGCCCACCGGCAGGTGGTCCAAGTACCAAGCCTTGACCGTCTGAAAGCTTGCTGGGATCGTGTAGTCGGCCGACTTGCCCTCGGGTGGCCCATCCCAATGTGCCTGCTTTGGCAACGGTAAGCCCGCAATACGAGACGCCGTGACACCGCTAAGGGCTTCGGCAGATTTTGGAATGCCGTCGCTGCCCTGCCAGTTGTCCGAGTTACCGAGTACTACGAGCAGCGCCGTCAGCCCGATCATCGCCAGCAGGAAACTGCCGGCGCCGGTCGCTATCACGACCCGCCGGACAGGCTGCCTGCGGAGTCGATGGAGCAACGGCACCGAAGGCGGTAGGTTCCGGCTGGAATCGGCTGGTACGTCCGACATCTCAGCCATTATTGACCCAACTGCGCCGGGATTCAGGTGACTCTCCGTCAGTGCTATGAGCAACGTCGTTCGCTGGCGTTACCGTCACGACCGACGTTCGCCGCCACCACGGCCAGGAGAAGGCTCGGTCACTCGCCTCTAAGGGGGCGCTCTCGTTCCCAATCGCGTACCTCAAGGCCGAAGGCGTCAGACCGTTCGTTCCCGTTTGGTTGGCGAGGGTCCCGGCAGCCGTTCCAGGTCGACCAGACCGAGGCGCAGCCCAGAAAGAACGTCGCGCCGATTGGGCGGTCGGGGGCGGTCGTGCAACGCAGAGTGAAAGACTTGGAGTGACCCATCGAGCAGGAGAGTGCCCCCTACCCGGCGTACCGCCAGTCATCCCTCCGGGGTTGGGACGCCCTCCGCGGACCACACCACACCAAGTGATGCGCTCCGGCAACTCTCGAACAGGAGACCCCTACGTGTCGCGTGACACGATGACCGAACAGGGTGCGTTGCGAACTATGTAGTCCGATACCGAGCCAAGCAGGGCCCGCTTCAGGCCTCCTCGCCCCCGCGAGCCAACGATCAATGCTGACGCACCGACCTCAGCCGCTAGATGACACAATGCGGGCCCTGGCTCGCCATCGATCACGCGTGATTCGAGACGGTCGCTCGCATGTTCCATATTGCGCAGCGATTCCGCAGTGGCCTCTACTGCAGCGCGGCTCTGATCCCTAACCTCCCGATGGTTTGCATCGACATCTTCGTGAGACATGCTCGAAGAAGCGTGACCTGTCGCATCCTCCGCAAGGGAGGGATCGACGACATCTGCCGCACAGACGACAAGCACCTTGTCAGCAGGTTTCGTCAGAGATAGGCCCACAGCACCAGCTCGAATCGCGAGATCCGATCCGTCAGTCGCCACGATGAAGATCGTCATGAACGAAACCGTAATCCCGGCCGGGACGGCCCATGCTGAATCCGGGCACGCTTACTCGCGACAATGGGGATGACTCTGCAGCGATGGATCCTTTTTGGAGGGCGTCGAACGCGGACCGGACCGGTCGGATTCCGAAAGGCACAATGACGAGGTGCCGGAGGTGGTAATCCGGTAATCCGCCGATTTGATGTGTCTGCGCGCTATTCGGCGCTCGATGGCACGCCGGCTCGAAATTCGACCTGAGCTGGAGACAGTTGCGAATGAGCCCGGGCAACTCTCGTCCGAACTCAACAACCGGCAACGCGATCATCCCAAGTCACGCAGCATTTAGTGCTTCACCCAAAATTGCCGGGTAGGTATTAGAGATGACGAACCCAGATATTCGAGGTGCAACGAACAGCTTCGCAGAGTTCATGAGAAGGGAGAGGCCACGAATCGCTCGGGCTTACGTCCAGGGCGATGCGCGACCATTGACTGACCATTCGACGAGACGAGATCCGGCTTCATTCTTTCCGCCGAGTTCAGGCTACGTCGAGGGTGCTGAACACGTCATAGAAATCAATCGTCGAGGCAGCGAGCGGTTCGGGCCCGAGAGCCAAACCGATTTAGAAGTACTCCACATGGACCAAGATGGAGACCTTGCATATTGGGTTGGGTTGCAACACGCGAGAGTCTCGCTCAATGGACAGAACGATCCCAGCGAGATGCATCTTCGCGTTACGGAAGTGTTTCGGCGAGAAAACGGCTCGTGGAACCTCGTGCATCGGCACGCAGATACCCACGCGAGCGCGTAGCTGCCGGTGATCCTTAGCGACCTTCCAAAGGCCGCCCCGTCAAGATGTTGGAAGCGATCTCGCCACCTCACTGAGGTCATTGTCGAGCTGGTGGTCGCGCCCAGGCAGTCGGTGCAGGTGAGCCTGCGGGATGGCATTCGCAAACAGATCAGCGTGCGAGGGCGGAGCAGTCTGGTCCTTCAGTCCATGAAACACATGTACTGGCACGCCTTGAGGCAGCCTCGTGCCGAGGTCGTGCGGTAGCTCGAACTCGTCTCCCGGCCAACCGCCCGCACCGACGAAGGGTGCTCCGATCAGTACGATCGCCCTGAGTTCCACTTGCGGTGGTCGCTCGGCGAGCGTGTTGATAAGAATCGTTCCGCCTACGGAATGACCAACCACAACCGCGCCGTTGTCGAGGTCGTCAATCTCCTCTTGAATCGTTGCTGTCCACCTCGCGTAGCTCGGTTCGTCCTCGTCAGGCATCCGCGGGTACCGCACCTCATTTGCATCACCGAGAGGTCGGCCCAAACTTTCGACCAGCTTGTCGTCCCATTCGTCGTGCGCGCCCGCGCCCGCGCCCCCCGCCTTGAATGAACAGGATCTGCCGCCGTGCCACGGATTACCTCCTCGCCGTGCTCGTTACAGATCTCATTCATACCCATATCCCCGAGAAAGCGAGCTGCGCTGCTTCGTTGCCCACCCGACTCGGCGTGGGGAGCGAATGATGCTGGATACGGGGTGCCCTCCGCCACGCGATCCACAAGGTCGGGCGTCCAGCCAAAACACCGCCCGGTGATCTGAGTTCAGGACGTTGGCGTGATCAATGCTCGCTACCGCGTTCAGAGTGGCCTTGTACTGCAGAGTCGTCGCCGCTCAGATATTGGCACCGAGCCGGCGGGTTGGGGACTCTCGTAACTCTTAGCAGTTGCACGGGGCCCGGGACGGAGTCCCAGGGCTCCAGTGTTCCGCTCCCTACTCCGGCCAAATTGTTGTCAATCCGCGGATAATTCGAGCATTTCGAGATGCACCATGCATATCCCCCATGGCCAGGGGAATACCTATGGGGTACACCTACGTCAGTTACGAGACCTGGGTGGAGTCGGAACGACCTCCGTCCTTTGGCGCGGGGGTCGTTCCGCGCGGCAGCCATCAAGGAAAGAGGCCAGAGGGTGATCCGGCGCTGCCTTCGCTCGGGTGTTGTTGTCCTTGAAAGTGTCACAACGGATTCTGCAGCAGCGCGCCTGACTCTTGGTCGAATCGGATCACCTCAGTGTTCATCTGGTGCGAATCGTGGCAAGGTTGCCGCACGGCCGCAGGAAGGACCGCCGCAATCGCGGCTGGTACGCCTTCGTGACCACATCCCGACCCGACTCGGCGCCGAGCCCGATGACGCAGCCCACAGACGCCGTGTAAACCGCGCCCCTTGCGGGGTCTCGCCGAGCTGGACCCGGCGGAATCCGATGATCTCGGTGATCCGAACCGGGTCGGCGGCGCCGAAGACGCTGAGCTCCGTGGCCTCGAGGCCGCCGGCCCGTATTCCCTCTGCACCACCTCATCGGCGGAACGCAACACCATTCGGCCCGGCACTTAGCGCAGCGTGAGCTCCCGCCGGTAGACGCGGGCCGGCCCCAACGCGGCCAGCTTCTCCGCGATCGATCTGAAGGCCTGCGCCGTCTCGCTGCCGGGGTCGACCGCGGTGATCGGATGCCCCTCGTCACCCCCGAGCCGCACCGCGTTGACGAGCGGGACCTGCCCCAGGAGCGGGACACCGAGGTCCTTCGCCAGCGTGACGCCGCCACCGGCGCCGAATAGCTCGTAGTGCTTGCCGTCGTCGCCCGTGAACCAGCTCATGTTCTCGACCACACCACGGACGGAAAGCTTCAAGCGGCGTGCCGCGAATGCCGAGCGCTGCGCCACCCGCTGCGCCGCCGGCTGCGGCGTGGTCACGACGACGATTTCGGCGCGCGGCATGACCTCGGCCAGTGTCAGCGCCACGTCGCCCGTTCCCGGCGGCATGTCGATGAGGACGAAGTCCGGCTCGCCCCAGTAGGCGTCGGTCAGGAACTGTTGGATCGCCTTGTGCAACATCGGACCCCGCCAGATGACGGGCTGGTCGTCGGGGACGAAGTAGCCCATCGACAGACAGCGCACCCCGTGGGCGGAGGTCGGGATGACGATGTCACCCAGGATGACCGGGTCGTGGTCAGTGCCGAGCATCTTGGGGACCGAAAAGCCGTAGACGTCCGCGTCGAGCAGGCCGACGCTGTGGCCGGCCTGCGCGAGGGCGATCGCGAGGTTCACCGTTACCGTCGACTTGCCGACGCCTCCCTTCCCGGACGACACCCCGATGACTCGGGTGCTGGCGTCGGGCGCAAGGAAAAGGGGCATCGGTTCTGCGTGACCGTGGCCGTGGCCGGCGTGGTCGTGGCCGGGCTCGTCGTCCCCGTCGGCATCGGAGGCGACACCCAGCATGCCGGCGCGCAGGTGCTGGCGCAGTCGCGCGCGCTCGGCGTCGCCCATCACGACGAAGTCGAGCTCCACTTCTTCGACACCCGGCACGGCGAGGGCGACGCGGTGGATCTCCTCGGCCAACTCGTCGGTGCTCGGCCAGGCGGCGACCGGCAAGGCGACCTCGAGCAGGGCACGACGCCGCTTGGGTCGGACCGAGCGCACGAGACCGAGCTCGCCCAGCGTCAGGTTGAGCTCCGGATCGACGATCGCGCCCAGCGCGGCCTCGATCTCGGATTGGTCAGCTGCTGCCATGCTGTCTCTCGTCTCGGGTGGGACCTGGGGGCGGTGCCGTACGTGCCCGAAGGCACGGGGCCGGCAACACCCCAGCTCGAAGGGCTGGTCCCCCGGTAGACTACCCATCGTGAGCAGCGCTCCGATCACGGCCGAGCCCCTGCGGCCGGCCGGAGCTGACGACGGCAGGTTCACCGCCGCGGTGGCCGCGGTGGCCGCTGCCTTCGGCGATCCGACGCGGCGCGACATCTTTCTCCATGTGCGCGCGACACCGGGAGTGACGGCCAGCGAGGTGGCCACGACCTTCTCGCTGCACCCCAATGTGGCGCGGCACCACCTCCAGCGACTCGTCGATGGCGGCTACCTGCGCGTGGAGACAGGTCGCAACGCGAACGGTGCCGGCCGCCCCTCGAAGCGTTACTTCTGCGTGGAGGACGAGCTCACCCTGGGCCTGATGCAACGCCGGGACGACCTCCTCATGCGGTTGCTCGGCGAAGCGATGCGCCGCCTCGGACCCGAAGAGGCCGAAGAAATGGCGGCCGTAGTCGGCGAGGACTACGGCCGGTCGCTGGCGGCCCGCATGACGCCGGCCGAAGGCCAACGCACCGTCCGGGCGGCCATGCATGTCGTCGCCGACACGCTCACCGCACACGGCTTCGCCGCCCACGCAGAGGAGCGCGGCGACAAGACTGCCGTCATCGCCGAACAATGCCCCTTCGGCGAAGCCAGCACGACGAACCCCGTCCTCTGTGCCGTCGACCGCGGCATGGTCAAGGGACTGCTCGCCGGGCTGTGCGGCACGACGTCGGCGCTCCCTGTGATCCTCTCCTCGCGGGCTCGCGGTGACGAGACCTGCACCGCCTCTGCCTGAGCCCATTGGCTCGCGTCTACCTCGACCACGCCAGTACGACGCCGGCACGTCCCGAAGCCGTCGCCGCACTCTCCCGTTGGGCCGCGCTGCCGCCGGGCGATCCAGGCCGGCTGCACGAGGAGGGCCGCATCGTGCGCGACGCGCTGGAGGAGGCACGCGAGGAAGTGGCGGGACTCCTCGGTGCCGTCCCGCGCCAGGTCGTCTTCACGTCCGGCGCGACCGAGGCGATCAACGCAGCCGTGTGGGGCGCCTGCCGCGACGCGCCGGGAGCGCCCGTGCTGTGCGCAGCCGTCGAGCATTCGGCGGTCCGTGACGCTTCCGCCCGTCTGGCCCCGGTAGAGACCCTGCCGGTGGACGGAACGGGCCGGCTGGACGTCGAAGTCCTGCACGCCCGGCTGCGGACAACGGCGTTGCCGCGCCCGCGCTCGTCCACTGTCAATGGGCCAACCACGAGGTGGGCACGCTGCAGCCTGTCCACGAAGTCGTCGCGCTCTGCCGCGAAGAGGGCGTGAACGTCCACGTCGACGCGGCAGCCGCCTGCGGGCACATGTCGACAGATCTCGGCGCCCTCGACGCCGACCTGGTGAGCGTGAGCGCGCACAAGTTCGGCGGCGCTCCCGGTGCCGGGGCGCTGGTCGTGCGGCGGGGCAGCCGATTCGAACCACTGCTGGTCGGGGGTGCGCAGGAGCGCGGCCGCCGGGGAGGCCTCGAGCCCATCGCTGCGCTCTTGGCCTTCGGTGCCGCGGCGGCGGCACTGGCGAGCGACGGCGGTCGCGCCATGCAAGAAGAGGCGGCCGTGGCGCGCCGGCAGATCGCGACGATGGTGCACGGCGCGCTCGCGGTGGAAGGTGTCGAGGTCGTTGGCGCCGCCGATCCCGAGGACCGGCTCCCCTATCTCATCTGCCTCGGGGTGCACGGCGTCGAGGCCGAGCCCGTCCTGATCGGCCTCGACCGCGGCGGAATCGCTGTGCACTCGGGCTCTGCGTGCTCGTCGGAGGCGATCGAACCGTCCCCCGTCCTCGAGGCCATGGGAGCCGATCCCAGCCATTCGCTGCGTGTCAGCGTCGGCTGGACGTCGACGGACGTGGATGGGGCGGCCTTCGTGGACGCGTTCGCCCGCGTCGTCGCCGACCTGCGGGGCTTACGGGCGTGACGGCTCGATCGTCGTGGTCGTCGTGGTCGTCGTGGTCGTCGTGGTCGTCGTGGTCGTCGTGTGTCACGATGCCGCCAGTGCCGCCGGGACCGGTTTGCCGACGGCGAGGTAGGACGAGTCGACGTCGGGCGCGACCACCGGAAGCTCGTTCGAGGGCGGGTTGTCGGCCAGGAACTCGTCGAACTGCACGACGGCGGCGGCGTTGTTGTGGTCCTCGTTGGCCAGGATCAAGCCCAAGTACAGGTGCCCCTGGTAGAAGGTCGGCGCAACGTGTACCGCGTGGGTCACTTCGGACCGGCCGTCCTCGGTGTATGCCGCCACGTGCGATGCGGTTCCGAGGTTCCACATCAGCCACCCGGCGCCGGCCAGCGCAGCCGGGTTGGACGGGTCAGCGGACAGCACGTCGTTGTAGAGCACCAGCGCGGGCTTGGTCGTTCTTGAGGCCACCGGCCGACGCGAGCGACGCTGCCTGCGCGAGCTGCTGCTCGATCTGCTGGGCCTGCGAGACGGTGATGCCTCCGGAGGAGGCTTGGCCCGGTTGGCGGGCCTGCACGAAGTGGACGACGAGGATCACGACCCCTGCGGCTATGAACAGGCACGACACCGCGATGCCCACCTTGCGCCACATCGCCATGGGCGGCCGAGTTGCGGCGTCGACATCAGACGACTCGGAACCAGCTGACGTTGCGGGCTCCGCTTTGGGCTCGGCTACTTCGGGCCCCAACGCGGCGAGCTCCGCCTCGACGTCGGCCAGTCGGGCTGAGTCACGGGAGACGAGCACGTGGTAGTCCTCGTCCGAGAGGTCGCCCGCCTCGTGTTCGCGGCGCGCGTCGTCGAGCGAGCGGCGCAGGAAGTCCTGCTCGTCGGTGAGAAACCAGCGCTCGTCGGGCGTCGCCTCGCCGCGGGGCCGGATGGAGGTCGAACGGTCCGCCGTCACGGCACCGCCTCGTGCTCCCGCAGGGCTCCGAACTCACGGCTCCGGCGCCAGAACAGGACACCGACCGTGCCCACGGCTCCGACGCCGAGGACCAACGGGATGATCCAGATCAAGGGGATACCCCCCGAATCGGGCGGCGTGAGCAAGATCGTCTGTCCGTACTCGGACACGAGCGTCTGGTCGATGTCGGCGGTGGAGCTCCCCGATACCACCATGCTCTCGATCTGATGCCGCACGGCGATGGCGGTCGTCGAATTCGACTGGGCCACCGACAGGTCGGTGCAGGCCGGGCACCGCACGTTCGCCTCGATGACCGCGGCGCGCTGCGCCACCGTCTGGGCTGAAGAGTCGAACGCGCCGCTGCCGATCAGAAGGGCGACGCCGAGGACGAGCAAGGGGAGGAGGACCCGGGCCCACAGTGGCACTCTGGCCCTGTTGCCGGTCGTCTGCTCAGGCATCGGCGGACGCTGCCTGTTTGCGGGCCGCCGTCAGGAAGCTGTCGAGGTTCTTCTGGGTGGCTGGCCCTTCGAGCACCGCCGTGACGCGCCCGGCCGGGTTCACCACGAACGTCGTCGGCGGCGAGGTGACGCCGTAGCGCTCGGCGATCGTGCCGTGCGGATCGCTGACCGACGGCCAGAGGTCGCCGTTCTGGCGAAGGAACGAGCGCGCCGTCGACGTCGTGTCGTTGAACACGACGCTCACCATCTCGGCGCCGTTCGTCGAGTGCGACTGCTGGTAATGGAAGCGCGAGAGATCTGGCGCCTCCTGCTGGCACGGGGTGCACCAGCTCGCGAAGAAATTGATGACGACGTAGTGCCCACGCAGCGACGCCAGGGACACCGGCGCCCCCGTCGTCAGGTCCGACCCGGTGAGGGCCGGCGCCCGGTGCCCGAGCAGCGGGCTCTGCACCGCCGTCGCCTGCTGTGGGGTACGCGTCGCCAAGACGATGCCGACGACCACCAGGACGACGAGCACCCCACCCGCGACCCAGCGGGTCAGATGCCGGCGGCGCGGCCCGGTCATGCCCGGTGAAGGCCTCGTGCGACGAGGGCGCCCACCGGCTCCGGTGCCTTGTTCCGCTCACTGACCTCTTCGTGTCCGTCACCATCGCCGGATGGTGCGTCGTTGACCATGGCCGACGGCGCCGACGCGGGATCGGTGGCGCGTCGTCGCGACCCGGGCACGAGCGCGAGCAGGCCGCCGATCCCGATGAGCAAGCCGCCGGCCCAGAGCCATGCGACCAGTGGCTCGATCACGACTCCGATCGCCACCGAGCCCGAGGGCAGGTTGCTGATCGCCTGGTTCCCGGACGTCGAGCCCAGGCCGCCGACGGCGTCGAAGGTCAGGTAGACGTCGCCCGAGACACCCGAGTCGATGGCCGGCGTCCCGACCACCTGCAGCGCGCTGCCGAAACTGGTCGTGGCGGGTTTGAACACCGCGTTGTCGACCTTCACGAGCGCCTCCTGCGACGTCCTCGACGGCGACGTCACGGTGCGCACACCCTCGAATTCGAATCGGTGCCCGTCGTAGGTGACCACCACGCCGCGGTGCAGCGCGAGCTCTGCTTGGTGCCGGTACGACGTGGCGGCAATCACCCCGACGGCGAGCACGACGACGCCGATGTGCACGATCATGCCGCCGTTGGCCCTCCCGACCAGGCCACGCCACCACCGGACGTGGCGAGCCTGCGCGGCCCCCACGGACAGGAACAGGGCCCTGGCGGCGGTGGCGCCCGCCATGGCGCCGAGCCCGAAGCCGATCAGCGTGGCCGTGCCGCGCAACCCGAACGCCACGCAGAGCACGACGGTGCCGACGCCCACCCAAACCGGGACGGCGAGGCGCTGCCACAGCACCGACCCGCTGATCTTGCGCCAGCCCAGCACCGGCGCCACGGCCATGAGGAAGAGGAGCGTCAGTCCGGCCGGGACGGCGACCGTGTTGAAGAAGGGCGCGCCGACCGTGACCTGCTGCTGCGTGACTGCCTCGTACAGGAGTGGGTACACGGTGCCGAGCAGCACCACGAAGGCGAAGCCGACGAACAGCACGTTGTTGAGCAGGAACGCACCCTCACGCCCCAGCGGCGCGTCGATGCCGCCCGGTGAGCGCAGCCTGTCGCCGCGCCAGGCGATCAGGCCGAAGCCGATGATCACGACGGCGAAGAAGAACCCGATGAGGATCGGGCCCAGCGACGACTCGGAGAACGCGTGCACCGACGTGATGACACCCGAACGTGTGAGAAACGTCCCGAGAATCGTCAGGGCAAAGGTGGCGATGGACAGCGAGAGATTCCACACCCGCATGAGACCGCGTCGCTCCTGGACGAGAACCGAATGGAGATACGCGGTCCCGCACAGCCACGGCAGCAGGGCGGCGTTCTCGACGGGGTCCCAACCCCAGAAGCCGCCCCAGCCCAGCACTTGGTAGGACCACCACGCGCCGAGCACGATGCCCACCGAGAGGACCGTGAACGCCGCGAGCGTCCAACGGCGGCACTCGATCTGCCAGCGGTCGCCCACGCGCCCGGTCGCCAGCATGCCGATGGCGAAGGCAAACGGGACCGTGAAGAGGACGAACCCCGTGTAGAGGAGGGGTGGGTGAATGGCCACGAGCGGGTTGTCCTGCAGCAGCGAGTTGGGGCCGAGACCCTGGGTCACGCCGTGCGCCGTGTTGAACGGGTTTGCGGGCCCGACCATCAGCCCGAAGAAGAAGGCAGAAACGACGTAGAGCACCAAGGTCGCCCAGCGGATGACCGGATCGAGCGCCTGACGGCGGTAGCGCCACACGAACACCGACGTGACCACGGACAGCACGAGACCCCACAGGAGGATCGAGCCGGCCAATGCGGACCACAGGCCGGTGATGGAATAGAGCAGCGGCGTCACCGTGCTGTTGTTCTCGGCCACGAAGACGAGCGCGAAATCGTGGGTCACCGAGCGCGTGCTCCATGGCGCCGGTCGCGAGCAGGGCGCCGACGAGCATCACGGGAGCGAGCAGTCGCCCGTCCCCCGCGCCAGCCCTGTGCCGCGACGCTGCCGCCGGTGGCCGAGAGCTCGGCGCGGCGTGGGCGGGCCAGTCCGAAGGCCATGACGGCCGCGCCGACGATGCTGGCGACGAAGGCGAGCCAGACCCCGATCGCCCCGAGATGGGCGTCGACCATCAGCAGGCGGAGGCGGCGGTCGCCCGGACCCGACCCGGGTGCTGCGCGGTATAGGTCGCGGAATGCTTCACCATGATCGTGTTCGACAGGAACGTGCGCGACGCGTCCGAACTGAAGTGGCCGACCAGGACGACGGGAATATTCGGCTGGAACAGCGCCGGCGGGGTGTTGCTGTTCACCACGTCCACCACGTTGGCGCCTTGGCAGAGCGCGAAGTCGGTGCCGGTGGCCGTGGAGCGGATGGAACCAGGCACGACGTTGCCCTCGAGCCGGAACGTCGTCGCGCCGAGCTGTGCCCGGTGGGCGAGCGCCTGGTTGACCGTGTCGAAGTAGTCGAGCGAGCTGCCCAGGCCCTCGACGAGCAGGAAGACCAGCGCCGCGGCCAGAAGCGCGAACACCAGCAAGAGCCGGCGCTTGGTCCGGCGACGGCGTGCCGATTGCGCCGACGCGACGGCGCGCCCGCCGGGCGTCTCAAGCGGCGCGGTCGGATTCGGCGTGGTGGTCGTGCCGGTCACAGGTGCTCGGCGACGGCCGGCCGCTCATCGGGGGTGGACTCCTTGACGCTCAACGCCCGCTCCCAGCGCCGGCGGCGCAGGAACAAGCCGAGCCCGTAGAGGAACGACCCCCCGATAGCAACGATGTAGCCGGCGTCGACGTAGCTCATGAGCCGCGCCCCTCGTCGCCACCAGGTGTGCCGGGCCCTCCCCCGACGCCGACGAGTTCAGCGTCCTCGTTCCAGCGCTCGCTGAGCGAGACCTCGAGCTCCTGATCCCCCACCGCGTCCTGCAATACCTCGATCCGGTAGCGCATCGCGAGGAGCCAGACGAAGACCAACGTGAAGGCGGAGAAGCTGAGGAGCATGGTCCAGAGCATGGAACCATGCACGTGGAGGTTGAACCCCGGGTCGAGGATCGTGCCGTTCTGGTGGAGCGTGTTCCACCAGTCGACGGAGAAGTGGACGATCGGTACGTCGATGGCGATCAAGATGGCGGCGACGGCGCATCGCTTCGCACGGATGTGGGCGTCGGCGGGGACGCGGCGCAAGGCCAGGTACCCGAGCTCGAGCAACAGCAACAGGGCGGTCGAGGTCAGCCGTGCGTCCCAGGTCCACCACACGCCCCACACCGGGCGGCCCCACAGCGATCCCGTCACGAGCGTCAACGCCGAGAACACGGCGCCTACCTCGACGGCCGAGGCGGCCAGCCGGTCCCAGAAGAACGCACGCGTCCGCGGCCACAGATAGAGAAGGCTGCCCAACAGCGCGACGCCTCCGGCCCAGTAGAGCGCGACCGTGGCGATGGCCGGATGGATGTAGAGCAGCCGAGCCAGGTTTCCTTGCACCTCGTCCGGCGGTGTGACCCACAACCCCAACCAGACGGTGAGGGCGGTCGTGACGACGGCCACGATGCCGACGACGGCGAGCCAACGCGGGCGCCAGGGCGTCCGGACCGGACTGCCGCTCGTGTTCACGGTACTCATGCCGCCTCCTGCAGCGGTCCGTAGAGGACGATGCCCACGACGAGGTACACGGCAGCAAAGGGGACGAGGATCTTCAGCCACTGTGTGCCCGACGACATGTTGCTGTCGACTGCGGCCTGCCACACCTTGGAGCCCGCGAGGAGCACGGGCGCCAACACTGGCAGAACGAGCAACGGCAGCAGTGTGTCGCGCACCCGCAGCCCCGCCGAAAGTGCGCCGTACAGCACGCCCGCGCAGGCGAGGCCGACGGTGGCGAGAAGGCACGCGACCACGGCGAGCCAGATCACGTGCACGCGGACGTCGAACAAGAAGGTCACGCCCGCCCACAGGATGAGCTGCAGCGCCAGCAGCTGCAAACCGATCGCCGCCGCCTTGCCGAGAAAGATGCCGGCCGGATCGATGCCGGAGAGCCGCAGGCCATCGCGTGTGCCCTCACCTGACTCCACGGCCACGCTGCGTTGAATCGCCAGCACGGTCGAGAAGAGCAGCGCCACCCAGAAGATCCCCGGTGCCGCGTGACGCAGCGCCGCCTGGTCGGGACCTATCGCGAAGGCCAGCAACACGAGCACGAGGATGGCGAACGGCACCACCTGCCACAGCGCCACACGCGAGCGGGCTTCGATGCGCAGATCCTTGCCGGCGACCAGCACGGCGTCATGCAACATGAAATGCCCCTACGTCACCGGCTGCCGCCGCCGGGGGGGATGCGGGAACCGCGGCAAGGGTGACGCGACGCCCACCGGACTCCTCGCCGGCGACGCGCCCGCCGACCATCGACACGACGCGATCGGCCAATGGCACCGAGAGTTGCGGCTCGTGCGATGACAGGAGCACGCTCGCACCCGAAGAGACGGCCGCATCGATCAACTCACCGAGCAAGGCGCGGGAGCCCGCGTCGAGCCCGGCGTGCGGCTCGTCGAGCAACCAGAGGGCGGGATTGCGAGCAAGCAGCGCAGCCAGGGCGACCCTGCGGCGTTGTCCGGCCGAGAGTCGCCCTGCCGCCGTCGCGCGGAGGCGGCCGGTCAGGCCGAGACGCTCGAGGGCCTGGTCGGCGTCTTTCACTGGGAGGCCGAGGGCACGGACGGCAAAGCGGACGTTCTCCGCCGCGGTGAGCTCGTCGTAGAGGGGGGCGGTATGGCCCAACAGGCCGACGAATCGCCGTACAGCCGTGTGGTCCGCGGTCAGATCGACGTCCAGGACGGACGCCTCACCCGAGGTCACGGGGAGGAGGCCGGCGCAGGCGCGCAGAAGACTGGTCTTGCCGGCGCCGTTCGGGCCCACGACGACAACGACTTCTCCCTGGTCAAGGGACAAGTCGACCCCGGCAAGGGCGGGAAAGCGGCCGGCAAGAGCGACAGCGGCACGGAAGAGAACAACGGGGGCCATGGCCTTCCCCCCCATGGTAGGGGGGGTGGGTCCCAGGGTTCCAAGCGGGGTCGGCACCCCACATGCCTCGTGATCGGGGCTTTTGCGGGCACCCCGGGCCTGCCGCCGGCTCAGCCGGACCCCGGAACTGGTTACTGCATGTGGGCCAGAGCGTTGATCTGGTCGAGGGACGTGGTGGTCTCGCCGGCAATCTCGGCGCGGGCGAAGTTGCGGAGCGCGAGCTCGTGCGCGACGAGCAGCTCGGATGCCTCGCTCTCGGACGGATCGAGCTCGCCGATGCGCCGGTACATGGCGCAGAACTGCGAAGTGATTGGCTCGAACGTGGCGAGGAGGTCCTTCCACGGCGTGGAGGCCGCGCCCGAGAGCGCTTCGGCTGTGCTCAACGACTCGGGATCGGGCTCGATCGACAGCCCGGCGCGCTCGAGGGCGGGTGCGATCGACTCCTTGGTGCGGCGTTCGAGCTTGGCGAGAACACGCATCTTGGTCTTGTGGTCCCCGTCGTCGATCTGGTCGGCCATGCGGTCGAACAGCGCCTCGCCGAGAACTTCGCCCTGGTAGGCCTTGACCCAGAGCACATCGAGCGGGTCGTCGGTGGAGAAGATCTGCTGAAAGTCCCGCGCGCTCTGTTCCGAGCCCGCGGAATCGGTGGCGGCATCGGTATCGGTCATACATCCGAGCCTAAGTCTCCCGTCGCGACGGCTGCTCAGCGCTCATTTTCTGGGCCTCGATATTGTGCGCGGAGCCATGGCAACCGTGCTCTTACCGATCCCCGCCTGCGACTTCGATCCCACCGAGGTGGCGGTGAGCTGGCAGGTGCTGTCTGCGGCCGGGCACGACGTCCTCTTCGCCACGCCTTCGGGCCAGATCGGCCAGGCCGACGACCTCATGGTGACCGGTCAGGGCCTCGATCCATGGGGCTTCGTCCCGGGACTGCGGCGGTTGACGGTCGTGGGACACATCCTCCGCGCCGACGCGGCGGCCCGCGCTGCGTACCGCTCGCTGCGCGAGGACCCCTCGTTCCGCTCGCCGCTGCACTGGGCAGAGGCTCGCCGGAGCACCTACGACGCGTTGGTCCTGCCGGGCGGTCACCGGGCGCGCGGCATGCGGAGTTACCTCGAGAGCGGCGAAGTCCAACAGATGGCGGTCGATTCGTTCCGAGCAGGCCGACCGGTCGGCGCGATCTGCCACGGCGTCCTGGTGGCGGCGCGAGCGGTCGACCCGGCCACGGGACGGTCGGTGCTGCACGGCCGGCGCACGACGGCGCTCACCTGGGCGCTGGAGCGGAGGGCCTGGGGGCTCGCCATGTACACCCGTTTTTGGGACGCCAACTACTACCGCACGTACCCCGAAGAGCGCGGCCAGCCCTACGGTTACATGTCCGTGCAGCAGGAAGTGACGCGGGCGCTCGCGGCCGAATCGGACTTCGAGGACGTGCCGCGCGACGCGCCCAACTACCGGCGCAAGACGAGTGGCCGCGCCCGGGACTCGCTCACGGACGAGCGTCCGGCCTGGGTGGTGCGCGACGGGTCGTACGTCTCGGCGCGCTGGCCGGGTGACGTCCATACATTCGCGCGCACGGTTTGCGATGTGCTCGAGGGGAAGGTCTGATCACAGTGCCCGGATACGTCTTTCGCCTCATCCCGCCACGGCCTGACTTCGCTTCGACGATGTCCGAGGAGGAGCGGTCGGTGATGGACGCGCATTTCGGCTACTGGGGCGAGCTGCTGGCGCGCGGCCAGGTGATCGCGATCGGGCCGGTCGCCGATCCCAATGGGCCATATGGGATCGGGATCGTGCTGGCGGCGGATCTGGCTGAAGCCGAGATCATCCGCGACCGCGACCCGGCCATGCGTTCTCCCTTCGGCTTCCGCACCGAGATCGCGCCCATGCTCCGCTTGGTGACCCAGGCGGGGGCGTACGACGCGACGGACGGTTCGAGCGAGACCGGGGTGCCGTCAGACGGTTAACTGGTCGTCAAGCGACCGAGCCCGATGTCGTTGAGCCAACTCGACACGTGGTTGGACACCCAGCCGATGTTGTCGGTCAGCAGGAGGGCACCGAACCCCACGAGGAGAGCGCCCGCGACGAGCTCGACCGCCCAGAGCCAATGGCGGGTGCGTGCGAAGAACGCGGTGAATCGACCGAATGCGAGCCCGACGAGCACGAACGGCAGGGCGAGGCCCAGCGAGTAGGCGAAGAGCAAGACGACGCCGCCGGTCAGCGTCCCGTTGTGGCTGGCGAGCCCGAGCACGACGCCCAGCACAGGGCCGACGCATGGCGTCCACGCGAACGCGAACGCCATGCCCATGACCGGGGCGGCCCAACTGCCGAGTTTCGACGGGCGCACGTCGAAGCGATGCTGCCCCGTCACCCGGGAGACGACGCCGATCGTGCCCGATCCCGCATGCGACCAGACCCGTCCTGGCAGTGCGGTGAGCACCATCACCGAACCGAGAAGGATGATGACGATGCCGCTGATGTGCGCCAACTCGACCTTGTTGCTCTTGAGGACATGGCCGATGCCCGAGGCCGTCGCGCCGAGGGCCACGAAAACGAGCGTGAACCCAGCGACGAACAGCCCGATGCCTCGAAGGACTGGACGCAACGCGACAGAGGGAGTCGTACCCTCGGCGCCGGCTTCGAGCTCGGCCGCCGACAGACCGGAGACCATCGACACATAGCCCGGCACCAGCGGCAGAACGCACGGCGAGATGAAGGAGAGGATCCCGGCCCCGAAGGCGACGAGGACCCCAGCCGGATTCGCCGAGATCGCGGCGGGCGCCGCAGGAAAGAGGAGCGCGGCCCGCCCCCGTTACGCCAGGGTCTTGCGGACCATGTCCATGTCAGCCTTGACCATCATCTGGACGAGACCCGGGAAGTCGACATCGGGCTTCCAGCCGAGGACCTCGTGCGCCTTCGCGGGTTCACCGACGAGAAGGTCGACCTCGGCGGGACGCAGGAAGCGCTCGTCGATGACGACGTGCTCCTCCCAGTCGAGGCCCACAGCCTCGAAAGCGAGCCGGCAGAGCTCGCGCACCTCGTGGGTCTCGCCGGTCGAGACGACGAAGTCGCCCGGCTCGTCCTGCTGCAGCATCAACCACATGGCACGGACATAGTCGGCCGCGTAGCCCCAGTCGCGTTGCGCGTCGAGATTGCCGAGTGACAGCTTCTCGTCGAGCTTGTGTGCGATGCGCGCTGCGCCATGCGTCACCTTGCGGGTGACGAATTCGAGTCCCCGGCGGGGCGATTCGTGGTTGAAGAGAATGCCCGAAGAGGCATGCAGGTCGTAACTCTCGCGGTAGTTCACCGTGATCCAGTGGCCGTAGACCTTGGCCACCCCATAGGGACTGCGGGGGTAGAACGGCGTCGACTCGCGCTGGGGGACCTCGACCACCTTGCCGAACATCTCCGACGAGCTGGCCTGGTAGAAGCGGATCTCGGGATCGACGAGCCGGATCGCGTCGAGAAGGCGGGTAACACCCATGGCCGTGGTCTCGCCCGTGAGCACGGGCTGGCCCCAGCTGGTCTGCACGAAGGATTGGGCGGCCAGGTTGTAGACCTCGGTCGGCCGGTGGTCGCGCAGGATGTTGATGAGCGACACCTCGTCGAGAAGGTCGCCGGGTACGAGCTCGATCCGGTCCTGGACGTGGGCGATGCGCTCGAAAGTGACCGTGCTCGAGCGCCGCACCATGCCGATGACCGTGTACCCCTTGGAGAGAAGCAACTCGGCCAAGTACGAGCCGTCTTGGCCGGTGATGCCAGTTATCAATGCGCGGTTCGCCATCGGGGGAAGGCTACTCGACCGGCGCAAGCGGCCTTCTGCAGGGATTTCCCGTCGGCACCCCTACAGTGCGCACGGTGCCGACGGCCTGCATGATCTCGTTTCGGTTGGGCGGAGGAGACGGTGTATCGGTCGAGGCGGCGAAATGGGCGGTGGCGCTCCGGACGCTCGGGTGGAACGTGCACACGGTGGCAGGGTCGGGTCCGGTCGATCTCGTGCTACCGGGATTGGCGATGGACGCACCGGAGCCGCCGACGCGTCAGGAGCTCGAGTATGCGTGCGCGCCGGCGGACCTCGTCGTCGTCGAGAACCTCTGTTCACTGCCCCTCAACCCGCCGGCGGCTGCCGCCGTCGCGCGGGTCTGCGTCGGGCGCCCCGCGTTGTTCCATCACCACGATCTCCCGTGGCAGCGACCGCATCTCGACCACCTGGCAACGCCACCCGACGACCCCGCATGGGCACACGTCACCATCAACGAGCTCAGCCGGAACGAGTTGGCGGAACGTGGCATTGCCGCGACCACGATCTACAACACGTTCGACCCCGATCCCGCACCGGGTTTCCGGGCCCGCACGCGGGCCGAGCTCGGCGTCGACGACGGTGCTGCGCTGCTGCTGCAGCCGACCCGTGCGCTCGAGCGCAAGAACATCGCCGGCGCGCTCGAGCTGGCGGCTTCGGTCGGCGGGACCTACTGGTTGCTCGGGCCGGCCGAGGACGGTTATGGGCCGACGCTCGATCAGTTGGTGTCGCGCGCCCGCTGTCCGGTGCTTCTCGGCCCGCCACCGGATGGCTGTTCAATTGCGGACGCCTACGCCGCATGTGATGCCGTCCTCCTGCCATCGGTCTGGGAGGGGTTCGGCAACCCGTCCGTCGAATCGGCCACCTACCGGCGGCCGCTCGCCATCGGCTCGTACCCGGTGGCCGCCGAGCTCGCGTCGTTCGGGTTCCGTTGGTTCGACGTAGCGGATCCGGCTCAGCTGGCGGCGTGGTTGGACCAACGAGACGAGGAGCTCTTGGACCAGAACCAACAGGTCGCCGCCACCCACTTCAACCTGGCCGACCTGCCCGCGCGCCTGGCCATTGTGCTGGCGCGGGCGGGGATCTCTTGGGAAGGGGCTGACCAGTCGGTAACGTGAACGGAATGTCGGCGATCCAGGCGGCCTCCCGGAGGCTCACAGCTGAACAGCGGCGGCACCAGCTATTCGCCGTGGCGCTCGAGCTCTTCGCGCAGCGGGGCTACCGGCCGACGACCATGGACGACATCGCGGAGCGGGCCGGGGTCACCAAGCCCTTGCTCTACCAGCACTTCTCCTCGAAGCGGGCGTTGTACCTCGAGCTCGTGGACTCCATCGCCCAAAACCTGCTGACGGCGATCCGGCGTGCGGTGATCCGGGCCGAAGGCCCTCGCCAGCAGGTCGAGCTCGGTTTCGCCGCCTACTTCAAGCTCGTCGTGAGCAACGAGGCAGAGTTCCGACTGCTCTACGGGCGGGACCACGCGGACGACCTCGAGCTCGGCCGGGCCTTGCGAACCGTCGAGGACGCCATCGCCGAGGCCATCGATCCGCTCATCGACGCGGGGTTGGACGCCGATCACCGACGATTGCTCGCCTACGGGATCGTCGGGATGGCGGAAGGGGCGAGCCGGCACTTCATGACCAACCGTCCGACCACGGACGCCGAGGCAGACGAAGAAGCGCAGCGCTTGGCGGGGCGCATGGCCGACCTGGCCTGGGCGGGCCTGCGTTCCGTGCACGCAGACTAAGTCCAGATCCGAGCGAACCCCGGACGGGGGGATCGACTTTCGTTCACGAACAGCGTCGGGTGGCACGAACCTCAGCAAGCCGGTCGTGCGGATCGCCACCTGACCGATTCGAGCGCAAACTGAATCCCTTCTCTCCCATTTCGCTCACCTATCAGCTCCACAGATCTCGATGGTCCACGAAGTGCATCGTGAGATCTTCGAGTTCGTCGATTCGCGCAAGGGGTACAAGGTCCGGATCTCCAGTTGATGGGTGGTCGGCACCCAAGACGCAGAGCTGCGCTGCTGCTTTCAGATATGCCTGACGAAGGACGATGTCTTCCAACGGTTCATTCGGACTCAGGGCGTAGACGAGCGTGCAGTTCATGGCCTCGGCCGCTCGACGGAGTGTGCCGAGTCGAATCGACCCGTCTACCTCTTTAGCTTCGAACTGCCTAACTCGCGTGGGAGAGAACCCCATGCGTCTCGCCAGTTGGTAGCTGGACATACCGAGCGCATCCCTCATCGTCCTCAGCCAGCCGCCCGGCGGTGGCGCGCCGAGCCGCTCTCCAATTCCGGCGAGCCGCATATCGAGGATCCGGCGCGCACTGGAGCGGTGGTGTTTCATACGCCGAGGAACGGTCCTTTATGGATTCGGGAATTGCTATGTGAAATCCTGCTCAATCCGATCGAATTGAGCAGGGCGAACCGTTCGCTCCGGAGGCGTGCGCAGAAGGGTCTGCTCAAACCTCTCGAAGTGCGCAGATTTGGACGTAGGCAGTGTCAAAAACCGAAGTCTGCCTTCGGCGGACCCCTACAAGAGCTCCACGAGGTTGCGGCACAGCACCCACAGCTCGTCGACACACGCGGCGTAGACGTCACCCTCGTGTCCGGCGGGATCGAGCACGTCCTCGGTGTCGGCCACCTCCACCGCGCCGAGACACAGTCCCGCCACCCGTTCTCCGAGTGCGGGCGGCGCAGGGGGCAGGTCGCGGCAGAGGCGCCGAATGGTGGCGGTCTTGGCCGCCGCGTCGGGAAAACGCCGCCGCACGAAACGGACGTGGTCCGCCTCCATGACGACAACCAGCTCGGCGTGGACCAGATCGACACCGTGGACCTGGCGGCTGCGGTGCCGATGGAAGTCCGCGTCCTCCAACTCGGGTATTCGAGTCAAGGCGGTGCGGGTGCGCATGCCCATCGGCTGCCCGTCGATCACATGGGTGCCCGCCGTGACGACGTGCAGCGGATCGGGGCGGCCGTTCCACAAGGCATCGAGCATGAAGCCGGCCATCACCGAGCGCGCGGCGTTGCCGGTGCAGAGCACGAGGAGCTCGGTCATCGGGCGGCGAGCAGCAGCGCAGGGGCGTCTTCGTCGATCGCGTGCTGCGCGTGGCGCATGGTGCTGGTGAGGAACATGAGATCGCCGCGGTCGGTGCGCTCCACGACCATGGAGGCGACGATGGCCATGAGGATGCCGGCGAAGCTCTCGAGCCGGACGTCGGCACGGAGCTGCTCGAGCGGGTAGTCCCGCACGCCGAGGCGGCAGAGCTTTTCGTGATAGTGGGCCAACAGGTCGTCCTGGTGGGCGCGCCGGTCTTGGGTCGTGAGGCAGCCCCCGACGAAGTAGGCGACGTCGTAGGCGGCGCCAGTCCAGACCGCGGTCTGCCAGTCGACGACGACCGGTTCCGGGTCGTTCGGCTCAAACAAGAAATTGTCGAGGCGGAAGTCCCCGTGCGTCGCCGTTCGGGGGCCGTCGCGCAGGCTCACGTACGCTGGGATGTGCTCGGCGAAGACGCGACACACCCCCTGGTGCTCGGGGGTGAGCTGGTCGGCGTAGCGCTCGAGGAAACCGGGCAGGAGCGACGAGACCATCGCCGCGAGGAACTCGGCGGACTCGGAGGTGTTGCGGTTCAGCCACTCCAGGCCGGCGAGCTCGGGCGACTCCCAGCAGGGGGCGTGCAGCCGGGCCATCCCCTCAAGCACGGCCGCCGCGACGTCGGGCGCGCAGGCGGCGACCTGGTCACCCTGCTGCGCGCCGGCGATGTCCTCCATGAGGAGCGTGAACCATCCGGTGTCCGGCTCGATCTCGGCGGCGTATACGGCTGGCAGCCGCGTGCCGACGCGGGCGGCGACCTCGCGGTAGAAGCGCACCTCTATCTCGTAAGCCCGCAGCGCCAGCCCGGTGCCGCGGCTCTGCTCGTTGGCCGAGGCGAACTTCCCCACCACGCTGGGCGGCCCGCAGCCGGGCTGGTCGTAGTGCAGGGTGAAACGTGTCGTATCCGCCATCTGGCCAGTGCCTATCGGCGCGGTCTCGAACGACGTGACCTGTGCGCCGTCATCGAGCAAGCCGTTCGCCGCCAGGGCGCTGGTGAACCATTCGGGGGTGGCGTCGGCGGCGTGGCGGAGCAGCGGCTGCGAATGCAGTTGCGGTTGCGGTTCCACGCCGGCCGACACTATTGGAACTGCCTTCGGTGGTCGGACCCGGTCGGTCGGGTCAGTTCAGCTGTACCGAGGGCATCGTGTCGTAGCCGCACACCGCCCACACCCGGCGGAACCTCTCGGAGGTTCCCGTGAGGCGCAGGCCTTCGGGATGGGCAAGGGCGCTGTCGAGCAGCGCCCACATGCCAGCGGCGTCGATGAACTCGAGGCCCTCCACGTCGACGACCGGTTCCGGCATGTCGGGAAGCGCCTCCACGAGCCAGCGCCCGATTCTGTCCGCGCTCGAAGCGTCCACCTCACCGGAAAGGAAGAGACCAGCCGATCCGGCGTGCATCTGGAACGGCGAACGACTCGTCGGCACACCTGCGTGGAGCGAGTGCACTGCGTGCAGGTCGCTCATCACCTTCGGGCGGGCACGCCGAAGGTCGCAGGCGCACACCACGATGCTCGGCAGCCGCGAGATCAGGAGGTCGGCCCGGACCTCGTAGCCACACCATTCGTCGCATACACCGTCGGACCCGAGCAAGGACACGATCTCCGAGCACACGCGAAGGCCGGAGTAGCCGTCGCGGAGCGCCTGCCCCACCAAGAGCGCGTGGCCGGCGAGGTGGACGTCGGGTCGCAACACGCCGTCGATCAGGTACGCCGCGTCCAGGTCGTTGGTGCGCAAGGCCCCACTATCGAGGAGCGGGCCGAGCTCGATGCCGGCGTCCGTGAGCTCGACGAGCGTCGTGTGCCGCCGATCGGGTGGCGCGACGTACATCAGACGCTCGTTCGCGGCCAGCCCGGCTTCGAAGAACTCGACGAGGAAGTCTCGATGCTCGGCGTCCGAGGCGTACGCCCAGCAGACGTGACTACTCCGGCCCATTTCGCCCGGCCGGAGGGTAGATCGCTCCCCCACGAAATGGAGACTACCGATTGGCGACGCCCGTTTCAGCACAACATTGTGACAAGTGCGCGTCGAGCTCCTCCGTCGCACCGCCCCCGCGCCCAGGGCCGCGCCCGCTGGGTCAGCCGGCCGATGCCACGGTCTGCAAAACCTCTTCGAGGTGGTTGACGTAGAGGAGGTGCCCCTCGCCGGGACACTCGTGGAGCACGGCTCCGGGGATGCGCCCGGCCATGAACTGCCCATGCCCGAACGGCACATTGCGATCGGCGTCGCCGTGCCAGAGGTGGCACGGCACGGTCACATCTTGTAACCGGAAGCCCCAGTCGCGGGCGAACAGCACGAAGTCCTGGGTCGCGGCCTGGGCCGCCGTCGGCGAGGAACGGTGTGCGTCGGCGAAGAACGCAGCCCGGACGTCAGCTCGTTCGAGCATCTCGACGTCCGGTGCCGGGAACCGCTTGGTCGCCGCCCGCAGTGCGGCTTCGGGCCAGCGCCGCACGGAGAACTCCTGGAACCAGAACACTGGCCACAGGGCGAGGGGCGCCTCTCGGGCGAGGAAGCTGAGGCCCCGGTTGAACCCCACCATGCCGACGTCGAACTCGGGGTCGCCCATCGGGCCGACGCCGCTCACGATCCCCGCGGCGGTCACCCGGTGCGGCAGCATGAGTGCGCACGCCACGGCATGAGGGCCACCGCCCGAGACGCCCATCACGGCGAAGGAGTCGACCTTGATGTGGTCGGCCAAGGCCGATACGTCGGCCGCCCAGTCGGCGAGGGAGCGTCCGGGGTGGAACGAGCTGAGGCCGTAGCCGGGCCGATCGGGGGCGATCATCCGGACGCCCGCCGCCGTGATCGACTTCTGGTCGAAGGAGACCTGGCGGCGCGACCCCGGGGTTCCGTGGAAGGCGAAGACCGGACGCCCGCGGGGCCTGCCTGCTTCGAGCCAGGCCAGCTCGCGACCGTCCGGCAACTCCATGACCCGGGTGTCCGGCATGCACCCGACCGTACCGCCCGCGGGCGCACCCGGACGATGGAGCGTCAGGCGCTCAAGCCCGCCCCGGCAAGAGGGCTCTCGTCCTCCGCGTCCTGTGCGGCCAGCGCCGAGAGCTCGGCGGCGAACTCGTCGTCGTCCTCGGTCATCGTGACCTCCTCGGGCGCCTCGGCCCGGGCGAACCGGTCGACCCCGAACACGATGGTCGCCAGCGCGCCGAGCGCGAAGAGACCCGTCACGTAGAACACGTCGCGCAGCGTGTGCACGGACGCAGCCGTGGTCTCGCCGGGGACGAGTTGCGCATGACCGGCCACGGAGTTGAACACAGTGACCAGAACGGCAAGCCCCACTGCGGCACCCAGCTGCTGCGAGACGTTCACGAGCCCGGATGCGGCACCGGCGATCTCAGGCTCCACGTCCGCGAGTGAGGCAGAGGTCAACGGCACCAGCGTCGCTCCGAACCCGGCGCCGATGAGCACGAGGCTGACCACGATCTGTGAGTACGACGTGTGCGGACCGACCTGCGTGGCCAACGCCAGGCCGATGATCGCCACGGTCGATCCCATGACCATGACGGCCTTCTCGGGCATACGACGGAGGAGCACCCGACTGGTCAGCTGCGAGGCCACGAAGACCGCCGCCGGCATCGGCACGAAGGCCACCCCCGCGCGCAGCGGGCTGTAGCCCTGCACGTCCTGGAGGAACTGGGCCATGAAGTAGAAGAGGCCGAAGAACCCTGCGTACAGGAGCGCGTGTGCCGCGTTGGCCGAGTTGCGCGTGGCGTGGGAGAGGAGACGGAGGGGCATGATCGGCTCGCTCGCCCTTGTCTCGTGGTGCAGGAAGAAGGCGAACACGATCACACCGCCGACGAGAGGCACCAGCGTCATCGCGCTCGTCCACCCCTTCGATCCCGCCTCGACGAGACCCAACACCACGCCGCTCACGCCGATGGTGCAGGTGATGGCGCCGACGACGTCGAAGTGACCGTTCCGGCGCTCCGTCTCGACCAGCACGGCGCGGCCGACGAGCCACACCGCGATCCCGATGGGGACGTTCACGAACATGACCCAGCGCCACGAGACCAACTGGGTGAGGAGGCCGCCGAGCACGAGGCCGGTGGCGCCGCCGGCCGCGGAGACCGTCGTGTAGAGCGCGATGGCCCTCACCCGCTGCGCACCCTCCGGGAACGCCGTGGTCAAGAGGGACAATGCGCACGGTGCGGCGAGTGCAGCACCCGTGCCTTGGAGCGCACGGGCCGCCAGCAGGGCCCACCCGCTCACGGCCAGGCCGCCGAGCAGCGAGCTCACGGTGAAGACGGCGATGCCGACCAAGAACACCCGTCGGCGGCCGAACAGGTCGCCCGCGCGGGCGCCGAGCAGCAGGAAGCCGCCGAAGGTGAGGATGTAGGCGTTCAGCACCCACGAGAGGGTGCTCGTCGAGAAGCCCAGGTCCTCCTGGATGTGCGGTAGGGCGACGTTCACGATGGTCGCGTCCAGGACCACCATCATCTGTGCGGTGAGGATCACGCCCAGTAGGACGGACGGGTGCCGGAGCCAGCGGGTGGCTCCCGGACCTGGGGAAACAGGCCCTGCGGCCCTGCTGCTCCCGGCTACGGGACGCGTGAGGCTAAGGGTTGATGGGGGCATTGACTCCGACCTTTCCGCTGGTATCCTTGAAGCGGAAGCTTCTTCCGTTTATTATACGGAGGGTGCCTCCGTTTAGCAACCCTTTCGTCGGAGAAACGTGATGGCGACGCAGAACGGCAGTGCAGACCTGCGATCTCGGTCTCCCGAAGCAGGCGTCGGCGAGTCCGAGATCCTCGAGGGACGACCCATGCGTGCCGACGCCCGTCGCAACCGTGAGCTCCTCGTCGCCGCGGCCCACGATGTCTTCGCTTCTCAGGGCGCCGGGGCACCCATGGAGGCCATCGCCAAGGAGGCCGGCGTCGGGGTTGGGACGCTGTACCGCCACTTCCCCAACCGGCTCGACCTCGTGGAGGCGGTGTACCAGACCGACGTCGAGGAGCTCTGGGAGACGGCGCAAAGAGTGGTGGCCGAGCTCGAGCCGTGGCCCGCGGTGGAAGCGTTCTTCGTGGCCTTCCGTCGTTACGCGCAAACGAAGCAGGCCCTGATGGCCGAGCTCCACCAGGCCTTCGAGAAGAACCCGGACATGCGGTCACGGGCGTGCGGACTCATCGAGTCCTCCTTCGACCTGGTGATCGACCGGGCCAAGGCGGCCGGTGCCGTGCGCGGGGACGTCACCGGCTCAGACCTCATGCAGCTGGTGAGCCCGGTCTGCACGAATACGGGCATCGAGCCGGATCGGGCCGCCCGCCTCTTGAGCATGGTGCTCGACGGCATGCGCGCCGACGCTGCGCGGACCATTCTCGCCTGACCGGCAGCACGACACTGCCGGGCAGCAATTGCCATTGCTGCCGCAAGTCTGAGCCCCGGCGGCCTTAACGTGACCGACATGGACGGGGGCAGGAGCGGTGAGCGCAAGGGTCCCGCCCACGCCCGGGGGCACACGCTGCCCAAGGGCAACGAGGAGCGCCTCGCCGAGCTCGGCAAACTGTTGCCGCCCCCGAGTGACGACGAGCTCGAGATCATCCGGGGGCTCCGCCGTGAGCGGCGTCGCCGCCGCTTCATCGGCTGGCTCGTCGCGATCGTCCTGATCGCGTTGCTCGCGGGCGCCATCGCGCAATGGGTCCGACCACTCCCCGCCTCCACGCTCGAGATCCAAGGAGTCCGCCTCCCGGGAACGGCCCCGACGTTCGCCTGGCCCAGTACAGGCGAGGCCGCTGCCGCAGTCGAGGGCAGCGGCACGCTCGGCCAGGTGCGAGGATCCCAGCCCGTCCCGGTCGCGGGGCTGATTGACGTGTTGACCGCGTACGTGGTCCTCTCCGACCACCCTCTTCGGCAGGGGGCCGACGGACCGGCGATCCCCGTGACCAACGACACGCTGACGGCGTATCAGAACGGGCAAGCCGGCCAACAGTCCGAAGTCCCGGTCACCGCCGGTGAGTCACTTACAGAGCTGCAGGCACTCGAGGGGCTGTTGATCGACAACGGCACCGACATGGCGACGCTGCTGGCGGATTGGGATGCCGGCAACACCAACACCTTCGTCACCAAGTTGGCAACCACGGCGCAGAAACTCGGCCTGTCCAGCACGCACATCACGGACCCGAGCGGTGCCGACTCCGCCACCACCAGCACGGCCGAGGACCTCGTCCGCCTCGGCGAGAAGGCGATGTCGAACCCGATCCTGGGACAGATCGTCTCCCTCGGTCAGCCGAGCGTGCTGATCCCCATGACGAACGTCGTGTACAACCTCAACTTCGACCTCGGCAAGGACGGGATCGTCGGCATCAAGACCGCGTCCGATTCGAGCGCCCAGGGCTGCTACCTCGTGGCGGCCCAGCAGAACATCGGGGGCAAGGTGGTGACGGTCGTAGGCGCGGTCCTGGGCCAGCCCGCCGGGTCCCTCGGCCCCAACACGTCCGCCGTCGACGCCGGCGATGCCCTGGTCAAGAGCGTCTTCGCCGCGCTGCACAGCTACCCCGTCTTCACCCCCGGACAGAAGGTCGGCGAGGTCGTGGCCCCGTGGGGGGCGACGACACCGCTCACCGTGGCACAGCCGGTCAACGTGGTCGGATGGCCGGGCTTGTCGGTGACGCTGGTCGCCCGACGCGCCATCCCCAAGGGGGCGCTGCGAACGGGCGCCGACGTCGGCACGTTGGCAGCCATCGTCGGAACGACGGCGACCCTTGTCCAGCTGCACACCGCGGCGCCGTTGTCGACGCCGGGATGGTGGTGGCGCCTCACCCGCTGAGGCGTCAGCCCGCGGACGGAAGTGGGAACCCGGTCGCCGCCGCCCATTGCGGGTCGATCACGTAGTTACCGCGGCTGTTCACGTCGAGGCTCACGACCGTGCTCTGCACCCGGCCCCGCACCGATCAGGAGAAGGTGGCGGTTGTCGATCGAGGAGCCAGAGTCAACCGCTGAGTGGTCGGCCATGAGCCCTTCCTTCCGCACCGCACGCCGGCGGTGGCGGCGTTCACATCTTTTGCGTGCCAACGCTGCCAGTCGGCGCAATCACGCGCTGCAACCTGCCCAGGGCTGCGCGACAGGGCAACAGAAATCATCCGTGCGGCGCAGAATTTGAGATTGCGCGGGGATCATAGGACGAACTTGGAAGTTCAGCTCGACCGGCCACTCACCAGCCGTGGTTGTAGTTGGAGCACGTGACCCGGGACGCGGCCTCCCGACCTGCTGAGGCGATGACACCGCGGATTTGCCGGGTCAGGTCAGTTGATATGGATCCCCGAGATCGCCCGGCTGATCACGAGCCGCTGCACCTCGGAGGTACCTTCGAAGATCGTGTAGATCTTCGAGTCGCGGTGCCACTGCTCGACGGGGTTCTCCCGGACGTAGCCGTAGCCACCGAGGATCTGGATCGCCTGCTCGGTCACCCAGACCGCGTTCTCACCGGCATAGAGCTTCGACATCGAGCCCTCGCCGTTCTCGAACTTCTTGCCGGTCGACGCCATGTTCGCCGCACGATGCACCAGCAGGCGGGACGCGTCGGTGTGCATCTTCATGTCAGCCAGCTTGAACGCAATGGCCTGGTTCTCGATGATGGCCCGGCCGAACTGCCTGCGCTCCTTGGCATAGTCCAGTGCGAACTCGTACGCGGCCCGGGCGATACCGACCGCCTGTGCGCCGACGATCGGCCGGGACGCCTCGAAGGTTGCCATGGCGGCCTGGGTCGAGGTCTTCTTCCCTTCCTTCGCCCGGCCCAGTCGCTCGTCGAGCTTCTCCTTGCCGCCGAGCAGGCAGCGACCCGGGACCCGGCAGTCGTCGAGGATGACCTCGGCGGTGTGCGAAGCGCGGATGCCCATCTTCTTGAACTTCTGCCCCTGCGAGATCCCCTTTGTGCCCTCGGGCACCACGAACGAGGCCTGTCCCCGGGACCCGAGGTCGGGGTCGACCGACAGCACCAACACGTGCGTGTTCGCGATGCCACCGTTCGTGATCCAGGTCTTGGTGCCGTTGAGCACCCACTCGTCCTTCGCCTCGTCGTACACCGCACGCGACTTCAGGGACGACACGTCCGAACCGGCGTCCGGCTCGGATACGCCGAACGCCGCCAGCTTGATGTCCTCGGGCGTCCCGAAGCACTGCGGGATCCACTCGCCGATCTGCTCCGGCGTGCCGTTGGCGAAGATCCCCGCCACCGCCAGCGTCGAGCCGAAGATGGCGAGCGCGATGCCGGCGTCGCCCCAACTCATCTCCTCGTTCACGAGGCACATCATGAGGCCGGTCGGGTCGGAGAATGCCTGCGCGATGAAGTCGAACGAGTACAGGCCGATCTTGGCCGCCTCCTCGATGATGGGCCACGGCGTCTCTTCGCGCTCGTCCCACTCGGGCCCGGCGGGGCGCACCACGTTCTCAGCGAAGTCGTGCACCCACTTGGTGAGCTGGATCTGGTCCTCGTTCAGGTCGAGCGAGTAGTCGGACATGGTCCTGCGTCCTCCTTGGCGGGATCCGGCCCTCGTGCCGGTCCCTGTCGGCGGTGAAGAAACCTCGGCGCAACGACGAACTTCGCGCAACATACGCGTTGCCGCGACCCCGGCTCTTTGGTTACTAAACAGTAACCTACCGGGCGGTCACGGTCCAGACGCTCCCGTTCTACGCAGCTGGCCTGGGCATTCCCGCGCCCGGAGGTCCCCGGCTAGCGCCGGATGGCCGTCCCCGACGCCGTGTCCTCCACCGTCCAGCCCAGGGCGACCAGCTCGTCCCGCAACGCATCGGCGCGGGCGAAGTCCCTGGCCGCTCGCGCCTCGTCTCGCGTCGCCACCAATTGGGCTGCGGCCTCGTCGATTTCGGCCGACTCGACCCGGAGGGACACGCCCAGCGCCGCCAACAACACGGCCGCGGTATGGGCCAGCTCCGCCGCGCCCGCCTCGTCATCGGCATCCGCCGCGGAGTTCGCGCGACTCACCAACTCGAAGATCCCGGCCAAGGCGCCCGGGGTGTCCATGTCGTCGTCCATGCGATCTCGGAACATCGCCAACGCACCCGCGTCGATGTCCCTCGCATCGCCCTCTCCCGCGATGACATAGCCACCCTCGCTGCGCGCGAGCAGGTCGGGCAGACCGAAGCGCCGCGCCAGCGCGTCGAGCCGTTCGAGCGCCTTCTCGGCGTCCGCAACGGTCTCGGGCGTGACCTCGATCGGCGAGCGGTAGTGCGCCCGCAGCACGAGCACGCGGTAGGCGCGGCCGTCGACGCGGCTCAGCAGGTCCGTCAACGACGTGAAGTTGCCGAGGGACTTGGACATCTTCGTCCCCTCGACCTCGACCCAGCCGTTGTGCACCCAGTGACGGGCGAACGGGCGCCCCTCCGCCACGGCCTGCGCCCTCTCGTTCTCGTGGTGGGGAAAGGCCAGGTCGCGCCCTCCGCCGTGCAGGTCGAACCCGTCGCCCAACAAGTCGAGCGACATGACCACACATTCTGTGTGCCAGCCCGGCCGTCCATCCCCCCACGGCGCCTTCCACGAGGGCTCACCTTCCTTGGCCTTCTTCCATACGGCGAAGTCGAGCGGCGAGCGCTTCTCCTCGTTCTCCTCCACTCTGGCTCCCGCCCGCAGCGAGTCGAGGCTCTGCCGCGCCAGGAGCCCGTACCCGTCGACCTGGCTCACGTCGAGGTAGACCCCGTCGGACGTCTCGTAGGCCTTCCCGCTCGCCAGGAGGTCGGCGACCAAGGCGACCATGTCGGAGATGTAGGCGGTGGCGTGCGGCGTGTCGTCCGGTCGCAGCACGTCGAGCCCGTCCATGGCCTCCCACCACCGCTCCTCGAACTCGTGCGCCACCTCGGGCTCGCTGCGCCCCTGCTCGTTGGCCCGCTTGATGATGTTGTCGTCGACGTCCGTGATGTTCGACACGTATTGCACGGCCTGACCGCCGAACAGCAGATAGCGGCGCAGGATGTCGAAGACGAGGTTGTAGCGGCCGTGCCCGATGTGCGGGAGGTCGTAGACGGTCGGACCGCAGACGTACATCGACACGTGCCCCTGAGAGCGTTGATCGAAGGGCCGGACCGTGCCCGTGGCGGTGTCGTGCAGGTGCAGCATCCAGGTACGGTAACCCGTCATGTCGAACCCTCCGACCGGCTCGCCCCGCGTCCCCGAGAAGCCGTCCCTCGACGGCCTCGAGGAGCGCTGGGCCCCGGCCTGGGAGGACGACGGCACCTACCGCTTCGACCCCTCCACCTCGCGATCGGACGTCTTCTCCATCGACACGCCTCCGCCGACGGTCTCCGGTTCGCTCCACATGGGCTCGGTCTTCGGCTACGTCCAGACCGACGCCATCGCCCGCTACCGCCGAATGCGGGGTTGGAACCTCTTCTACCCGATGGGGTGGGACGACAACGGCCTGCCCACGGAGCGCCGCGTCCAGACCTACTTCGGTGTGACCTGCGACCCGTCGCTCCCCTACGACTCCGACTTCCGGCTCCCCGACGACCCCGGCAAGGACGACATCCCGGTCAGCCGGCCCAACTTCATCGAGCTCTGCGAGCGCCTCACCGCCGAGGACGAGCAGGCCTTCGAAGAGCTGTGGCGACGCGTCGGGCTGTCCGTCGACTGGCAACGGACCTACGCCACCATCGGCGACCGGGCCCGACGCACGAGCCAGCGGATGTTCCTCCACAACCTGGCCCGCGGCGAGGCCTACTCCTCCGAGGCGCCCACCATGTGGGACGTCGACTACCAGACCGCCGTGGCCCAGGCCGAGATGGAGGACAAGGAGCAGCAGGGCGCGTACCACCGCCTGCGTTTCGACGACATCGAGATCGAGACGACCCGGCCCGAGCTCGTGGCCGCCTGCGTCGCACTGGTGGCTCACCCCGACGACGAGCGCTACGAAGCGAGGTTCGGGACGACAGTGCACACGCCGCTCTTCGGCGTCGAGGTGCCCGTCCTCGCCCACCACTTGGCCGAGCCGGACAAGGGGTCGGGCATCGCGATGATCTGCACGTTCGGCGACATCACCGACGTCACGTGGTGGCGCGAGCTGAACCTGCCCATGCGCTCGATCATCCTGCGCAACGGCCGCATCGCCGAGACGCCGCCGCCCGGCGTGCCCGACGGCGAGGCGTGGCGCGCCATCGCCGGGCGCACCGTCAAGCAGGCCCAGAGGGCGACGGTCGAGATGCTGGCCGCCTCGGGGGAGATGGTCGGCGATCCACGCCCCATCACCCATCCGGTGAAGTTCTACGAGAAGGGCGACCGCCCGCTCGAGATCGTGACGAGCCGGCAGTGGTTCATCCGCAACGGCGGACGGGACGACGCGCTCCGGCGGCGGCTCCTCGAGCGCGCCAACGAACTCGCCTGGCACCCGCCCTACATGAAGGTCCGCTATGACGACTGGGTGAACGGGCTCAACGGTGACTGGCTGGTCAGCCGACAGCGCTTCTTCGGCGTGCCGATCCCGCTGTGGTACCCGCTCGGCCCCGACGGCGAGCCCGACCACGGCGCCCCACTCGTCCCCGACGAGGCGCGCCTGCCCGTCGACCCGACGACCGACGTGCCCGAGGGCTACAGCGAGGACCAAAGGGGCAAGCCCGGCGGCTTCGTGGGCGATCCCGACATCATGGACACCTGGGCCACGTCGTCGGTGACGCCGCAGATCGTCTGCGGCTGGGAGGACGACCCGGGCCTCTTCGCCGCCACCTTCCCCATGGACCTGCGGCCGCAGGGCCCCGAGATCATCCGTACCTGGCTCTTCGCCACCCTGCTGCGGTCGCACCTCGAGCACGACGAGGTGCCGTGGAACCACACCACCATCAACGGTTGGATCCTCGACCCGGACCGCAAGAAGATGTCCAAGTCGAAAGGCAACGTCGTCACGCCGATGGCACTGCTCGAAGAGTACGGCTCCGATGCAGTGCGCTACTGGGCCTGCAACGGCCGGCCCGGGACCGACACCGCCCTCGACGAAGGAGTCATGAAGATCGGCCGGCGTCTGGCCATCAAGATCCTCAACGCATCGAAGTTCGCGCTCGGACGGCTCGGTGACGGGCCGGTCCCCGGGCTCGACGCGGTCCACGACGCCCTCGACGTGGCGCTGCTCGCCGAGCTGGCGCGTCTGGTCGACGGCGCCACCGCGGCGCACGAGGACTTCGACTACGCCCGCGCACTCGAGCTGACGGAGGGCTTCTTCTGGTCCTTCTGCGACGACTACGTCGAGCTCGTCAAGACCCGCGCCTACGGGGAGGGCTCGACCGGTGGAGCCGACTCGGCGCGCGCCACCCTGGCCATCGCGCTGTCCGCCCTGCTCCGCCTCTTCGCACCCTTCCTCCCGTTCGTGACCGAAGAGGTGTGGAGCTGGTGGCAGGAGGGCTCGGTGCACCGGGCACCCTGGCCGACGGTGGCCGAGGTGGGGCCGCACGCCGGCGCCGAGCCCGCGGTGCTCGACGTGGCGGCCCAGGTGCTCGGTGTCATCCGGCGCGAGAAGACGTCGCACAAGCGCTCCATGCGGGCCCGCGTCGCGACCCTCACGGTGACCGCGCCACCCGCTGTCCTCCTCGACGTCGAGGCAGCGCGCAACGACATCGTCGATGCCGGCGGGGTGGACGACTTCGTGACGCAGGAAGACGAGGCCCTCCGGGTCGACGTGGTGCTAGCCGACGAGGCCTGAGCGAAAGCTCTCGGCCTCTAGGCGAACGTCTCGACGCCGAGATACGCGCTGACCACTTCGGATCGGATGTCGGCGGGCTTTCCCTGCTTGACCAACGATCCGTTGACCATGATGGCCGCTTCGTCCGCTATGGACAGCGCCGTCTGGACGAACTGCTCCACCATCACGATGGTCAGCCCCTCCGATGCGACCAGCTGTCCGACGACGTCGTAGAGCTGGTCGACGATGATCGGGGCCAAGCCCATGGAGAGCTCGTCGAGCAGAAGGATCTGTGGCTCCGTCGTCAGGGCCCGGGCCATGGCGAGCATCCGCTGCTCGCCACCCGACAACGTGCCCGCGAGCTGCTTGCGCCGGTCCGCCAGCGCGGGGAACCGCGCGAAGGCCTGCTCCTCCACCGTGGCGGTCTTCATGCCAGCCTGGCGGAACGTGTACATGAGGAGGTTCTCCGACACCGTGAGGTTGGGAAAGATGGATCGTCCCTCGGGGATCATGCACACGCCCGACCGCGCCAGATGCTCGGTCGCGTTCCTCTTGAGGGGACGGCCCGACACCTCGACGGTGCCCGCGGTCAGGGGAAGCTGTCCCGATATCGCGTTGAGGAGTGTCGTCTTGCCCGCGCCGTTGGGACCGAGCAACGCCATCGCGGTGCCGGATCGCACGTCGAGCGAGATGCCGTGCAGCACCTCGATGCGGCCGTAGCCGGCGCGCACGTCGACCGCGGAGAGGGCGAGGGGCGCCGAGCCGGCGGCAGCGGGTTGGCCGTCGTCCTGTCCGACTTCACGAGCGATGGCCTCCGGCTCGCGGATCGCGATCGCCGCAGGCGTCTCGGCCTTCGTGTCCCCGCCGAGGTATGCCTCCTGCACGGCGCGGTCGGCCTGGACCGCGGCGGGATCACCGCGCGCGATGACGGTCCCGTTGTCGAGCACGTCGACCCGGGCACAGACCGACATCACGAGCGTCATGTCGTGCTCGACCAGGAGGACACCCATGCCCTCGGACGCCAGCTGCTCGAGGACGTCGCCGACGCTCCGCGTCTCTTCCGCGTTGAGACCTGAGCTCGGCTCATCGAGGAGCAGGACCGACGGCGAGGTGGCGAGGGCGCGCGCCATCTCGACCAGACGGGCGAGACCCGTCGGCAGCGAGTCGCTGGGCTCGTCGGCCACGTGGAGGATCCCGACCCGCGCCAGCTGGTATTCCGCTTCCTCGGCCGGGGTTCTCCCACCGGCGAGCTTGTGCTGCTGCACCTCTGCCGCCATCTGCACGTTGTCGCGGGCGGTCAGTGTGCCGAACAGCTCGAGGCGCTGAAACGTCCGTCCGAGTCCCAGCCGGGCGCGCGCGTGGGGCCGATAGCCCGTCACGTCCTGCTCGCGCAGGAGCACCTGGCCGTTCGTCGGGCGCTGGAGGCCGGTGATGACGTTGAACAACGTCGTCTTCCCGGCGCCGTTCGGACCGATGAGCCCGTGGATCTCCCCCGGCGCGACGTCGAGTGTGACGGCATCGAGCGCCTGCAGGCCTCCGAACCGCACCGAGACGTCCTTGACGGTCAGCACCGAGCCCTCTGCGTCAGCCAACGGAGCCCACCTCCTGCCGGTACAGCCCGCCCGGGACTTCTGAAGGAGGGCTCCCGGGCACCCCGCGCCCTGTCTGCGCGGCGCGACGGGCGTCCCACCACGCACCGAGTCGCGAGTAGACCAGGCCGAGCCCGTAGGGATTGCGCCCGACCGCGATGATGCCGACCCCGAAGAGGACGTAGGTGAAGCCGGAGAAGGACGGGATGTGGGTGGCGATGAGCGGCAGCAGGGCCACGCCGAGGCCGGCCTGCACCGCGCCGCTGAGGACGGTGATGCCGGCAAGCGCGACGGCGACGAACAGCACGAGGCTGTTGACGAAACTGAACTGTGAGAAGGAGTCGATCCGCGACATGCCGCCGTAGAGGGCGCCCGCGAGCCCGGCGATGCCGCCGGCGATCACGAAGGCCACGAGCCTGGTCCGGATGATGTTCATGCCCACGGTGGCGCACGCCGCCTGGCTGTCGCTCATCGCGACGAGACGCCGACCGAACGGACCCCGGCGCAGTGCGCCCACCCCGACCAGGCAGAGCGCGAAGACGATGGCGACGAGCACCATGAAGGCCCGGTCGGTGGTGAAGTGCATCCCGAAGATGTCGGGGCGTCCCACGCTCAGGGAGCCGCTGGGGAGGATGGACGGGTTCGTGAAGAAGAGCTGGTCCATCAGGACGGCGAAGGCCAGCGTGGCCAGCGCCATGTACAGCGCGGCGCAGCCGGATCGCGGGGAGGGCGAGGATCCCTCCGGCGGCGGCGCACAACCCGATGGCCGCCAGCACGCCGAGGACCGAATCGCCTCCGCCGACCTTGCTCATGGCCCAGGCACCCAGCCCCATGAACGTGAACTGGCACAACCAGACCTGTCCCCCGTAGCCCGACAGCAGCACGAGGGACAGCGCACCGAGCCCGATGGTCAAGGCCAGCCCGAGGGTGGACAGGTTGTTCCCGGTGACGAACGCGCCGACCAGCAGCGTGACCGCGACGAGCAGGGCGCCACCGACGAGCGTCGACCGCAGGCTCGCCGGTTTGGGGGGCCGCAGCCGGACCACGCGTCCAACGGTCAGCTTGGACTGCGGAAGCAAGAGCAGCGCGACGATCAACAGCCCCATCGGCAGGATCGCGGTGACGTAGTTGAGATAACTGGCAGGCACGTACCCGATGGCCAACGACTCGCCGACCCCGAGGATCATCGCTCCGAGGAACGTGTAGGGCAGGCTGCTCAAGCGCCCGACGATGGCGGCGGCGTAGCCGAAGATCACCAGCTCGGACAGGATGGCGATGCTCATGCCCGACCCGGGCGCCAGAAGGATCCCGGCCAGCCCGGCGAGCATGAAGCCGACCATCCAGGCGAAGCCGGCGATCCGGTTGGTGCGGGCCCCGGTCAGCGAGGCCAGGCTCGGGTCGTCGACCACGGCGCGCATGGAAACACCGACGCGTGTCAACCTGAACAGAGCCCACAACGCGAGCGCCACCACGACCGCGCAGCCGATGGTGATCAGGTCCTCGTAGGTGAGCGTGACCCCGAACACTGTGACCTGGTCGCCCAGGAACCACTGCGGCAGGTTCCGGGTGATGGTCTGGTCCCAGATGGTCGAGACCAGCCCGTAGAGCACCAGGAACAGGCCCAGGGTCACCACGATCATGGTGCTGAGGGCCGCGCCGTAGAGCGGCCGCATGAGGACGCGCTCCACCACGAGAGCGAACACCGGCGCAACGACGAAGAGGACGATCACGAGGGACACCACCGGGTTCCATCCCCAGCCCTGCCACAGTTGCCAGTACAGGTAGGCCATCACCATGCCCACCGCGCCGTGGGCGAAGTTGAAGACGCCCGTGGACTTGTACGTGACCACGAGGCCACTGGCGGTCACCGCATAGATCGAGCCCGTGACCAACCCGGCGATGACGAAGCTGATGAACTCGTTCACGACGGCGGCTTACCCATCACTGCAGCACCACGCCCGGACGAGACGGACGGGCTAGCGCGAGATGCCCTTGTAGCTGCTCGGGTAGAAGCCCCCGGGATTGCACACGAAGCCGGAATTGGGGTCGGGCGCTATGCGATGCCACTTCCCGTTGTTGTATTCCGCCGCAATCCAGCACTGCCCGGGGATCTTCTGAGCGGGGTTCTGGTTCGAGATCAGACCGCCGGCATTGTAGGACGTGACCTTGTTGAGCTGCGCGTCCAGGCTTGCCCGCGTCGGAGTGGTGCCCGCACCCTTGAGCGCCTGGACGAAGAGCTCCGCGCTGATCCATCCGTACAGCGTGTAGAGGTCGAGCTGCGTCTGCGGGTCGACCTTCTTGGCCCACTTGTCGAAGGTGGCGACGGCCGGGACGTCCTTGGCGTCCTCCCCCCTGTACAGCGCGGTGACGGTGCTCAAGAGCGCCCCATTGCCGGCCGAGCCTGGGTTGAACCCCGCCTCGTAAGCGGAGTCTCCGGTGAAGAACACAGCGTTGAGACCCTCCTGCTTGTTCTCCTGGGCCATCGTGGAGATGTACGCGCCCTGTTGGGTGAGCTCCATTATCAATTTCACGCCCGCATTCTTCATCTTGATCATGTCGGGCAGGAACGAGGTCTCCGTGAAGCTGGCGTCGCGGTCGTAGACCCAGTTGTAGCCAAGGCTGTCGGTCAGGTTGTGGAACGTGTGCTCCGCCGTCACGGCGGTCGCCGCGGAGTTGGACCCGATGTACCCGACAGACTTGACGGCCTGGGGGTACTTGCTCTTGAGCCACTTGAACGGGCCCGTTGCCTCGCCCCCGTTGACCAATGGAATCGGCGCATAGACGTTCGGATCCAAGTCGAGCTTCGGGTCCAGCGTCTGGGTGATCATCGGCACCTTGTTCGTGTCGATGGCCGTCTGCTCGCCGCCGTCGAGGAGCGAGAAACCGCCCACGATCGCGAAGTCGTTGGTGGCGATGTTCTGGGCCTCGTTGGCGACCGTGCCGGAGGAGAAGGCGCTGTCCATTCCGTTCACGACCAGCTTGCGACCGTTCACCCCGCCCTCGCTGTTGATCATTGCGAAGTAGGCCTGGGTGCCGACCTTGGCCCCCTCGAACAGGCCCGGGATCGGCGCGGAGATGTCGCTGATGGAGCCCACGGTGATCGTGTTCGCCGTGACGCCCGGCGACGACGAGGCCGCCTGCGCGCCGGCCGGGCCCGCGAACGCGCCGGCGCCGGCGACCAGCGATCCTGCGAGCAGCGAGCCGCCTGCCAGCGCCCGGAGGCCCCGCCGGGCCCGGCCCGACGGTCCGCGCCGCGTCCCCACACACATGGTGTTCCCCACTGTCACCCCTTGTCCCAATCGGTCGCCGTCGAGCCTGCCCCCGGGCCCGATCTGACGCGAAGTCAGATTCCGCCGGGCGACTCTATGTCAGAAACATTTCGGGTGGCGATCACGTCCATTGCAGTCGGTCGGGCCGCAGCGTGGACGGCACGCGCAGCCTCGAGGAAGTCCCCCACGGCCGAGGTCGTCGCCAGGCACCGCAACGAGGCCACGACGTCGAAGGCGTGCTGGGCCAGGGGCAGCTCGGCGTAGGCGACTGGCGAACCGGACACCGCCCGCAAGTGCTCGACGAACGTCCGTGCCATCTCGACGGGGACGAGGGTGTCGTTCGCACCCTGCAGCACGAAAAACGGAGGAGCGCCCGGGTGGACGCGGTAGGTTGGCGAAGCGGCGCGGAACACCTCGGGATGATCGGCCTCCTTGACCTTCATGACCGTCTTCTCGAGCATCTCGACCAGCCCGGGGCCGAACACGGCCGAGCCCTCAGGCGACGACGTCAGATCCATGACGCCGTAGAACGGGACGCAAGCCTGCACCGACGTGTCCGCCTCCTCGAAGCCCGGCTGGAAGGCAAGGTCCCCGGCGGTGAGCGCCGCCAGGGCACAGAGATGTCCGCCGGCGGAACCTCCGCTGATGGCGATGAAGCCGGAGTCGCCGCCGTATTCGCCGATGTGTTGCTTGACCCAGGCGAGGGCGCGCTTGACGTCGACCATGTGGTCGGGCCAGGTGCCTTTGGGGCTCAGCCGGTAGTTGATGGCGACGCAGACCCAGCCCCGGGCCACCAGCTCGAACATCATCGGCTTGCCCTGCTCACGCTTGTCGCCGATGACCCATCCACCACCGTGGACGTACACCATCACCGGCGCTTTTTCGCGGAACGAGGCGGGAGCGGTAGACGTCGAGGCGGTGGCGCGGGCGCCCGTCCCCCCAGTAGTCCACGTTGCGGGTGGCCTGGACGGCGCGTGACTTCATGGGAATGGCCCGGGTGACGCGCCACCACCGGCCCCAAGCCGGTGCCGTCGGCTGGGTCGGGACCGGGAAGGCGTCGCTGCGCACCTCGGCCAGTGCGGCGGCGGTGACGTCAGCGGCCCGGAGGCCCGAGACGCCCAGACCGACCAGGCCGACCCAGCCGACCACGGCAAAAGCCAGTCCGAGCCACCCCGCCCAGGAACCGAGGGCGCCGAACTCGATGAAGAGGGCCGTGGCGATCACCTGCCAGACGATGTTCTGGAGGGCCAGCTCGCTCGTCCAGCTGGCCAAGACGAAGCTGACGACGGTCAGGGGTTCTCGTCGGATGGGCCGATAGGACAGCGCGACGGCGACGGCCCCGACGACGGCGACGGCCAAATAGGCGTACGGCACCCCTCCATCATCGCCGAACCACCGGCGGCGCGCCGGTCCTGGTCGGAGGGCATTCCCAGTTGCCCACCGCCCCACAAGGTGCGAGGTTATGGGCGAGGGGTAGGGAGCAAGGAGCACCCATGACACCCGAACGGCTGAGCGGGCTCGACGCGAGCTTCCTTTACATGGAGACGCCGACGCTGCACATGCACGTGGCGATGGCGGCCGTCTTCGACCCGTCGACCGTGCCCGGTGGCTACTCGTTCCGGCGGGTGCGCCAGCTCATCAGCGACCGCATCCCGCTGGCCCCGGTGTTCCAGCGGCGCCTCGTGGAGGTGCCGCTGCGCCTCGGCTTTCCCGTATGGGTGGACGACCCCGAGTTCGACATCGACAACCATCTCCGGCGGGCGGCACTGCCCGCCCCCGGTGGCCTGCGCGAGCTCGGCGACTTCGCCGCCGACGTCATCAGCCGCCAGCTCCACCGCGACCGACCGCTCTGGGAGATGTGGATCGTCGAGGGCGTGGAGGACGGGAAGATCGCGCTCGTCACCAAGATGCACCACAGCACGATCGACGGCATCTCGGGGGCAGAGCTCCTGGGCGTGCTCTTCGACCTGGAGCCCGATCCGCCCGAACAGTCGCTGGCCACGGCGCGCCAGCTCGACTCCCGTATCCCGTCGAGCTTCGAGCTGATGTCCCAGGCCATGATGGCCAATCTCGTCGCCCCGTTCGACGTGGCCCGCATGATGTTGCGCACGACCCGCAACATCTTCGGTATCAGCCGCATCCGCCGCGGCCTTCCGGACACGGCGAAGGGCGCCCTCCCGTTGACCGCGCCACGAACCTCCATCAACGCGGCGGTGCATGCCCGGCGGCGCGTGGCGTTCGCCGCTGCCAGCCTCGCCGACGCCAAGACGCTGAAGAACGAGGTGGGGTCCACGGTGAACGACGTGGTGCTGGCCATGGTCACCGGCGCACTGCGCGCCTACCTCCAGGCCGGCGACGAGCTGCCCGAGATCCCGTTGGTCTCCGTCGTGCCGGTCTCCGTCACGCCCGACGTCGCCGAGCTCAAGGGCTCCAACAAGGTGTCGTCGATGTTCGTCCAGTTGCCGACCCAGCTCGACGACCCGCTCGAACGGTTGCGCGTGATCCACGAGGGCACCAAGGGTGCCAAGGAGGAGCACAAGGCACTGGGTGCTTCCACGCTGCAGAACTGGGCCGAACACGCCACGCCCAATGTCTTCGCCGTGGCGGCGCGCCTCTACACCGGGATGCGCCTGGCGGACCGCCACCGGCCGGTGGCGAACATGGTCATCTCCAACGTCCCAGGTCCCGACTTCCCGCTGTACCTGGGCGGCAGCCAGCTGTTGGGCATGTTCCCGCTCGGTCCGGTGATGGACGGCATGGGCCTCAACATCACGATCATGAGCTACATGGGCGTCCTCTACTGGGGACTGGCGGCCGACGCCCGCGCCGTGCCGCGCCTGTGGGACATCGCGGCCGCCATCCCCCACGCCCTGACCGAACTGATGGAGGCCGCGGGGCTGACGTCGGAGCCTTTCGACGTCCCGATCCACCTGGGTCCCGGGATGCCGCCGGCCGCGAACTGGGTTCGCACGGTGGCGTCGGTGGAAAGCGAGGCGACCGGTAGCGTGAGCGCATGACCGTTCGGGAGCTCGGCCACGTCGTTCTGTACGTACGCGACCTGCGGCGCTCCGCCGCCTTCTACCGCGACGTGCTGGGCTGGCGGCAGGTCCTTCCCGAGCCGGGCAGCGACCCGGTCGGCGCGGCGGCGTTCTCGTCGGGCCGCACCCACCACGAGCTGCTGCTCATCGAGGTCGGGGCGGACGCCACACCCATCCCGCCGGGCCGCCGGGTGGGGATGTACCACTTCGGCCTCAAGGTCGGCGACAGCGACGACGAGCTCAGGGCAGCGCTGAAGGCGGTGCAGGACGCGGGCGCGGCGGTCGTGGGCACGTCGGACCACACGGTCACCCACAGCCTCTACATCCTCGACCCGGACGGCAACGAGATCGAGCTCTATGTCGACGTGCCCGGGGTCGACTGGCAGTCGCACCCCGAGCTCATCGGTGCTGCCATCCGCCCGCTGAAGCTCTGAGGCGTCCCGACCCGATGGTGCCCGCCGCCCCACGCGGCGCCCGAGCCCCACTCGTCCGCACCGACGACTACGGCGCGCGGGTCGCAGCCGTCACGCTGCAGCGCGGTGGCGTCGTCGTGGTGCCGACCGACACCGTCTACGGGCTCTCGGCGCGTCCCGGAGACCGCGACGCGGTGCAGACCATCTACCGCGCCAAGGGACGGCCCGGCGGGATGCATCTGCCCGTCCTGGCGACGTCGATGGACCAGGTGCGCGCGCTCGGCGTGGACGTCACGGCCGCGGCCGACGCGCTGGCGTCACGGTGGTGGCCGGGCCCGCTCACGCTCGCCTTCGGGTTCGATGCCACTTCCGCCCGGCCGGACTGGCTCGCCGGGCGCGACGAGGTCGCGGTCAGGATCCCCGACCACCCCTTCCTGCGCGGCTTGCTGCAGGCGACGGGGGTGCTGCTCGTGACGAGCGCCAACCCGCACGGCGCACCGACCGCGCGGGTCGCAGGCGACGTGGCGGCCAGCCTCGACGACTCGGTGGACCTGGTCGTCGACGGCGGCGAGCTCACCGAGGTCCCTTCGACGCTGGTGAACGTGCGCGGTGGGCAGGCCGTGGTGGAACGGGAGGGCGTCATCGCGCGCGCCGAGATCGACGAAGCGCTGGCGGGACTGCGGTGACCCGCGCCTTGTTGGCCATCGAGACGTCGTGCGACGAAACGGCCGCCGCCGTGGTCGACGAAGGCCTCGAGGTTCGCTCCTCAGTCGTGGCGAGCCAGGTGGAGCTCCACGCGGGTTTCGGTGGCGTGGTGCCCGAGCTGGCGAGCCGCGCCCACACCGAGACCATCACGCTGATCGTCGCGCGCGCGCTCGAAGAGGCCGGCGTCACTGGCGCCGACCTCGATGCCGTGGCGGTCACCTCCGGGCCGGGCTTGGTGGGCGCGCTGCTGGTCGGCATCGCGACGGCCAAAGCGCTCGCGTTGGGCTGGGGCATTCCGGTCCTGGGCGTCAACCACCTGGAGGGGCACCTGGCCAGCGTGTACCTCGCCGACCGCGAGGTGCCGTTCCCGCAGACCGCCCTGTTGGTCTCGGGCGGCCACTGCATGCTGACCAGGGCGACTGCCGCGGGGCACTACGAGCTCCTCGGCGAGACCGTCGACGACTCCATCGGCGAGGCCTACGACAAAGTGGCCCGCTTCCTCGGGCTGGGCTACCCCGGGGGCCCGGTCCTGGACCGGCTGGCCGCCGACGGCGAGGACCGCCTCGGGTTCCCGCGCCCGATGCTCGGCGACGGCTACGCGTTCTCCTTCTCGGGCCTCAAGACGGCGGTGGTCAACTACGTGCGGTCGGACCCTGGGTTCGCCGTGGAAGAGGTGGCGGCGTCGTTCGTCGCCGCCTGCATGGACGTGCTCATCGCCAAGCTGCGACGCGCGCTCGAAGAGTTCGGCGACCCTTCGCTGGCGATCGTGGGTGGCGTCGCTGCAAGCCCGGTCCTACGCGACCGGGCCCGGTCGCTGGCCGACGAGTTCGGCACGACCCTGCTCATCCCACCGCAGAAAATGGCGACGGACAATGCCGCGATGATCGGCGTGGCGGCGTGGCACAAGCTCGCAGTCGTCGGCCCGAGCGAGCCGTCGTTCGGGCCCGAGCCGGAGCTGCGGCTGCAGTTCTCCTAAGTTCCCAGGCCTGATTTTCGACGGCCGTACTCGCGCTAACGGGCTCCGTTGCACGGTCGCACCGCATGTCGGAGCGGTTCGTTTGCTTCTCGACGATGCCGGTGCGTTGATCATGGTCGTCGGTCGATCAAAGCGCGCCCGACGTCGCCTGATGGGGCCTGAGAGTGAATTTACGTCGGTTTCAAAAGGTTTTGACCGGGTAAGCATGTGTCGGACTCGCCCGGCAACCGCCAGGCCGGCCGAATCCGCTCGGCGACGGCGCCCAGGGTGTCTTTGACGCATCCGGGGGCTGCTTCGCGTTTCATCGACTCTCGCAAGAGGACGCGAATCGCCTCCGCCCATCCGTTGCCGAGAGCGGTTCGTTGCAAATGCGTTTGTCACGATTTTGCACTGGGTAGGCGTATTTGCAGCACACACATTGCTGAGAAAGGAAGTACTCATGGTTGGGGCTGGTGGGCTCGTCGTCAGCATCATCGTTTTTGCAGTTGGAGCCATCCTCGATTGGGCGGTGACCGTTTCGCCGTATCAACACGGCTTCAATGTCAACAGGGTCGGGGTGATTCTGATGATTGTCGGTGTCGTTGGAGCCGTGTTGTCGATCATCGTGATGGTGCTCGGCAACACTCGTCGTCAACGCACCATCGTCGACGACGGCCGGGGCAACGTGGTGCGTCGCGTCGACTCGAACTACTAGAGCTACTAGAGGAGAAGGGAGGTTTGCCATGCTTTTGCTGCTTGCGTTGTTGCTCGTATTGATCCTGTTCGGTGCGGGGTTCGCCGTACACCTCTTGTGGATCGCGGCGGTGGTCTTCGCCATCGTGTGGATCGTCGGCTTCGCCATCGGCCGGGGTGAAAACGCTGGTTCTCACCGCTTCTACCGCTGGTGACGCTGATTTCGGCTTCTACGGGCTAGGTCTGCGCAGCGTGCTGCCGGTGACGGCGCGCACGCCGCCGGCCGGCCCCGGAGCCGAAGAGGTGCGAAGAGAGGTCTAAGGCGATCCCCAGCGCGACGATCACCCAGCCGAAGGCGTCGACACCTCTGTGCGGCTGGTACACCAGCACGTAGAAGAGCGTCGCGTAGGGCAGGAAGACGAAGCCGAGGATGCCCTCCCAGCCCGAGCGGAACGCGATGGAAAGGCGATCCGTGAAGATCCAGACCAGGAACAGCGCGAGGCGCGCCGAGAATGCTGAGATCAGAGCGAAGAGGCAGCCCATGGTTGCGCCCTCTCAGAGAGGCAGGGCGCCGGTGGCCTCATTGGTCGAGCCGGTGTCCTTGTAGGCGGCGATCGTGCGCTCAGCGATGCGCATCTGGTGGATCTCGTCGGCGCCATCGGCGAAGCGGGCCCATCGGGCGTGCTGGAGCATGTTCGCCAGCGGGGTGTCGGTGGAGTAGCCGAGCGCACCGTGCACCTGTATGGAGCGGTCGATGATCCGGTTCAGGCTGTTGGCGACGAAGTGCTTCGCCATGGAGACCTCGGTGCGGAAGTCCTCGCCCCGGTCGATCTTGTAGGCGGCGTGGAGCACCATCAGTTTGCACTGGTACAGCTCCATGGCCGAGTCCGCGATGAGCCACTGCACCCCTTGCTTCTCGGCCAGGAGCGAACCGTGCGAGTACCGGTGCAGGGCGCGGTCGACCATCATGTCGAGCGCGGTCTCCGCCTGCGCGATCCAGCGCATGCAGTGAGCGAGCCGGGCCGGACCAAGGCGGTACTGCCCGAGGCGGTGGCCGTTGCCACGGCCGCCGAGGATCTGCGAGTCGTGCACCCGCAGGTCCTCGATGACGATCTCTGAATGTCCCGTCGACCCGTGCATGGTCTCGACCTCGCGCACGTCGTTCCAGCCGTCAGCCGGCAGATCGACGAGGAAGGCGGTATTGGCGCCACGTGAGCCCGGCGGAACGTCGAGCTCGGTGCGGGCGATGAGGATGGCGAACTGGGCGCGGCGCGCGTTCGAGATGAACCACTTGTGGCCGTTGATGACCCACTCCTCGCCGTCCTTCTCTGCCCGCGTCTGAATCAGCGTCGGGTCCGAGCCGGCCACCTCCGGCTCGGTCATCGCGAAGCAGGACATGGCGGTGCCTTCGCACAGTCGCCGCAGGTACTTCTCCTTCTGCTCGTCGGTGGCCCAGTGCAGCAGCGTGTGCATGTTGCCTTCGTCTGGCGCACTGCAGTTGAGGATCCACGGGCCGAGCCGGGTCTTGGCCGCCTCCGCCTGCACCATGGCCAGCTCGACATGACCGAGGCCCATGCCGCCCCACTCCTCGGGCATGTGCGGCAGCCAGAGGCCCTCGCGCTTGGCCTCCTCACGGAGCTCGAGGATGGTGGTGAGGTACTCGCGGCGCTGCGTTACCCGGCCCTCGTCGTCGAACCCCTTGACGCGGGGCACCACGGTGTCCTGGATGAACGTCCGGACCCGTGAACGGATCTCCTCGTGTTCTGGTGCGAGAGTGAAATCGATCGCCATGGGGGAGCCTCCTTGGGCCTCAGTAGAGGCCCACTACGTTGCCGTTCTCGTCGATATCGATGTTCTCTGCTGCGGGGTGGCGTGAGAGCCCCGGCATGGTGCGCATGTCACCGCTGACCAAGTAGACGAAACCGGCACCCACATTGGCCCGAGCCTCGCGCACGGGAAGACGCCAGCCGCGCGGCGCTCCGAACAACGTGGGGTCCGAAGAGATGGAGAGGTGCGTCTTGGCGATGCAGACGGGCAACGAGCCGAAGCCGGCACGCTCGTAATTGTCCAGGTGACGGGCGGCCAAGGGGGCGTAGTCCACGCCCTCTGCCCCGTACACCTCGGTCGCAATGATCTCGATCTTCTCCCGGAGGCTGGCGCCGTCCGGGTACAGCATCTGGAAGTCGCTCGGCTCCTCCGCCGCTTCGACCACGGCCTCGGCCAGTTCCACGGCGCCCTTGCCCCCGTTCTCGAAGTGGGAGCAGACGGCGGAGCGGACGCCAACGGACGCCGCGATCTCGCGGATGGCGGCGTGCTCGGAGGGGAAGTCGCCCGCGAACTCATTGATCGCCACGACGGGCGTGACGCCGTGCCGGCGCACGATGCCGAGATGAGCGAGGAGGTTGGCCGCCCCGATTCGCACCTCGTCTGGGTTCTCCTCGAGCATCTCCGTCGGCAGCGGCCGCCCCGCCACCACGCGGTGACGTCCCGAGTGGAGCTTCATGGCGCGCACGGTCGTCACCACGACGGCTGCGTCGGGCGCCAACCCCGAGGTGCGGCACTTGATGTTGAAGAAGCGCTCGGCCCCCATGTCCGAGCCGAAGCCCGCCTCGGTCACCAGGTACTCGCCGGCGTGGATGCCGATCAGATCGGCGACAACCGAAGAATTCCCGTGTGCGATGTTCCCGAAGGGCCCGGCGTGGACGAGCACCGGCGTGTTCTCGAGTGTCTGCAGCAGGTTCGGCTTGATGGCGTCGCGCATGATGACCGTCATGGCGCCCGCCGCTTTCAGTTGCTCGGCGGTCACCGGGTCTCCGGCCTCCGTGTAGCCGACGACGATGCGCCCGAAACGCTCCCGAAGATCCTGCAGTGTCCGCGACAGCGCGAGCACCGCCATGACCTCCGAAGCCGCGGTGATGTCGAAGCCCGTCTGGCGAGGAAGACCGTCCTGGTGGCCGCCGAGGCCGCTCACGACGTCGCGCAGCGAGCGGTCGTTTACGTCGAGGACGCGCTTCCAGGTGATCCCGTGGGGGTCGATGCCGAGCTCGTTCCCGTTGAAAAGGTGGTTGTCGACCATGGCGGCAAGCAGGTTGTTGGCCCCGGTCACCGCGTGCAGGTCGCCGGTCAGGTGCAGGTTGAGGTTCTCGAACGGGACGACCTGGCTGTAACCGCCACCCGCGGCCCCGCCCTTGATGCCGAATGTGGGGCCCATGGACGCCTGGCGGATGGCGATCGTGGCCTGGCGCCCGATGCAGGCCAGGGCCTGGCCGAGGCCGATGGTGGTCGTCGTCTTCCCCTCGCCGAGCGGGGTGGGTGTCACCGCCGTCACCACGACATAGCGCGCCCGGGGCCGGCCAGCCAGCGCCTCGACGGCATCGAGGTTCACCTTGGCCACGTGCGCGCCGTACGGCTCGAGCAATTCGGGCCCGAGGCCCATCTGACCGGCGATGCCGGCGATCGGGTGGAGCGTGGCCCGACGCGCGATCTCTATAGCAGGGGGCAGGGGCACCCAACCGATCATGCCAGAGGTTGCGTCACCGAAACCGAGCCCGCACCGGTCACCCGCTCTAATCTCGCCGCGTCGGGACAGGAGGAAGACGGCCCGGGTTGGGCCGGCGGCCGGCAGACGGGGCCACCAGAAAGATAAGGAGCAACACCATGTCGAAGGCAGACGGCGTGTTCATCTTCATCGGGACGTACGCCAGCGAGGTCGACGCCCGCGCCGACTACGAGATCGTGAAGGAGTTGCACGCCGCCGGCGCGGTGGGCACCTACGACGCCGCGGTCGTGTCCAAGGACTACATGGGCAAGGTCCATGTGAACAAGGACGAGACCACGACGCGCCACGGGGCATGGGGTGGGGCGGCGGCCGGGGCGCTCGTCGGGATCTTGTTCCCGCCGTCCCTCATCGGCACGGCGCTGGTCGGTGCGGCCATCGGCGGCGTGAGCGGCCACCTGTGGAAGGGCATGTCGCGCGCCGACATGAAGGAGTTCGGCGACGTCATCGACGCCGGCGAGGCCGCACTCGTCGTGGTCGGTGAGAACACGGTGCAGGCCGCACTCGAGAAGGCAGCTCTCAAGGCGCGCAAGCACGTGTCGAAGGAGCTCGAGGTCGACAAGCACGGGATCGACGAAGCCGTGCAATCCGCCACCAAAGAAATCTCCTGACCAAGGGACGCGACCGACGATGATCGGTTTGCAGGTTCTCTCCGTGGTCTTCGGCACCGTCTTGGCGCTGGCCATCCTCGGCTCCGCGCTCAAGACGGTCGTGCTGCCGCAGGAGGGATTCCCGCGCCTGGCGCAGGCGGTGTTCGCCGTCGTCCATCGCCTGCTCGTCCACCGATCGCGCAGCCGTGAACGAGCCATTGCGCTCCGGTCATTGTACGCGCCGGTGGCGTTGGTCAGCCTCCCGCTGGTGTGGATGCTGTCCATGGTCGTCGCCTTCATCTTCATCTTCTGGGGCACAGGTTCGCTGGCCTGGCAGCGGGCCTTCGAGATCAGCGGCTCGTCATTGACGACCCTCGGATTCGCCGAACCCACGGGGACCGGACGGATCTGGTTGGCGTTCATCGAAGCGACCATCGGGCTCGGGCTCGTTGCTCTCTTGATCAGCTACCTGCCGACGATCTACGGGGCGTACAACGGGCGGGAGAAGGGCATCATCCGGCTCCGCCCGATCTCGGGTGCACCCCCGGCGGTCGTCACGGTCCTCCAGACCCTCCAACGCGTCGGGGCCCTGGACAGTGTCGAGTTCTGGCGCAACCAGTCGGAATGGATCCTCGACATCGAGCAGACGCACACCGCGTTCCCGATCCTCACGTACTTCCCCGAAACGCATCAGGACCACTCGTGGGTGGCGACCATCGGCACGCTGCTCGACGCGGCTGCGCTCGTGGTCTCCTCGACGGAGACGCAGGCGGGTGACTCCTTCGAAGACATCGAGAAGGGCCCGATGATGGTGCTCGTCTACGGCATGCCGGGTTTCGTCCGCGTGGCACGCGCCGCGTCGATCCCCATCGGCGAGCCAATGGGGATTGCGGAGGTGGTCGGTCACTTCGACGAGCCCGCCCCCCCGATCACGGTCACCCGGGCCGAGTACGACGAGGTCATGGCGGCCCTCGCACCCCTCATCGGCGTCGCCCCCGACCGCACCGAGGCGGCGTGGCGCCGCTTCGCGTGGATCCGGTCGAGCTACGAGCCCGCTGTACGGTCGTTGGCAGGCCTCACGTTCGCTTTCCCCGCACCCTGGACGACGGACCGTGCCGCCCGGGTCGGCCGGCCGCGGTTCCTACGGCGCCGGGTCATCGAGGTCGACTGGGCGGTCAATGTGACGGACCTCGGTCCGGCCGCACCCGCCACCCCCGCGTCGCCTACAGGTGGCTGAAGCCCCCTGACTCCTCCTTGGTCATCGGCACCGAGACCGGGTGGCGGTCGAAGTGCGCGATCGCCTGCTGCATGTCGTCGAGGAGCAGAGTTGCCAGGTCCCGGCTGACGCCCTGGCGCACCAGAATGCGCTGCACGGAGACGTCGGACACCGAGCCGGTCAGCGGGTACGCCGGGACCTGCCAGCCGCGGTTGCGGAGCCGGTCGGCGATGTCGTAGAGCGTGTACCCCGGGTCCTCGCCCTCGGCGATGCGCCAGGCCACCGAGGGGATCCCCGTCTGGGGGTCCGAGTCGCACAGCATCTCGAACGGCCCGAGCTTGGCCACCTCGTGCGCCAGGTATTTGCCTGTCAGGTAGCAGGCATCGTGCACGTTGCGGTACCCGTCCCGGCCGAGACGGACGAAGTTGTAGTACTGGGCGACGACCTGGCCGGCCGGCCGCGAGAAGTTGATCTGGAACACCGGCATGTCGCCGCCCAGGTAGGTCACGTGGAAGATGAGGTCATCGGGCAGCTCCGCCTCGTCGCGCCAGAGCGCCCAGCCCACCCCGAGAGGCGCCAGCCCGAACTTGTGGCCCGAGGTGCTGATCGACTTCACCCGTGGGACGCGGAAGTCCCACTCGATGTCCGGCGCACAAAACGGGGCGAGGAAGGCGCCGCTGGCGCCGTCCACGTGGATGTCGATGTCGAGGCCCTTTTCCTCCTGGAGCTGGTCCAGCGCCTGGGCCAACTCGAGCACCGGCTCGTAGGCGCCGGTGTAGGTCACGCCGAACGTGGGCACGACCATGATGGTGTTCTCGTCGACCCGCTCGAGCATCTGCTCGACGTCCATGCAGTAGCGGCCGGGGGACATGGGGATCTCGCGCATCTCCACGTCCCAGTACTTGGCGAACTTGTGCCAGACCACCTGCACGGGCCCACAGACCATGTTGGGGTTGTCGGCCGGCTTGCCGGCGGCCTTGCGCTTGGCCCGCCAGCGCCACTTGGCCGCCATGCCGCCGAGCATGCAGGCCTCGGAGGAGCCGATGGCCGAGCACCCCACTGCTTCGCCCGTCTCGGGCGCGTGCCACAGGTCGGCCAGCATGTGCACGCAGCGGCGCTCGAGCTCGGCCGTCTGGGGGTACTCGTCCTTGTCGATCAGGTTCTTGTCGATGGCGATGTCCATCAGGCGATGGATCTCGGGCTCCTCCCACGTCTGGCAGAAGGTGGCCAGGTTCTGGCGGGCGTTGCCGTCGAGCATCAGCTCGTCGACGATGGCCTGGAACGCGTCTTCAGACCGCATCTCCTTGCTGGGGCACCGGCCGGCGGGCAGCCGGGCGTGCAGCTCCCGGTCCGCGTAGATGGAATCGAGCATTCCTTCGCGGACCGATTCCCTCTTGTGCAAAGGCATGGCACGTCCCCTGTCATCCGAGTGTGGTGGTTCGGATCGGTACCGTACCGGTACGTCCGGCCGGACGTGGCCGCGTGGCTGCGAGGGAGAGCGGAGCTGGATGTAGCCGGCGCCGTTCCTTACGGCGCTGGGTTCGTCAGCTGGCGAGCGCGAGGGCTTCGCGCCGTCCGGCGGCGACTGTGCGGACGCCCGAGACACGCTGGGGTCCTTCACGGCCGAGACGCCGGGACTCCTGGCCGTCGGGCCGATCAGCCAGTCTCGAGCGCAGCTGCCGCAGCGCCTTGGTGTGGATCTGGCAGACCCGGCTCTCGGTGACACCGAGGACGGAGCCGATCTCCGTGAGCGTCATGCCGTCGTAGTAGTACATCGTGAGAACCGTACGTTCGCGCTCGGGCATGGCCTCAACCGCGTCGAGCAGCGCCTGCTTGGACTCCTTGGCTTCGAACGTGTCCACGGGTCCGAAGGAACGATCGGGCAGAGACTCGCCAAGCGTCGAGCGATCCGCTCGATCGCCGCTGCCGCCACGAAGCACTTCGTCGAGGGCCATGACCCCGGCCGAGGAGATCTTGCGCATGGCCGTGTGGAAGTCGGCCGAGGACATCTGGAGCTCGTCGGCGACCTCGGTCTCGGTCGGTGTGCGCCGTAGCGTGGTCTCCAGGTGGGTGACCGCCTGCTCGACGGCCCTTGCCTTGCTGCGCACGGAACGGGGCACCCAGTCGATCGATCGCAACTCGTCGATGATGGCGCCCTTGATGCGCGGGATGGCGTAGGTCTCGAAGCGGAGATTGCGGTCCAGCTCGAACCGCTCGATGGCGTCGATGAGCCCGATGATGCCGTAGCTCGTCAGGTCGTCCTCGTCGAAGTGACGGGGCAATCCAGCCATGACCCTGCCCGCCACGTACTTCACGAACGGCGAGTAGTGCTCGATCAGTTGGTTGCGCAGTTCCCGCGCGCCGGTCCGCTTGAACTCGGACCAAACGCCGCTGAGACCGTCTTCGGTTGTCTCCGGTGTAGCGGAGCCTGCAAGCATCGTCGTTGCCACGTGTATCCCCCTCCCTCATTGTGGAGCCTCCGACAGGCGCCACGCCTTCCAATGAGGTGTTCCTATTTGACCATGCTCGATGCGGTCGTTCAGGAGTAGCCACCACTCTATTTCACTCTGTTTTGCCTGGTAGGTTGCCTCTTCGTTGTCAGTTGGTTGCAGAAACGGGGCTCCCAATCGCCCCAATCAGGCGGCCGGCTCCGTGGCAGCAAACCGGATATCGAGTGGCCGCGAGCCTCTCTGATCCGTCCGTGCGCGGGCCCCAGAAAGGCCTCGATCGCGGGACGTAGCCCTGTGCACGCCCGTGGTCCTTTCGCCCATGCGGATCCGGCTCGACCCACGTCGCGCATGTGTGCGGTCCGCCTCGGCTCGGCCGAGCGGCCGCCGCACCGTTCGCCTTGTCACTCGTTCCATGGCCGCCGGGCACCGGTGCGCGTGTCGCAATTTCCCACCAAACCTCATGAAAGGACCCATCGGCACCCGCGTCGCTCTCAAGCGCGGCCGATCACGGGCCGAGAGAATCCATGTGACGATCTCGATCGACTTGGAGCGGACGCGACACCGCGACGCATTCCGTCATGACACGACGGACTCTCCTTCCCCGGCGCACGACGTGCCGGAGCGTCTGGGAGCCGATCGCAGGATCCTGATCGCTGAGGACGACCACAGCTGCCGGCTGGCCCTGCACCAGTATTTCGATCGCGCCGGTTACCGGGTCACCGAAGCGGCGGACGGCCCGGCTTCGCTGCGGGCGGTGTTCCAGAGCTCGGCCGACCTGGTCATCCTGGACCTCGGGCTGCCCGGGGTCGACGGGCTCGACGTCCTGGCCAAGATCCGGCGGGACAGCGCCGTGCCCGTCATCGTGTGCTCGGGACGTGACTCCGAGAGCGAGCGCATTCGCTCACTCGACCTGGGAGCGGATGACTTCGTGGTCAAGCCGTTCTCCTTTGCCGAGCTCGAGGCGCGGGTCCGAGCGGTGCTCCGCCGGGGCGCCAAGACGCCGCCGAACCGGCTTCTCCACTACGGCGACCTCGTGATCGACCGCGACACGCGCGCGGTGACGAAGGCCGAGACCGTCGTGCCCATGACCCGCAAGGAATTCGACCTTCTCGCCTTTCTGGCCGCTTCGCCTGGGCGGGTCTTCTCACGCCAGGACCTCCTCGAGCGAGTGTGGGCGTCGACCGATGAATGGCAGGGCTGTTCGACCGTCACCGAGCACGTCCGCCGGATCCGGCTCAAGATCGAGGACGACCCGAACACGCCGCGCTGGATCGCCACCGCTCGCGGCATCGGGTACCGCTTCTGCGCTCCGTAACTTCCTCGGACGCCAACCCGCTCGCCGCCCGACCCGGCGGTTGATCGCACCGCACCAGTTCCGCACCATGCCTGCACCACGGCAGCACCACGCCAGCACAACATTGGTCCATAAGACCTATTGAGCTGGGCCGACGCGCCGACGACACTTGATTTCGACGGAAAGCGAACCCATCGCGGCGGGACCGAATCGGGCCGGGTTTGCCGCGCGTCACAGAGTCCTGCGCACAGGGTGCAGGAGCGATGAGGGGGAAGTCCACATGATGCTCGGGTCGCGATGCCGGCACCGTCGGCATCGCCGCAGTGCGGCACAGAGTCACGGGGAGAAGCGATCATGACGTCGCTCGACCTGCACACCAGGGTGCCGTTGCACGAGAGCCTGCGCCGGGGCGCTCCCACGCCGGGCTTCGGGCCCGGTCCGGTGACGACCACCCGGACGATCCTCGTGGCGGAGAGCGACTATGCCATCCGCGCGGCGTTACGCCGCTTCTTCGAACAGTCCGGCTACCGGGTGATCGAAGCGGACACCATGGCGAGCTCCTTGCGGGCGGTCTTCCGCCAGGAGGCGGACCTCGTGATCCTCGACCTCGACCGGGACGGTGGCACGGCCGACGTCCTGACCAAGATCCGCCGGCGCAGCACGGTGCCCGTCATCGTGTGCTCGGGCCAGGCCTCGGAACAGGATCGTGTCCGGCTATTGAACCTCGGGGCTGACGACTTCGTCGACAAGCCCTACTCGATGCCCGAGCTCGAGGCTCGAGTCCGAGCGGTGATGCGCCGCGGCAGCGCCACGCCGACGACAACCTTGGACCTGGGCGGCCTCGTGATCGACCACGGGACCCGCACGGTCACCCTTGGAGGGGACGAGGTCACGATGACCCGGAAGGAATTCGACCTGCTGGCCTTCCTGGCCACGAGCCCGGGCCGCGTGTTCACCCGCGAGGAGCTGCTCGAACGGGTGTGGGGCTCGACCAGCCGCTGGCAGGGGTGCTCCACGGTCACCGAACACGTGCGCCGGGTCCGGCTCAAGATCGAGACCGACCCCGAGAGCCCGCAGTGGATCACCACCGTGCGGGGAATCGGCTACCGGTTCTCCTCGGCCACCCCGGCGTAGGCGGCCGCCGGCCCGCGCCCGTCCAGTCCCAATTAGGGCGGAGGGTGCTGCCCCGCCAGCAGGTACCCGCCGCCGCCGGGTGTCGCCACCATGGCGAAGAACCGATCCACCGGCGATTGGCCACCGCGCGAGCCGTAGAAGGGCACGTCGAACGAGAACACGCCGCCGTCCGCGGCCAACTCCCAGTAACCACTGCCGGGCGGACCGGGAGCCATGCCGACGACGGGTTCGTTGAGCGGCTGCCCACCCATCGAGCCGTGGAAGGCCGCGCTGCCGAACGAGAAGATGCCGCCGTCGGAGGCGACCTCCCAGTACCCGTTGCCGTCGGGCGTCGCGGCCATGCCGACGACGGGTTCGTTGAGCGGCTGGCCGCCCATGGAGCCGTGGAACGCCGCGGCACCGAACGAGAAGATGCCGCCGTCGGAGGCGACCTCCCAGTACCCGTTGCCGTCGGGCGTCGCGGCCATGCCGACGACGGGTTCGTTGAGCGGCTGGCCGCCCATGGAGCCGTGGAACGCCGCGGCACCGAACGAGAAGATGCCGCCGTCGGAGGCGACCTCCCAGTACCCGTTGCCGTCGGGCGTCGCGGCCATGCCGACGACGGGTTCGTTGAGCGGCTGGCCGCCCATGGAGCCGTGGAACGCCGCGGCACCGAACGAGAAGATGCCGCCGTCGGAGGCGACCTCCCAGTAACCACTCGCAGGCGAGCCCGTCCCGGCGAGCGCGGCGCCCACGAGCGGCAGGTTCGAGGTGATCGGCGACCCTGGCGTCGGCGCGTCGCCGAATCCGTACGTCGCCGTCACCTGTGGTCCCAAATTGCTGTTGCCGCAGACCGAGACGAACCCGTAACCCCGGGCCCGCAGCTGGGTGATGATCTGAGGCAACGCGGCCACCGTTTCGGAGCGGTCTCCTCCGCCGTCGTGCATGCCGACCACGGCTCCTGGGAAGGCGGCGCCGACAACGGCTTGCACGATGGCGCCGACCCCCGGACGCGTCCAGTCCTCGGAGTCGACCGAGTAGCTCATCGTCGTCATCCCGCGAGCGGCGACTTCGTTCAACACGGTCGCGTTGAAGGCGTCGTACGGCGGGCGCAGGCACTGTGGCGTCGTGCCGGTGACGGCTTGGATCTCGGCTTGGGTCTGATCGATCTGCGCCCCGACCTCGCCGGGCGAAAGCTTCGTCAGGTCGGGATGGCTCCAGGTGTGGTTCTCGACGGGGTAGCCGGCGGCCGTCAGGAGTTGCGCGTACTGCGGGTACCGCGTCACCTCGTCGCCGATCTCGAAGAACGTCGCCGGCACGTGGTACTGCTGCAGGACCGAAAGAACGGCCGGCGTATAGGGACTGGGCCCGTCGTCGAACGTGAGCGCTATCACCTTCGCCCCGGCCGTCGTCGCCCCGCCGGGGGCCTGCCAGGTGTAGAAGGCGGGTCCGCTGGCCGCCGCACCGGCCGCGTGCACCGGCGTGGCCAACGCGACGAGTGCGGACGCGGCGATTGCTCCGAATACCCGTTTCACCATTACGGCCCTCATCGGGTGTCTTCTTAGCGCCTCGGGACTCGTTCGCAAAGGGATTCCCGCGCCTGCGCCGACGTTTTCCTCACATCGGCCGCGCGGCAAACCGTGCCACTGGCGCGGCGGAACCGTTATCGAGGTGTTCAGTTGCACGAAAACAGGGTTAGGGTGCAGGTTCGTCTCGCCTGCAGCGGGAAAAAGGGCCGAAAGACCCCCCTGCAACCTGCGTGTGCCCTATCGTAATTAGCAGGTAATTGGGCGAAAATAGATCTCTCGATTTCTCGAGGGGGATTTGCGGATGGCGTTCGATGTCGGCGGGACACCCGTTGAGCCACGCGTCGTCGCGGGCCCTTGGCCGCTCGCCGGTCGTGCCCGCGAGCTGCAACTTCTGAGGGAAGCAATCCGCGCGCGCCGCGGCGCCGTGATCGTCGGCCCCGCCGGCAGCGGCAAGACCGCGTTGGCCCGGGCGGGCGCCGAGTTCGCACAGGACCAGGGCGTGTCGGTCGCTTTCGTGTCGGGCACCGAAGAGGCGCGCTCCTATCCCTTCGGCGCCTTTGCCTCCCTCCTGCCGCCCGGCCTGGCCGCCGTCGGGCCCGGGGCCCAGGGGGACCTGCTCCGCTACTACGTGCGGGAGCTCGTGGCGAACGCCGAGGGCCGACCACTCCTGTTGCTGGTCGACGACGCGCATCTGCTCGACGACGGGTCATCGATGCTGATGCAACAGCTGTCCCTCAACGCGACGGCCACGGTCGTCGCGTGCATTCCCACCGCCCGCCCGTCCGTCGAGACAGTCGCCGATCCGACTGTGGTGCTGTGGAAGGACCATGACGCGACGCGCATCGAACTGTCGACGCTCGGCGACCACGAGATCGACGAGTTGCTACGGCGCGTGCTCGGTGGCCCTATCGACGCCGCCTCGGTGCGCCTCGTCGCGGAATACACGCGGGGCGATCCGCTCTTCGTGCGGGACGTCATTTCCGGCGCGCTCGAGAGCCAGGCGCTGACGGACGAAAGCGGCGTCTGGCGCGTGCGCGGTCCCCTCCGACCGACGCCTCGGCTCGTCGAGCTCATGAACCTCCGTCTCGGCCGCCTGACTGAGGCTGAACGCCGCGTCCTGGAGCTCACTGCGATCGGTGAGCCCCTGGCCCAACCTGCCCTCGACGAGCTGACCGAACGGGCCGCGATCGAAGCACTCGAGGACAAAGGGCTCTTGACGAGCTCTATGGACGGCCGGCGCCTCCAGGTGCAACTGGCCAATTCCGTCCTCACCGACGTCGTGCGTGCGGGCATCAGCCCCCGCCGCGAGCGCGAGCTCGCCCGGGCCCTCGCCGAGGCGTCCGGAACGAGCCGGCAGGAGGACACGTTGCTGCTCGCTTCGCTGCGCCTGGTCGGCGGCGGCGGGGACGCGGACCTGCTCCTCGCCGGCGCGAAAGCGGCCCGCGACCGACGCGACTTTGCCCTGACCGAGCGGCTGGCGCTCGCGGCAATGGAACAGGGCGAGGGATTCGAAGCGCAGCTCCTGGCGGCGGAGGCAGCGCACCTCGAGGGCCGCGACGCCGAAGCGGCCGAGGCGCTCGACGCACTCGATCGCCAAGCTGCGAACGACACCGAGAGCATCCGGGTCGCGCTGCTGCGCTTCGACCTGGCCTACTTCGCGCGCGGGTTGGCCGACGTGTCGGCGATCGAATCCTTGTTGAACACGGCCACCGATGGTGCGTGGCGCGGTGAGCTGATGGCCCGGCGCCTGACCATGGAGGGCGCCCTGCACGGCCCGGCCTCCGCCCTCGAGACCGTGCCCGTCCCGCTGAAGCAGGGCCCCTCCGCGATGCCCTCCAGTGTGCATGCCGTCATCGGCGAGCTGCTCACACGCACCGGTGCCATGGAACAGGCGCTGCAGGTGCTCGGTCCGGATCCGGCCAGGGAGCACCCGGTCGGGACCGAACTGTGGAGCCCGTTCTCCAACCGCGCCCTCACCCTCATCGGGCTCGGTCGCTTCGACGAAGCCGATGCGCTCATCGACCGCGCGCGCAACGACCTCACCGTCGCCGCCGCGTCGCCCGAGGGAGCCGTCGTAGCCGCTGTCCTGGGTGCCCTCCGCTTCGAACAGGGCCGCGTCCAGAGCGCATTCCTGCAGGCGGCCAGCGCGACCGGGACCTTCATCGATTTGGGCCTCACGGTGCCGGCGCGCCGCTGTTACACGCTGTGCGCCAGGGCGTTGGCACTCGCCGGGCACGCGGCCAAGGCCGCCGAAACGCTGGTCGAACTCGACGCACTCGCCCTCCCGACCGACCTGTCCTACGAGGTCGAGGTCCTGCAGGCCCGCGCCTGGGTCCGTGCCGCCGGCGGCGACATGGCGTCCGGCCGACAGAACCTCGAAGCGGCGGCAGCCCTCGGTGCCGACATGGGCGACCTGCTGGGCGCGACCGAGGCGCTCCACGGACTGGCCCGGATGGGACGGGCCCGCCAGGTGGTCGACCAGTTCGCCGAGCTCGCCGAACGGGTTGACGGTGAGCTGACAGCGGCCCGGCTCGAGTATGCATTGGGTGCAGCGCGCCGGGACAGCCGCGGGCTCGAAGAAGCGGCGGCGCAATTCGAGGCCCTCGGCGCGAACCTCTACGCCGCCGAGGCGCTCGGCGAGTCGGCCGTGCACCTCCTACGCGCCGGCATGTCCCGCGAGGCGGCGTCCAGCCAGCAACGCGCTGCCCGCCTGCTGTCGCGTTGCGAGCGCGCCGTGACCCCGTTCGTCCGCGCCATCGGGGTCAGGGCCCAGCTCACCCCGGCCGAGCTCGACACGGCGCTCCAGGCGGCCTCGGGCAGCACGGACAAACAGATCGCCGAGGTCATGCACCTCTCCGTGCGGACGGTCGAGAACCGGCTCCACCGCGTGTACCAGAAGCTGGGCCTGTCCCACCGCCGCGAGCTGGGCGAGGCGCTCCGCGACCTGCCCGAGCCGTGAGGCGCGGCCCAAGGGCCAACGGCATCGTGTTCAGCGGACGGCCTCCCACACGGCCCATCCGGTAAGGGTAAAGAGCACCACGGCGGTCACGACCCGGACCGTCGCGATGTTGACCAGCCGCAGCACGCTCTGACCGGCGGCCACGGCGAGCGCGGCCACCGCCCAGAGGGCGACGAGCGCGCCGAACCCCACCGAGAGCGCATCGTGGTAGTGCGCGGCCAGGTTGGCCATCAGGATCTGCGTGAGGTCGCCCCATTCGGCCAGGAAGATGACGACGAACGCCGTGACCGCGACGCGCCGATGTGAGGCGACCTCGCGTTCGACCAATTGCTCCTCGTTGCGCTGCTTCCTCGCTTCCCGCAGCGCGAGCACGCCCCCCGCGAAGAACATCGCGGCCACGATCGCCTGCACCGCGCGGTGCGGTAGGAGGTGGAAGATGGCGACGCCGACAGTGACGGCGATGACCACGTGCACCGCGAATGCCGCGGCCGCACCGAGCCACACGACGAAGGGCCGGCCGCGGGTGGACAGCACCAAGGACGCGAACATCGTCTTGTCCGGGAGCTCCCCCAGGAAGATGATCGGGAACGTGGCGAAGACGACGTCGAGCTGCACTGCGACCTTTCTGTCGGGGGCCGAACGTAGCCCGCTCGGCACGACACGAGGCGTAGGCCTTCGGATGGGGTTCGGACATCGATGCCGTGGGAAGTACACATCCATGACGGCCACTCGAGTTTGGAGGAGACCATGCTCATCGAAATCTCCGAGGAACAAGGTGCCGAGCTCCACCGACTGCTGGAGGGCTCGCTGGGCGACCTGAGCAGTGAGATCGCCGGTACCGACAACGCCGAATACAGAGAGGGCCTCCGGCAGCGCCGCACGGTCCTGGAATCGGTGCTCTCCCAACTCGATGATTCACCACGCGCCGCCGACTGACGGCACGCGTCTGTTCACACTCCGGATCGCCCGTCTGCCTCCGGTGCAACCTGGTCGAGCAGCGACTGGCCGGTCAGCGCGAACACCGTTTCGTCGTCGCTCTGGCGCCACAGGTCGATGAGCTCGTGGGAGACCGGGTCGCAGCCGTAACGCATGGGTCCCGACTGGTCCACGATCGCGTCGACGATGGCCGAGGCCGCCACGGCCGGGTCGACCACCCGCGGGTCCGCATGGGCGCGTCGTCGCTCACCGACCGTGGCGGCGAGGGCCCGGTACCGGGGGAACCGCGTTGCGTCCATGTCACCCGTGCTCAGGCGGAACATGTCGGTGTCGACGGGGCCCGGCATGATCTCGACCACCCGGATCCCGAACGGCGCCACCTCCACGCGCAGGCTGTCGCAAAAAGCGGACGCAGCGGCCTTCGAGGCGCGGTACGCCGAAAAGAACGGCACGGCCGCGATGATCGACGACGAGGTGACCGTGCAGACGACCGACGGACGGTTGACGCGCAGTGTCGGAATCGCCGCCGAGGTGAGCGCGACAGTGCCGAAGACGTTGGTCTCGAACATGCGGCGCCAGTCGCCCATGTCCGCGTGCTCGACGGGGAGGTACTCGGTGTCGACCCCCGCGTTGTTGACCAGCACCCTCAGGTCGTCCGGCAGGTCGAAGGTGGCGCGGTCGGTGACGTCGAGCCGGCGTACCTCGAGGTGCCCGGCGGCCTCGTCCGCCATGCCCGATCCCGCTGCGGGGTCCCGCATGGTCGCAACGGTGTCGAACCCGCGGGCCGCCAGCTCGAGCGCGACGGCCCGGCCGATGCCGCGGCTCGCGCCGGTCACGAGTGCACGCCCGTAGATCTCCATGACGATGATTCTTCCCCAGGGACGGAGGTAGCGTCGGGCCGTGGGCTTCTACAACGAGCAGGTCGTACCCCGGCTCGTCGAATGGACCCTCGGCACCAGCGGATTCGACAAGTACCGGGCGAGCGCGACCGAGGGCCTCGCGGGTCGCGTGGTCGAGATCGGATTCGGCTCGGGGCTGAACCTTCCCCACTATCCGCCCGAGGTCCGAGACGTGTTGGCGGTCGAGCCGGCTCACGTGGCGCGCCAACGTGCCGAGCGCCGTATCCGGGAAGCGTCAGTCCACGTCGAACACGTCGGTCTCGACGGCCAGACGTTGCCGCTCGAGGACAGCAGCTGCGACGCCGCGCTGTGCACCTTCACGCTGTGCACCGTGCCCGACCCGTCGCAGGCGCTCGCTGAGCTCCTGCGGGTCCTCAAGCCGGGCGGCACCGTGCATTTCCTCGAGCACGGGCTTTCGCCCGATCCGGGCGTGGCCAAGTGGCAACAACGGATCGAGCCGTTCCAGCGCCGGTTGGCCGACGGCTGTCACCTGACCCGCGACCCGTCGTCACTCGTCGAGCAGGCCGGCTTCGTCATGCAACGCAACGAGCAGCGCTACGTGCAAGGCCCCAAGCCGTGGTCCTGGCTCACCCTGGGCGTGGCGGCCAAGCCGCGGGCACTGCGCTCTTCGTCCTGAGCGCTCCGCGGCCGCGCGCCAGGGCGACGCGCCATCGACCGCTCATGGCCGCTGGTTAGGTTTGGGCTCCTGATGCTGGCGACGACGTGACCTGCGCCGCCGGGAGCCGGCGCCGGCGCCGCGGCGCCCGACCGACCGCCGCGATCGCGTCCGTACTGCTCCTCGGGGCCGCGCTCGCCGCCTGTTCGTCGGCGCCGAAGAGCGTGACGAGCAGCCTGGTCAACCCGTCCAACTCCGTCGCGCCCAGGCCCGACTACGCCGACTCCTGCGCGCCGATCGGCGAGGACTCGTCGAACACCTGCATCCGCCTCACGTTGGCTGCCATCGATGCCGCCCGGGCCGGTGAGGGACTGGGACCGTTGCTCCTGCCGGCCGGCTTTGCGCGGTTGACCGTGCCCGAGCAGCTGTTGGTGGTGATCGACCGCGAGCGCGTCGATCGGGGGCTCGCACCCTTCGCCGGCTTGTCCGCCGCGCTCGACTCGAACGCGCAGAGGGGCGCCGCTGCGGCCGAGCTGCCGCCGCGGCCCGGTCGCGCCTACATGACAGTCGGTGCCGAATGGATCGGCGCCGTCGACAACGGTCTCGACACTGACTACCAGTGGCTGTACAACGACGGACCGAACAGCGGGGTGCCGAACTGTTCGAACACCCGGCGGGCGGGCTGCTGGGCCGACCGCCAAATCGTGCTCCGGCGTTTCGGGTCACGCCCGCTGATCATGGGCGCGGCGTACGACGCGAACGGCGACACTTCGCAGGGCGATCGGGGCGGCTCGTCCTTGGCCGCGACGCTCGCCGTCGCTCCACGCCCGGGCGCGCTCGTCTACACGTGGGGCAACGCGCTCGCCGCCACCAGGACCGCCACGCTGCAGCCCCTGAAGTCCCTGCCCGCGTCCGAGTCCAACGCCGGGGTTCCCGACCCGACCCGCAACGTGCAACCGGATCCGGACTTCACCCGTGTCTGCGCCCGCGACGGAGTGGACGATTCCGACGCGTGCATCAACGCCGCGCTGGGCGCCATCAACCACGCGCACGCACTCGAAGGCGTCCGCCCCATGGTGCTCCCGGCCGGGTTCGCCCGGCTGAGCGCCCCGGACCAGCTCTTCGTCGCGGTCAACCTCGAACGGGCCGACCGGGGACTCCCCGCCTTCAGCGGGCTCACCTCCGGTCTGAACACCAACGCGCAAAAGGGCGCAAACGACGCCAACGACCCGCCCGACCCCGGAGCGGGCTACGTCCTCGACGACGCCGAGTGGGCCGGGGGGTCCTCCAACGGGCTCGACGCGGTCTACGGCTGGATGTACGACGACGGCTACAACAGCGGGAACCTGGATTGTCTCCATCGGGGAGCCGCCGGTTGCTGGGGGCACCGCAAGGGCATCCTCGACGACTTCGGCTCGGGCTCGAACCTCGTCATGGGCGCGGCGATCGACACCACGGGCGACCACCAACGGGGCGACAACGGCGGCACGTCGATGGCCGTCACGCTCGCCGTGGCCGGCGCACCTGCGCACCCCCTGCTGTACTCCTGGAGCCAGGTGCTGGCGGAGCTGCCCCCGTCGTCGGGTGTGCCGGGGGCTTCGGGCTGAGGAGCGCCGCCTCCTATCCTGGCCGCCGTGCCACCCGAGAACGAAACACTGCTCTACGTCAACGACGAGTGCTCCAAGTGCCGCTCGGCACTCGCCATCCTCGACGAGCATGCCGTCCGGGCCGAGCAGGTCCGCTACCTCGAAAAGCCCCCGACCATCGCCGACTTGCAGGAGCTGATGGCGATGCTCGCGATCGACGACCCGCGCCAGATGATGCGCACGGGCGAAGCCGTCTACGCCGAGCTCGGCCTCGAGAACGCCACGCCCGACCAATTGCTCGAGGCCGTCACCATCCACCCGATCCTGCTCGAACGGCCGATCTTCGTGGTCGGCGACAAGGCAGTGATCGCCCGCCCGTCCGAGCGCCTTCTCGAGTTGCTGTAGGGGGGACACCCCCCACCTCCTCCCGGGCGGTGCCCGACGGCCGGGCTTATGGTGTCGGCACCGGCACCGGCACGCAGGAGCACAGGGAAGGACGGACATGACGGCGCAGCTGCTGATCACCGGCATTCTTGGTATCGCGACCACGGCGATCGCCTTCTACGCGAACCGCCACCTCTTCACCGCCGGCAACGCCGCGGGCCGCGTCTCGTTCCTCGAGGGCACCTATTACTTGGTGGGCATCATCTCCATCGTGCTGGGCTGGTACTTCAACGTGCGCTACACGCACACCTACCACGACGCGAACTACTGGAACTACACCAAGATGCTGTTCACCAACTGGGCCGCGGACTCGGCCGCCCAGGACTACGTGATCGTGAACCTCGTCCTCATGCCGCTCTGGACGATCGTCGACGGCAGCCGGCGAGGCCTCCAGTGGGCGTGGATCTTCTTCGTCATGAGCCTCTTCACGAGCCTGGCCATGTCCATCGCGTTCTTTCTGGCCTTCATGGAGCGCCAGTGGCGCTACAACAAGGCGCTCGCTCAGGACGCGGCTGGGGCGACTCCCCCGGCCGCCCCCGCATCCTCCAAGACCGCATAGCCCACGTTGTAGCCGGGGATGAACGTGACCCCCGGCCCGCCGTGGCACCCCGCGCCGCACAGATACAGACCCTCGACCGGCACCGGGTTGTCCGCCCATCCCTGCGGCCCGGGCCGGAAAGGCCCCATGAATTCCGGCTGCAGGAGCCCGTGGCAGAAGTCGCCGCCCGTGCAGCCGAACATCAGCTCGTAGGTGAACGCCGGGTAGTTCAGCTGCCGCTCGATCAGGTCGGGGAAGTTCGGCGCCACCGCCGCGATCTTGGCCACGATCCGCTCGGCCATCTGGTCGCGTAGCCGGTTCTGTGTCTCCCGGTCGCTCGCCACCGGCAGATAGAACGCGAACGACGAGGCCGCGTGCATGCCCTCGGGCGCCAGTGAGGGATCGTCCAGCGTCGGGATCTGCAGGTTGAACGAGGGCGACGCCGGCACGTCGCCCCGTACGCAGCCCTCGAAGTCGCGCTGCATGTCCTCCGCGGTGCCGAAGAACGTCACGTTGCGCCCCCACGCGGTGCCGTTCAACGCCTCGTAGGGCGCTCGATACTCGGGCAAGCCGCTCAGCGCGAAATGCGCCTGGAAGTAGGCGGCCCGGTGATCGATCGCCCCGACCCGCTGCGTGAAGCCCTCGGGCAGCGATTCCGCGTCGAGCAACCCGCAGAACGTGGCGGTCGGGTCGAGGTTCGACACGACGACCGGCGCAGTGACGACCTCGCCCTCGCCGAGATAGACGCCGCGCACGGCGCCCCCCTCCGTCACGATGCGCGACACCTTGACGTGGCGGCGCAGCTCGCCACCATGGCGCTCGAACACCGCCAGCAGGTGCTCCGCGATCGTCCCCAGGCCGCCTCGCACCTTCGACATCGTCGCCGTGCCCGGCGACGCCAGCGCGAACGCCAGGCACATGGCGCTGCCGGGCGTGTAGGGCCCCCGGTAGGTCGAGTTGACCGCCAGGAACGCGAGCATGCTGCGCACCGGCGCGTGCTTGACGGGGTCGGGCAGATACCGGTCGACCACGTCCATCACACTGCCGAACATGGCGAGCCGAATGTTCTCCCGCTCGGCCTCGTTCGACGCGCTGGCCCACATCTCGTCGAGCGACTTGGGCGGCTGGCGCACGTCGAAACGACCGATCGCACGCGCCGGCGCTTCGGCCCAGCCCGCCACCTCAGCCATGCCGAGCACCGCTTCGATGCCGAGCGTCTCGCCCAGGTGCTCGAGCAGCTTTTCGGGATCGGAGTAGAGGAGGATGAGCGGTCCCTCGCCGTCACCGACACTGGCGGACTGGACCTCGGGCTCGTAGATCGGGCACGCCGCCAGCTCCAGGTCCTCGTAGAGCTGGTTGGGGACCGGGAACTGGATCGAGCCGGCGAGCTCGAACCGGTAGCCCCGGATCAGCTCGGTGGTCGACGCCATGCCACCGATGAAGTGGTTCTTCTCGAGGCACAGCACCCGCAGGCCGCCGCGGGCCATGACCGCGGCCGCCGTCAGCCCGTTGTGGCCCGCCCCGATGACGATCGCGTCGTAGTCCGGCATAGGGACGGCACGTTAGCGGTCGTGTTCAGCTCTTGACCTGCCGGCCGGTCGGTTCCCCCGGGCCCGTTCCGGCGGGTGGGACGGGGTGGCCACCACGTCTCAGTGTTTGCCACCCGACCTGCTTATGCAATTCCGTGGACTGCTCGCCGGCGAGGACGCGCTCGAGGAGATGGTCGGCGTGCTCCTGGCTCACCGCGCCGTCGGCCACGGCCGGATCGCTGTGCGCCTGCGCGTGCCGGGCCCGGATCCGAGAGACGACCTGCTGGAATTCGGGCGAGCCCTCGGTTGCGCGCAACTGCGCCGCCTCCTCGGAGGTGATGCGGCCGTTCGCGACCATGGTGTCGAGCCGTTGCATCATGCGTGCCTCGTCCATCGTGTGCTCCTCTGTCGCGTCAGTGATCCCGAACCGTGGTCGTGATGGGTCGTTGCCCAAAGCGGAACGCTCGGCGAAGCGCCCCGCGCAATGGTCGGAGCAGAAGTAGACGCGTTCTCCGTCGTGCTCGAGCGTGGCCGGCGCATGGGTCGTCTCCACCTGCATCCCGCAGACCGGGTCGCGCGCGTAGCGGGCTCCGCCGCCGAAGCGCCCACGGTTGCGATACATCCAGTACAAAACGGCGAACAGCGCCAGGAACACGATATTGAGGTAGGTCGTGTAATCCCACGAAAACCCCGTGGACACGACCGTGGCCGGACGCGACGTGGGCACGGCACCGGCGACGTGGAAGAGGAGCTCAGTCAGTAGAGCGGCGGTGGACATCAGCGCCCAGAAGACGACGAGCATGCGCAGCACGAGCCGGGTGCCGTAGTACTTGCGGTAGATCATGAGCAGGGGGAAGGTGATCAGGTCGGCGAAGAGGAAGGCGATCACGCCACCGAAGGAGATTCCTCCGTGCCACAGCGTCGCCGCCAGCGGGACGTTGCCGATGGAGCAGACGAAGCTGATGATGGCGATGAACGGGCCCACGATCGCGTTCTCGAGGCTCGTCCAGAACCCGTGTCCCGTGACGAAGAGGGCCTGCCAGGCCGACGTCGGCACCAACACGGCCAGGAAACCGGCCACGAGGTAGCCCAGCACGAGGTCGCGTCGCAGCATCGTGAGGTCGGCCATGGTGTAGGTGGCGCTGTCCGCCCACTTCGTCGGCGAGCGCAGCTGGGCGTGCAGGTTCGTGCCATCCAGCCTGTCCTCGGTATGGTTAGCTGGCGCGTGCCGATCGTCGGAGCCGGACTGGTTTACGAGGCGCGCCCGGGCCGCGACGACCAAGCGCCCGCGCAGCCAGAGCGCGCCGAGCGTCGCCAGCAACCCGATCATGATGAAGCCGCCGACGAACTCGCTGGCGGCGAACTGCCATCCCATGAGCACGATCAACACGATGCCGAGTTCGATCACCAGGTTGGTCGAGGCGAACATGAACACCATGGCAGCGATGTAGTCGGCGCCGCGGACGAAGAGCGACTTCGCCATCGCCGACGCGGCATAGGAGCAGGAGGACGAGACCATGCCATACGCGGTGGCGCGCGCCACCGCCGGCGGACCGTGGTCGCCGAGTTTGCGGCGCAAGGTATCCCGCGGCACGAAGGTTTGCACCGCCCCCGAGAGGCCGAAGCCGAGGATCAAGGGCCACAACGTGACCCAGAACATGAAGAAGCCCTCGCGCAGCGAGCGCCCCACGTCCACGAGGACGGTGGCCGTTGCGAGCACGGTGATCAGGAACGGACGAGCCGCCCGATGGCGGCGGACGCTTCGTTCAACTTCTCGGTCGCCTCGTCGCCGCCCTTGCGCACGGCGTCGGACACGCAGTGGGCGAGATGGTCATCGAGCAACTCCAGGGCGACCGCCTGCAGGGCCTTGGTGGCGGCGGACACCTGCTCGAGGATCTCGATGCAGTAGCGGTCCTCTTCGACCATGCGTTGGATGCCGCGCACCTGGCCCTCCACCCGGCGCAACCGTTTCTGGACCGCTTCCTTGTTGTCGATGTAGCCCGGTCGCATGGCGCCCTCCGTCTCCTCCGCGTGTACCTGATACCCCTATAGGGTATCAGGTACGGCGAGGCCGGTCTTGGCGAAGACGCCGTCGGCACGAGTACCAGGTCGTTCTGGGCGGTGGGAATCCTCTTCAGGAAATTGAACGCCACGCGGGCGACGATCCCGATCGGGAGCAGCAGGGCTTTGAGGTGAGGCGCCGGCTCTTCACCTGGGCGAGCACGAGGGCGATCGGGCTGATGTCGATGAGGTAATCGGTGAAGGTCATGGACCCCGTGTCCGGACATCCGGCTCCTGGGTCGTCAACCCGAGGGTCTATTCGCGGGCGGCCTTCTCCACCCGGAGTCAGCCCAGTCAGGCGGTGCCCGCTCCGGTCGTGATCGGGATCGGGCCCGTTCCTGTCCCGAGTGCCGCACCCACCGGGGAGGCTGGGGGTGCGGCACCACCCGGGAATTCGGAGATCAGCGGCTCAGACCGGCTCGTCGCCTTTGATCGTCACCCGCTGGACCACCCGGTGCTGGTCTCCGAAGTCTCCGACCACGGAGTGTTGGGTGGCCCGGTTGTCCCAGAAGCCGACGTCGCCGGCAGTCCAGTGGTAGCGGACCACGAACTCGGGGCGCACCGAATGCGCATAAAGGAACGACAGCAACGCCTCGCTCTCGAGCGGCTCGAGCTCGAGGATGTGCGACGTGAAGCCGGGGTTCACGAAGAGGACCTTGGCGCCGGTCTCGGGGTGGGTGCGCACGACGGGGTGGACGACCGGCTCGAGCGCCGGCAGGTCCGCTCCCTCCCATTTGCCGTCACCGAAGCGGTCGAACACCCCCTGGAACTGTGCCCGTCCGTCGTGCACGGCGCGCAGGCCCGACAGATAGTCCTGGAGCGACGGGCTGAGCGCCTCGTACGCGGCCTGTTGATTCGAGAAGGCGGTGTCGCCTCCGGCCCGCGGGATGACCACGGCGCGCAGGATGGACCCCGCCGGTGGACGCTGCACGAAGGTGACGTCGGTGTGCCAGTGAATGCCGCGGCTCTTCGTGGCGACGTCGCCGTAGGTCGCATAGAGCTCGCGGGACTTCGTGTAGTCGATCTCGAAGACGTTGGGATAGCCCTCGATGCTCGGTACCACCGGGTGGCCCTCGGTCAACTCGCCGAAGCGTGCGCCGAAGGCCTGGTGCTCCGCCTCGTTCAAATGCTGGTCCGGGAAGAAAACGACCTTGCGCTCGAGCCATATGTGGCGGATGCGCTCGATTGTTTCGTCGTCTGCGACACGGAGATCGACGCCACGGATCACGGCGCCGATTGAATTCGAGAGCGGCGTGACCTCGAGTTCGGTGGCCGCAAGGGTGGTCGTCATCTGACATTCTCCTGTTCTGTCGTTGGTTGTGGTCCAGATGGGTTGCGCGTGCGTGTGTGCCCGGCCGACGCGCTCTCGGTCGACTCGTCCACACCGAGCTCGGCGAGCAGGCGAGCGCGCAGCCGGCCGAAAGCGGGATCGCTGCGCATCCGGGGGGCTTCGAGGCCGACCGGCAGGTCGAGGGAGAGCCCTCCGTCGGTCAGGACGAGCACTCGGTCGGCCAACACGATTGCCTCGTCGACGTCGTGGGTGACCAGCAGCACTGCAGGATGGTGGCTCTGGCACAGACGCACGACGAGCGTGTGCATGCGGATGCGCGTCAGCGCATCGAGGGCGCCGAAGGGCTCGTCGAGCAGCAGCAGTTCGGGTTCACGCACCAACGCACGAGCAAGAGCGACGCGTTGGGCCTCTCCGCCCGAGAGGGTCTTGGGCCAGTCGCCCTCGTGGCCACGCAGGCCCACTTCGCCGAGCGCGGCGCGCCCGCGCTCGGCGGCGTCCCTGCCGTCGAGGCCGAGGACGACGTTGCTGAGCACCCTGGCCCAAGGAAGCAGCCGCGGCTCCTGGTAGACGACCGAGCGATTGGCGGGCACGAAGACCTCCCCCGAGGCCCCAGGGTCGAGTCCGGCGAGCGTGCGCAGGATGGTGCTCTTGCCCGAGCCGCTTCGCCCGAGGAGGGCGACGAATTCGCCACGCCCGATGTCGAGGTCGAGGCCGCGCAGGACGTCCCGCGACCCGAACGTGCGCGTCAGGCCGCGGACGACGACCGCAGCATCCGCCGCCGTGAGAGCGCCGGTTGCCATGGGGCGGCGGGTGGCGAGCACGGTCATCGTCCCGGCTGCCAACGGAGGAGGGCGCCCTCGAGCGATCGCACGAAGACGTCGGTGAGCAGGCCGAGGACGGCGTAGCAGGCCAGGCAGACCACGATCACGTTCGACTGGAAATACGTCTGCGCCTGCACGATCAGATAACCGAGCCCGCTCGATGCGTTGATCTGCTCGGCGAAGACGAGGAGCAACCACGCGACGGCCATGGCGAGCCGCAGGCCGACGAGGAAACCCGGCAACGCCGCGGGCAGGACGATGCGGCGGATGCGCGCCCAGCGCCCGAGCCCCACCACATCGGCCAGCTCACCGTAGCTCGGGTCGATGGACCGGATCGCGGCGTAGGTGTTGATGTAGATCGGGAACATCACGCCAAGAGTGATCATCGAGATCTTCGCTGTCTCGCCGACGCCGAGCCACAGGACGAACAGCGACTCGAGCCCGATGATCGGAACGAACCGGAGCACCTGCACATTGCTGTCGATGAGCCGCTCCCCGGTGCGGCTGAGTCCCGCCGCGAGCGCGAGGGCGGCGCCGAGGGGAACGCCGATGGCGAGTCCCCAGAACACGCGCTGCAACGAGGCCCACCACGCGGACGGCAGTGTGCCGTCGGCGATCATGTGCGCCCCCGTCGAGAGCACGGCGGTCGGCGCGGCGAGATCCTGGTGCTGTATCCAGCCGAGGAGCGAGGCCAACTCCCAGAACGCCACCAGGAGCACGACGCCGATCAACCGGCTCGGCCCGGCGCTCAACCTGAAACGGCGAGCGGGCGGGGCGCCGGGTGTCGCGGTCGCGAGCCGGACGAGGGTCGAGCTGGCCGGCGCCACGCTGTCGTTGCCGTCGCGCCCGTCGGTGGCCGCCGGCGGCGGGGCGTCGTGACGGGTGAGCGAGATCGTCACGACCCCTGCTCCGCGGTGACGATCGAGTTGAAGCGCGGGTCGAACTCCTTCGTGACGCTGATGTGCGCCGGGATGGATCCGGCCGCGAAATACAGGTCCGCCAAGTTCTGTTGCGGCGCCAACAGGTCGCCCGGCAGCGCGAAGAACTTGGAGGCGCCGACCAGCGACGAGACATAGGCGGCCCGGGCGGGTTTGAGCCCGTACTGGCCTTCGTAGGTGGTCTGGATCACGCCTTGCGGGTGGAGCGCGAGGTACTCGTAGGACTTGATCAGCCGCGTGATGTAGTCCGCGAGTGCGGCCGAGACAGCCTTGTTGGCCAAGGCGGACGCGCTGGCGACGATGAACTCGGACTTCTCGGTCACCGCGGCCGGGTGGGCGATCACCTGCGCAGTCGGGTTGTTCTGCAGGTACGCGCTCAGGAGCGGCTCGACCTCGATCGCGGCGTCGGCCGATCCACCCTGCAGTGCCGCCGCGATCTGGGTGGTGGGCAGGTTCACAGGCGTGATGTCGTGCAGGCTCAGCCCTGCGGAGTGCAGTCCCTCGAGCAGCGCCGACTCGAGGGCCGTGCCCTCCTGGAAGGCGACGCGCTTTCCCTTCAGCCCCGCCCAGGACTTGATGGCATGCTCACCCGGCGCGGCCACGAGTGCATAGGCGCTGCCGCTGCTCGCCCAGCCGGCGACAGCGGTGATGTGCTGGCCGGCGGCCTGGGCGAAGATCAGCGGCGTGCTCTGGATGAAACCGACGTCGAGTGACCCGCCCTCGAAGGCCTGGAGCATCGGTGGGCCGCCGACGAACTCCGAATACTGCACCTGATAGGGGAAGTTCTGGTTCTGGTGCCCCAGGGTGAGCACCGTGGAGAGGTTCTTGAGCTGCTCTCCGACACGGAGCACGGTGCCCGCGGGGATGGATGCCGCGACACGCCCCGATGAACGTGTCGAGTGCGTCGCCGCGCCGGCAACGCGGGCCGTCGTGAGGGCCGTGGCAATGGTGGCCGCGGCCAGAGCGCCAGCCGCTGCGATGAGAACGCGTTTCTTCATTTCCTATTGAATTACTAAATATGATCGTTATTGTCAAGAATACCTCCGGCATTTTGGCAGTCGTCAGTAGGGAAATGAACCCGCCGCGGGCGTGTCGCGGTCCGCGCCGCCCTCGGCAAAGCGTCAGACCAGGACCGAGCCGCCGGCCACGTCGAGGGTGACGCCGGTGATCCAGGACGATCCTTCCGACGCCAGGAACCCCGCCGTCGCCGCCACGTCCTCTGGAGGGCCGAGGCAGCCGGATCGAGGGTGTTCCGTATTGCTCCGGAACCCGCGGATCTCGCGCAGATCGCGTTCCGTCAGGTCGTCCAGGATGCAATTGACGGAACACCCACCCGATCCCAGAGCGAGCTCCTTCGTCAGCGTCGTCATCAGGGCACTCTGGTCATCAACTCGAAGAAGTGGCCGTCGGGATCGTCGAAGTAGATGCCCCTGCCACCGAAGCGATGGTTGATCTCACCGGGCTGACTGCGCCCTGGGTCGGCAAACGTGCGCGTGCCGAGCTCTTCGAATCGCTTCTGCGCGCCGTCGAACGTCTCGTCGTCGACGACGAAGGCGATGTGCATCGATTGGACCTCCGTGCTGTCCATGAAGTCCAGGGTGACGCCGCCGACCTGCAGCGGCTCGAAGTGTCCGATGACCACCGGGCCGGGCTCGACGCCGAGGATGTCGCCGAGAAAGCGCGCCGAGGCCTTCCTGTCCTTGGCCGGCACGATCAGGTGGTTGATTTCGACGCTCATGGTGCCCTCCTTGTTCCCCTCCAGTCTAAGCAGACAGATACTTAGAAGTCAAACTATTAGATGTCGATGCCAGCAGGGTAGGGTGAGCCGATGCGTCCCGCGTGACCACCTGTCGGTCCCCACTTGGCCCGAGCCGCACGGACCGTCAGCCGTGCCTTCGACGACGCCCTCAGCGCGGCAGGAGGGTCACTGCCCTTGTGGCTGGTGTTGGTCAACCTCAAAGCCAAACCCCGCGCCTCGCAACGCGAAATCGCCGAGGCGATGGGGCTCACCGAGGCCACCCTGACGCACCATCTCAACGGCATGGACGCCGACGGGTTGATCACGCGCCGCCGAGACCCCGAGAACCGCCGTGTACACGTGCTCGAGCTCACGGCGAGCGGCGAGGACGTTTTCATCCGGCTCCGTGCGGTGGCCTCTTCGTTCGACAAGCGCTTGCGCCGCGGGGTCACCGACGACGAGGTCGACCATCTGCGCGGGCTCCTCGACCGCTTGGCGGACAATGTCGGTGGCGCCCTGGACGAAGGGGCACCCTGGGCGGGCCTGGTCAAGCACTGAACGACCCGCCGGTCGCACGCCGGGCATCGGCCGGCACATCTCTTGCAAGCCCGCATTAGTTTGGGGCGCCTATGGGTAGCGAGGGACTGCACGAACCGGCCGAACGGCTCGACGAGGCGACGATCGACCGCCATCGGGCCCTCACCTCGCTCGTCGAGGAGCTCGAGGCCGTCGACTGGTACGACCAGCGGGTCCAGGCGACGACCGACCCGGGCCTGGCCGGTGTCCTCGCCCACAACCGCGACGAGGAGAAGGAGCACGCGTCGATGACCCTCGAGTGGCTCCGCCGGCGCGACCCGGTGCTCGCCCGCCACCTGCGGACCTATCTGTTCACCAGCGAGCCGGTGACCGAAGTCGAGGCGGAGGCGGAGGAGGCCGGCGACGGCGTCGTTTCCGGCTCGCTCGGCATCGGGAGCCTGAAGGGAACCGACTGATGGACAACCTCTACCGCGACCTCGCCCCGATCTCCGAGGCCGCCTGGTCCCAGATCGAGGACGGGGCGAAGAGCCGCCTCGTCACGCACCTGGCGGCCCGCAAACTGGTGGACGTCGAAGACCCGAAGGGTTGGGGGTACTCGGCCACCGACCTCGGACGCGTCGACGAAGTGGACAGCCCCTCGGAGGGCGTCCGCGCCCTGACGGCGCCGCGTGCTCCCGGTCGTCGAACTGAGAGCCGAGTTCTCCGTCTCGCGCGAGGAACTCGACGATGCGGATCGCGGCGCGGGCGACATCGAACTGCGCGAGCTCGACGAGGCGGTGCGCCAGATCGCGCTGGCGGAGAACACCGCCGTCTTCCACGGCTATGTGGCGGGCGGCATCCTCGGCGTCACCGAGGAGAGCTCCCACTCCCCCATCTCTATCGAGGCGGATATGGAGCAATACCCAAAGGTCGTCGCGCAGGCGACCGACACGCTGCGGCGCGCCGGTATCGGCGGCCCCTACGGGCTCGCCATCGACCCCGCCATCTACACCGTCATCGTGGAGACGGCCGAGCACGGTGGCTACCTCCTGCTCGACCACCTGCGACAGATCCTCGGCGGCCCGGTGGTGTGGGCGCCCGGCGTCGAGGGCGGCGTGGTGCTCAGCCAACGCGGTGGCGACTTCGTGTTCCATCTCGGCCAGGACCTCTCCATCGGCTATCAGAACCACGACACCGAGATCGTCCGCCTCTACGTCGAGGAGAGCTTCACCTTTCGGGTTTCCGAGCCGGACGCAGCCGTCGCCCTCATGCGCGGCTGACGAACCCGGGCCGGCAGCTGAGCGTCGGACGGCTGACGACTCGTGATGGAGAACACGCCCGCCGAGACGCTCCGCACGCGGCTCCGCGGTGACCTGCGCGTGGCCATGAAGGCGCAGCGGCGAGACGAAATGGCCGCTCTGCGCACACTGATCGCGGCAATCGACAACGCGGAATCGGTCGAGGATGCATCGTCGCCACCGCCGTCCTCCAGTGAACATGTCGCCGGCGCGGTGCAGGGATTCGGGTCAGCCGATGCCGCGCGGCGTTCGCTGTCCGAACACGACCTGCAGCGCATCATCGAAGCCGAGCTGTGGGAGCGGGACGCACAGGCCGAGAGGCTCACGTTGCTCGGCCGGATCGACGACGCGTCCCGCCTCCGGATCGAAGCCGATGTGATCGCGCGCTACCAGATCCCTGTCGACTGACGCACCGAAAGGGCGCGGGCCATCAGCCTCCGGCGGCCACTGCCTTGAGAGCATCCAGCGACTCCCGGATAAATGTGGACATGAGAGTCCCCTCGGTGTCCTCGACCCAGCGCTCGAAGCCGAGCTTGAACGCGGACCCGCCGGCTTCGGCGGCGAGCGACGCGGCCGGGTCGCCGACGCCGCGCTGACGCAGCGCATCCCCCAAGGCGGCGTTCAGCGTCGCCAGTTTGATGAGCTCGCGCTCCTGCAACTCGATGTTGGCGGCGATGATCGCCTGGCGCGCCCGGGAGAAGCCACGGCGCGCTTCGAAGATGTCGTCGCCGGCTGCCATGTAGGCGGTCACGATCATCTCGATCGGCGACAGCGACGCCGGCGACCCGAGCACCTGGGCCACGAGGAACTCCTGCAGCTCGTGCGCGCCGCCGAAGAGGACCTCCCGCTTGTCGGCGAAATACCGGAAGAAGGTCCGCTCCGTGAGCCCGGCGTGCGCGGCGATCTCCTCGACGGTCGTGGTGTCGAAGCCCCGCTCGCCATAGAGCTCCATGGCGGCATTGGCGAGACGTCCCCGCGCGTCGGGTTCCCATCGGCCCACGCCCTCGATCCTACGCGCTATGACAGTCACTGTCATCATCGGCTCGAGCGCCACATCGGGAGCGGAACGGGGAAGCCGGAGCTCCGGCCCGGAGTTGGACAAGAAGGGGTCCAGAGAGGAGACGCACATGACCACCGTCCTCAATAAGGCGCTCTACACGGCGGAGGCCACCACGAGAGGAGGCCGCGACGGGCACGGCCGGTCCTCCGACGGCGTCCTCGACCTGGACATCCGCCCGCCGGCCGTAATGGGTGGGGCCGGCGGCGGGACCAACCCCGAGCAGCTCTTCGCCCTCGGCTACTCCGCCTGCTTCCAGAGCGCGATGGCGGTGGTGGCGCGCCGCATGGGCGCCGACACCGGAGACTCGGAGGTCACGGGCCGTGTGACCATCGGCACGATCGGGAACGGCGGCTTCGGCCTGGCCGTCGAGCTCGACGTCCACATCCCCGGCGTCGACGACGCCACCGCGCAGAAGATCGTCGACGCTGCACACGAGGTCTGCCCGTACTCCAACGCCACCCGCGGCAACATCGAGGTCACGCTGAAGCTGGTTTGAACCTCCTTCAGAGGTCGCGCGACTCGATGGGTCGGCCACCGACCGAACGACGCACCGCGGCATGGAGGCTGTTCGGCGTCAGCACCCCGAGATAGCGGTCGTCCTCCACTACGGGGATCCAATGCACGTCGTGCTGGAGCATCTCGCCGAACGCCGCGCGCAGCGAAGTCCCGAGCGGCACCTCGATCTCGAACGCGACGAGGTTGTCCTCCACCGAACCGCTCAGGCCGGGCTCCAGGTCGATCCAACCCTTGAGGCGAGTCCGGTCGTCGACCACGACCGCCCACCGGCTGTCGGCGCCGGCTGCGGCGGCCCGGGCGTCGAGCATGCTGATGTCAGGCGACACCTCGGGGGGACGGAAGAGCGAGTCGGCGTCGATCGGCATCACGGCGAGGCGGCGCACTCCACGATCGGCCCCGACGAAGTCGGCCACAAAGACGGTGGCCGGGCGCCCGAGCACCTGGCTGGGCGTGTCGTACTGCTCGACGTGCGCACCCTTGGACAGCACGGCGATCCGGTCGCCGAGCAGCGTGGCCTCGTCGATGTCGTGGGTCACGAAGACGATCGTCTTCTTGAGCTTCGCCTGCAGCTGGAGCAGCTCCTGCTGCAGGCGCTGCCGCGTCACGGGGTCCACCGCGCTCGAATGGCTCGTCCATGAGGAGGATCGCCGGGTCGCCGCCCAGGGCGTGGGCCACCCCGACGCGCTGGCGCTCACCGCCCGACAACTCGTGGGGAAACCGGCGCCGGTAGCTTTCCGGGTCGAGGCCGACAAGGTCGAGCAGCTCGACGACGCGGTCGTCGACACGCCTCTTGTCCCAGCCGAGGAGGTGCGGGACGGTGGCCACGTTGTCCCCCACCCGCCGGTGCGGGAACAGCCCGCCCTGCTGGATCACGTAACCGATGCTGCGGCGCAGCTGCACCGGGTCCATCTTGAGGACGTCGGTGTCGTCGATGAGAATCCGCCCGCCGCTCGGCTCGATCAGCCGGTTGATCATGCGCAGTGTCGTGGTCTTGCCACAGCCCGACGGGCCCACGAGGACGGACACCTCACCGTCGGGCACGTTGAGGCTCAGCTCGTTGACGGCGACCGAGCCGGCGTCATAGCGCTTGGTCACCGCGTCGAGCGTGATCACCGGACAGAGGTTACCGACGAAAGGGCCGGCGTCACCCGATCGGGCGCCGCTCGCCGCCCGGAAGAGAGGCAGCGCCACCATCACAGCGCCCAGGTAACGTCGTCGCGGTGCTGATCGGGACGAACCCGTTCTTCCGGTGGAGCTATGTCACGGACAACTGGAGCCAGATCCAGGCCGACCTGGTCCAGCACATCGAGCTCAGCGTGATCGCCGTCGCCATCGGCACCGCCATCTCCATCCCCCTCGCCGTGCTGGCCTGGCGCTACCGGATCGTGCGCGCACCGGTGTTCGGCATCGCGAGCACGCTCTACATCATCCCGTCGCTGGCGCTGTTCGCGATCCTCGGTCCCATCACCGGCTTCGTCGCGTCGTACCCCACGGCGGAGATCGCGCTGGTCGGCTACACGCTGCTGATCATGATCTGGAACACGGTCGCCGGGCTCGATGCGGTGCCCGAGGACGCGGCGATGCGGCCACCGGACTCGGCTACACGCCGACCGCGGCGCTGATCCGCGTCGACCTCCCCCTCGCCCTGCCGTTCATCTTCGCCGGCCTGCGCGTCGCCACCGCCACCGTCATCGGCCTCGTCACCGTGACCGCCCTGATCGGCCTCGGCGGGCTCGGCCAACAGATCACCTACGGCTTCAACATCGGCTACAACACGCCGATCATCATCGGGCTCGTCCTCTCGATCGCGCTCGCCGCCGTCGCCGATCTCCTGCTCGTCGGCGCCCAGCGCCTCGCCGTCCCCTGGTCCCGCACCCGCCGGCCGCGGGAGGCGGTGGGAGTCTGAGATGAGCTTCTTCGCCCACGTCTTCGGGTGGTTCACCACGTCGAGCAATTGGTGGGGGCCCCAGGGGATCCTCCTCTTGTTCTGGCATCAACTCACGCTGTCCGCCGTGGTCGTCGCCGGTGCGGTCGTGCTCGGCGGGGGTCTCGGCCTGTTCCTCGGCCACACAGGCAGAGGAGGACTGGTCGCGGTCAACGCGGCCAACGCATTCCGCGCCGTGCCCACCCTGGCCCTCCTCACGCTCCTCGCGATCCAGCCCGCGATCTCACTCAAATGGAACGGCTTCCTCGCCGCGTGGATCGCCCTCACGGCGTTGGCCATCCCGCCGATCCTCACCAACACCTACGTCGGGATGCGCGAGGTCGACGCCGATGTCCGGGACGCGGCGAAGGGAATGGGCCTGACCGGCCGACAGTCGTTGCGCACCATTGAGGCGCCGCTCGCGGTGCCCTTCGTCATGGCGGGCGTGCGGACCGCCTCGATCGAGGTCGTCGCCACCTCGACCCTCGCCGCCTACGTCAGCTACACCGACCTCGGGACGTTCGTCATCAGCGGGCTCAACGAGAACAACTCGGTGTTGGCGTTCAGCGGCGCCCTCCTCGTGGCTGCCATGGCGGGGCTGGTGGCGCTGGTGCTCACACTCTTGACCAGGGTGTTGACACCTCGTCCGCTCCGCCGGCGGCGGGCCGTCCGGGCTAACGACCTCGCCCTGCCCCAGCCGGTCGGCGGCACCCAGCCGCTCTGATGGCTTGATATTTGCGACAGGAGTGGTCAGGATTTCATTCTCCTGACAACCCCGTTACGGTCACGTCACGTTGGCGCGTGGCGGTACCTCCCCCCACCACGAAAGGGTGTCCTCATGCGTTTCCCGCGATACCTCGCCTTTGGAGCACTGGCCGCCCTGGCTTCGACGCTCATCGTCCCGGCGGCCTTCACCGGCGCAGCGGCAGGGGCTTCATCGAGCAAGCCGTCCATCGTGATCGGGTCGACCAACTTCGAGGAGCAGGCCATTGTCTCGAACATCTGGGCCGACGTCCTCAAGAAGGCGGGCTACCCGGTGACGGTGGAACCAGCGCTCGGGACGCGTGCGATCGTCGTCCCGGCGATCGAGAAGGGCCAGATCAACCTCGAGCCCGACTACGCGGCATCACTGCTCGGCTACCTGCACGGAGGCACGCCGCAGCCGGAGGGGGACACCATCTCGACGGCCATCCCGGCCGACCAGAGGGCGCTCGCGTCCTTTGGCGTCACGGTGTTCCCTGCGTCCAAGGCGCTCGACACCAACGTGTTCGCCGTCACCAAGTCGACGGCCAGCAAGTACCACCTCACGACTCTTTCGAGCGTCAAGCCCGTCGCGTCGAAGCTCACTCTCGGTGGGCCGCCGGAATGCCCGACCTTCGCCGGGTGCGAGCCGGGGTTGAAGAAGACCTACGGCCTCAACTTCGCCGGCTTCAAGTCCCTTGACGAAGCCGGGCCGCTCAGCGTCGCGGCCCTCAAGAACGGCGAGGTCCAGGTGGTCGAGCTGTTCTCGAGCGACGGCAACGTCGTGTCGAACAACTTCGTCGCCCTCACTGACAACAAGCACCTCGAGGGCGCGGACTACATCGTCCCGGTGATCCGCAAGTCGGTCGCCACCTCGGGGGTGGAGAGCGTCCTCAACAAGATCGACGCGAAACTGACGACGACCGCCATCTCCAAGCTGAACCTGGACGTGACCTCCAAGCAGGAGGAGCCGGCGGCGGTGGCGCAGACCTGGGTGAACTCCGTTGGAGGTTGAGCAAGAGGCTCGATTGTCAGCCTGACGGGGTCGGACCCCGACCCGAACGGCGTGTGCCGTTCGGGTCGCCTACGCCTGCTCGATGCGGAGCCGGTTGCCCGCGGGATCGCGGACGGCGGCATCGCGCTTGCCCCAGGGCTGGGTCGCTGGCTCTTGGAGCACCTCGACGCCCGGCGTGCCGGCGATCTTGTCAAATGTCGAGTCGAGGTCGGCGCAGGCGAAGTGGACCGGGTACAACTCTCCCTTGGCCAGCAGCGTCGCCAACGTGTCCCCGTCCTCTTGGGATCGCCCTCCGTGGGGTTGGGACAACACGATCCCGATCTCGGGCTGGGTGTCGGACACGAGCGTGATCCAGCGGAAGCCCTCGTTGGACACGTCGAGCGTCACGGTAAGGCCGAGGGTGTCGCGATAAAGGGCGAGAGCCGCCTCGGGGTCGTCGACGGTGATGTGCACGGTGCTGAGCGAAACGGTCATACATCGACGTTAAACCGACGAGCTGACAGATGCTTCTTCGAAACTGCTCTCTTCTGTGCCGCCGGACCCCCCGGTCTTCCGAGGGCGGGTCAGGACCATCAGCTGGCAGGGCGACACGATGCGGAGCTCGTCATGATCGCGGGCGCGGTACGCAGAAGGAGACTCACCGACGAGTTCGGTGAAGCGGGCGGAGAAGGACCCCAGGCTCCCCCAGCCGACCGCAAAGCACACGTCCGTGACGGTCAGGTCGCCGCGCCGTAGTAACGCCTTCGCCCGTTCGATGCGACGCGTCATGAGGTAGGAATACGGCGTTTCGGAGTAGGCCTCGCGGAAGCGGCGGCTGAAGTGCGCCGTCGACATCAGCGCCGTGCGCGCCAACGCGGGGACGTCGAGCGGCTTGTCGTACTCGCGATCCATCTGGTCCCGGGCCCGGCGTAGTCGCCGCAGCTCGTCGAGTTCGGCACTCACGGAACCCAATCTTGCACTGCTGCGGCGATCCTCGACAGGCAACAGTTACCGGACGGAATCCGGGTTGGAGCCGGCCCACGAAGACGGCGGATCTGACGCAGGAAAGGATTCTTCCTCGACCTCGTCAACGAGGGCATCCTGATCCGAGTGGCTCTCGTTCAGGTCCTCCTGCGACACGTCATCTGTGGTCATATTTGCCTCTCTCCGAGCAGCATATTGCGTTCCACCACTCCAGCCCGCGGGAGAGGCCGTCACGTTCGGTGCCCCGAAAATCGGCCCGTGCAAAGCCCGCGCAAGACCGGCAAGATGGCAACACCCCAGCGCTCGGAGCAAGGCATGAACTTCCAAAGTGTGGTGATGAACGTCGACGACCTCGACCGCTCGATCGACTTCTACCGGGAGGTCTTTGCCTTCAGCCTGCTCTCGAGGAAGGACCAGTTAGCGGCGATGTACGCGCCCGGGAATGACCGCGCCCAGGTGATCGTCTTTCGATCGGTAGCGACTTCCGCTTCCCGGCGCGTCGGAGCTGGTCACATTGGTATCAGAGCGCTGGTCATGGAGGTCGACACGATCGAAGAGCTCGAGAAGATTGCGGCGGCGCTGGACAAGCGCGGGTGCGTGGTGGCTCGACACGGCGAGGACGCCAAATGGACTTCGGTCTTCGGACGTGACCCTGACCAAATCGCCTTGGTGGTTGGTACCAGCTTGACGAGCGGACCCATCGAGGTCGAGGCGTGGTCCGCCCTTCATGACGCCCTCTACGCCCTCGGCGAATAGCACAAGGGCATAGTTCGGATAGCTGCCACGGCCGCTGCACCTGACCCCCGAAAAGATTTCCGCGCATTGTGGCCACCGAAATGTCGAATTCGCCCCGCGCCGTTCGTGTAGGTGCTGCGGGCCCGGTGGCCGTCTGTCCCGCGTGACCGGGCTGCCCAAACGGGGCATGCGGCACGGATGACAGGAGTGAAGATGAGCAGAATCGTCGTGATGAACCACGTGACGCTCGACGGCGTCATGCAGGGACCGGGTCGCGCCGACGAGGACACCCGAGGTGGATTCCGGCATGGGGGATGGGGCCACCGCAGCGAAGCGCCCCCCGACGGCGCAATGCAGAAGGCAATGGGCGAACGGATGACTGCCGGAGGAGGCCTGAGCGGGTGGTTATTCGGGCGTCGCACGTACGAGGACCTGCTCAGGCACTGGAACCAGCAGCCCGACAGCCCGTTCGGGCCGATGCTCAACAACACGCCCAAGTACGTCGTGTCGTCCACTCTCGGCGAGCCACTCCCGTGGCCCAACTCGACGCTGGTGCGAGGCGCCGTCGCCGACGCGGTCGGCGAGCTCAAAGCGCACACGGACGGCGTGCTCGGGATCATGGGCAGTGGCCAGCTGGTCGCTGCGCTGCTCGCGGCCGACCTGATCGATGAGCTCCTGTTGATGATCCATCCGCTGGTGCTGGGCAACGGACGCCGGCTGTTCCCCGACAATGTCGATGTTTCGTTGCGATTACTCGAGAGCGCCGCCACCGACGCCGGTGTGGTGATCGCCGTCTACGAGAGGGCCAGGGACTCGGCGTGACGGGCCTTGCTGAGCCATGGAGGAGTCAACGATGAAGAACTATCTCTTGAGCATCTATCAGCCTGATGGCGACCCGCCTCCCGCCGACGAGCTCGCAATCATCGCCCACGACCTTGCCGTCCTGCGCGACGAGCTCAAGTCGGCCGGCGCGTGCGTGTTCGCGGGGGGTCTGGAGGAGCCCAGCACGGCGAGGGTGGTGCACCCCCGCCGCGAGCGAATGCAGATGACGGACGGCCCGTACGTCGAGGCCAAGGAGCACATAGGTGGTGTAACCATTATCGAGACGGCGAACCTCGACGAGACGCTCGAGTGGGGGCGACGGCTCGTTCGCGCCACCACGTTGCCGATCGAAGTGCGGCCGTTCCAGGGTGATCCGGACCAACTGTGAGGGACCCTTGCGTCAACTGCGGTAGCTCCCCTCGCGGAATTCGTCGAGCAACGAAGGGCGGGACGGGTTCCAACCCAGCTCGGTACGGGCCCTGGTGGCGACGGTACCCTGGCTCAGAAGAAGGACTTCGGCGAAGTAGTCACCCAACCGAGCGCGAGCCTCTTCGTCCGAACCCGGGACGGCGCCGGAAGCTCCGGCGGCGACCGCAGCTGCTTCCGTGATTTCTGCCACCGTCGAATGCAACCCGTTGCCCAGCGCGTAGTAGCCGTGGGCGGAATCGTGCTCGAGCACACGCCGGAAGAAGTCCGCCACGTCTGCGACGTGCACGGTGGACCACTGCTGCCGTCCGGTGCCGACCATGATGAGGTTGCCCTCGTCGTCCCTAGGCGAACCGAGCAGCAGGCCTGGGATTCCACCGCCGGCATCGCCGTAGGCGACGCTCGAAATTGGAACCACCCCGCGCATGCCCTTCGTGCCGAGCACGCGACTCTCGATCGGTGGCCTGAAGGCGACCATGGCCGGCGCATTGAACGGCGAGTCTTCTGTGATGGAGAGGTTGTCGCCGTACGCCCACAGCCCACTGATCTGGACGTAAGGCTTTCCAGTGCCGTCGAAGGCCTCGATGGCGGCGTCAACGACGGCGGAGTCCAGGTCGGCGCTCGTCGCGTCACCCGGGCTGGCCGTGTGGACTGCGCCGTCACAGTCGGCCAGAAGCTTTGAAACGGTCGGCCGGTCATAGAGATCCACGACCTCGGCTTTCGCGCCCTCGGCCGCGGCCACGGCCGACTGCGCTCCGTGCCTAACCAGGGCGGTCACCTCGTGCCCGTGGTCGAGCAACTCCCTGAGTACGTGTGATCCGATGAATCCGGTTGAACCTGTCAGCGCCACTCGCATTGGGACGACCTCCTGTCTCGATTCCCCAAGAGTCTTCGCCCTTTTACTTGAACTGTCAAGTGACTTCTTGGCTATGGCGGTTGCCAGGCCAGTCGTGGCTGTGCGTGGCTTGCGGGAGGCCGGGCGCCATATCACCAGTTTTAGCTGCTGTAACACGTCCAGCAAAGCTGAGGGTGCACCCTAACCCGGCGCCGGAGCCTCCGGATTTGAGACATGAAGTCTCAAGTGAATATCTTCATTGCGTGCTTCCTGACTGGTAACGTGCCGGTCGTGTCGAACGCAGAAGCCAGCGAGGACGAGGAGCTCACGGTCCGATGGCTGAGCGCCGAACAGCTTTCGTCGTGGCTCTCCTTCGTACGTGTGCTGACCTGGCTCCCCTGGTCCATCGACCAGCAATTGCAGCGGGACTCGAAGCTCAAGATGGTCGAGTATCAAGTTCTCGCGATGCTGTCGGAGAGCCCGGCCCGGACGATGCGGATGAGTTCGTTGGCCGAGGTCACCAATGCGTCGCTGTCGCGGTTGTCGCATCTCGTCGACCGGTTGGAGAATCGGGGTTTGGTACGTCGTGAAGCAGATCGCACCGACGGGCGGTTCACCAACGCCGTCCTCACAGAGAAGGGACTCAAGACACTCGCCGACGCTGCTCCTGGCCACGTCGAACATGTGCGATCGCTGGTCATCGATGTCTTGACTCCTGAACAACTTCGCCGACTCGGTCGCGATGCCGCTCGGATCATGACGAGGATCGACACGTCCGGCGGTACCTGATTTCTCCCCGCACGGACGGTTCAGCAGGCAGGTCCCGCGATCCGTGCATACGATCGGACAATGACCGACGTACGAACGAGTTACCGCCGGGTGTCGAACGGCTTCGACGCGGCCGTCAAGGCAGTGGACCCGGACCAATGGGACAAGCAGTCCCCCTGCGAGCACTGGAATGCACGCGACATCGTCGCCCATGTCGTCGAGGGCCACCGGGGTGTGATCGCGGGCGTCAGAGGCGGAGAGTCGAGTCCCCTCGGCGCCGGCGAAGACCCGAAGAAGGCCTGGGAGGAAGCGTCGCGTGCGATCGACGAGATCGCCGGCGACCCCGAGACTGCGGGCAAGGAGATGGACGGTCCGACCGGCAAGATGCCGGCAGGCGAGATCATCAACCGCTTCGTGACGATGGACGTGCTGGTGCACACCTGGGACCTGGCGCGCACGGTCGGCGCTGACGAGCATCTCGACGAAGAGTCCGTCCGGCGCGCGTATGACACCCTCAAGCCCATGGACGACTTGATCCGTTTGCCGAATGTCTTTGCGGCCAAGATCGAGCCTCCTGCGGGCGCAGATCTGCAGACGGAGTTCCTGTATTTCCTCGGCCGCCGGGCCTAACTCGCCGCCCCTTTTTGGGAACCATGGGCTGAGATTGCCTCTGGCTGAAACCGCCCAAGGCGAGTCGCAGGCGCAACCCCTGCATGGGAATGACGTCGGCGATGACGAACCCGTCGCGCTCAACGACCTCGCCGACCCCGACATCGACGGGCGTGCGAAACCAGGTCCGTCGACCACCGCGGTGTGGAACTCGCCGTTCTCCCGCACGGGTCGAGACCGGAGGGCAGATCGTCGAGCAAGGTCGCGTCGTACCAGTGTCCGGCGATCGTGCGAGGTCGCTGGGCCGGATCGACGCACACGACCACGGCACGAAGGTCGGGGCGACGCGGGTTCGAGCGACTTCCGGCGTGGGCCGTAACCAAAGGGGAAGAGCGGCGTCAGGCTATCGCTTGGACGGTCGTCGGCATTCATGGGCGTCGAGAGAACCACAGCAGGGAGCCCTGACGACCTTGGTGCAGTGGTTGGAGATGGAACCGTCGAGCCTTCGACGAGAGCTTTGCCGCGGGCCGATCGACGCCGACTGGATCACGCATCGAAAAGCCCTTTGCGGCCATCGGTTGATAAAAGAACTCCCGATGGAACGCGCCCGATCCCCAGAATGGATCCTCGATCAAGATGTGTTGTAACTGCTCGCGTATGGCGTCGCTGCAACGTCAGTATCGTTGAATTTCAATGCCCCGTCGGCCGATCATGACCTATCGGCGTGACCACGAATTCCCGGTTTCGCCGCAGCACCTGTGGGACGTCATCGGAGAGGTCGATCAGTTCGAAGCGTGGTGGCCCTGGCTCGAAGAGTTTCGTCTTGAGGGAGGATCACTGAGAAGTGGCGCCGTGCTCCACGGTGTGATTGCTCCTCCCGTGCCATATCGGATGCGCATCGAAGTGGAACTCACGCAGTGTGAGCCTCCACGTCGTATTGAGGCACTCATTCACGGCGACCTCGAAGGAGAGGCAGGTCTTGAGCTACGCGCTCGAGGAATCGGCTCGAGCGTCGAAATTGCCTGGACGGTGGAGATGATGCAGCGATCCATGCGTCTGGCGGATCGAATGGCACATCCCCTCCTGCAATGGGGTCATGACAGGGTGGTCGAAGTTACCGTCGCGGAATTCCGGAACAAGCTGAGCTGCGCCGATTAGGTCAAGCGAGCGATGGCAAATGCTGCCGCCGTGAGCACGACTCCCCACGACATGGCCCGCAAGGCACCTTCGAGTGGCCGGAGAAGCCATGGCGGATCGATCGAGATAGTTCTGCCGTCGCGCAGAAGGGCGGCGCCATCGACGGAAGCCACGCGGCGACGGATCAGCCGTGCGGGGGTACTCAGCTGTCGCTGCGACAACGACAAAAAAAATGCGCCCGCTGCGGCGATCAGTGGTGCGGTTGACAAGCGTCCCGTCTGGGCGACGTAGGCAACCAGAATCGGGAACGAGCCCCATGCGAGGGCGAACCCGATATCGGTATGAACGAAACCCCCGAACAGCTCCAGGTTGTAGGCCAACACAAGGACGGGTCCGAGCACCAAGAAAGGAATCAGGGTCCAACCCACCCGCCACACTCCCGCGATCCCCAGAGCCACGGCTCCCACTAAGCCGACGACCGTCACGAAGACGAGCGCGCCCATGGGAATCCGGGTGCCCAAAGGGCGGCCGTGCAGCTCGTCAAGTGCATGGGCGGCGAACCCGACTGCACACAGAAACGCAAGCAGGGTTCCTAGCAATCGCGACACGCTCACTTGTGGAGCCAGACACGCACCGATCACCACGTAGGAGAGATGCCATGCCGTGTACGGGGGGTGCAGCAGAGTCCACCAATCTCGCCACCCACCAGGTCGCGCAGCGTAGAACGCGGGACGGTTCTCGCTGTTGCCAGGCTCGAGGCGGGACGCCGATGGGTCTGGCATTCTGGGGGCGATGCGACGGGCGTGCGGATCCCACTCGTCAGCCATCGCTGCGGGTTCCCCACATCACCAGCCCACCGCCAAGACTCATCACGCGTACTCCGACCCGCTCGAAACCGGCCTGACGCCACGCGTCTTCCGTCCACGACAATGGATATTGCCGGTAGTGACCTGAGATGTTGGGGCCGAGAAATCTGCCCACCCGGAACCATTGCCGTCCACCGGTGAGTAGGCCGGCAACGGGGAGGACCAGTCGGGTGTAGAGCCACCACATGAAGCGCCAGAAGCGACTCGGCGGCAAGAAGAACTCGAGGCTCGCGACCATGGCCCCCGGCTTCACGACCCGCGCCAGTTCGCGGAGCGTCTCGAGGGGATCTTCGACGTAACGCAGCAGGTAGGTGAAGGTCAGGGCGTCGAACGTGCGGTCGGGAAACGGCAACTGCTCGCCTCGGCCGGCCACCAGTTGCACGCGGTCAGCTTGCCCCCTTGCGGCAACGTTGCGCTGACCCTGAGACAGCATCTCGAGGGTGAGGTCCACCCCGACAACGAATGCAGACGTTCGCTCGGCAAGTTGCAGGGCCACGCCAGCAGTTCCAGAGGCGACGTCGAGGACGACGGCCGGCGACCTCGGTACAACGCGATCAATCATTGCCCGGCGCCATCGGCCGTTCTGGCCCATGGACAGGACCTCGGCCAAACGGTCGTAGCGCTCCGGGAGATTCGTGAACAGCTGTTGTGCGAACCGGTTCCGATCGCCGGAGACGTATGGGAGCATCACTTCTCCTGGAGTGAGAAGATCTCACTGTAGGTCCCGGCAACGAGAGAGGGCCGATGTGGTGTCATCGCGCTTCGACGTCATCGTTGTAGGTGGCGGCCCAGCGGGCAGTATCGCCGCTCTCGTCTTGGCTCGAGGCGGAGCTCGGGTGGCACTGGTCGATAAAGCAGAGTTCCCTCGTGACAAAGCGTGTGGCGATATCGTTGGTCCTCGGGCCCTTCGGCTGCTGGCGGACCTCGGACTGCCTACGCCGAGGGGGCGCAATGTGGGCGAAATCGTGGTGGTCGGCCCGACCGGTCGCCGAACGCGGCTGCCGTGTGGCGAAGGCCTCACGTACCCCGGACATGGCACGGCCATCACGCGGACTGATCTTGATTCGATGCTTCATGATGTGGCGCTCGAAGCGGGGGCCACTCCGATATCCGGGCTGGCCCTCGAGCCGCTGAAACGCGAGGAGCGAATCGACGGCATCCGGTTGATCGACGGGACCGAACTGCGCGCCGACTTCGTGATCGGAGCGGACGGCGCGACAAGCCGGGTGGCTGAGGCAGCCGGCATGGTCGATGCCGACAAGATTCTGTGGGGCTTCGCAGTGCGGACGTACCTTCCACAGAACGTCGACCTCCCGGCCATCGTGTTTTGGGAATCTGCGCCCTGGCAAGGATTCCCCGGCTACGGGTGGGTCTTTCCAGGAGCGACTGGTGGGGCAAATGTCGGACTGGGACTGGGGACGATGGCCGATCGCAAGGCCGGAGCGAAGGTCCAGCAAGCCTTGCCACGCTTTCTCGAGCACCTGTGTGAGATCGAACTCCTCGACGACGCGTCGGGTTCTATCCCATCGCGTCGCCTGGGAGGCTGGCTCAAGATGGGCATGATCGGCACCGTTCCCGCAGCGGACCGGGTCCTCCTCGTCGGCGACGCGGCCGGTCTGGTGAATCCTCTGCAAGGTGAAGGGATCTCCCAGGCGATGTGCAGCGGACGTTCTGCCGCCGAAGCTCTCCTCGGCGGCGCCGGGCGATCGGCAGAGCGATATCGCGCCACGCTCGCACTCGACCACCTTCCGTATCACCGGATCACGGCCTCCCTGCAAGGGTGGCTCACCGGTCGGCCACGAGCCGTGGCTATCGCGTCTCGCCTGATCATGATGGCGGGACGAAACGATGCCTTGGCCGGTGGCTGGTCCGTCTTCTGGAATGAATTGCTCAACGGCGCTCCTCCCGGTCGTCACCGTTCGGTGGCTGCATCGGCCAGCCGACTCGGTCAGATGATGACCGCACGGACGGCGACGGCTCGGTGGTTCGATGCCACCTTTGCAGATGGTCACGGTTTGCAGGAGTGCTCGGACCTGGGCCCTTGTTCCTCAGGGAACGCTCCCAGTTGAACGCAAAAGCGACGCGGCCAGCGGTCCGATCCTCACCGCTCAGCGACCATCAGTACGCCCTTTAGCTCCACGAGCGGCGGTGCAGATTCCGTAAGACGAAGGCGGGAGCTCAGGCAGCAGACCGTCCCGCCGCAGAACAGTTCAATGAGAGAGATGGTCCTGGTGGAATCATGATCGCCGGAGTTGATCGCAACTCTTCGCGACGTGGACATCGACTGCCGCGTGCTCGACTTGGTCCTCACATTGCAGGAATCCAAATCTGCGGCAGACAGCGATCTTCGAATCCCAAACAGTCGACTTCCTTTCGCGTGAAGATGATGACCTCGTCATGGCTCTCGAAGGGTCCGGTTGCTCATCCGGGCTCCGGTGGGATGTCGTCCTACGGGTGACTCGATGGCGGCTGCCACTGCGCCCACGGACAAGGACGATGCCCGCTACCGCGAGGACTACGGCTCCAGAGCTCTCGACTCCCAGGGAATCGCCCGCGTACGGTGCCGCCAAGGTTTCCATGAAGCCGCACAGGCGCAAGTAGACACTGAGTAATAACCCGCCAATCGTGGCGATCATGAATCCGGCAGCCGTTGCTACCACGAGAAGTCGACGCGATAAGAGGATTGCGGCCAGAACAAGACCGGAGATTCCCTGGAGAAGGAACAGAGGACCGATCTCTGGAATGTTCCGGTAACCCATTGACCACAGCTGCAAGTGGATCGCACCTGAGTCTGCCAACAGCGACGCACTGACGACCAGGCAAAGCAGGATTCCCGTTCGCCGCGCCACCGACCCTGCTGGCCTGACCAACGCGTAACTCCACACTCGCCGCGAACGCGTGAATGTGGTCGTCGCCCTCTTTAAGTTCGATCCCGGTTCCAGGATTGCCTCGACTGGCATCAATCGTTGACATCACCCGAGTACCAACTTCGTTCGGAGCGGGGACACGTGGGTTCCAGTCCGGCCGTTGCACGAATCTCTTCGGATCAACTTCGCTTGAGGTCGGCTGCGTGAGTCACCGGAGATGACATAGGCATGCGGTAGGTCATACGCCACGACTCGTCGGGGGACCGAAGTCCTCTCCCATAGCACCTCCCCGGGGACAAGAGTCGACCTCCAGCGCCGGGCGTCGAGAGAACTGAGCCCAAGGACCGCCCCAACCGACAGCTGGGTCGTGTGCGGATTCACTTCCAGACGAGCCATCGGCAGAGCAACCCTTCCCCTTCCGTTGAGCATCAAGGAGAGCTCTTGGCCGGACGTGAGCTCACACTTCCAGCCATCCTGTGGGAGAAGGGAGATCCGAAGGCAGTGCGGTGTGAAATGTGTGACCGCAAGCACTTCGAATTCTGTCGATCGGTGGTGCATGGGGACGACGAAAATGCCCGTCGGCCGCTTCGACGTAGGGCGAATCGGGGGAATGTATCTGCGTTGAAGCGGACTCCGATCCCAGGCATCGAAAAGAGCCTTGCTGGACATCGGAGCGACTTGCAGGCTCTCTGTGCCTGTGTGAGCCGTCGATCGGCCATCTACCGAAGTAGTTCGTCGACTTATTTTTTGTAGATCATCTCTGCCGTCAGCGGGAGAGGATCGTGGCGGCGGCGGTGCCGGGAGCCCCGTAGACCTGGGCGTAGCCGACGCGCGGGTTACCCTGGACTTGGCGGTCGCCGGCCTGGCCGCGGAGCTGGAGCACGAGCTCGTGGACCTGGCGGAGACCAGACGCTCCGATCGGCTCACCGTTGGCGATGAGACCGCCGTCGGTGTTGATCGGCATTGGTCCCGTGATCTCAGTCGCGCCGTCGGCGAGAAGCTTCTCCTGATCGCCGTCAGCACAGAAACCGTTCTCAGCCATGTGGATGACCTCGGCGCCGGCATCTGTGTCCTGGACCTGAATGACGTCAACGTCTTCCGGCCCGATCCCAGCGTCTTCGTAAGCGGCGCGGGACGCATACACGGTGGGGGCTACGTCTTCCACAACAGGCGACCACGTAGTGTTGACCTCGTACGAGCCGTAGTTGCGCGTGCGGATAGCAGTCGCCTTCACATACACCGGCGTATCCGTAAAGCGGTGAGCGATGTCGGCGCGGCAAAGGACCACTGCAGCAGCGCCCTCGTCGGGAGCGCAGAACATGTACGACGTGAGCGGGTAGTTGAGCATTGGCGAGCTGAGAATTTCCTCCTCAGCGATCGGCTTGCGACGGAAGGCCTTCGGATTCGAGCGCGCCGTTGCGGTAGTTCTTCGCCGCCACCTTGGCCAACGTCACCTGGGAGACGCCATGGTCGTGCATGTACTTGTTGATCTTCATGCCGAAGAACTTGGTCGTGACGTACTGCCCGTTCTCGCCATACCAAGCAGGCACGTTGGTGGTCGTCGGGTCTCCTTTGAATGAGCCCCGAGCGTGCTTGTCCGTGCCGACGGCCACGACTATGTCACCGTTGCCGGCGCGAATGGCGTTTGCGGCCTGCTGGATCGTGGCAGCGCCGGTGGCACATGCGCTGAACACATGGATGAACGGAAGGCCACTGAGGCCGACGAGACCGGTGACTGGGTCAGTCCAGACCCCCCAGCTCCCGCCGAAGGCGCACTGGACGTCCTTCCAGGTCACGCCGGCGTCGTTCAACGCCAGCTCGACGGCGTCCGCGGCCATCTCGTACGCGGACTTGTCGCCGTGCCGGCCGAACGGGTGGAGACCTACACCGATGATCGTGACGTCGTCCATTTAGTGCTCCTCACTTTTCGGCGCGCCGACGGGCGCAAAGGCGAAGGTGATGATCTCGTTGCCGTCGTTGTCGACATAGAACGGGACGATTCGGAGCTCGACCTCCATACCGAAGTCGAGCTTTTGAGGATCGCACTCGGTGAGCCGCGACTTCGACCCGCACCACATCGTCAAGTTGTACGAGGCCGATCCCATACGGCTCGAAGGACTCACCCGTTGGATCACCCCTGTAGTTGGCGCTGGGCGGGAATTCCTGGGTCGTCCAGGACACGAGGGTGCCGCGGCGCGGTAATGGGAGTTCGGCCATGCTCTCGGTGCCGCAGCGCGGGCACCGCGACTGCACCGGGAACGTGATCGCCCCGCAGTCCTTGCACTTACCACCGAGCAGCTCTGGATCATCGGCGGGCCACTTGAACAAGTTCGCGATCGGTTTCTGCACTACTGCCCCTTACCTTCGGACATCTGGCGGTCAGGCTAGCCAACGGTGCGACAAAGCGGCTGAGATCTCCAGAGCGAGTGGATAAATCAATCCGATCGGAGCCCCTAACCGGCATCCCGTCGACGGCGGGCGTGGACTCGTTCGTTCGATGCGATCGCGCCTTGCGTTTCTGAGTGAGTGGCGGGGGCGCTGACGGATAGCGCACCCACTGGCTTACAGATCGGACGTTTCCGCTGGTCAGGGCGGCGTGCATAGGCTCTGCACAGGGCAGCCGTCTGCTCAATGTACGACATCGCACGCTTGTCCCGAGAAACTCGCACCTTTGGCGAAACTTCGGGTTACGGACCCGACAAAGGCCGCCGTTCACGTTACTGAAGGCGTGACATCCCTACGAGGGGAATCCGCGGCGAGAGCGCTGGGAAACATCACTTCTATCGCTAGTGAGTGCTTCGGCGGATCGCTACTTGTTCGTAATGTCGCGGTCCGAGCGTGCCGTGTACATGGGGCTATATGCCCGTGCGGGCGAGTGTGATCAGACGGCGCGACGGCGAAGAGCTCGCGATTCACGGCGGCGGAGTTCGAGCTTGTCCTCGATGACTCTGGACTCGTACACCGGCTGTGAAACCGATGCCGGACCCCTGGTGGGCTCTCCGCTTGCCAGGTCGAAGCGGCTGCCGTGCCAGGGGCACGTGACACAGCCCCCCGCCAGCGTCCCCTCCGAGAGCGGTCCGCCCCGATGGCTGCAGCGGTCGCCGAGTGCAAAGCGTCCAGCATCAGTCTGGGCCACCATGATCCTGACGCCGTCTACGCTCCGGCCGACCAGGTTCTCGGTCGGCACATTGCCCCGCACTGCAGTCCACTCGTTGGGCCCGATGTCAAAAGCGTTCGTGTCAACTCCGACACCCATGGCATAAGCCAGATGGCCGCCGAGGAATCCGCCCGTACCGGCCAGGACGATTCCGAGGGTCGACCAGACCGCCCCACTCCGGTTCGCCCTCCGCCTCAGCCACGAGGCCGTGAAGCAGGCCAGGGCGAGGGAGTTCGCCGTGGCGTGCACGAGCCCGACGCGCGCTTCGGCCTCGGCGGTGTCGACCCACTCGGACATGCCGCTCGCCACCGCTGGCAAGGCGGTCACCATCCCCGCACCCAACAGGCGTCGAGCGGCGAGAGTCCTGCCCAGACCCAGGATGTCAAGGACCCACGCGCTGGTCCAGAGCCCGAGAGGAACTTGCACGAGAACGGGGTGGACCGGGTGTCCGAGGTCTGTTCCGCTCAAGACGCGGCGAAGCGGCGCCGGTGAGACGAGGCGTCGGGCCACCGCACCAATGCGCTCGACAGCGCCATCGAGTTGCTCGGATTCCTCCAGGGAGTCCAGTAGCTTCGATCGAAGAGCACTCAACGGGTTCAACGGCACTGCTCACCTCTTGTCCTTGGACACGGTGACGGTCGTTCGACGTTGCCCGGAGCTGGTGGAGACCCCCTGCGACGGCCACGGTCGCCAGACTCGGGTCGGCTCCCGTGGCGTACGACGGGCATACCCCGAAGAGCGAGCGCGCTTTGGGCACGTCGAGGAGCGTCAAGGACGTAACAGTACCTTGATCGCACCGTCGGCCTTCTCTTGGAACATGCGGTACGCCTCGGCACCCTCGCGAAGAGGTACGTGGTGGGTGGCAAACCCGTCCACGCCGAGCGGGTCGTCGTCGCCGAGCAGCGGCAGCAGGTCGTCGACCCAGCGGTGCACGTTGGCCTGTCCCATCCGCAGCTGGATCTGCTTGTCGAAGATCCGCAACATGGGCAGCGGATCGCTTGCTCCGCCGTAGACGCCTGACAACGAGATGGTGCCGCCACGCCGCACCAGATCGATGGCGGCCAAGAAGCTGGCCAGGCGGTCCACACCCGCTCGTTGCATGAGCTTTGCTGCCAGGGCGTTAGGGAGCAGACCAGTGGCTTGGTGAGCGGCTCGAGCCAAGGGTGAACCGTGTGCCTCCATCCCCACGGCATCGATGACAGAGTCGGGGCCGCGCCCGCCGGTCAAGTCGCGGACCGTGTGGGTGAGGTCGTCGACCGAGCTCAGGTCGATCGTCGTGATGCCACGACCGGCGGCCCTCGAGAGGCGCTCGGCGACCAGGTCGACCGCGAAGATCTTTTCGATTCCGCGGTGCTGAGCGACCCGGGTCGCCATATCACCGATGGGCCCGAGGCCGAGCACGAGGAGGGATCCCCCGGCCGGCACGGCCGCGTACTCGACCGCTTGCCATGCCGTCGGCAGGACGTCCGAGAGATAGACGAAGCGGTCGTCGGGCGGGCCCTGCGGCACCTTGATGGGCCCATAGTGGGCTTGGGGCACCCGGAGGTACTCCGCCTGGCCGCCGGGGACCTGACCGTAGAGCTTGGTGTAGCCAAAGAGGCTGGCTCCGCTGTCGTACTCATGGACCTGGGTGGTCTCACACTGCGACTGCAGACCCTGTGTGCACATGAAGCAGGACCCGCAGGAGATGTTGAACGGGATCACGACACGGTCTCCCGGTGCGATATTTGTGATGTCGGCCCCGACCTCCTCGACGATGCCCATGGGTTCGTGGCCCAAGATGTCACCCGGTTCGAGGAAGGGACCGAGCACCTCGTAGAGATGAAGGTCGGAGCCGCAGACGCCACTCGAGGTGACCTTGATGATGGCGTCGTTTGGTTCTTTGATGATGGGGTCGGGTACCTCTTCGACCCTGACATCTCGCTTGCCATGCCACGTGAGTGCTTTCACTTCTCCCCCGATCCTGGCTCGGTCTCCTTGCGATGGAAGGCGGTCTTCGCCTTGTCCGGGAGTACTTTCATGACCTTGCCCTGGGCCTTCGACGTCACACTGCCGGCGTTGACTTTGGTCTTCCCGGCCATGAGCGCTTCAAAACCCTGCTTGGCCACCAAGGCCGGATCGTCCTTTTTGCCGGTGCCGAGCTTCGTGTCCTCGAGTCCGGCCCGCTCGAAGAACTCCGTGTCGGTCGGACCGGGCATGAGGGCCGTCACGGTCACACCACTGTCCCGCAGCTCGTCGGCGACCGCCTCGGCGAACGATTGGACGAAGGACTTACTGGCGTTGTAAAGCGCCTGGTAGGGACCAGGGGACTCAGAGGCAATAGAGGAGGTAAAGAGCACCTCGCCCTCGCCGCGCTCGGACATGGCCGGCAGAACACGCTTGGCCAGGTGGACCGTCGACTCAACGTTCAGCCTGATCAGGCGCAACGCGTCCTCGAGGCTCTGGTCCCGGGTGAAGTCGCCGCCGAGACCGACGCCGGCGTTCAGGGCCAGGGCCTGGACCGGCCGCCCGTCTGCGTGCACGGCTTCCCAGAGGCGTTCGACGCCTTGATAGTCGGCCAGGTCGACCTGCACCTCGGCTACCTGCGCCGCGGTCGTGGACCGAAGCTCGTTGGCGGCCGACGCCAGTTCGGCATCCTCGGCCGCAACGACGAGGTCGTAGCCGTGCTCGGCGAATTGTCGGGCCAGCTCCTTGCCGATGCCGCTCGACGCACCGGTGATCACGGCCAGTGGAGCGTGGGAATCGATCGTCGTCATGGCACCTCCGTGCGATACATCGAGCCTGTGAGGATCTTGGGTGATTGGAAAGCCGTTACCCTCGACGCCGCCGCCTAAGCAGACCGGCGCACCACGGACGAGAGAGCGGGTGACTCCGCGTGAGAAGAACTCTGTTCGTCGTGTTCGCTCTGCGATCGCCGCAGACACCGAAGGAGCTCCTCGGCGTAGGGCAGCGCGCCGAGGAGGGTCACGGCACTTGCAACTAGTGCGAGGTCGCGTCGGGAAAGAGCCGAGGAACGTCGAGTCAGCGACCACCTCTTGGTCGTCGGCTCGTGGAGAAGCACCATGAGGGGGACGATCCAGAACGGCATCACTTCTAAGAAGCTGTGGACGTGTTGCTCGAACTGGCTGACCTCACGATCGCTTTCCAGGGCGATGTGGACGTCGAGCGCAGCCGTCCCTTCGTGGAAGACGGCTGCTCCTGTCATGAGCGTGACGAGCAGAGGATTCATCTCGAATCCCGCCGCCAGCAGCAACGGAAGACCAGCTTGCGCAAACATGGCCGTGTGGATCAAGGATTCTTTCGAACCACCTTTGCGTGGCTCCTCGATATGAGTCCGCCGGTGGCACCACCAGTCCAGCAACCCCGGACCGAGCCAGGCCGGCAGGGCAACGAACAAGAAGAACGAGCGAGTTCGACCTTTGAAGACACTGTTACTTTGAAGCACCCGACGGACCGTGTCTCGCGGATCGTGAGAACCATTCCTGCGGCTCACCGCTCTTGGGCCTTCCGACCAGGACGTGGATCCTCGTGTGCCGGATGGTCAGGCAGCTCTTCTTCGGTCACGCCCTGCTCTTCGAGGGTGTCGACGAGTTCTTGGTCTTGGGCCGCCTGGCGACCGAACTTCTGGTCCTCGGGATCCATCAAGGACATGGTGCCTCCGTCTCATTGCGTCGATCTCTGACAAAGCCACAGAGCGTTGGCCGATCTTGGCGACGCGTGGCTGGGCCGGTGCCATCGTCACGTGATCCAGGTAGCTCACTTCACGATGGCGCCGCTGTTGTTGGTGTTGCTCGTCGTGCCGCCGTTGCCGGTCGAGCCGCTCACGCCTGAGTTCCCCTGTCGCCCTGCCCGCCTTCAGAGGGACTGCACGAACCGCCCGGGCGCCCGACACAGCTGTTGGGCTGATGCGACGAGTTACCTGGACCGCTTGTTCCGCACGCAGCCAGACCCAACCAAAGAGCGAGGAGGGCGAGGACCCCGACGAGACGACGCCTGAACTTCATAGTCAACTCGTACCCTCGAGCGCGACGCCAGCAAACGTCTTTAATTCGGCGGGTCCTGCACGAACCCAGTTGGGGCCCGCCGGGCCGGGTCGGCGAAGGTTGCAATGGCTCACGGCGTCGGCGATGTCGCATATTTGGTGGGGCCGAGAATGCCGCCGGGCGTGGTGTGGACGGCCGACACGAGTGTCCGGTCCCTGTGCTGCCGCTTGATCCACCCCGACCGGGGGAATCGTGACCGTCGTTGGTGGCTGATCCGTTCCTTCGCCGCGCTCGCCGAGATGCGAGTTGTTCTCTGGCTCTTTCGTGTAGATCGGAACCATACCCGCGAATCAGGGAAGCAGCTGCGCTGGGTCAGTCTTCGCTAATGGCAGCGACTAGCTTGCCGACCTGCTCAGGCGGGCAGGACCGGGCAACGTCGGCTTGGCTGATCATGCCGACCAATTGCGTGCCGTCGATCACCGGGAGCCGACGGACCTTGTGATCTTGCATGGTGCGAATAGCGTCCTCAACGCTGTCGTCGGCACCGATCGTGACGGCCTCGCCATGGACGAGATCACCGAGCTTCGTATTCGCTGGATCCTTCCCGGCTGCCACGACCTCGACAACAAGGTCCCGATCGCTTACGACGCCGCGCAGGTGGCCTACCGTGTCGCACACCGGTACGGCCCCGATGGATGCTTCGGCCAGTCGCTTAGCCGCCTCGGCCACCGTCGCGTCTTCTTTGAGGAAGTCGCTTCCTCTCGTCATGATCTCGCGTGCGCTCGTCATCTAAGCCTCCCTGTTTCGATTCGGTCAACGCGTGAGAACTACCCGGTGGCGCCCAGAGCGAACCCAGTCCCTTGGTCCAAATTCGAAGTGGGCTCGAGCCGGATCCTTTCCCAGCGGAGCCCAGCAGGCGCGCGAAGCCGCGAGACCGCGTGGAACTCGTGGAAGTCAGGCGTCACCCTGGCCCCGCCAGAGCCGCGTCAACAACAGCTGCAAGTAGGCGAGGCGAAGGGTCAGTGACCCTCGGAGCACCTTCATTTCTTTCCACGACTACACCACGACGAGAAAGGTCTCGAGTGAGGCGTCGGTGGCATCGGGGATCACCATTCCGGCGGCCACACCACTTCGCAGATAGTCGACCACGGGCTGGGTAATCCGCTCGCCTGGTACGAGGGTCGGGACCCCCGGTGGATAGGGAGTGACCTGCTCGGCCGAGACGCGGCCAACGGCGTCGGAAGCCGTCACCGACTCCTTGGGTCCGAAGAAGGCGGTACGGGGTAGTACGGGCGTCTCGAGTTCGAGGTCGCCCGGTGCGGGAAGCTGGACTGGCACCGGCGCTTCGAAGGAACCTGCAGCTTTGGTGAGCTCCTCGAAGGCAAGGAGCAGCCGGTCGGTCGTGAGCACGTCGTCGGCCATCGAGAGGGTGGCCAGGACACGCCGATGGTCGCTCAGTCCAACGTCGATGGCATGCGAGGTGCGCAGCCAGTCGGCGACCTGGTAGCCACTTACCCCGAGTTCGGACACGTCGACGAGGACCTGGAGCCGGTCGAGATCATGGGACGCTTCTTTGCGGAGCAGTTGCTTCTCCATGACACAGAGCCCGGGCAGCTCGTCGACCTGGTTGCGCACCGTGCGGGCCAGCCCGAGTGCTTGGTCCAACAATTTCGTGCCCGAGCGGACCATGTGGCGGCGCCAGCCGTCGATGGCGGCGTAGACCATGACGTTGGGGCTGGTCGTCATCAACAGATCGGCACAGCTCGAGAGGTGGTCGTAGTCGACGAGGTCGCCTTGAACGTGGAACACCGAGCCCTGCTCGAACCCCGCACCCATTTTGTGGACGCTGACGACGCACACATCGGCCCCGGCGTTCATGGCCCAGGTCGGCAGATCGTCATTGAAGGGCAAGTGCGCACCCCAAGCTTCGTCGACAATGAGTGGCTTCACTCTCTCGTGGCAGACCTTGGCGATGCCTTCGATATCGGCACATGTGCCATACGGCGTCGGGCTGACAATCAGGGCCCCAGCGGCGTCAGGATGTTGCTCCCACACCTCGGCCACCTGCTCGGGCGACGGCGGGTGGGCCAGGTGGAGGTCTGCATCCCAACGCGGCTGAACCCAGCGGGGCTGTACCCCGGCAAAGATCAGACCCGCCGTCACCGACTTGTGGGCGTCACGGCCCACCAAGAGGTCATGTGTGCCGCCCGAGACGGCCAGCATGGCCGCCTTCACCGAGAGCGAGCTGCCACAGGTCGAGAAGAAGGCGTGTTGGGCGCCCACCGCCTCGGCCATGAGCGCTTCGGCCCGAGCGAGGAGCTTTTCAGAGGACTTGCGATCGTCGAGGCCGCCCGTGGCCAAGACGTCGGCTCGAAACGGCTCCTCACCGAGCACCTCTTTGGTCCTCGAATCCACCCCTCTCCCCTGTCGGTGCCCGGGCGGGGTGAACCCGTAGCGTCCCAGGCGGTGGTACTCCGCCAGACCTTCGAGCAGCGGGGCGCTGTGCTGATCCATCGGGGGGTTCATACCCACCTCGGCCCCCGCATCCCCGTGTAACGGCCCTCTCGCTCGGGTATTGGCAACCGCAAAGACCAGGAGGAGTCAGCACCGCCATCGGCGCCACGCGATGGCCTGAACGAAGTCAGGACCCGACCAACAAGAGGAGCACACAATGCCGGGAACCCGAGCCAATGTGAAGAACGAGAAGCAGTACGAGGCCCTCAAGGACAAGGGCATGTCCAAACAGCGAGCGGCCCGTATCGCCAACTCGCCGAATGCCTCCAAGAATGGCGGGAAGAAGTCCGGCTCGGGTGGCAACGCCAAGCAGGGCGGGACCACGGCGCAGCACAAAGCGGCCGGGCGCAAGGGAGGCAAGGCGACGGCCAAGAAGAAGTAGGTCGTCGATGACCAAGGTCAGGACCGACAATTGGTCCGATGTACCAGAGGACGAGGACTATGAGTCGGCCGCCAGCTTCTTGAGCCTGCTCTTACCTGCCGAGACCACTGAGCTGGCGGTACAGCGACTGCGCCACGCCCCCATGGTGAGGCGCCGCGCCAAGGACCTTCTTCGAGCCAGCGGGCTCAGCACACTTCCCGCCGACAACCCGAGCGTGGCCCGAAAGCTCAAGCACCTCAAGCAGGGCAAGCTCCTCTCGCCCGTCTTGTGCCTCCGTGGAGACCTCCATGCTGGTGCCTTGCTCACGATTGCGGACGGCTACCATCGCATTTGCGCCAGCTATCTCCTCGACGAAGGGGCCGACATCCCCTGTCGATTGGCCGAGCTTCCCCGACCCGAAGAGACCTTGGCCGCCGCCGTCTCCGTATACGCCGGGAGCACCAGCTAGCCCGGTGGGACATGACGCTGCGGTGGTGGCCATTAAGGCTCTTCTCGGCGGCACCATGGTGGTCGCCTTCGCCCTCATAGGCCATCTCCTTCGCCCGAAGTGGTTCGCCGGGCTCTTCGGTGCCGCGCCATCGATCGCTGTCGCGAGCCTGGCCGTGACCGTGCTCGACAAAGGCCATCACGACGCCGCGCTCGCCGCCTACGGCATGCTCTTCGGCGCCGCCGGCTTCGTAGCCTTCAGTGCGTCGGTCCTTCCGCTGCTCACGACTCGCGTTCACGCGGTGGTGGCCAGTTCGCTCAGCTGTCTCGTCTGGGTCATCGTCGCCGTCGGCGGCTATCTCCTGGTGGTGGGTTAAATGACCGAGTCGGGCAAACCACTCTTCGGCCTCGACGCCGAGTCCCTCGGTCACCTACCGCTGAGCGACCTGGCCATCCGCTTCGGGTTCGGGGCCGCCATCTCGGCTATCGCCGCGGTCGTGTCGCTTCTCGCAGGCAGCGAGCCGGGAGGCATCTTGCTTGCCTTCCCCGCCATCTTGCCGGCCACGTTGACCCTGGTCGAGAAGGAGGGGAGCGAACGCAAAGCCGAAGACCTCGACGTCGGCGCCGTGATGGGCGCCGCCGCGCTTGGTGCCTTCGCCCTGGTGGTCTGGGAGTACATCCCAACCTCGAATGCGGCCGCCACTCTCGCCGTCGCCACGGCAGCCTGGCTGCTCGGCGCTGTCGGCCTCTACCTGTTCCTCCGTCTCGTCACCCGCCAACGGCCGTTCGCTCGCGGTCTGGCTGAGCTACGTGGAAGCGCCGTCCACACATCGAAGTCGTGACCGCGAACAGCGCTGAGTGCGATCAGGCAATCCGTCGTCTCAGCGAGTACCTCCAGGAGCGCCGATGGACCATTGCCGTGGCCGAGTCGCTTACCGGGGGCCTGCTGGCGGCGACGATTGCGCGGGGTCCAGACGCCGCCGCGTGGTTCCGAGGCGCCGTTGTCGCCTACCACCCCGACGTCAAGCATCGCCTCCTCGACGTCCCCGAGGGTCCCGTGGTCTCCGAGCGTTGTGCCAGGGCCATGGCGGCGGGTGCTCGCGTCCTCCTCGAGGCTGACGTCGGCCTGGCTGTCACTGGCGTCGGTGGCCCCGGCCCCGAAGAAGGTCAGCCGGCCGGGACCGTCTGGTTCGCCATCTCAACGCCTGAAGGAGGCGCGACGCACCAAGGATGTTTCTACGACCGATCGCCCGAGGAGGTGTGCTCCCTGAGCTGCTCTTTGGGCATCGATCTCGCCCTCCGCATCCTTGCGGGCGCCCAAGAGGGTCGTGTGGCTTCGCCGTGACCCTTCAGTGAAGAGCATTTCCACGTCGAGTGGCCGGTCTGCTGTGGTGCGACCGGACGGCACTGCAGGCCCGGGTGGACCGCAAGCCCCTGCCTCTCCTGATGACCTGGGGCTTGCCGAGTGTTCTCACCGCAATGAATCATCACGTGACTTGTCGCGCAAGGCCTCGAGGTGTCGACACGTCTCGGCCGCATTGTCTTCTGCCGCTGTCGCCAGCGCCGACAGACGCGCCACAGCAGGCAAGAGCCCTGAACATCACAGCATTGAACCCGACGCTTCTGGCTATTCGGACATGCGATTAACGGGACAGAGTAGACGGCGATGCTAGTTCTTACCGTTGGGCATTCGACGCGCAGCTTTGCTGATTTGCTCGTCATGTTGCGGTGCAACGAGGTTTCCTCCCTTGTCGACGTTCGGCGCTATCCCACGTCGAAGAAATTTCCGCAGTGGAAGCAGGCGAACATCATTGAGGCGATGCCCGGCGATATCGAATATCGCTGGATATCGGAACTGGGTGGACGGCGTCACACGCCAGCCGGCGTGCAAAGCGAGAACGGTGCCTGGCGGGTCAAGGCTTTTCGCGACTACGCCGATTACATGGCGAGCGAGGGATTCAGGACGGGTTTGGCAAAGTTGCTGCATGTGGCCGGTCGAAGTCGCACCGCGATCATGTGCAGCGAGGCGCTGCCGTGGCGATGTCATCGCAGGCTGATCACCGACGCGCTGCTTGTATCGGGGGCGGAAGTGTCCCACATCATGTCTGCCACCGTCACGAAGCCAGCAAAGGTTGAACCACATGTCCGAGTGAAAGATGGGCGCATCACCTATCCCCTAGCTCCCTGATCAGAGTTGGATACAACTGAATACTCACGGGAGCTCGTGTCGCCCGCCAGCTGATGGGACCACCCTTCCGCCAGTGTGATGGGACCACCTTGGGGGGTCTGCAGCGTCGGTGGCTGATGATGACGGCTGATGCCTTGGCGGTCAAGTGCGTCGTCGGCGGCGGGGCCCGGGGGTGGTGGTCCCGATGTCGAGTCCGGGCTTTTGGTGCTTGCGGTAGGACTCGCCGTCGAGGACGAGCTCGTAGGCGGCGGACTGGAGCCGGTCGATGGCGGACTGGGCCAGGAGGGCGTCGGCCATCTGGCCGAGCCACTCGACCGGCTCGCGGTTGGAGGTGACCAGGTGGAGGCGGCCCGGTGGCGCTCGACGATGAGCTCGTAGATGTCGGCGGTGTCGAGGGCGTCGAAGGGCTGGAGGGCGAAGTCGTCGAGGATGAGCAGGTCGACGCGGATGAGTTTGCGGATCTCGGCGTCGTGGCTGTTGTCGAGCCGGGACGCCCGGAGCCGCTTGAGCAGCACGTCGGTGCGGCAGAAGATGACGCTGTAGCGCCGGCGGACCGCGGCGTGGCCGAGCGCGGTGGCCATGAAGGTCTTGCCGACCCCGACCGGTCCGAGGATCAACGCGTTGTGGCCGGCGTCGATGAAGCGCAGCGAGCACAGCTCGTCCCAGACCTGGTGGTCGAAGTTGACCTTGGTGGCGGCGTCCCAGTTCTCCAGGCCATGTCGGGGTCGAGGCCGGCGGCGCGGGCCCGCAGGGCGGCCGAGGTGGTCTCCCGCTGGTGACCTCGTCGGAGAGCACCAGCTCGAAGAACTCGGCGTGGCCCATGTGCCGCGGCTTGGCCAGGGCGAGGCGCTTCCTTGGCGGCGTGGCGCTGGCCTATGCGGCGGCTGAGGCGGACGCCTGAGACGGCATCAGAGGGCAGGAATCCAACCATTTTTCGGAAAAAGTCTCCCAAAAAACTTGACCCGAGACATGGGTCATGACCCCCCGCTGCCCTTGAGTGTTAGCGCTCTCATTCGTGGTCGCTGCGCCCCGAACCTAGGCTCTGTTCCATGGATCTAACCCTCGTTCCCCGCGGCTCGCCGAGCTAAGCGGAGACGGTTGACAGGCTGGCTGTCGGGTACCTGTGGTGAAGCCCTGGTCGGTCGGCCACACTCGTATAGGGCAGAAATAAGCCTTGGAGGGCCCGCCTGCTGGCCGACTGGCTGTGGAGCGTTTCAACCTCGTCTTTGAACCCCGATACCAAGTCGACTGGTGTCGAGCCGCGGTCAGCTCGTCCTGTGAGTAGACGAACCTGACAAGCCGTTGGCTGTAGTAGGGCGAAACAGGGCGAAGGTACGGGGTTCTTGTCGGACGGAGTAGAAATTGTGACACCGGTGCCTGGATCCCACCTGCGCTCCAATTCGTCTGTGCGGCAGCATCGGTTAGGAGAGGACGCAGGAGGACGTCAGGTCCTTGCCACAGGCAGATGCTGCCTTAGCCCAGAGGATCCACGACTCAGCGCCCTCCTCGTCGACGAAGTCGATCGGGTCACCCTTGGCGTAGCGGTGCATCACCTGAATCAACTGCTCCGTCGAGGCATTCTGGTTGGCCAGGCTCGAGCGGCCACCAGCTCGTTTCGACGTAGACCGGAGGGGCGTCGACCCCCTGCAGTGCTTTGAGGGTATCGGAATTGTAGGCCTGGGTGTCCAGAGCGACGAAGGCCGGACGGTAGGCGAGAGTCGTCATCGCCTGAAAGTACGGCACGAGCGTTGAGGAGGCTGGCCACACCGCCTGCACGCCTTTGGTTTGCAGCTGCTGCACGTATAGGGGCCGAATTGGTCACCGAGAGCGGCGGCTCCTGGAATTCTGCGATCGTCCATCCGAGCTGTTGGGGAGCGTCAGCCCACTTGTGCTCGGGTTCGAGGATGGTTTCGTTGCTATTCTGACCCCCCATCCCAGCACGTTTCACCGCTTGTGGGTACTTCTTCGCGAGTGCGAGGAACCAGCCCGCCGGGATGTGGTTGAGGCTGATGTTATTGGGGTTGACCTGATCCGAGGCCGTGTCCACGGCGTCAGAGACCGTGAAGCCCGTGATCTGACCCAGAGAACATTGCTCTCTCACGGGGACGGCCTTCGCTAGAGCACCAGGCCCCCGCCGACTGCCATGAAGTCGCTCTGGCACGCCCTGTGCCATCACCTTCCGCGGCGTTGAAGAGCGCCGCGTCACGGTCGTCCACGATGACCTGGCGTCCGTTGATTCCACCCGATGCATTGGCCCGAGTCGGCAAAGGCGTTCGCCTGCTTGTACGAACTCCTTCTGAAGTCCGGGCTCAACCGTATTCGACGCGTCGGTGTAGACAGCGATGTGGATCGCCTTGTCACCCACGCCACGTTGACTCGATGCTCCCCCGGGTCCCGGTTCGCAGATCTTTCCCACCCCCGGCCAGACGCCGTTCGTTGCGAGCGAAGGCCTGAGCGATCCCTCCGATGCCGCTGCAGGAGGGCCGGCCGCGACGAGGAGTGCCACCACGACCACGATGGTCGCCGATGTTAGACGGGACCGCAGAACGGCATGGCCCTACCTTCTCTAATCTGGAGCACATTCCTACCTTTCTCGTTCAAACGTCGACATTCGGACGGAGCGTTCAAGAGGATCGACAACTCACCGAAGGATCAGCGTTGAAGGCAACGAGCGCGGCGGTCTCATTGAAGCTCGTAAGCGATCGGGATCGTCTTGGGGCCCTGTACGAAGTTGGCTCGGACCCAGGTCGGCTCATCGGTCAGCTCGATATGTTCGAGCCGGCCTAGCAATTCCCGATAGAACGAGCGGATCTCCATCCGGGCCAGATGGGCGCCGAGGCAGAAGTGCCGGCCAAACCCGAATCCGAGGTGGTTGGCATCACTTGCCCGCTGAACATCCAGCCGCTGCGCATCGTTGTAAATGGTCTCGTCGCGTGTGGCGGAGGCAAATGAAAGCAACACGAGGTCACCAGGATCGAACGCCACGTCACGGATAGTGAAATGTTGGTTACAGGTCCGCAGGAAGTGTTTCACGGGAGTGACGTAACGGATGAACTCGTCGGCTGCTTGGGGGATGAGCTCCGGCTCGGCCCGGAGGAGCTCGAGCTGGTCCGGGTGGTCGAGCAGCGCCAAGAGCGCCCCGCCAATGACGTTCGACGTGGTGTCGTGACCAGCCGTGGCAATGATCAGGTAGTAGCCAAAGGTGTCCATGTCGGACAGGGTCTCCCTGCCGATACGCGCTCCGGCGATCACCGACGCCAGGTCATCTTTCGGATCAGCTCGGCGATCAGCATTGAGCCCGGAGAAGTACTGGAGGAAGTCAACGATCACCTCCACGATCGACTGGTCGTCCCCAACCCGGGCGATATCGGGGTCCTCGGCGCCGAACAACTCCTGGGTGAGCTTGAGCATCCGGGGGTAGTCATGTTCGGGGAGACCCAGGATGGCCATGATGACCTGGAGGGAGTAGTGAACAGCCACGTCATTCATGAAGTCACACCGTCCGCCCAACCCGGACATGTGGTCCACGGACTCGGTGGCCAGCTGGTCGACCTGTCTCGACAACTTCTTGACGCCACCGGGCTTGAACCAGTCGTTGACGACGGCACGGTGCAACCGGTGCTCCTCCCCGTCCATCTGGATCAGCGTCTTGACTGGGCGCGCCCTGGGTCCAACCGTTGGGGGAGATGCGTCAGGACCGGAGCTGGTGCGTTGGTGAATATCTCCGGATGACGTTCGATCTCCAAGACATCGTTATGGGTGGTAACGGCCCAGAACGAGGGAAATCCCTCGGAGGTCACTCGTAGGATCGGTGATTCCGCCCTGATGCGGGCCGCCTTTTCGTGCCACGAGGCCGGATCGGCGTAGGCATCAGGATCCACGAAGATGGCCCCGAGGCTCTCAACGCTTTCCTTGCTCGAAGCACTCGTTCCCGATTCCTCCTGTGCCTGTCGCGGAGTTCGAACTCAGATGAGGTCGAGCGATCCCAGATCCCTCACGGCCGCGCACGAACGGCGAGCCATGGCGATGAACATGGCGTCCGATTGCTTGGTGCGCTCGGCTACCGGCGTAGATGCATCCGATCACGGTCATCATCGGCCCCTGCAGCTGTCCCATGCGGTAGTCGTTCCAACATTCGATCGAAGCTGTAGGTGCGGATGCCATGCTCCAGGAGGGCAGAGTGGTAGGCGCCGACCAACGACTCCTCGTGGGCTGCCCTGTCTTCGCTTCGCATACTCGTGCCGAGGAAGTAGGCAACGTCTCGCAAGGGCGGCCCGATAGCTGCGGTCTGCCAGTCGACCGCCGTCACCTCGCCCGTTACCGGGTCGAAGAGAAGATTGTCGAGGCGATAGTCCCCGTGTATGACCGAGAACGGCGCCGGCTCGGTGAGCTGCCACCGCTCGATCACGGTGCACGCGTGCATGCAGGGTCTCCCCGTCCTCGGGAGCCAAATCGTCGGCGTACCGCTCGATGAATGCATCGCAGGCCTGCGACATGACCTGCGCCATCATCGCCGCCGTGTCCTGGTCTGGGCGCATGAGGAATTCCATGTCGCGCAGCTTCGGATCATCCCACCGCGGTACGTGCAATCCGACCAGAGTTCGCAGTGATGCCGCAGCTTGCTCGACGGTGCACCCCTCGGGCCTGGGTACCCGGCGTGGCGGGGAACATGTCTTCGAGCAGCAGGGTGAAGCGGGTGTGGTCGTGGGTGATGGCGCCATACCAGGACCGCGGCGTTCGAACGTCGAGACCTGGAGCCAGCGTCGAGTAGAAGCCGACCTCGGCGGCGTACCCCGGGGCGACCAGAGCCCGCAGCTCCTCGTCCTCGCCGGCCAACTTGGCGATCAGGGTCGGGGGCCCCTCCGGGCCCTCATAGGACAGGTCGAGCCGGTAGGTGGTGCCCATCTGGCCAGACCCAACCCGTTCGAATCGAACGTCGGACACGGTAAGGGGATGACCCGAAGCTGGAGCGCTTCGGAGAGCCATGGCGCCGAGAGGTCGTCGGGATGGTCAACCACCTGATTCCATCACTTCCCACCCGCAGGGATCAGCACGGCTCTGGTCCGGAGACTCGACCGGATGCCCGGTACGCAGCCACTATCGGCGCCAGTTCTTCGGGCGTCGCCCCGTGCATGATGACTCCGTCGCAGCCGAGATCGAACTGGTTGCGGATGGCGGCCACGCACTGCTCCGGGCTGCCGGTTGCGGCGGAGGCGAGCCACTCTTCGGGGATCAATGTGGCGACGTGTTCGAGTTGTTCCTTCGTGCCGACGACATCGAGGCCGCGGCTGCTCTGCACGACCGGATCGGCGAGGAACCGGATGAGCACATCGAGATCCCAACCATTGGTCCGAACGAGGAGCTCGCCGTAGGCCTGGAGGTACGTCGCAAGGCGCCCGACCGTCTTCATGAGCCGCCGGTCTTCGGGGATGTGGTCGCCGATCGTGGCGAAGCAAGACCACACCTTGACCGAGGCGGGATCGCGGCCGGCATTCGCGGCCGCGTCCTTGACGGTCCGCACGCACCGAGCCGTGGTTTCGTCGGTGAAGTACGTGTGGAGCACCACCTGGTCGAAGCAACGGCCGCCGAGCTTCAAGGTCTCGGGTCCGAAGGCGACGATGCCCATGGGGAGGTACTCGTCGAGGTCGGTCGTCGAGGAAGAGGACGGGCCACGACCCCGCCGGGCCGTCATGGCCGATGATGGTCTCGCCGCGGAACAGTCGGCGCATGAGACCGGCGAAGTCCTCTAGCTGTGCGGTGGTGATGCGGGGAATGCCATACGCATCTTGGGCAAGTGGGACGCCGCGGCCGATCCCGAGAACGAAGCGGCCGCCGGTGAGGCTCTGCATGGTCCGGGCAAAGCCGGCGGTCACCATTGGATGGCGGGTGTTGTGGTTCGTCGCTGCCGTCTCGATCGTGATCCGCTCGCTGACTGCTCCGGCGGCGCCACAGAGGGTGGCGGCTTCCTTGCGGTCGTAGCGCTCGGAGATGAAGGCGGTGCCGAGTCCCATCGCTTCACCGTCACCGACCTCCTGGACGATCGCTCGGGACGAAGCCGGTTGGCCCGCAAGTGCGTAGAAGCCGAGTTCCTCAAGGACAGGCGTGCTCACGGTGCCGTCTCCCTCGATGGGTTCGACCGCGGATTCGAGAGGCTGTGATCCGAGGAGGTGGGTGGTTTCAGATGCCAATCGGGTCCTCGGTCTCCTCGTCTCCATCCGGCACTCATCATGTCCGGGTCTTTACCCGTGTCGTGTACCCGTGGCCGGATAAGTATCTTACAATTCTACATATGACTGTCAATCTGTAATATAGTGACGCCATGCGGCGTCGCGGTTGGGCTGGCTCCCCCCCAAGGGACGATCAAGAGGCAAGAGACCGCATCGTCGAAGCGGCCACGCGTTGCGTTGACCGCCTTGGTCCGAGCGCGTTCTCCTTGTCGGAGGTCGCCAACGAGCTCGGGGTCAGCCGCCCGACGGTGTATCGGTACTTCCCGAGCACCGACGAGCTGCTCTCTGCCGTGGGTCAGTTCGTGATGCAGGAGTTCTCGGACCAAATGCAGGCCCATCTCCACGAGATCACCGACCCGGCCGAATGGATCGTCGAAGGAATCGCCATTCCCATCGAGTGGCTGCCTTCCCGGCACCACCTCACCCTCTTGCTCGCCGCCGGGCGTTCCGAACCATTCGCTCGCGGGTTCACCTCGCCGGTGGCAGTCGACATGACGCGCCGGGTCTTCCGCCTTTCGTCAATCGACTGGGATGCGCACGGCTTTTCTCAGCAAGACATCGACGAGCTCATCCACCTCATGCTGCGCCTGATCGCCTCCATGCTCATCGACCCACCTGAACCTCCCTACACGAAGTCGGAGCTTCGCCGGTACCTACGACGCTGGATCGCTCCGGCGGTTGAGAAGATCGCCGAGGGCCGGCATTCGCGCCCTTGATCACGCGAAGCAGCGGGTGACCGAGTTTGCATATGGCGGCGCCGTCGAGGCCGCCTTCTCAATCTCGTATCCGTCGCGGCCTCCAGCCGCAAACGTTGCGCGCAAGTGGGTGATGATGGCTGGCGTAAGTGCTCTCAAAGCTCATCAGGGGCACTAGTGCCGACTATCGGGACCCCAACAGGGAGGAAGTGCGTTGGTCAGCAACGCCCGCTGAACACCCTGGCCTGTTACTGGTCAGGCAACCGTAGGATCGCCTCTGGTGACCATCGCGATGGCCGCTTCGACTGCAATAAACGGCTGGGGCTCGCGGTAGCTGCCCCGCGTCAGCTCGCTCATCAGCGGTGCCTTGTCGGGCCCCAGAGCCGCGCGGCCGACGGAGGTCCTCGGCGCTCGGGTGGCCGGCCTCGTCAGCGGCTCGGACCGCGATCTCTGCCGCGGCGGCGCCGACGATGGTCGCGTTCAGCACCCTGTACGTGTCGTAAGCCTGCTGCAGCGACCGCCCATGATCGGAGAGGACTTGGAGGAAGCGCTCCAAGTGCTGTGCCATACGCACCGTGTTGACCGTCCCGGCGATGATCTGTCCGATCACCTCGGGCCGGCAACGAGGGCGTCGAACACGAAGCGCGGGATATTGGTCAGCCACTCATCGAGATCTAAACCTTCATGAGGGGGGAGTTCCGCGGCACCGAGGCTGTGGGCGGCGGCGATCGCCAAGAGGTCCTCGCGAGTCCGAACGTGGTGGTACAGGCCGGGGACGCTCATACCCAGGCGTTCGGCCACGTTGCGGATGGTGGCGTTCTCGAGGCCCAGGTCGAGTGCCGCTTCGGCGATCTCGATCGTCGTGACACGTGGGGGCCTACCTGGCCTCTTGCGAAGCATCGACTTATCAGACATAGTTATCATATTCTAACATGAGAAGTGGGTAGGTTGGGTGACTTCGGAGGTACGCATGCGGGAGTTCGCGAACAAGACGGCGGTCGTCACTGGGGCAGCCAGCGGGATCGGTCGGGCAATCGTCGAGCGGTTCGTCGCGGAAGACATGCAGGTCGTACTCGCCGATATCGAACCGGAGGCGCTTGAGGTCGTCACAAGGGAGCTGAGCGCTCAAGGCGCCCAGGTGCTCGGCGTCCCCACCGACGTCACGGACGTGTCGTCGGTCGAAAGCCTGCGGGATCGAGCGATCGAACGGTTCGGGAACGTCCACGTACTGTGCAATAACGCCGGCGTGGGTCCGCCCGCCGAGCCGCAGCTGTGGCTCAACACGCCGAACGACTGGCGCTGGACATTCTCGGTCAATGTCTTCGGCGTCGCCAACGGGGTCCACGCCTTTCTCCCACACATGGTCGAGCACGGGGAGGACGGTCACGTCGTGAACACGTCCTCGCCCGACGGTGGCCTCGTCGCCATGGTGAGCGCCGGTGTCTACGCGTCGTCCAAGCAGCCGTGGTGACGCTCACGGAGTGCCTTCACCGTCAGCTGAAATCCCTCGGATCAAAGATCAGCGCCTCAGTTCTCCTGCCGGCTGGGGGTTTGCTTCTGACCGGCCTGTGGACTGCCGATCGCAATCGGCCATCCCAACTGGAGCGAGAGCGGCCGCGGTAGCCGGCCAGGAATGACGGCGGAAACCTTCAAGGAGATGATGGCCTCAGCAGGGACAGGAGATCCCCGTGATGCCACTGGCCGAGGTGGCCTCCTGGGTGGCTCGAGGGGATTCTAGCCGACCGCTTTTGGCTGCTCCCCGACGGGTTCATGGACGAAGAAGTCCGCGCGTGGGCCGAGGCGATCATCGCCCGGCAGGAGCCCTACCTACATCAGGCCGGAATCTGAAAGGAACTGACCACCATGGTTGACAACTATCTCGTCATCTCGTCCGACACCCACGCCGGACCGCCCAGCGAGGCCTACCGCGACTACGTCGATCCGCGTCACCGGGCAGCCTTCGACAAGGATCTCGAGGCATCCCTGGCGCAACGGTCCCTGATCCTCGAATCGGCCTCGGCCGAGCAGGAGAAGTTCCGGACGATTGGGAAGAGGAGAGCGGCGACGGCGGGGCACTTGCCTCCGTACGACCCGGCGACGCGCAACGCCGAGCTGGACGGGGAGGGAATCGCCGGCGAGGTGATCTTCCCTGACGCCGACGTGCTCGGAGGTGGGGCGTCGGCACCGTTCAGCTCCGGCCTGCAGAGCTCCGGTGAGCTGACGGCCGGCTGGTGATGGCAGGGGCCCGGGCGCACAATCGGTGGCCGGCCGAGCTGTGCAGTCAAAGCCCCGAGCGTCGTGTGGTGTGGCCGTGGTCCCGATCCTCCACGATGTCCCCGAGGCCGTGTGGCCGAGATGGGTCGGGTTGCGGCCGCTGGGCTGCGGGCCGTGATGATCCCAACCTTGTGGGGCGACAAGCCGCCTACCACGACCCGGTCTACGAGCCGGTCTGGTAGGCGGCCGAAGATCTGGACCTGGTGGTGACACATCCATTCGGCGGGGCTCGTCGAGAGACATTCTGCCGGGACCGGGCCTGGTGCCAATCTTCGCCACCGAGGCCTGGTGGTGGGCCGCCCGACCACTGTGGATCCTGATCTGGGCTGGGGTATTCGACCGTCACCCGAGCTGCGCTTCGCCGTCACCGAGAACGGGGCGTGGTGGCTACCAGACTCGTAGAGCGCATGGACGAGAAATGGGTCGGTGGGCACAACACCCGCAAGTTCGGCAACCTGTTCCGGGACTCCACCGAGCGCAAACCCAGCGAGTACCTCGGGCACCAATGTGTTCCTCGGCGCCTCGACGCCGTGCGCACGAGATCACCACCCGGGCCGGGTCGGCGTGCGCACCCTCCTGTGGGGAAACGACTTCCCGCATCCCGAAGGCACCTGGCCACACACGCGTACTGTCCATCCACGACGTGTTCCACGATGTGCCGCAGGACGAGACGGCGCAGATCCTCGGCGCTCACCGCCGCCGAGGTCTACCGGTTCGACGTCGGTCAAGCTGGCCGACACGGTGTCCGGATCGGTCCGACCCGTCGAGGAGGTGCACGGAGCGTGAGCGCCTGAAGAGTCATCGTCATCGGACTACGAGGCCCCGCGGCATCGACGGTGCGTGGAACGGTGTCGGTCTCCCCATGCCGCGCGATCCGCTCGCTGCTCGATGCCGCCACCCCCCGGGTGACGGGTGCGCACGGTCAGCAGACCGCTTCCCCTTCCCGATACCGAACGGCTGGTTCATCGTCGCGATGGCAGACGATTGGCCGCCGGGTCGTCGTCTGCCGCTGTACTACTTCGGCCGAGGATCTCGTGCTGTTCCGCGGGCGACAACGGCGCGCCGCACCTCCTCGACGCCTACTGCCCCCACCTCGGCGCCCACCTGGCCGTCGGCGGCAAGGTGGAGGGCGACTGCATCCGCTGCCCCTTCCACGGCTGGCGTTTCGAAGGGTCGCGAGCGGCGCTGCGACGAGATCCCCTACGGCGCCAGGTCGACCGCATCCCGCCGAAGGCCGCGAGTACGCGCCCTATCCGACCTATCGAGCGGGGCGGGGCCATCTGGGCCTGGCACCACCTGAACGCGGGCGATCCGTTCTACGAGCTGCCGGTCGTCGCCCGAGTTCGACGACGCCGGCCTGGACCGCCCCGCTCATGCGGGAGTTCGCGCGTCGCCACGTCGCTGCCAGGAGATGGCCGAGAACAACCACGACTTCGCCCACTTCCAGTACGTGCACGGCACCTCGTCCATCCCCGAGGCGAAGAGATGATCGAGGGCACCTACAAGTCGGTCAAGAACCCGGGCCTCGTACGCGAGACCTTCGGGTTGGGCCTCGGAGTGCTCCGGATGCCCGGGCGTGCTCACTGTTTCTCTGTCGGCACACCCCGATCGACAACGAGAACGTGCACGTGCGCTGGTTCTTCTCGGTGCCCGCCGATGTCGCCCCGGACGAGCGTCGAGTTCTTCGCCGACGAGTTCAGCGGCGGCGTCACCCAAGACATTCCCATCTGGGAGAACAAGATCTACCGACCACTCCCGGTGCTCACCAAGAGCGAGGCCGGGATCATCGCCCACCGCAACTGGTCCAAGCAGTTCTATAGCAAGGAGGTGGAGCTCTAATGGGGTCTCCCGTTCAGAATCGTTGGGTCGCCGAACCCACCGAGCCACACTCCGGCGGTGTCGAGCTGCCGCCCATCGCCTCGTTGGAGGTGGTCGACCACACCGCGCCCGATCTCGCCGTGGCCGTGGTGCCGCCGCCTCTGTTGGTCGCCGAGGACGCTAAAGTGCACCTCCGCTTCACCGACATCGATCTCGACTTCGGCGGCGGGATCACTTGGCAGGAACACGTCGGCTGGTTCGCGCTCGACGCGACCTAGAATGGTCAAGCCGGGGAGTATCCGCTTCTATCCCGATTCGACCCGAGAGCGCCATCGCCGTCTCGAGGGAGCGCCACGGCGGGCCGAAGAAGCTCGCAGAGATCACAGTCGAGCGGACCGGAAACGACGTGCGGGCGTCGATGACCAGGCGTGGGCGTCACCTTCGCCGAGGTGGTGGGCGTGGTGACCGGGCCGGCCCCCCTACCCGAGCCTTCCGAGACGCTGCCAGTTCTGGTTCAAATTCATGCCCGCCGTGTCGGGCCGCGGCTTCGACGGTGACGTGCTGCTGGTGCAGTGCAATCAGACCCGGACGCCCGTGACCCTTGAGGAGGTCGACGCCAAGGTCGTGCTCCGGGACCTGGCCTCGGCCCCGGTGGCCGACCTGCCAGTGGAAGAGTTGGTATCGGTCTACCTGGACAACCCGCCGGGCCACGACCGACCCGCAGCTCGTCGGCCCCGTCGACCCCGTCGCGTTCGAGCCGTTCGCCTCGGCCCGCTACGACTGATCACCGTCGCCGAGTTGCTGCTCCAGCTACGTGCCGCCAACTGCGTTTGTCTTCGGGTGACGACGTCGCCCGACTCACCTGGGAGCGGTGAATGACCAACCGACGAGCTGGTACAGATGACCGAAATGGGCCTGACAAGGGCCCGGCCGCGGCAACTCACCACGGTGTCTCGGCACCCATGCTGCACACCTCAGCAGACCCCGCAAGCCCACCTCTGCTCGCCCCGATGGGTCCGCCGATTGGCCGTTGGCGGCGGCGCAGGCGTGGTCGTATTGGCAGGGCCGGGCAACTGGGCACTCTCTCGCAGCGGAGCCGAACCGGCGGGGTGGCAGGCAGGCCGGTGGAACGACCGCCTCTCTTCGGCGTAGCAAGCCGGTATCTGGTCGGACACCTGGGCCATCCGACTTGGTCAAGACCAGAGACATCCGAGTTGAGTACTCGATCCCAATCAACGGTTCGCTCGTGGACGGCCCTGGAGTAAGGAGCAAGATGCCGATCCCGTCGGGACGATCGGAAGCTATCGCTCGTTCCTACTGGTGGAATGGCCGCTTCCTTGGCCCAAGGATTCTGAACGAGGCTCTTCCGGCGGAGCTGCGGTCGAAACTGCACGCCTCCGGATGCCGCTTCCAAGGACTCGTTCCCAAGGACACCGCGTCGTCTCGTCGTACAATCGTCTTCTATCAGGTGGGTGCGACGGTCTCTTTGCCGGCTTCCGGCGCAGCGAGGTGACCGTCGACGCGAGGGAGGCGGTCGACGCCGCATGGCAGCTTCTCGAGGGCGACGAGTCCCCGTATGCAGGGCCGACGATATCTGACGTGTTGGTGTGCACGCACGGCCGACGAGACCCGGTGTTGTGGGGCGCTCGGGCACCGAATGGCGCTCGGGCTCCTCTCCGACCCGAAGCGTTCTTGGGCACCGCAACACGGATCTGGCGAACGAGTCACACCGGGGGACATCGATTTGCTCCCACGGTGTTGGTGTTCCCGAGGGAACGGGTTGGGCATTCGCCGACACCGCGCTGCTCCGCAGCGTTGTGGCACGGCACGCGCGAGATTCGGGACGCGTCAGTCGGTATCGGGGCTGTGCCGGTCTCGGTTCGCCGCGGATCCAAGCGGTCGAGCGCGCCGGGCTGGGTGAGGTGGGCTGGGGCCTCTTCGACATGCGCCGGAGGGGATCGGAGGAGTCCGACGGCATCGTTCGGCTGGAGGTTGAACATCCTACGGGTCCGGTCATCACCTGGGAGGGCCGCCGTTGGGTCCGGACGAGTCGAGCCTGCCGGAATGCGGCGCCCAAGTTGAGGATCACGGACGTACAACCACAGAGCTCGTTGTCGACTAGATCCGTCGGTCCACTTCCATTCCTCCCAGCAACAACGGGGTATGGCCATGAATGCGACAGGAGCGACTGCGACATGACGGATGAGCTGTACTGGGATCCTTTCGACAAGTCATTGCGGGTCGACCCGCACCCCGTATGGAAGCGCCTCCGCGACGACGCACCCGTCTACTACAACGGTCGCCACGACTTCTACGTGCTAGCCGGTACGCGGACGTCGACGCGGCCAGCCGTGATCCGAAGACCTTCAGCTCCGCCCACTCCACCGTCCTCGAGATGATGAGCCGAGATCTCCAGGGCATGCCGGGCATGACGATCTTCACCGACCTGCCGAGCACACCCTACTCCGGCGCCTGGTGAACAGGGCATTCACCCCGTGGCGAATCACCGAGATGGAAGAGGACATCCGGGCGCTGTGCAGCCGTCTCCTCGACGCCACTCGCGATCGCTCGACGTTCGACTACGTGCAGGACTTTCGCGCCCTGCTGCCGGCAAACGTGATCGCCACCTTCCTCGGCGTGCCCGAGTCCGACCGCGAGGCCGTCCGCCATACCATCGACCAGATGTTCTTCATCGACGAGCAGATGGGAATGAACAACGACATCTCCGCCATGGCCGGGGCCGAGTTGTACACCTACATCAGCCAGCAGCTCGAAGAACGCCGGGTGCGCCCGTGCGACGACCTGATGACCGACCTCGTCCAGGCTGAGATCGTGGAGAAGAACCGATCCCGTCGCCTCACGCCCGAAGAAACGGTCAATTTCGCCGTGCTGCTGGTGGCCGCAGGCACCGAGACCGTTGCCCGCCTCGTCGGATGGGCCGGCGTCGAGCTGGCCGCCCACCCCGACCAGCGGGCGGAACTGGTGGAGGATTTCTCGCTGATCCCCAACACGGTGGAAGAACTGCTCCGTTACGAGGCGCCCTCACCGGTTAACGGACGCTGGACGACGCAGGACGTTGAACTCCACGGTACGTTGATTCCTGCCGATTCCAAGGTGTTGCTGCTGACGGGGTCGGCCGGCCGCGACGAGCGGGCCTACACCGATCCCGATCGCTTCGACATCCACCGCAAGATCGACCGCCACATGTCCTTCGGGTATGGCGTGCATCTGTGCATCGGCGCCGCCCTGGCACGGTTGGAGGGAAGGATCGCCATTGAGGAGACGCTCCGCCGCTACCCGACGTGGGAGGTCGACCTCGGCGACGCAGTCCTGCTATTCACCAGCACCGTCCGCGGTGACAGCATGCTGCCCATCAGCGTCGCCTGACACCGGGGTTGGCCCTCCCGTGCCACGTCCTGGCGGTCCGCCTCCCGTAGGTCCAAATTCCTGCCTGTCTTTTTAGCCCGTTGCGCGTGATCTATAACCCCTTCAAAGACGCACCCGGCCGACCTCGACCCTCGACTGTGCATTAGACAACTTGGAGGGCGTTCGCCGACCGTCGGCGGCGGCGAAGCTGCCGCCGACGGTCCTGCGGCTTGATTCAGTAGAGAAGAATTGTCACAACAGGGATCGGCTCTCGTGTGAAAGTCCACCTGATGCCTGAGATTTCGGGCCCATTGTTGCTTGACCTTTCGACATCGGGCTGAATTCTTCGCTGTGGGATTGACGATGGAGGCGCTATGGGGATGTCTAGCTGTGTCGTGTCGGTAGTCGTCTGGGGCGCGGACAAAGGCCTTCGTAGCTGTCCTGCTTGGTCCCCCCTGTGCCTGCCTGTCCCAGTTAGTTCCTCGACACTGTGGGGCGTTGTGTCGCGTCTGCGCAATGTTTCACCTGTTGGCCGCCCCATTTGCTTCATGCACGGGGCTTGCGTGGACGGCGAGGCCAAGGGCCCGTACTCCTGACTCCGGATGATGGCACCGCTCGACCTCGTCGTTGTCCGAAACGGGCTCGCTGAGCGGCTCTACATAGGTGGGGGGACATTTATTCAGGACCGGGAGGCGCACGCAATGGACATCTCGAAAGTTCACCAAGAAGACCGCC